>CANRIS010000003.1 GCA_947630725.1 uncultured Clostridia bacterium
TCTATATTTGAAGTGGAAACGGCCGAACCCGTCTGTTTTTTCAGTTTCCATGTATGATCCATAAGTCTGCCGAAATCGTCTATATCCAAAGTCTTATCCGTCAATATTTTTTCGGCTTCACCTACAAGACTGTACATTTCTTTTAATTGTGCAGTCTTATTCTTTTTATCGGTTGCATTTGACTTTTGCACCATAGATGAAAAGCGGGTAAAGCCCGTAAAAAACATCATAAGGTTTTCATTTAAAATCTTTTTTCTTTCAGGAGAAATGATAACAGGTAAAACCTCGTAACCGTTTTCGTCAAAATTTATCCTGTTGAAACCGCCATATGAAGCTGCAATTTGGTCCTGCCAGCCACCTGCCTCGTTACATAGCACCCTTTCAAGATAAATAGCTTCATTGGCAAGCTTTCTTTTGTCCGCATATTTACCTTTTAAGGCATAGAATGCATTGAGCATACCAACCGCAAAGGAAGAGCTTGTCCCTAATCCCGAACGGGCAGGAAGATCCGATTCATATGTAAGACGTATCTCGTGCATATCAAGCATTTTCATTGCATTTCTAATAGCAGGATGCTTGATCTCATCATTGCTGTTTACATACTCTGTTTGAGAATATGTAAGATGTGTGCTAAAATCAAAAAATCTTGGTAAATGCCTTACGGTCACATAACAATATTTGTCAAAGGTGGTGGATAATACTGCACCTTTGTTTTTTGTAAAATAATCTTGAATATCTGTTCCACCGCCAAAGAACGACATGCGGAAGGGAGTTTTAGTAATTATCATAAGTCTTCACCAATTCTAATCATAGCTGTTGTGCTCTATCTTTTTTCAATACAGAAACAATAATCTTAAAGAATATTTTTACATCAAGCCATAAGGACAAATTATGCACATAGAAAAGCTACATTTTCTGCCTTATGCTGTCCTCATAACCTGTATTATTTCTGGCATATGCCTATCATTTCCGATTTTACACTTAAACAATCGGATTTGATATTTTCATAAAACTTATTTTTTCCTAAACATTACGGTATTCCAAACTTTCAATGATTCTTTTTATATCTGTAATTCTGTATACAGCTTTTTTACAAAACAAAGAAAGAAAAAACTTCTTTGCGTTCTGTTCTGATAACTTTTTGTATATATAATCCTAATCTATTGTCTTCTTAGACTTATTTGATTTACATTCAAAAATTACTGTCCTTTTCGACTCCACTATATATCTATCATTGAAAATCATATATAATTTTCCTATGGGATAAACAATTTTCATAATAATGTTCAAGTTTTTTGCTTTCGGTGGAAATATCAAAGCCTGCCGCCTGTATTTCTGCTGAACTGTCATATTTAGGTATCTTAGAAAATTCCAATACTTTTTTTGCACACACATTTACAGGTTCATCTAAACTAAGCATTATTGTATTTCTTGCCATTTTGGTTTCTACCGTCATCGCATCCGAAAACACACAAGGTGTACCCGATGTCTGTGCTTCTACACCCACAACAGGCAATCCTTCATATCTGGATGGAAGTACAAATACATCCATAGCCTGATATATTCTGTAGGCATCTTTTCTGACACCCAAGAATTTTACCTTGTCATCCAATCCCAATTTATGTACTTTATTCTTAACATCATATGAAAGCTCACCTATGCCTACCAATATAAGCACAGCATTATCATTCTGTTTGCAGATTTCATTAAAAATATCTATAAGAAAATCGTGATTTTTCTGATAACAAAATCTTCCAATATGACCGATAACTACCTTATCTTCTATATTTAACTCTTTTCTTACTTCTGTACGAACATCGGCATTGTATTTAAACTTATTTATATCTATAGCATTGTTGAAAACTGTAACATTTCCATTGTTTACAGCCTTTTTACCAAAAAGCCACTCAGCAGCATATTTAGAACAGCCGCAACAATTTGTAGCAAATACTTTTGCAAAAGGTTTCAATATGTACTTTAAAATATTTTTTTTAATTTCGCCTTTTCCAGCAGTGCTATGATTATGGCATATTCTTATAGGTACGCCTGCTATATACGCTGCATAAAGTGAAAACACAGAAAGTGTATTCATATTTGAATGAACGATACTATATTTATTTTTTTTAAATTCTTCCTCCAGTTTTTTTATGTATGAAAATAAATTTTGATATGGTGGAATAACATAACAATTTGCACCCATATCAATAATTTCTTTCGGTAATTTGCATCTAGAATCAGCATCTACATAAAAATCAAATTGAAATTTATGGTGATCTATATTCGTGTAATAGTTATATACAACCGATTCAACACCACCGCTGCTTAATTTTCCTATAACTTGTGCTATGCGCATAGGTTCTTCCATGATTATCCTCTACTCTTAAATTAAAAAAACATATTAACTTAAAATTTCGTTAAGACATTTTAAGTTTTACAGAAAATAATATTTAAAAAAATAATTGTTTCACTAATATTCATAGACAACTCGCTTACCTAGTACATAGAAATCTACATACAGCTTCAAATCATAGGTAATATTGCAACATTTAAAGTTTAATGATTAAAAGCCACTCCAAATAAGTACTTTTATTAAAAAACTTTCTTTTAGAAACAAAAAGCTGTTGCTATGAACAACTATGGGGGGGTACCCCCCCCCTCACTGTAGTTTTGGTATGGGGGGGGGTAGTTCTACTATTCCCCCGCGTGAAGTTATTGGGGTATTAATTTTTTAATCAAATTTTAATCTTTATTTTTAGTTAGTGATGATGTTTTGTACATGCCAATTAAGGCTTTATGTCCGTCTGCAGTTCAATATTGGGGTAAAATTGTTGAAACTTAGTCCAAAGATACGTAAAATGTACTGAAATGCAGGCTTATATTGGATTAATGTTTATTTTATTTGTTAAAAAACGAATAATATGTTTGTTTTTTTGTCGTTTTCAACAACTGAATCTGAGGGGTAGACACATATCTACAGGTCAATTTCAGAGATAAAGGCCGAAGGGTTTCGGGGTTATGTCTGAGGGGGTTGAGCGGTGGACAGATATGTGTGAAGCTGTCAGAAATCGGGCGGCAACGGGAGCAGGGCAATGTTTTGCGATGGTCGGTTTGTCGCCACGGTCAATGCCGATGAGCTTGCGGTCATGCGGTTTGCGGAAGATCCGACAGTCGGAATATTTTGACTGTTTAACGGGGTCTGTACAGAGCCTTCAAACAATGTTTTATCCCGAAGATTGTTGTTTTTACAGTGTCCCATATTTAAAAACACATGATAAGTCATTATATCAGTCGTCCGTTTTTTTGTCAATATAATTTTTAAAAATTGCAGAATGTACTTTAAGGCAACAGCAGCTTATGTGAGAGAAACAAAATTCGGTGCAGGCGTTTTAGGCTGAATTATCACCAAAGCAGTCATTGTCGTTTATTCACAAAATCGTTCTTGGCAAAAGCTATTCGGGAGATGAAAAACAATATCTCCGTCAAAAGCCATTCGGGAGTCGAAAAACAGCGTCCCCGACAAAAGCCTTATGCAGACAATAAATCAGCCTATAATGTGGATATTTTTACTGCGTTATCGTCAAAGCCGAATTTGTCATTTGCGCGCACAATCCTTTTAGCAAAAGCCATTAGGGAGTTAAAAAACAATGTCACCGACAAAAACTGTATGACAGTCAATCAATCAGCCTATGGTAAGGATGTTTTTACAGCGTTATTGTCAAAGCCGAAATTGTTGAGAGTCAAAAGACGATACCCCGGACAAAAGCTGTCCGGCGGCCGATGGGTTCTGCTGTTGACTTCTGCAATAAAGTATACAGTCTTTATATGATCAAGTCAATGGTAATTGTTGTTATCGGGTTCGGCTTCAGTGATGTTCCCGGCTGCCGAGTCGGGGCCATTGTTGATCCTTGTCGCTCAGGTTGAGGGGCGTTCCGTCCGAAAGCGTGTAGCCCTCGGCGGAGGCAGTGCCGTTGTAGGTTCCGTTCAGCTCAGGCCAGTCTATGCCTATGGCGGGGTCGTTCCATGCAAGTCCGCCCTCATCGCCGGGGTGATAAAAATCCGTCACCTTGTAGCAAAATTCCGCCGTATCGCTTAGTACGAGAAAACCGTGGGCAAATCCCTCCGAAATATAAAACTGCTTTTTGTTTTCTTCGGAAAGCTCTGTTCCGAACCATTTCCCATAGGTGGCGCTGCCCTTCCGACAGTCTACCGCAACATCAAAGACTCTGCCCTTTATGACCCTTACAAGCTTGCCCTGTGGAAATTCCTTTTGAAAATGCAGTCCTCTGAGAACTCCCTTTGTACTCATAGACTGATTGTCCTGCACAAAGACCATATTGAGGCCCGCCTCCGCCATATCACGGCTGTTGTAGGTTTCCATAAAATAGCCCCTGTCATCGTTGTGGACGGTTGGCTCTATTATATAAAGTCCCTCTATGGGGCATTTTGTAACCTTTATCCTGTTCATAATTTTCTCCTTTCAGAAATCAATTCTTTCAGAAAACTATCTCTTTCAAATAACGGCCAAGAGCGTCCTTCCAGTGAGGCAAAGGCTCAAAGCCCCTATCCTTGAGCCTGCTTCTGTCCATACGGCTGTTTGAGGGACGCTTTGCCTTTGTTTTATACTCTCCGCTTGATACGGGAATAATGGATGTCCTGCCGTATTCGGGGTCGTATTTTTCAGCCTGTCTCATTATTTCAAGCGTAAAATCATACCAGCTTATATACTCTCCCTCATTTGTGGCGTGGTATCTTCCGTATTTTTCAGTCTCAGCCATATCGACTAAAAGTCGGCTCAGATCCCACGTATATGTGGGGGTGCCTATCTGATCGTCTACCACCGTTATGGTATCTCTTTCCTTTCCGAGGCGGAGCATCGTCTTTACGAAGTTACTTCCGTTTTTTCCGAACACCCACGCTATCCTTATTATAAAATACTTGTCTGTAAATTTTTCTACAGCCAGCTCACCTTTGTATTTTGAAAGTCCGTATACGTTCAAAGGATCTCTCCTGTCATCGGGTTTCCACGGGGTGTCGCCGCTGCCGTCAAAAACATAATCGGTAGAAATATAAATAAGCTTGCAGCCAAGCCTTCCGCATACCCTTGCGATGTTTTCGGTTCCGCCTGCGTTGACAGCCATAACCTTGTCATAGTTTTCGGGCTCCTCGGCAGCATCAACAGCCGTCCACGCCGCGCAGTGTATTACCGCATCGGGAGCTTCTGCCGTGATGATACTGTCAACGGCATCCGAATCGGTTATATCCATTTCGGCTATGTCGGCTCCGACAGCCTCATAGCCCCTTTTTTCAAGCTCCTTCATAAGGTCGCAGCCAAGCTGACCTGCCGTTCCTGTTACAAAAACCTTCATATCAAAGCACCTCTCTGCCGCCGTACATTTTTTCGTAATAGTTTCGGTACTCTCCCGAAATTATAGTCTCCCACCAATCTCTGTTGTCAAGGTACCACCTTATGGTTTTCTTTATTCCGTCGCTGAACCTTGTTTCGGGCAGCCAGCCCAGTTCTCTGTGAATTTTTTCGGGATCTATGGCATAGCGCATATCATGTCCCTTTCTGTCGGCGACAAAGGTTATAAGACTTTCGGGCTTTCCGAGCTCTCTGCATATCATCTTCACAATATCTATATTCTTCATTTCGTTGTGGCCGCCTACATTATACACTTCGCCTGCTCTGCCATTGTGGATTATAAGATCTATGGCACGGCAGTGATCCTCCACATAGAGCCAGTCTCTTATATTTTCGCCCTTTCCGTAAACGGGAAGCGGCTTGTCGTTCAGGGCGTTGGCTATCATAAGAGGAATGAGCTTTTCGGGAAAATGATAGGGGCCGTAGTTGTTTGAGCAGCGGCTTATCGTTACGGGAAGTCCGTAGGTTCTGTGATATGCCAGCACAAGAAGATCGGCTCCCGCCTTTGACGAGCTGTACGGAGAGCTTGTGTGCAGAGGCGTTTCCTCCGTAAAGAACAGATCGGGTCTGTCTATAGGCAGATCGCCGTATACCTCATCGGTAGAAACCTGATGGAATCTCTTTATGCCGTACTTGATACAGGCGTCCATAAGAACTGCCGTGCCGAGTATATTTGTCTTTATGAATATTTCGGGATCCTCAATGGAGCGGTCAACGTGGCTCTCTGCAGCAAAATTAACGACTATGTCGGGTTTTTCCTCCTCAAAAAGCTTAAAGACCGCCTCTCTGTCGGTAATTGATTTTTTGACGAATCTGAAATTCTCGCTCCCCATTACCGATGAGAGTGTCGAAAGATTGCCTGCGTATGTAAGGCAGTCGAGACATACTATTCTGTAATCGGGGTGAGCCTTTCGCATATGAAATATAAAGTTGCTGCCTATAAACCCGGCGCCGCCGGTAACAATAATCGTCATATAACCTGTCCTTTCATTTTGTGGGGCTGCCGATCAAATGCCCTAAAGCACAAAAGCATATGTCGGGCTGAACATACCTTGATCAGTGATTACTTATCAATTTGTCGATATATTTTCCGTCAAGAACGTCTTTGAGATATTTTCCGTACTGGTTATTTTTAAACATCTCATAAACCTCCATAACCTTTTCCCTTGTTATCCAGCCGTTGTGATAGGCTATTTCTTCGAGGCACGCCAACTTTCTGTGCTGATGGGTTTCAAGTGTTTTTACAAAATCAGTGGCGTCTGCAAGGCTTTCATGGGTTCCCGTATCAAGCCATGTAAAGCCCTGACCCAAAAGCTCCACGTTGAGCCTGCCCTCTCTCAGATAAATTTTGTTGAGATCGGTTATTTCAAGCTCGTTTCTGGCGGAGGGCTTCAGCTTTTTCGCATATTCAACCACATTGTTGTCATAAAAATAAAGCCCCGTGACGCAGTAGTTGCTCTTGGGAGCCTTGGGTTTTTCTTCGATCGACACGGCTTTTCCGCTGCTGTCAAATTCCACAATGCCAAAGCGCTCGGGATCGTCAACATAGTAGCCGAAAACGGTGGCTCCGACACCGTCCTGCGCATTCTTTACGGCCTGACGAAGTCTTTTTTTGAGTCCGTGTCCCGCAAAAATGTTGTCTCCGAGTATCATAGCGGCGCAGTCCCGTCCTATAAAGTCGGCTCCTATTATAAACGCCTGCGCAAGGCCATCGGGCGATGGCTGAACCGCATAGCTTAAGTTAAGCCCGAAACGGCTCCCGTCTCCCAAAAGCTCCGAAAAACGGGGCGTGTCCATAGGTGTGGAAATGATGAGTATATCCCTTATGCCTGCGCTCATAAGAACGGACATGGGATAATATATCATAGGCTTGTCGTATATCGGCAAAAGCTGTTTTGATGTAACCATGGTGAGAGGATAGAGTCTTGTGCCCGACCCTCCCGCCAGTATAATTCCTTTCATTTCGGTAAAAAAATCCTCCTGTCAGTATTTTGAATTTATATAATAGTCTATAAGAGATTTTCTCGAACCTTCGACAAAAACCCCCTCTTCTCTCAGTCTGTTGAGGATCGCCTCGTTCTGTGAGTGCAGGATCATATTTTCATAGTCGGAAAGCACTATTTCAAAAAGTCTGCCTCTCAGAAATTTTGACCTGACCTTTATAAAGTACGCCTCTATATTTTTGAAATCCAAAAGCTTCAGTATTTTCATTGTGGCTCTGTCCTTGCACTCATAAAATCTGTTTATTCTGTCGTGAAAAAGCACAGAGTTTTCATCGTTTTTTGAATATGCCCTTGCCTCCATACGGCTGGCCTTTGCCATTGCGTTGTAGAATTGATAGTTGAACAGCCCCTTTTCGACCGAATCAACATATTTGTAGGGCTTGTCACGAAGGGACAGAACGGCGTTCAGATTGCTGTCGAGATATTCTTCTTTTGTCATATCTCCCTTGACATACTGATTTATAAGGCTTTGTCTGTAGCTGAAATACCTCTGCAAAGAGTTCATACGCCTCACCGGTTTCTTTTATTTTTATAATGCAGTCGGGGATATTATTCAAGCAGCATATCCTCTTTTATGCGCTTTGCGCACTCCTGTCCTTTTGCCGCCGCGAGAAGCGCAAATGCAAACTCCATAGCCATTCCGGGGCCCTTTCCCGTTATGATTTTTCCGTCAACCACAACCTTTTCGCCCGTACATTCGCAGCCCTTCATTTCGTCTTCAAAACCCGGATATACCGTGGCTTTTTTCCCCTTGAGGATACCGCTTATCCCCAGCGCAGAGGGAGCGGCGCATATTGCGCAAACATATTTTCCCGCTGCCGCCTGTTTTTTAAGCGCATCAATAAGCGGTTCGCAGGCCTTTATGTTGTTTGTGCCTCCAAGTCCTCCCGGAAGTATCATCATATCGGAGTCGTCAAGCTTGGCGTCGGCAAGCATAATGTCGGCCTTAACCTCAATATTATGGCTGCTGACAACCCTTATGTCATCCATAATGGAAACGGTCTTTACGTCCGTTCCTCCTCGTCTCAGAACATCAACAGCCGTCAGAGCCTCGACAGTCTCAAAACCGTTGCCGAGAAAAACATATATATTCTTCAAAGGTATCTCTCCTTTCCGCATCCTTTTCCAAAATTTTAATCATAGAGATTATACCACAAATATCCGTATGTATGCAATATGAATTTCAGCTAATTATTTTTTAATGACAGCCACAAAAAAATATCGCCCTTTAAATGAGCGATATATATGTTTTATACAGCAATATACAGCTTTTCCTATGTGCTTAAAGCTTCTCTGTCTTTGTTCCGGGATAAAAATACTCAAGTATGTCCTTGCAGCTTTTTCCCTGTCTTGCCATTTCCTCGGCTCCGTACTGGCTCATACCTGCGCCGTGACCTAAGCCTCCCCCATAAAAGCAGAGGTTTCCGTCATCAAGCTTTTCTATGGCAAAAAAGGAGCTTGGCAGAGCCGTGAGGTTTGCCGAAGTATTGTCCGACAGCTTGACCGTTCCGGGGCGAATAAAGCTCCTTATGCTGCTTTCTCCGCATATTTCTCTGTCCTCGTCCTCTCCCTCAGCCAGAATTTTCATTACGTTGCCTGCCTTTCCTCTTTCCGTAACGGTTATATCGTCAACGCCTATGCTCTCGGGGTCAAGCGTAAAGCTCCAGCGAAAATAAGGAGCGTCTTTTTCAAGACTTTTTTCGTCCTTAAGCCTGAAAAAGCCGAGAGCCTTTTCTTCTGAGCCAAAATCGGGTATGCCGCCCTCGCCTATTCTCTTTGCCCCCATATAAGAGGGACTGTCTGAGGGATATACCTCCCCATCGGGCCACAGTTCGCCTACGGCTGCGCCTGTGCCGCAGGAGGTAGAGAAAAAGCAGGTATTTGCAGGTTCTCCGTCAAAAACAAGTATCTGTCCCTTTGTGCCGTCTGCGGCTTTTATGGCCTCATCGCATATATTTTCGGGAGAATATGCCTGAAACGCCGTTGTGTCGTCCACATTGGCTCCAAAATCTATGCGGCGGTTTGAAAGAAGCTGTCTCACGGCGTAGGTTCTTGCGGCTATGGCCTGAGCCTTAAGAGCCTCGTCATTCCAGCCCGAGGGCATCTCGGAACAGATAACGCCATAGAGATAGCTTTCAAGCTCCATTTCGCATACCACGGTATAGCCATCTTCACTCCTTATAATATCGGTCTCCCCGGGATAATTCCTTCCGTCAATAATCACACCGCCGCCCTTGGGCGATATGCGCAGCAGCCTGCCTCTGAAGTATGTGTTTTCGCTGCTTTTGTCAAGCCTTATGGTCTCCCCTGCCGAATGTTCTGAGGACATATCGGAGCTTTTAAGAACAAAGCTTCCGTCCGAGCCTATGTTTACGGCGCTGTGATAAAGCCCCTTGTCGGAGCTTATGCAGACCCTTATTTTATTTCTGTCGGGAGCCTCCTCACATATGGCGCATACCGCCTTGTTGTCGCTGAATACAACCCTTGCCGTGCAGCCGCTTATAAGAGAGGACAGACCTCCCCTGTTTATGCCGTCATAGGTGGAATACGCAAAAAAATTTTCATCCACATTGTAGGAATAACCGTCATCGAAAAGAACGGTTCCGCCAGCCATAAGCACTCTGCCTTTTTTTTCGTTTTTATATGGAGTTATTTCTTCAACTGCGCCACCCTTTATGCTTATATCGGCGATAAAAGGCTCCTCTGCGCTTGTTTCCGAGTCCGAGTCAAATATTTTTCTGCACCCTCCGCAGAACACCTCAGCCCTTCCGCCGTCTATGCTCCGAACAAGACATTTTTCGAGAGTAGGAGTATTTGTCTCCACCGATTTTATGCCTATAATGCTTTTGTCCTTTGTGAGAAAGCTCACGCCGTTATTTTCAAGGCTTTGGGGGACATAACCGTCTGTTGCGAAAAGTCCCCTGTCCGTAATTATATACCCTTTAAGACTGCTTTCGCTGTACTCGGTCATAAGCACCGTCATAACCGTCTCACTGCCGCCCGATATGCCGTCCGCTTCCGACAGCTTGTCAAGTATCTCCATCCACATATAATAGGAAATAGGACTTTTGTCGGTATTGTCGTCCGTTTTCAGGCTGATCCTGCCCGATTTGTCGGCCGCGTCTATTATGTAGGAGGCCTCTCTGACCGTGAGATAATCATTCGGCCGAAAGCTGCCGCCGTCTCCCTGCATAATTTTTCCTCTGCAAAGGGCGTTTATATATTTATAGAGCCTGTCCTCTTTTTTTACGTCCGAAAAATCCGCGGTGTATTCCTGCCCGTATATATTGTCCTTTTCGTATATGCACAGCGACAGCATTCTCGCAGCCTCACCTCTCGTGACGGGTATACTGTCGCCGTATGCCCCAACGGGAACCTCCTTCTGCGAGCCGGAATCATCTCCGCCCTTTTCACAGCCGCACAATAAAACTGCGGCAAGAACAGTCACAACAATATATTTTATACTTATACTTCTCATATTTCATCCCTCCATAACATATAATGAGCCTGTCCCAATAAGCCCATATATTATTATATATATTGCCGCAGGAGGAATTTTATTACAGAAATTTATAAATAAGACACCTAAAAAATTTGCCGTTTGATTGTCGGAGAAATTGCGCTGTGCAGACATAAAAAAATAAATTTATCCCATATTTAGTAAAAACTGTTGACATTTTTACTAAATGTGCTATAATTTATAACTGTACCGACTTTAACATATTGTAAAAGCGGCGGCGGACGAGAAAGATTTCCGTAAGGTTTCCGTTATGTTACAGTAACATTACAAAAGGGTGTAAATAGAAAAATAAAGTCATAATTTTTATTTAAGTTGTCCTTGAATATTTCTGTCCGATGTACTATAATATTTTCAATATTTAGTTAATATAAATAATTTTTTTACTACATATAGTCTTGAAAACAAGCAGCCCCGCCGTTCTTCGGGGTCTGTGGGATAAGGCGATCACAGGGAGGAAAAATTATGAAAATACTTAAAAGAAGCGGAGCCGAAGAGGTTTTCGACATCACAAAGATAATTGCTGCCATTCAGAAGGCCAACAATACTGTCTCAAAAGAAAAAAGGCTCAACCAGAGACAGATCGTATATATTGCCGAAACCATAGAGGACTACTGCAAGAGCATGACAAGAGCCTCAAGCGTTGAAGAAATTCAGGATATGGTGGAAGAGGAGATAATGAAGCAGTCAGCCTACAACGTGGCGAAAAATTATATAAAGTATCGCTACAAGAGAGCCATGGTGCGTCATTCCAACACCACAGACGAGCAAATCCTCTCGCTTCTTGAATTTGACAACGAAGAAGTAAAACAGGAAAACTCCAACAAAAATCCTGCCATAAACAGCGTTCAGAGGGACTATATGGCAGGAGAAGTCAGCAAGGACATCACAAAGCGTTTTCTCCTCCCCGAGGACGTTCAGCAGGCACACGAAGAGGGTATAATCCACTTCCACGATGCAGACTATTTTGCTCAGCATATGCACAACTGCTGTCTTGTCAACCTTGAAGATATGCTTCAGAACGGCACGGTCATAAGCGAAACGACCATCGAGAAGCCCCACAGCTTTTCGACAGCCTGCAACATCGCCACTCAGAGCATCGCCCAGATAGCCAGCTCTCAGTACGGCGGTCAGAGCATATCCCTCGCCCACCTTGCTCCCTTCGTGCAGATAAGCAGGGACAAGTTTCTCAAAGAGGTACGGGAGGAATTTAAAAGCCAGAACATAGATGCCACCGAAACCGAGATAGCAAACGTGGCGGAAATGAGAGTTATGAGAGAAATACGTCAGGGCGTGCAGATGATACAATATCAGGTCATCACTCTTATGACAACAAACGGACAGGCTCCCTTTGTTACCGTATTTATGTATCTCAACGAGGTAGAGGATCCCAACACAAAGAGAGATCTGGCTCTCATAATAGAAGAAATGCTCTATCAGCGCATAAAGGGCGTAAAGAACGAAACGGGCGTATATATCACGCCTGCGTTCCCCAAGCTTATATATGTGCTTGAAGAGGACAATATAACACCCGACAGCCCCTACTATTATCTTACCGAGCTTGCCGCAAGGTGTACGGCAAAGAGAATGGTACCCGACTATATTTCGGAAAAGGTAATGAAAGAGCTTAAGGAAGGCAACTGCTACACCTGTATGGGCTGCCGCTCCTTCCTCACGGTGTATAAGGACGAAAACGGAAAGCCTAAGTTCTACGGAAGATTCAATCAGGGTGTAGTCACCCTCAACCTTGTGGATATTGCCTGCTCATCGGGCGGAGATCTCTCAAAATTCTACAAAATACTTGACGAAAGACTAAAGCTTTGTTATAAGGCTCTTATGTGCAGACACAACCGTCTTAAAGGCACTCCCTCCGACGTTGCCCCCATACTGTGGCAGTACGGCGCTCTGGCAAGGCTCAAAAAGGGAGAGAAGATAGACAAGCTCCTGCTGAACGGATATTCCACAATATCCCTGGGCTATGCGGGACTTTGCGAATGTACAAGATATATGACGGGAAAATCCCATACCGACCCGTCTGCAACCCCCTTCGCTCTCGATCTTATGCAGAGGCTCAACGATGCCTGCGCAAGGTGGAGAGCCGAGACCACCATACACTTCAGTCTTTACGGCACGCCGCTTGAATCTACCACATATAAGTTCGCAAAGTGCCTTCAGAAGCGTTTCGGCATAATCGAGGGAGTAACGGACAAGAATTATATAACAAACAGCTATCACGTTCATGTCGGCGAAAATATAAACGCCTTTGACAAGCTTACATTTGAGGCTCAGTTCCAGAAGCTTTCGCCCGGAGGAGCCATAAGCTATGTCGAGGTACCCAATATGCAGAACAATATTCCCGCTGTTCTTGCCATAATCAGACACATATATGACAATATTATGTATGCCGAGCTGAATACAAAGAGCGATTATTGTCAGGTATGCGGCTTTGACGGCGAAATCAAAATCGTCAACGACGACGGAAAGCTTGTGTGGGAATGTCCCAATTGCGGAAACCGCAACGAAAACAAGCTTAACGTAGCCAGAAGAACCTGCGGATATATAGGCACACAATTCTGGAATCAGGGAAGAACACAGGAGATAAAGGACAGAGTTATGCACCTTTCAAACCACGAGACAGCCTTTTGAGGATCTGACAGATATGTACTACGGAGCTATTGATACAAGCGATATTGCCAACGGAGAAGGCGTAAGGGTCACACTTTTCGTTTCGGGCTGCAGAAACCGCTGCGAAGGCTGCTTTCAGCCCGAAACATGGAGCTTTGACTATGGCAGGGAATATACCGAAGAAACCGAAGAGAGGATTCTTGACGAGCTGGGAAAGAATTATATATCGGGACTTACTCTGCTGGGCGGAGAGCCTTTCGAGCCAGAAAATCAGAGAGTGCTTACAGAACTTTTGCGAAAGGTCTCAAAAAAATATCCCGACAAAAACATATGGGTCTTTACGGGCTATACCCTTGAAACACTTCTTGACAAAAACAGTCCTCCTCACTGCGAGGTCACCGAAGAAATGCTTCATCTCACAGATGTTCTTGTGGACGGGCCCTTCGTGCTTTCAAAAAGAAACATAATGCTTAAGTTCAGAGGTTCGGAAAACCAAAGGGTCATTGACGTAAAAAAAACCCTTGCCGAAAATAAAATCTGTTTCTACATTGACTGAAATCCGAATCAAAAATATATCTGCAAATAAAGTTATTGTACTTTGGCTGAATTTGTGGTATTATGAATATAACATTTTTAAGGATAGAGGGTGTTTCTTATGTTGGTATCTGAAATTAACTCGGCAAAGGCTGTATCTCTGCAGTCGGATATGCCTGCCGTAAAGGCATACAGAAAAATCGAAAATATAGACCATACCAAGTTTCCCGTAGTTGACAGCGACAACAGGCTTGTGGGGATAGTGGACAAGTCCGATCTGGAGGATCTCGCCTCATCGGGCTCGGCTTTTCAGGAGCTGAGGTTTTCATCGTTCTTAAGCCGCACAAAGGTCAGGGACGTTATGAACAACAATGTCTACTGCTGCAGGGAGACCGACACCATATGGGAGGCAGCCCTCAATATGAAGGATCACAGGGTCAGCATTCTTCCCGTTGTAAACGAGGACAATATACTTCTCAGCGTATTGGCAAGAAAAGACCTTTTCAAGGCGCTGCTGGACTATACGGGAGCCAAGTATACGGGAATGTTCCTTGCGGTTTCGTCAAACGACAACGCCGACATATTCAAGGTGACCGAAATAATAGGCAAGTCGGATGCCACTCTCAGATTCATAGCCAAGCTGGGAGGCAGAATCGCCCTCAAAATTTCGGGTACGACCCTCCAGAACGCAGTCGAAAACCTCGAAGCCGAGGGTTTTAAGGTTCTGTACACGGCAAAAATCTATTAAAAACGACCACGATCCTACAATTTTACAAATACATATACGATTATATATACAGTATAAGCCGAGAAAATCTATCTCGGCTTTTTTATAATCTTTATTTTAAAAGAATTGGCTGAAGCTGTCTGCCGTTCATTGCGCTTATGATGGTATCTTCCGCCAGCGAAAAATCCGACATAAGCGAACAGGGCTTTTCGGCAAAGTCGTCCTGTCCGAAGGGTACGAAATATATATTCTTATTGTTCATAAGCTGCCCTATATTTTTGAAGTTGGCAGCCAGAGCGTCATTTGTGGCAGGAGCCAGCACAACAGGTCTGCCGTTGCGCAGATGAGCCTTTACAGAAAGCGTTACGGGCGTATCGGCTATGCCTGCATTCAGCTTTGCAAGGGTGTTGCCCGTACACGGACATACCAGAATTATATCAAAAAGCTTTTTGGGGCCTATGGGCTCCGCCGCATATATACTGTCGATTATTTCCTTTCCCGAAATTTCTTCAAGCTGCTTTCTGAAATCGCTCGCCTTGCCGAATCTCGTGTCCGTATGAGCCGCATTTATGCTCAATATATACTGTATGTCGGCGCCCTTTTCCTTAAGCTTTTTTGTTTCGTCTATGGCTTTTTTAAATGTACAGAATGAACCGCACATACATATACCTATTTTAAGATCACATATTTCCAAAAAATCACCTCCCTGCCTATAATATTCCTTATGGGGCGGGGAGGTTACTTTATTTGGGATTTATGATATATATTATATGATTTGTGGGTGAAATATAAGTCGTCACATATTCCTTTCGCCGTTAAAATATTCCTCGGCGTATTGCAGATCCTTTTCATACAGAAGAATGACAAGGGTGTCTCCGTTTCGCAGTATTATGTCTCCCTTGGGGACAATTTCTCCCGGCTCTCTCCTGATGGATATGAGCAAAAGGCTCTCGGGCAGGTCAAGCTCTCTCACGGCCTTGTTTATGACCTGAGATGATGGCACAACGGGAATTTCAATAACCATACGCTTTCCCTTTTTTCTGTAGGGCTTGCCCTTGTTGAGAGAATGATGCAGCAGCATTTCATAAACGGGGCCGCACTTGAATACCTCAGTAACCATAAACGCCGTTATTGTGACTACCGACAAAAACAAAAACTGACTGAAGCTGCCTGTCATTTCGCATATGAGTATAATGCCCGTTACGGGTGCCTTTGTGACGGCTCCGAAAAAGCCTGCCATGGCTATTGCCATAAAAAAGTCGAGACTTCTTGGGTCTGCGCCCATATATCTTGCAAAAAATACCGAAAACGCAGCTCCCATAACAGCCCCTATGGACAGCATGGGCAGGAAAATACCTCCCGGCGACCTTGATGCAAAGCATACCTGAGTAAACATAAACTTAATCACAAACAGTGCCACAAGCGTCTTAAGCCCAAGACCGCCCTCTATAAGAAGTTCTATAAGCTCGTGTCCGCCACCAAGGAGCATGGGAGCGGCAAGAGCCACTATGCCCGTAACGACAAATGCGGGAACGGGCTTGAATATTTCGGGTATACTGTCGTTTGTTCCGTATTTGTCAAAGCCCAATATGACTAACTTGTTAAATATAACGGCAGCTATGCCGAGGGCGGCTCCCAGCAGAATAACATAGTGCATTGAGCTGTAAGGCACTCTTATAATATCTCCGAAGGTAAAGACGGGCGACAATCCGAATATTTTTTTCGCCACCATATCGGCGGTTATTCCCGTCATCATTCCCCCTATAAACACATATTTGTTAAATGACTTGTGCAGCTCCTCCATAACAAACAGCACCCCCGCAAAGGGCGCATTGAACGCCGCCGCAAGACCCGATGCGGCGCCGAATGTAAAGAGATACCTCTCGGCGGTTTTGGTGGATTTGAAAAATCGGCTTATTCCCAGTCCTGTGGAGGCTCCTATCTGCACCGAGGGGCCCTCTCTGCCCAAAGACATACCCGAGCCGAGACAGATTATGCCGCCTATGAATTTGAGAGCAAGCACTCTGAACCACTTAAACCTCATTCTTCCTATAAGCGCTCCCTCCACCTGCGGTATTCCGCTGCCCGAAATCATAGGCTCCTTTTTAACCAGAAAGCCTACAAAAAGTCCGAGACACACAAGTACGGCAAACATTATCACGACTTCCCAAAACCTGTCAATATTTCCATACACATATACGGCAAAATCAAAGGCCTTTGCCAGTATCAGCCTGTAGAGACTTACGACAAGACCCCCTACAATGCCTATGATAATGCCCTCGAAAACAATAAAGTATTCAAATCTGCTGTTGTCCCCAAGAGATCTTTCTGTTCTGTTCATAATATATTCCCCTTCAAAAAAAGGCGCGGCATATACAAGACAGTACAGCCGCCCTCACATATCAATATCAGAATATGCCGAAAAGCCTTCTCGTATAGAATGGCTTGATGTTGACTACGGTATCCTTCACAAGCTTTTCGCCTGCCGTCATAACCGAAATTTCAGATGCGTCACCCAGATGCTCTGCGCATATCTTCTTTGTTTCGTCATATACCTTTACCTTTGTATCGCTGTCGCCCTTGAAGTCAATGACAACAAGGGGCGAGGCCTTTTCTATGCCCGCACGGTGTATTTCAAGAAAATACGCCGCCGTAACAGCCTTTACGGACTTATAATATCTGCCAAGCTCCTTAAGAAGGTCATAGGGATCCTCGGGAGGCTCGCCTATATAGAGTATCTCGCCCTTTTTCTCCTCCATTTCGGCCTCAAGACTCTTTTCGGGCGAAAGCGGCTCGTCTGCGGCGGTATTCTCATCGGCAGGAGACTTTGCGCCTTCGGACACAGTTTCTCCCGATGTGTTTTGTCCGGCATTCTGACCGTTATTCTGCTCGGCATTCTGTTTGAGTATCCTATCGAGATTCTCGCTCATATTTTTGATCGTATTTCTGTCAAGGAGTATGCCGTGTTCAAACGGGTTTATGATTATTCCCTTTATTTTATCGCCCTGATCGGTCGCTATCCTGAGCAGTTCGTTAAATGGCATAGCCGCAGCCTCCGCAGGAGGTGTATTCTGCTGCTTTCTTATCTGACCCCAGTCGGTAAAGGCTCCGAGTATGTTTTCGCCCTCTTTGTTTTTGAGAAGCAAAAATTTGATCTGTATCTGTTCGTTTAGCCCTGCGCCCTCCCTTTTTTCGGTATGACAGGGCAAAAGCAGTCTTGCCCTGAAAAGCTCCTCCACAAATGCGTTTTGTGTGGCTGTGTTGGGATCTTGTTTAAAAGTATCCATAGCAGAGCAAAGCCGTGGATTTTTTACCTCATTGCGAGACTGTGCAGACTGTGCCGCCGAGGGCTTGCCCGGGCGGGGTCTTGCTGCCGCAGGTATATTTTTGGGTCTGACATAGGGTCTTTGGTTTTTTGCCATTTTTTTACACCATCCGTTTCTTAATATTTTATTCTTTTGGTATTTTATATCTGAACATAAGCAGAACCGCAGTCTATGGGTATAAATCGCCCGTCATATGACAAGGGACTGCGCCGCCTCCGATATAAGCTTTATTCCTCTTGTTATATCCTCATCGGAAACATCTCCGAAGCCGAGCCTTACCGCTCCTGCCTCGTCCTCCGAACGTCCTTTTTCGCAGCCGAGGGCAACTCCCCTTTTTTCGGCTTCTCTTAAAATATCGCCGCTTTTCAGACCGTCAAAAAGCAGTCTGAACGAAAGTCCTCCGCCCGGCTCGGTATACCCTGCAATATTTTTCATATACATACCGAGATAAATATTCACAAGATTGTATTTCCTTTTGTAGTGATCCCTTATTTTCAGAATGTGTCTGTCATATCCTCCGCTTCTTATATATCTGTCGAATGCCGACTGAATAAAGCCCGATGTTCCCATATCGGCGGAATATTTCGCCTTAAGGACGCTTTCGGATATGACCCTCGGCATAACCATATATCCGAGTCTCAGTCCGGGCATAAGTATTTTTGAAAAGCTTTTTATATAAATGACCTTGTTTTTGTAGTCGAGGCTTCTGAGACTGACCGTTTTTTCGGAGTCGTAGCAGAAATCGCTCAGATTGTCCTCCTCGGCTATATAAAAATCATATTTATAGCTAAGTTCAAGCAGCTTTCGCTTTTTTGCCGCCGAATAGCTTATGGTGGTAGGGGTCTGATAGTATGGCATAACATACACAAGCCCGGGTTTATGCACCTTAAGCAGGCTTTCGAGCCTTTCGGTGTCCATACCGTCCTTTTCCATATCCACAGCCACGATATTTGCGCCGCGGGACATAAACGCCTCCACGGCTCCCATATATGTAGGCTTTTCCACAAAAACGCAGTCTCCGTAGGACAGCACGGCTCTCGAAATAATGTCTATGCCCTGCTGCGCTCCCGAAATTATCTGTATTTTGTCGGGCAGAACGCCGAGTCTTTCGCCTATGGTGGTTCTGAGAGACGCTATGCCTCCCGGGTTTTCATATCTGAAGGCTCTGCCCTTTTCTTCTTCAAGTACTGCGTTAAAGGCTCTTCTGAAGTCACCTACGGGGAAAAGCTCCTCGCTGACATTGGACGAGGCGAAGTTTATCATTCCCGGTCGGGTCTCCGTCCTCTCATCGAAAAGCACGGGCGGAGCAAAAAGAGATCCGTCCTTTCCCCTTTCGGTCACATATACGCCGCTGCCCGTTATGGTATATACAATATGCCTGTTTTCCAGAAATTTATATGCAGCGGCGACAGTGCCGGGGTTTACGCCCTCCCGGAGAGCCAGCCCTCTCACCGTAGGGAGCTTGTCCCCCGGTTTATATATGCCTTTTTCTATTTTTTCAAAAATTTTGTCTCCTATCAGTCTGTAAAGCGGAACGCCTTCCTGCGTCTTACCTATATAGGCTGCCAAAATATCAGCTCCCGTCCGAGGGGTCTTATCAGTCTTTCAGAGCCTTTATCCTCTTTTCAAGCTCGCTGTTTCTTATGCCAAGCTCGTGATTTATATCCTGTATGAGGTTGTTCTGAAGTTCAAGCTCCTCGGTTTGTCTTTTGTATTTTTCATATCTCAGATTGTTGTAGTGTACGGGGGAGAAAAATTTTGCAAGCTCCTCCGCGTCCTCAATGTTCTTCTTGCTGACATCGCTCTTGAAAGCGAGTGTCATAACGCCTACGCAGCCCTCGTCCTTGCCTATTATGGGTACGGCGATGACATTTTTAAAGCTTTCCTTTCCGTAGGAGCTTGGCGAAACATATTTGATTTCGGCGTTTTCTTCCGAAAGTATGCAGGTTTTTTCTCTCTTGCAGCACAGTCCCTCAAGACCCTCGCCTATGTTTATGTCCATAGCCTTATACAGCTCCTTTCCGAAGCCGTAGGACTCCATAAGCTCCAGTCTGCCTGTGCCGTTGTTTACATAATAATAACAGCAGGCATTCGCCCCCGTAATGTCTAAAATGGTGGGCAGCTCCTTTTTCAAAAGCTCCGATGCCACGGGGTTCTCCATGCAGGATATCATGATCTGCCTTTTTTTCGCCGCCCTGTTTTTTTCGTCCTCATAGTATTCTATTACCGAGGATATGGCGTCGTCAACCTCCGCAAGCCCCACTCCGAGAGACTTTCTTTCGGTGGGATTTTTTATATACGATATTCCCTTGACAATGCTGTCTACAATCCTCGAAAATGTCATAAAGGAATATACGAGAAGTATAAAAAATTCAATCGCAAGTATAAGTATAAACAGGCTGAATATACCGTTTTCACTGTCCCTTGTAAGAAACGAATAAATCGTAAAATACAGTATCTGCGCTGCGGAAAGAGCAAATACGATATATAAAAGCGCCGTTTTTTTGCCTTTGTTTTTCATTGTGGTGTTTCCCCCTTTTTATATGGCAGGCCATACCGCGAATATACCGCAGCGCCTGAGTATTTTCCCATTCAGAATACCCTTTTGTCAATTCCGTAGCTTTTATAGCGTATTATGACAGAATTTAGCTGGGCTCCTGCCAGAAGCGTTATGGCGAGGAGATTCACCCAGAATATTGTTATAAACACTCCCGCTATGCTGCCGTATATTCTGAAAGCGAAGGTATTTATTTTTATATACAGACCGAAGGCCTCCGTCATAAGCACCCACGACAGCGTGGTAAAAACAGCCCCCGGCATAAGCTCTTTGAAACGGAATTTGCCCGCTGCGGTAAACTCATAGAATATAAGCACTAAAACGGTAGTCAGAACGCCGTTCATTATGCCCAGGGGCAGCACCTTAAGCGCAAAGGCAAAGGGCTTGAAAAGCGAAAATTTAAAGAGCATTTCGGCTATAAGCTCGTCAAAGACTACGAATATAAGCGATATGAAAATATATACGGTAAATATAAAGACAAGCACAAAATCCAACAGCCACTGCATTATAAAATTCCGCTTGCTGTTTATGTGAGATGCTCTGTTCATACCCTTAATTATGGCGTGAACACCCATCGCAGCCGACCATACGCCATACAAAAAGCTCACTGACATAATAGTATTGCTCAGATAGGCATTTTCGATAAACTTTTTCACAAGCTCCTCAAATGCGGCAGGCAGACGTTCTATGAGAGACATTATAAGTCCGCCGTCAAAGTTTATAAAGCGACAAAGTGAAAGAAGAAATATAAGAAACGGAAAAAAAGCCATTATCATTCTGTAGGTAAGCGCATTCGCCATATAAAAAAGTCCGTTGTCCATAAACTCCTTTATAGAAATGCAGCATATCAGAAAAATTTTTTTCATTCTTTTCTTCAATAAAATCACCCTCGTCAGCCGAAAATATAAGGGCTCATACTTAAAGCCGTGTGGTCTGCGTAGCGTCAAGAAGCTTTATGCCCTCGTGTTTATCCAGAAATGTATTCAGCGTATATATGTTTGCAAAAAGCATAACGGGTCTGTCATAGCTGTCAAAAACAAAGCTTATCCTCG
This sequence comes from uncultured Clostridia bacterium, assembly GCA_947630725.1. Lineage (GTDB taxonomy): Bacteria > Bacillota > Clostridia > Lachnospirales > CAG-274 > JAJQCI01. Next base: position 21,764 of record CANRIS010000003.1, read on the forward strand.
AATTTACATAGTCTCTGACCTCGTCAGGGTTTTCGCTGTCAAGCCATCTCGCAACGGTAAAGTTCATAGGCTCCATTCTGACCTCGCAGTTGTATTCGTTTTTGAGTCTGTATTCAAAAACCTCAAACTGAAGCTGACCCACGGCGCCTAAAATAATTTCGTTGAATTCGTTTCGATATACCTGACAGGCTCCCTCCTGTGCAAGCTGCTCAACGCCCTTGTGAAACTGCTTGGCCTTCATACTGTTTATAGGCACGACCCTCGAAAAAAGCTCGGGCGGGAAAGTGGGCAGCGGCTCAAAAAACAGCTTTTCTCTGCTGTCGGTGAGGGTGTCCCCTATCTGATAATTGCCTGAGTCATATATGCCTATAACATCGCCTGCTACAGCCTCGTCAACATTTTCTCTTTCGTTTGCCATAAGCTGGGTGGATTGATTTAGCTTCATAGGCTTGCCCGTTCTGGTGAGCGTAACGGTCATACCCTTTTCAAATTTTCCCGAGCATATACGCAGAAAGGCAAGTCTGTCCCTGTGGGCAGGGTTCATATTGGCCTGTATTTTAAATATAAAGCCGCTGAAATAGTCGTCTGTCGGCATAACCCGGCCTTCGGTGGTCTTTCTGGCTCCCGGCGGAGGCGAAAGCTTAAGAAAATGCTCCAAAAATTCGACAACGCCGAAATCCGCAAGCGCCGACCCGAAAAATACGGGAGAAAGCCTTCCCCCGTCAATGGCCTCCTTGTCAAACTCGTTTCCCGCGCCGTCAAGCAGCTCAGCCTGTTCACGCAGAGCCGCAAGATTGGCAGCCGTGATTTCTTCGTCCAGAACGCTGTCAAGGACTCCCTCCTCCGAAAGCTCTATAACCTTTCCCGTTCTGTACATATGGACTGTATTGTTAAGCCTGTCATAAACCCCTTCAAGAGTTTTTCCGCTGCCTATGGGGATAGTTATTGCCACCGAAGGAAGCCCCAGAGCCTCCTCCAGCTCCTCCATAAGCTCGAGAGGGTCTCCCGACTCTCTGTCAAGCTTGTTTATAAATGTAAAAACAGGTATGTGTCTCATTGCGCACACCTTAAAAAGCTTTTTTGTCTGCGCCTCCACGCCCTTTGCGGCGTCTATGACCATAACCGCGGAGTCTACCGAAGTCAATATTCTGTAGGTATCTTCTCCGAAATCGTTATGTCCCGGGGTATCCATTATTGAAACTATTTTATCTTCATATTCAAACTGCATAACGGAGGATGTAACCGATATGCCCCTCTGTTTTTCTATCTCCATCCAGTCCGAGGTGGCAAATTTTGAATTTTTCTTGGCCTTTACGGTGCCTGCCTGCCTTATTGCGCCTCCGTGGAGAAGGAGCTTTTCGGTCAGGGTCGTCTTTCCTGCGTCCGGGTGAGATATAATTCCGAATATTCTTCTCTTGTTTATTTCCTCAATACTTACTCCCATTATATAATATTATCCTTTCAAAGCTTTTATATTTTTTTGCAGCTATTATATATAATAAACCAACTTATGGTTTTTTTCAAGTAAATTGTATAAATAAAACCTCTTATTTGATACATTTTATAGAAATAAACGTCCTTGCCGTCTGCGCGGCTCTTGGGGCTGACTTTTTCGGCTTGGTTTTTGCAAATTTTTTACAAAAAAAGCTTGACAGGAGAGTATTTTTATGATAGAGTAATTGAAGTGCCGTAGACAGCAGGTGTCCCTTTGGGACGTAACGTATATCAACCAGCCGAGGAATTATATTTCCGAATGATCATATGCCCTGCGGTATTATTGTGCCACGGGGTTTTATTTATTCTATAGCACTTCCGACATTCTGCGCTTTTGTGTGCAGAAACGGCTGCCGGACAAACGGTTTCGGCATTATTATTTTATTCCTTTACCGAGGAGGTGTAACAATGGCAAAGACTGAACAAAAACAGGTTGTTGTAAACGAAATCAGAGAAAAGCTCGAAAGAGCTACCTCCGCACTTCTTGTTGACGCAAGAGGCCTTACCGTAGCGCAGGATACGGATCTGAGAAAACAGCTCAGAGACGCAGGGGTAGATTATAAGGTTTACAAAAACACTATGATGAACTTCGCAGTAGAGGGTACGCAGTACGAATCCCTCAAGGACTATTTTTCGGGTCCCTCGACTCTGGCTATATGCTATGAGGACCCCACTGTGGCAGCCTCTATAATCAAAAAGTTTATGAAGGACGCAAAGGTTCTTGAATTCAAGGGCGGAGTCATCGATGGAACGCCTTATGACGCAAAGGGTCTTACTGTTATCGCAGATATACCCTCAAGAGACGTTCTTCTTGGCAGACTTCTGGGCAGCTTCCAAGCTCCCATGGCTTCTTTCGCAAGGGTTATCAAAGCTATTGCCGAAAAGGACGAGTCTCCTGCCGCAGAGGCATAATCACCTTAAAAATACGGGCGATGTTTTAACAAAAATTTTATCAAGGAGGAAATTAAAATGGCAAATATTCAGGCAATTATTGATGCCGTTAAGGAACTTACCGTACTCGAACTCAACGATCTCGTAAAGGCTTGTGAGGAAGAGTTTGGCGTATCGGCAGCAGCAGGCGTTGTTATGGCAGCAGGCCCCGCAGCTCCCGCAGAAGAAGAAAAGACAGAATTTAACGTAGAGCTTACAGCTATCGGCTCAGAAAAGATCAAGGTTATAAAGGTCGTAAGAGAAATCACAGGTCTTGGACTTAAAGAAGCTAAGGCAGCAGTTGACGGCGCTCCCACAGTCCTTAAGGAAGGTCTTTCAAAAGAGGATGCAGAGGCTTATCAGAAGAAGCTCGAAGAAGTCGGCGCAAAGGTTACACTTAAATAATAATACAACACAAAAAAACAGCTCGTATTCCGGGCTGTTTTTTTATGAGCGGTTATAGGTTTTTTCCGTATGGGATAGGGGTATCACAAGCTAATAAAATGTCTGAAATAAAAATACGGAAAGTCATAATATATCAGCAAAAGCGCAAAAAGCACGCAGCCTATGTCCACAGCTATGCCTGCCCACGGAAGGTCTATCCTTTCAAGCGCTCTTTTTGCCCCATTGAAAATACTCAGACAGCACATGGCAAGATAAGGAACGATGCATAAAAAATACCTTGCCTGAACATTTCCCACACGTCCGTCCGAGAGATATGAGCTGTAACTTATAAAAAGGTTTGTTATAACGGTCAATATAAGAGCGGCTCCCAAAGCGACGGTTATTCTGTCTCTGCCCTTTTCTTTGCCTGTAAAGGTCTTCACCGAGGACAGAACAAGGGCTGCGGCGGACAAATACAGTATAAACATAAAGACACAGTTTTCGGGCGTACATCTTGTTTTGAATAATGAAACCGTACCATTATACAGACCTGTCCACGTCTGAACAAGCAGCTTATAGAAAATGTACAAATACTCAATAAAGCTGTGATAAACTCTTAGCTCTTCTTTGACATAAAAACCTGAGTTGTAAAAATCCTCGGGGCTGAATACCTTAAAAGTAGGCAAAACTGTATTGTATTTCATATATATGCAGATGTAATACAGTATTCCCGGAGCATATATAATAAGAGATGCAAGAAAGCTTTTGTTAAGTACTACCTTAAGGCTTTTTTCCTTTATTATCTCCACGACCACAAACACGACAGCAGCCAAGACAAGTATTTCAGCCGCCGTAAGCTTTGTCATGGCTGCGCCTGTTATCGAAACAGCCGCAAGAGCATAGGTGACAAAATTCTTCTTTCCCTCATAATACCTTATCAGTCCAAGGAAGAAAAGCGAAAACCAGATATAGAGGATATTATCGTTGCTTACGCCGCAGGCTACCCCCGCCATCATAGGCACAGTCGTACATATCGCAGCATAAAGTATGTGATATGAAAGGCTCCTTCCGTCTCTTTTTATTCGTGTAAAGCCTATATAAAACATAAGCGCCACGCCGACAAGCACCAAAAACAGATTGAAAAGCTTGAGCCGCAGAAGGTTTACAAAAACCTCTCCGCCCTCCTCATGAACATCTCCCAAAAGACTCATAAGTCCATAATACGGCAGAGGATGACCGAGATATGACGCCTTATCCTCCGATACAAATTTTGTTTCTCCAAGACTGTTCCAGCCTCCGACACTTTTATAGCTTTTAAGGGATTTATAATCGGGCACAAGAGGATAGCCGTCAAGATTTATGCCTATGGCATAGGCTATGTGATATCTCTCATCGGGAGTTAACTCCCAATTTTTTATATAATACGCTCCCTTTGCTGCAAAAACAACGGCAAAAACGATATATATGGCAGCAACGGCGATACCTGCGTGCCTTTTGTTTATCCTCTCACCAAAAAACATCAAAAAACAAAGCCCACAGAACAATATGTCAAAGCAAAGTATGGCGACAGGCTTTGCGCAGGATCTCGATGCGGTTCTGAATAAAAGGCTTTCATCCGTGGGACTGCCGTCTATATACAGTCCGTTTTTATAAGCATCCCCATCGCTCTTCCCTTTCCAGATAACGAGCTTGTCGCCTTTCTGTTTTTTCGCATATATTTTAAAATAATAGGGCGTTCCTGCTTTCAGACTGTCAGAAAGACCTATGTCGCAGTATTGATTGTTTCTTATGCGGCTGCCCCTTATTTCGGCATCAGCCACAAGGCTGTCGTCTGTATTGTATACCTCCAGAATATATCTGCCCCATACCCTTCTTTCGTATGTAGCAAACCTCAGACCAATGCCGTCCGTATCGCTGTCGGGTATGAAATATTGTTTTATGTCGCTTTCTTCGGCGATGGCTTTCGTGCAGCTTTCGCCCGTTATTGCAGATTCCGACGTAGGGCGCATAAAGCTTGCGGTAACACAGCCGTATATAAAATACACAACAGAAAACAATATAACCAAAAATATAAAAGCCAAAAACAGTTTTACATTTTTTGATGATTTTGTCATATATCCTCCGCCGCAGTCTGTTTTGTCTGCATTTTTTTCTTTATACGACCTATGTGAAAGCATAATTTTTCCTCCTCTTGAATATGCAGCCGCCGATTTATGCGGCGCTTTGTTTAGACCTGCCTCCTGAAATAAGTACAGTCAAATATATGAATAAAATCAACAAAACACGACTGCCGAGCTTATTGAAAATTTTTTTTAATTAATTTTGCGCCTTTTTGAGCCGCCCTGTTTTCTTAATATATTTATTATATATATCACTTATAAAAAACACAATGCCAAAATATTTAAACATTTGCATAAGAGGATAAACTCCCGCTAAATAAAATTCTCTCCCGTCAGTATTCCATGCATTTCTGTACCTGTAGCACACAATAAACAAAAGTACTAAAGAGCTTAAAAGAAATGCCGTAAGTATAAGAGAACTTGCCGCATATTCATTTTTAGGCTTCTTTATTGCGAGCAGAGCTTTGACAGTTATATAAACATATGCTATCAACGACAAAGCAAACACATACAATGCAAAAATTTTATAAAATGCTGTTATAAAATTGCATATATTAACTGCAAATCTGCATTTTCCGAGTAAATTGCCTTCTTCTCCGACAATGGAATCTATATTATATGTTATAATACCGTCATTATCGGAGGGATTTTCTTTCATATCTACAGTTTTATAATAGTTTTCGTCTATATAAACCTTAAGATAAAAATCATTCTTAATATATAAATCATTATTATTATTAATAACATTTTCACATGGTACTCTGACTGAAAATCTCGCCTTTTTTGATGAATCCGTCCCTAACGCTTCATATACATCGGGAGATTCATAAAATTCTATGGGACATATTACATTGCCTTCGCTGTCAGAGATATAGGCGGTTATTTCATTATCGTTATTGTTCGATGTTATCCAGCCACTTATAACGGCTCCTTCAATATCATCAGGATAAATAATCCTTCCTCCCGATAAAATTTCCATTAGTCTGGTATTGTTTTCGGCAGTCTTATTTGAAACCTCGCTTGTTTTCAATTTGGTTTTAAAATTTGAATACCCGGCTATTTTTACGGTGCTTTCTATTATTTTGTCAAATATAATATTTTTATCTTTTATAAGGGTATTAAAAAATCCCGCATTTTCTTTTTTTATAAGAACACCGTTGTCAAAGGCTGACTGAAGCTCACTGTTGACCTTTTTTAAAAACATATCGGCTTTTTGGGGATTTTCATAAAGCCCCATATTTTGCATGACATATTTCATAGCCCACCAATAATAACTGCCCTTTATCTCGCCTTCTATATAGTCGTCTGCATAAACATCCCAGTTGTTATCATAAAATTCTTCAATAGCCTCTCTTGCCGTATTAAGCGTGGGACTGGCATCACAGCCTTTCATTATGGCTGCTCTTGTTACCTCAACACCGTCGATCTCCTCATCGGGAGAAATATTTTCAAGATGTTTCATAAATCTATTGTATTGGTTCGGTTCATACAGTCTTAGTTCCGTCAGCTCAAAGGTATCGTATTTGACATAATTTATACCGCCCACAAGCAATGTAAAAGCTGCAACCGAGGCAAACGGCATTATAAGCATGCTTTTGGCTTTATTCGACCTTCTTTCGACAGACATAACAACAAGCATTACAATGGAAGAAACAGTAATAAACGGTAAAACCCAAAGTGAATCCTCTCTTATATACCAAAACAGAGCAAGCGATATGCCCTCGCCAAGCAGCCACAGAAACAATTTCTTGCTTTCTTCCCTTATTCTGAGATAAGCCCCTATCTGAAAGCCAAACACCAACAGCACAAAGGGCGGAACAGCAGCCATTCTGTAAAGACGCTGTACATAATCATGGTTCATCATAACAGGAGAATAAAGAAGAAGAATAAAGATAACAGCAGATATATATTTATTCTGTATTACAGGCTTTAAGGCTCTTACCATAACATAGCATGAAAAAATATATATAGATATAAAGCCAAGTGAATATGAAATGTTTAAATTATAAAACAAGGCTACAAGCAAAGAATAAGTAACACCCTTAAGGAGCGTATGAAAGTTATATCCGCCAAGCCAGTGTCCCTCGGCAATATTCTTCGCATAACCAAACATCAGCGCATCGTCCTCAACTGCCGAACCCAAAGCGATTAAAGGCATGGATAAAGCAAGCCAGATACGAAAAAGGACAAGAGCAAATATAATAAATACAAATATATTATTTCCGTTTATTTTGATTTTTTTCATAAAAATACTCCTTTAAATTTGTGAATCCTTTTTTGTTTTGTCATAATCGAGCTTTCTTACATGATATTGTATATCCTCCAAAAGCTTGCGGTTTTTTGCGATTATATCAGCCTGCAGACCTATTATAATAGTCATGAATCCCATCATAATGAGTATGCTCGACAGTATAAGGGACTGTATGTGTCCGCCGCTCTGTCCCATAAACATAAAAACAATAAACCTAAGCCCCAGAAGTATTCCGAATATGAACGGCACAAGGCCGACGCCTATAAAGAATTTAAGCGGGCGATACATCATAAAGGCTCTTATTATAGTAACCATTGATTTTTTGACATAACCGAGCATTGTATTGAAAAGCCTTGACGGTCTGAGCTCTCCGTTTGTTCTTATGGGGACTGAGGTCATAGCCATTTTGTTTCTGCCTGCCTGAACGATAGTTTCCAGCGTATAGGTATATTCGTTTGTAACATTGAGCCTCATGGCCGCCTCTCTGCTGTAAGCTCTGAATCCGCTGGGAGCATCGGGAATATCCGAATCCGAGGCTATCCTCACCACCCAGCTGCCGAAATGCTGAAGCTTTTTCTTAAGAGGAGAAAAATGTTCCGTATCGTCTATGGGTCTTTCTCCTATGACAATATCGGTTTTTCCCTCCAGAATGGGTCTTACTATCTTTTCTATATCGTCTCCGTTATACTGATTGTCCGCATCGGTGTTGACGATTATATCCGCTCCGTTTCGCAGACAGGCATCAAGTCCTGCCATAAAGCCCTTTGCAAGACCCTTGTTACGCTTGAAATTGACAATATAGTGAACGCCCCACCTTGCCGCAACCTCAGCCGTATTGTCGCTGCTGCCGTCATTTATGATGAGGTACTCTATCTCGTCTATTCCGTCTATGTGCTTCGGAAGATCGTTCAGAGCAATTTCAAGAGTCTCGGCCTCGTTGAAACATGGTATCTGTATTATAAGCTTCATTTTTTTCGCTCTCCTTTTCGTTTTATTTTTTCTTTCAGAACCGCCGCAAAATACATAAGGAAGTCACCCACCACGGTAATAAGGCGATGTATGACGCCAAGAGTTATTACGAGGCTTTCGCCGCACAGAGGTTTCATAAGAATGTATATAACAAGCTCTCTCACGCCTATGCCGCCCGAGGCTCCCGGAGTGACAAAGCCCAAGACCCACGCTATTATATAGCCCGAAAAAATAATGTTTATATTTTTAAGGCTTAAGCTCCCTCCCATATATGCGTAGAGCGCCACCATAACAAAGCCCAACAGCCACAGAGAAAGGGCATATTTAAACAAAGCCTTCAGAAGAAGTACAAAAAAGCCCCTGCCGCCTGCTGCCGACACAAGCCGCTTTATTCTCCTTCTCGCAAAAAAGGCGGCTGCGCAGAATATTGTCACGGCGCATATGCAGGCTAAAAAGAACACCCTGCGCCTGCCGCCGAAAACGCCCGACACAGCCTCGGAGAGAAGTCCTCCCGCCATTATAACAGCCATTGAAAACGCCGCCACGATCTGTATCAGTATTTCTCCTGCGCTGCCTGCGGCTATTCTCTTCTGGCTTATGCCAAGCCCCGATGCAAAGAGGTTTCTCTCCACATAGTGCATTACGTTTCCCGGCAGATATTTGCCTATGTTGGATTTTATATATATGGTCCTTGCGCTGTTTCTGTCAAAATCCTTGCCCTCGGCAAGTATTTTGAGAAGATCAGCCCAGCCGTCAGCCGAAAGTATGAGAGATATACACTTCAGAAGTACGCCGAAAACAGCGATAAATATAAATGCAGGGGTATATCCCTTGTCTCCGAAGTCAAATCCAAGTCTGTATATGCTTATGACTATAAAGACGACAGACGCAGCCGACAGAAAAGCGCCCAAAGGCTTTATGAATTTTTTTAGCTTTTGTATTTTGTTTTTGTCCATAACCATAAGATTTTCCTTTTATTATGTTTTATTATGATTTGTTATGCTATGTTATAGCCATTCATTTTTCAGTCATGCTTTTTGGGGACAAGCCCTCCCAGCTTTTCGGCAAAGCGCATCAGGCGGTTATTTTTCTTAAGTATGCCCACAGCCCTTTCGCCGCCTTTGCCGAGTGGAGCAACGCAGCAGCTTATGCGCAGTCTTTCGGTACCCTCTTTTATGTTTTCGATCATTATCATAGGGTCGTTGTCGTCAAAAAACAATGCTCCGTCAGTCTCGCAGCCCGTGGCGGCATATGTGGGGTCATAGCTCTCTCCCCCGCAGAAGGCTTTTATACTAAGCCCGGAGACACAGCAGCTGCACTCACAGGGGTCAAAACGGCATCTGACTGCATTTTCGGGAACAGCCGCATCTATAAGCCCCTTTTCGGTATCAAGCACTCCCGATACGGCATTTTGGGGGTCAAAGCCCTTTCCGCAGTCAAAAAACAGAGTGTAGGTCGATTGCCTTATTCCATCGGCCTCGGCTATCATATCGTCCATAAAACAGACCCGCTTTTTCCGCTCGTTATACAAGCTTCTGAGTACAAGAGCGCCGCAGTTTATATAGGACTGAAAGCTCTGTTCCATATAGTCAAAATAATTCTTCATTTTTTCATCTATGCCAAGATCGTCAAAAATATCCTCAAAAATAACCCTTCTGTTATTGAGTGTTATATAATTGTTGACAGCTCTGTAGACTATGAACTCCAGAGGCACTCCAAAGTCAAAGCACCATTCATAGTCGATTATATATTCCCTGCCGCCGCTTTCGATGATATTGTCAAAAATAAGATCAACGCAGGAAAAATCCATACACTTAAGTCCCCTCGGAGCCTTTTTTTCTCCGAAAACGGCTTTGAAACCCTCCGTAGGTACAAAGGGCTTTATATGTGAGCAGCCAAAAAGCCTTTTTTTTAAATCCAGTATGAGCCTTTTCGCCTCATCCGATCTGCCGCTGTCGCAAAGACCTTCAAGCCTTTCTTCAAAGGTCATTCCCTCTATAAAATCAAAGCTCACGCCGCCGCCCTCGCTTCGGCACTCTGCGGCAAAAAAATTGCATTCCCCATAGAAGGAATTAATTTTTTCGCAGAAGGAAAGCATATTCAAAATATGCTCCCTGCCCTCATCACTGCACGGCAGCTTAAGAGCGCGTCTGCTTTTGTCGTCATTCTGTATAATATGCGTCTTTATGCTGAACCGAGGAGATCTTTCCTTTGAAAATTTTGTATAAATAATATCCATAAAATCAGTCCTTTCGGGCCAGAACGAGAAATGAATTTGAAAGCTCCGAAAAAAGTCCTGCCGCCGTCACAGTGTCAAAGGCTTTTTTTTCGTCAAAGGCAAAGACCCTCTTGTTGTCAAAATTTCTCATATTGTTGTTAAGCTCTCCCCTTTTGGGAAGATACCTGTCGCTGTATATAACTGTCGGAAATTTGTAGTCGGGATAGGGATAATAAAATTCCGTATTTTCAAAACCTGCCGCCGAAAGCAGCTCCTTAAGCTCCTTTCGGGAAAATGTTCTTATGCCTCCGCCGTGGGGATAATTTTCAATGCCCTCAAAAAAAATGCCAGTGTGATCCTCGGCGCAGCCTGCCCAGTATTTCATTCCAAGCTTGTTTTCTATGGCTATGACAAGTCTGCCGCCGGGCTTTAAGTGTTCCGAAGCAGCCGAAACAAAATCCACAAAAGGATTTTTTGAGGGAATATACAATCCGCCGTATTCAAGCACACCTATGAGGGTCACAAAGTCGAATTTTTCATTTATGCCCTTTGTTATGTCCGAAAAATTCCCCACATAGATTTCTATATTATCGAAATCCTTATGTCTGTATGCGTTTATCATACTTCTCTTTTTTGACAGCTCTATACACACGACCCTGTCGGCGCTTTTTGCCGCAGCGCCCGTGACGGCTCCGCAGCCCGAGCCTATTTCGAGTACGGAACAGCCGCCGAAGTCTATCCAGTCGAGTATATTCTCTCTGTAGGACGAAAGATGATAAAGCGCAGGCCAGCTGTAGTCCTCCTTTATAAGAGCGTCAAACTCCCGCGGGCTTTTCGTCTTTACGATTTCGAGGAGCCTGTCCTCCTCTCCGTCCGAATATAGATCGCTGCCCTTATAATATTCAAGATTGAGACTTACACCGCCTATTTTTTCAATCAATGACATATTGTCTCTCCTTGTCTGATTTCTACCTTTGAATTCATATCATAAAAACCCGTTGTGTTTTTCTCCGAAACCACATTCAGGCCGCACACCTCATAGAGTCTGTGATATACGGTAAATTCGCCGTCCGCATAGCCTGTACAGCCGAGGCTCAGAAGATAGTCGCCCCCCTGTATGTCCATTTTCTGTCTGAAGCTCACCGTAACCACGTCTCCCTGCTTTTGCGGATCCACATACGCCTTTTCATACATTGTGTTTGTCCCGGTAATTTCAAGCCCCTGAAGATTAACCACGGTAAAGGCAAATATAGGCTCTTTCACCTCGTCCTTAAAGCGTACCTTCATTTTAATTGTAAAATAATCGCCCTTTTCCACCGTGTTAGTAAGCCTTTTTTTGCTGTCGAATATGCCGAAGTCGATTATTTCCGCCATTCCGTTTCCGTATGAGTTCTGGACATCGTTAAGGCTTAAGCTCTCCTTCCACAGTCCCGAGCCGCCGCCCTGTTCAGTGACTTCGTTTTTTTCTTCATAGGAGCCGTCGGAGCCTACAAGCACCTTTTTATACAGATCGGTCATTTCGGCAGGACTACCCTCCGAAAGCTTTCTGCCCTTGTCCAGAAGTATAACCCTGTCGCAGTATCTCATAACGGTACTCATACTGTGAGTAACAAGGAGTATCGTCTTGCCCATTTTTTTAAATTCTTCAAACTTGTTGTAGCATTTTGCCTGAAAAAAAACATCTCCCACCGAAAGAGCCTCGTCCACGATGAGTATCTCGGGGTCAATATTAATTGCCGAGGCAAAGGCAAGCCGCACAAACATACCCGAAGAATATGTCCTCACGGGCTGATATACAAAATCGCCTATATCTGCAAAATCCAGTATGTCTTTTAGCTTTCTGTCAATTTCCTTTTTGGAATATCCGAGCATGGTACCGTTGAGATAAATGTTTTCGATGCCCGTATAGTCCATATTAAAGCCAGCCCCAAGCTCCAGAAGAGCCGATATTCTGCCCTTTATAGAAAGCTCTCCCGATGTGGGCGTAAGCACTCCCGTTATAATTTTGAGAAGTGTGGACTTTCCTGCGCCGTTGGTGCCTATTATGCCTACGGTTTCGCCCTTGTATATATCAAAGCTTATGTCTTTAAGGGCATAATGCTCCCTGTGATAGTTTTTGTGAAATATATTAAGGCTTTCTTTAAGTCTGTCTGACGGCCTGTTGTACAGCTTATAGACCTTGTTCAGGTTTTTTGAGCTTATAACGACCTCTTTCATATCCAAAACCTACCTTTTGAGGGCTGCGCCGACAGCCTATTCCCTCTGTCCGAGAATATCGATACAAAACAGCTTCTTAGCCGAGTCAAGGCTGAAATTTCTGCTGTAGAATCTGTCGTTTTTGAGTCGGTCGCCCCATTTTTCTTTCATATAGTCAACCTCTTGCATAAATCTCTCCATCTTTTCGGCAGAGTCCTCTCTGCCTCTGCTGACGGACTCATAGTGATAAAGCCTTGCATGAGGCACAAAAATATTATATTTTTCAAGCTCTGCGACCCTCAGACAAAGGTCGATGTCATTAAACGCCACAGCAAGCTTTTCTTCAAAACCGCCAACCCTAAAGAAAAGCTCCTTTTTTATCATCATACAGGCAGCCGTAACAGCCGAATAATTGCAGGTGACCGAATATCTTCCGAAATAGCCGTTGTCGTCCTTATAGGCTCTCAGACCCGCATGGTTTGCCACTCCGCCTATGCCGAGTATGACCCCTGCGTGCTGTATGGTGTCATCGGGATAAAACAGCTTGGCTCCTACGCAGCCTGCATCGGGCAGATCAGCAAAGCCCGCCATACGGCTTAGCCAGTCGTTGTTTATTACCTCGGTATCGTTGTTCAGAAACAGCAGGAGGTTTCCCTCGGCTATCCTTGCCGCTTCGTTGTTTATTTTTGAAAAATTAAAGGGAAAGGGCAGGCTTATTACTTTGAAATTGTCCTTTTCTGCCTTGTATTTTTCAAAAAGGTCGAAGGTTTCTTTCCTGCTGCTGTTGTTGTCTGCCACTATTATTTCAAAATCTATCCCTTCGGTTTTTTCATATATGGACTTAAGGCATTTTTCAAGCATATCCGCCCTGTCCTTTGTGGGGATAATAATTGATACCCTGTCGCCCTTTCGGGGTTTTAAAGCAAGGTCATAATATCTTATGTTTTCGATATATCTTACCTCGGCGTCATATTCCCTTCTTTCAACTGCATCCTTTAGAGCCTTTTTGCCTGCAACATAGGCGTATGACTTTTCTCCGCCCGAAAGAGCCGTTGAACCGGGGAGTATCCTCCAATGATAAAGCACCTTGGGTATATGATATATATTTTTTGTTTTTTCACAGAACCTCAGCACAAGGTCATAGTCCTGAGACCCCTCGTAGCCTGTTCTGAAACCGCCTATATCGTCTACGATACTTTTTCTGTATATGCCGAGATGAGAAATATAGTTGCTTGAAAGGAGGGTATGGGGAGAAAAATCGGGCTTGAAGTGAGGCTCCGTACGGTTACCGTTTTCATCGATTTTGTCCTCGTCCGAATATATGAGGTCTGCGTTCGGGTGGGCGTTAATAAGCTTTACCGCCTCATAGAGGGCAAAGGGCGCAAGCTCGTCATCGTTGTCCGCAAGGGCTATATATTCTCCCTGCGCAATGCCGAGAGCCGAGTTTGTTGCCCTCGAAATGTGCCCGTTTTTTTCTCTGTATACAACCTTTATGCGGCTGTCGGCATTTTTATAGCTTTCAAGGGTTTTTCTCACGTTTTCATCGTCCGAACAGTCGTCAGCGATACAAAGCTCCCAGTTTTCATAAAACTGTCCCGTTATGGAATCAATGCAGGCGGAAAGCCATTTTTCTTCCACGTTGTACACAGGCATTACCACCGATATAAGGGGCTTGTATTTAAAGCCGTCTATCTCCTTTTTTACCTTTGCCGCATTGTAGGCTTCGTTGTTGCTGAGCCATTTTTTATAGCGCAGGTCGGCATCTAAGGGCAAAGAATTTTCTCCTCCCTTCAGAAGAAAAATCAGCCTGCCCAAGCTCCTTTTAAATCCCATTCTTTTAAAGTAGGAGAGACATTTTCTCGCCCGCATGGGAGACATAAGTGACAAAATTATTCTTATGGCTCTTAAAGGGGTCATTCTGCCCTCTGTGCTTTTTTTGTCAATGTATACCCTTTCTTCGTCCCTTCCGTCCGAAAATCTGAGCAAAGCCTTTTTGGAGTCCGAAAGCTTTAGGGTTATTCTGAATCCGCAAAGCAGAGCCTGCTCGTATTTTTTGTTAAAATGGGTATAAACGTCATAGCGATCGTCTTTGAGAACGGATATTATCTCGGCATTTTCGGCCGTGATATCGGTGTTTTTTTCATTTATCGAAAATACCCAGCCCGTTATAAGGACGGTATCCGCCTCTTCGGTCTTTACGACCGAATCCAACGCATATTTTATATTCTTTTCTTTTTTATTTGATCTTCTGTCAGCCATAATATTCCTTTCAGAAACGCAAAAGGCGCACAAGTCGTCAGAGTACATCGGCAAAATGAGGCTTGAGCCTTCCGAAAATATAAAATCCTCCCAGCATAAGCAGTCCTGCCACAAGCCAGAAATAAGCCGTCTGCTTCATATTATAATAAAAGGGTATGCCTCCTATAAGACTGTCTCTGTAGCCCTGCACAATATAATACATGGGATTTAGCTTAAAAATCCACCTTAACCCCGATGGTATAATATCTATGTTCCACATTATGGGAGTAAGCCACATACCGAACTGCAGCGCAATATTCATAATCTGACTGAGATCCTTGAAAAAAACCATAACTGCGGAGCACATATAGCTTATGGAAAGTATGAGTATAACGAGACATAAACTGTAATATATGCACTGAAGCCAATATATATCGGGTCTGTAGCCATAGAGCATAAAAACGAGCAGCATAAACGCCACAAAGAAAATATGCACAAAAAGCGCCGAAACTATCTTGACAGCGGGGAGTATGTTTATCTGAAAAACCACCTTTTTCACAAGAAAGCTGTATTCTATAAGAGAGAACGAGGCTGTGTTCCAAGCCTCCGAGAAGAAAAACCAAGGCACAAGACCGCACATAAGCCAGAGCAGAAAAGGAGCGTTCCCCACGGCGGTACTTCTGAGCCCCACCTGAAATACAAACCAAAAAAGCATTATAGTACATACGGGCTGAACGAAAGCCCATATTATGCCGAAATAAGAGCCTGCGTATTTTCTTTTGAAGTCATTTTTTGCAAGGCTCCATATGAGCTTTCTTTCGCTGCAAAGTGTTTTATATGTGTTGTATATGGCACTTAGGCCGATATATTTTTTTATAAGCGCCACAACCGCCAGAGCGCCAAGGACAGATGCAGGGATGGCTGCGCCTGCCGAAATTTCGGGGAAAATGTTTTTTGCGGCAAAATCAATAAAAAACGCCGCCGCCACAAAAATAACGAGGTAGCAGAGTATTTTTTTTATATAAGAGGCTTTAAACACAAAATTCATTTTCTCACCCTTAATTCGATAATTTTTTCTGCTTTATATGTTAACATTATTTTGCTTTAAAGTCAATATTTTAATGCTCCGACTTGTTAAGTGACGAATACTGTAAATATACTCATTTTTTGTCCCTGTCGCTTATTTTATGCAGCAATAACGAGCTTTAAACTTTATGAGAATAAAAATATACTTTTAAATCCTTTTGTGTGCGGAAAACGCCGTGACAAAATAAAAAAAATCAGTATAAACAGAAATTTAAAGGATTTTTATAGTTTTTGGAGAATATAAATGTCAGAGGTTTTTTTATTATGGATATAAGAATCAGAACTGAAGAAAGAGAAATCGAATATTTAAGTCCGTTTGCCGCAAAAAGCCGTTTTTCAAAGGGCAGAGAGCATACCGAGACAGAATGCGACATAAGAACCTGTTTTCAGAGGGACAGAGACAGAATAATACATTCAAAGGCTTTCAGAAGGCTCATGTATAAAACTCAGGCCTTTATATATCCCGAAGGGGATCACTTCCGCACAAGGCTGACGCATACTCTTGAGGTTGCTCAGATATCGAGGACGATCTCCAAAGCACTTAAGCTGAATGACGATCTGACCGAGGCCATAGCGTTAGGTCACGACCTCGGACACACCCCTTTCGGCCACATAGGAGAACACGACCTCAACAGTGTCGTACCGGGAGGCTTTCGGCACAACGAACAGAGCGTACGCATAGTCGAAAAAATCGAAAAGGACGGCAAGGGACTTAATCTGAGCAGAGAGGTACTGGACGGCATATTGAACCACAGAGGCAGCGGCACTCCCTCTACCCTCGAAGGAAAGATAGTCCAGATAAGCGACAAAATAGCCTATGTCAATCACGATATAGACGACGCCGTAAGAGGAGGACACCTGAAAGAGGAGGATCTGCCTCGGCGCTGTACCGATCTTCTGGGCAAAACCGTCAGGGATCGTATCGATTTTCTCATAAGGGACGTAATAAAAAACAGTCTCGACAAGCCCGACATAATTATGTCAAAGGCTACAAAGGACGCCCTCTATGAACTGCGGGCATATATGTTTGACAATATATATACAAATATCGAAATAGTTTCCGAAAACAGGTCCTATGAGCATTTTCTCAGCGGCATCTATTTTTATTATATGAATAACTTCGATGAAATACCCGATGAATATCTGCACAACTATACAGACGGAGAACCCAGGGAAAGGATAATCTGCGATTATATAGCGGGTATGACCGACCGCTTCGTTCTGAATCTGCACAAAAAGGACGTAAAATAAGCCGCCCACAGCATTGTCGCGCAGGCGGGATCTTTTATCGGGCTTAAGAGCCCTTCTGTATATCCTCCAAAAAAAGCTTGGTTATACAAAATATGAAAAAAGGGATTATATTTTTTTTGTCGAAAACTATAATCGGAGGTTTTCTATGATTTATCCTCACAATGTTATAGAAGAAGTCAGGATGAATAACGATATTGCCGAAGTAATAGGCGAAACCGTAAAGCTTAAAATGCAGAGCGGCAGATATGTGGGGCTTTGCCCCTTTCACCACGAAAAAACCCCCTCTTTTCACGTCAATGTTCAGGGACAGTATTTTTATTGTTTCGGCTGCGGCGAAAAGGGCGATGTAATAAGCTTTATAATGAAAACAAGGGGATATGACTTTACCGATGCGCTTAAATTTTTAGCGGAACGCATTCACTACACCCTCCCCGAGGCCGAAAACGGAGAAGAATATAAAAAAACAGCCGAAGAAAGACAGACGCTGTATGAAATGAACAAAAAAACAGCCAGATTTTATTATGAAAGGCTTTCAGACAACGAGGGCTTTGCCGCAAGAAGGTATCTTGACAACAGAAGAGTATCTCTCAAAACAAGAACGATATACGGTCTGGGATATGCCCCCTTCAAAAAAAATTCCGCCGTGGATTTTTTAAGAAAGGAAGGATATTCCGATGATATGATACTCAAAAGCGGTCTGGGAACTCAGGGCAAAAACGGCGAGCTGAGAGACAAATTTTTCGGACGGCTTATGTTTCCCATAATAGATATTCACGGAAGAATTATTGGATTCGGAGGGAGAACTCTTGACGATGGAAAGCCTAAATATCTGAACTCTCCCGAAACCCCCGTATTCAACAAAAGCAGCAATCTCTATTCCATGAATTTTGCTCTTAGAGAAAAAAAGCGTGAATTTATACTGGTAGAGGGATATATGGATGTTATATCGCTGTATCAGGCAGGTTTCAGAAACGCAGTCGCAGCACTGGGGACAGGCTTTAACGAAAACCACACAAAGCTTCTCAAAAAATATGCCGACAGTGTCATTGTTCTGTTTGACTCGGACGAGGCAGGAGTAAAGGCCGTGCTGAGGGCTCTCCCCTTTCTTGTGGAAAGCGGAATAAGCCCAAAGGTTCTTCAGGTGACAAACGCCAAGGATCCCGATGAGTATATAAAAAAATTCGGCAGCGAAAGCTTTGGAGAGCTCCTTAAAACAGCCGTTCCGCACATAGAATTCAGACTCGGGCTTGAAAAAAAAGGGCTCAATATGGAACGCCTTGAGGACAAGGTCAAATATACAAAGTCGGCAGCGGGAATAATATCCTCCATTGACAATGAAATGGAGAGGGACATATATGCCGCAAGGCTTGCGGAGGAAACAGGTGTATCGCCCGAGGCAGTAAAAACCGAAATATCCAAAAAAAAGAGCGATGACGAATACGAAAACAAAAGAAATACTCCGCTTATGTCCCAAAAAACCGAAAAAAGCGGTTTGGAATCGGCAAAAAAAGGTATAATAAACATAATTTCTTATTATCCTTATGTATATAAAAAAATATCGGAGGTCTTTAAGCCGTCATATCTGAATGACAGCTTTTTGGAGGGACTTCTGAATATAATTATAGACAACAATATAAACAAAGACCTGCCTGTCTATCCTGCCGAAATAATAAACTATTATGAGGACGAGAAGGACAGAAACAGCGTAATGGAAATTCTGGCAAAGCCCAACGAAGCCAACGGTAAGGCTATGCTTGAAAAAAACCTGAACGATTTTATCAAAATAATTATGAATTCCTATTATTCAGAAAAAATCAAGGAAGAAAAAGACCTGTCGGGCGTAAGGGGTCTTATGGAGCTGAAAAAAAATATAGGAAAATTCAAAGTCGTTTTATAAGTTTTATAAAAATGCAGTATTTTATATTTATCGGAAAGGAAGATAAATTTGAAACCATTAGATGAAGCCACCTTTGCAAGCAAAATGAAAGAGCTTATAGCAGACGGAAAAAAGAACAAAAACGTTCTTGAACACAGGGAAATCATGGAAAAGCTTTCGGATTTTGAGCTTAATCCCGATCAAATAGACAAGATATATGAATATCTGGAAAGCAACAAAATTGACGTTTATGGTATTGAGGAGCTTGAAGAAGGAGAGGATTCGGCGGCTGACGCCTCAAAGGATCTGGATCTTTCCATATCCGAAAATATAAATGTTGACGACCATGTGCGTATGTACCTGAAGGAAATCGGCAAGGTTCCCCTTCTTTCGGCTGCCGATGAGGTGGCTCTGGCAAAACGTATGGAGGAGGGCGACGAGGATGCAAAGCAGCGTCTCGCCGAGGCAAACCTTCGTCTTGTGGTTTCAATAGCCAAAAAATATGTCGGCAGAGGAATGCAGTTTTTGGATCTCATACAGGAGGGCAATCTGGGACTTATAAAGGCCGTTGAAAAATTTGACTATCGCAAAGGCTACAAATTCTCGACATACGCCACATGGTGGATAAGACAAGCCATCACAAGAGCCATTGCAGATCAGGCGAGAACCATAAGAATACCAGTTCATATGGTCGAAACAATAAACAAGCTCATAAGAGTATCGAGACAGCTTTTGCAGGAATACGGCAGAGAGCCTACCGATGAGGAGCTTGCGCTTAATATGCAGATGCCCGAAGATAAAGTAAGGGAAATAAGAAAAATAGCTCAGGAGCCTGTCTCTCTTGAAACGCCCATAGGAGAGGAGGAGGACAGCCATCTGGGAGACTTCATACCCGATGAGGACATACCTGCTCCCGCAGAGGCTGCGGCCTTCACACTTCTGAAAGAACAGCTCTTTGAGGTTTTGGAAACTTTGACGGAAAGAGAAAAGAATGTACTCTGTCTCAGATTCGGTCTGAAGGACGGCAGAGCAAGAACCCTCGAGGAGGTAGGACAGCAGTTTCAGGTCACAAGAGAGAGAATAAGGCAAATCGAAGCAAAGGCTCTCAGAAAGCTGCGTCACCCAAGCAGAAGCAAAAAGCTCAAGGACTTTATTGACTGAAAGCATATAAAGGGTATAAAGGGCGGAGTTTCCGCTCTTTTTTGGAGGTTTTCCGATGAAAATTTCAAAAAGGCTCAGAATGATAGCCGAGCTTGTGCCAAAATGCAGACTTCTGTATGATGTAGGCACCGACCACGCATATCTTCCCATTTATCTTGTAAAATCGGGAAAAGCCGAAAGAGCCGTTGCCTCCGATATAAGCAGTGTTTCGGCAGACAAAGCCCTTGAAAATGTTGTTGGCGAGGGACTTGAAGATAAAATAAAGGTAAGATGCGGAAACGGGCTTTCCACTCTCTCGGAGGACGAAAAGCCCGATGTCATACTTATATCGGGTATGGGCGGCGTACTTACGGTACAGCTTTTAGAGGGAAACAAAAAGGCTGTCAGCGAAGCCTCGTGTCTCATTCTGCAGCCTCAGCACAATATAGAAACAGTCAGAAGATATACAGAAAAAATAGGATTCGGCATTACCGCCGAGGACTTTTCGGAGGAGAATGGCAAAGCTTATTTTACCCTCAGATGTGAGAGGTGCGATGTACCTCCTCTCTCCTACCGGGAACTGGCTCTCGGAAGATTTCTGCCCGAGGGCAGAAATCCTTTATTTAATGCGTGGCTTGGCAGGCAGATTTTAAAGCTTGAATCAAAAATCAGCGCTGCTTATGCCAAGAATCCCAACACAGATATAACACGGCTTGAAGAAACTCTTTCGCTTTATAAGGAGGTGTATGAAAAATGCCAAAATGCAAGGACATAATTGCCGCAATGGAGGAGATCGCCCCCGTCCGTACTGCCGAAAGCTGGGATAATCCGGGGCTTATGACAGGAGACAGGGAGGCTCATGTACATAAAATACTTGTCGCTCTGGATATAGACGACAATGTCATTGACGAGGCCGAAAAAAGTGGCGCCGATATGATAATTACTCATCATCCTCTTATATTCCGCCCTGTTTCTTCGGTAAACGCCGACAACAAAACAGGCAGATACCTTATGCGGCTTATAAAAAAAGGCATAAATGTCTATTCCGCCCACACAAACCTCGATGTTTCTCCGATAGGCACAAATGCAACTCTTGCCGAACTTCTCGGACTCAGGGAAATTGAGTTTCTTATGCCTCCCAATGAAGACATATATTCTATGGGACGTGTCGGCAGGCTTGAAAAAGCTATGAAAACCGAAGATTTCGGAGAGCTTGTCAAAAAAAAGCTGGGGCTTGACAATATCGCCATATCGAAGGCCGGAGATTACGTTTCAAAAATCGGTCTGTGTACGGGTCACGGCAGCGGGACGGAATTTCTGCTTGCCGCCAAAGCAAAGGGATGCGATGGATTTGTTACGGGAGATGTAGGCTACCACGAGGCGCAGGAGGCTATCGCTATGGGACTTAGTCTTTTTGACGGCACCCACTATGGCACGGAGGTCATAGTCACAGGCACCGTGGCAGCATATCTGAGAGGAAAATTCGACATTGACATAATCGAATCCAAAACCGATGGTCAGACGATCAAAATTATATAAGCCACATGGCAATTCGGTTTGACGACAGCAGACATCCCAAAGTCATATGATGCCTGCGCAGAAAACAGACCCTGACCCAGCGTGAAATTTATTTTTGAACGCCGAATATATATATTTTTTAAGGAGGCATAAAATCATGCAAAAGGACAAAAAAACATTCATTATAATAGGTGTGGCTGTAGTGATAGCTGCGCTTATAGTCGCTTATTTTGCTTTTTTCTCCAATGGAACAAAGCCTGCGTCAACAGACCCTTCCGCATCGGAGGGCGTAAGCGAACAAGCCACGGATTCGTTAATATCCGAGGAAAATGATGGTGCGGACGATTCAGAAGAAGAAACCGAAGAAGAACCCGAAACCGAAGAGACTGACGATGGCATAACAAGGTATGAATCGGGTCTGTATGAGGTAGGCAAGGACATTCCCGCAGGAGAATATGCTATCGAGCCTACGGTACAGTATGGTTATATGGAGGTGGTTTCCGACCTCAGCGGAGAATATGACTCACTTATCACAAGCGCTGAATATTGGGGCAGACACTATGTGACCGTCTCGGACGGACAGTATCTCAAATTTGAGGGAATTGCCGTTGCCGCAGAGGACACAGAGCCGAGAGAACCTAAAAACGACATTTACAGAAACGGTATGTATCTTGTGGGAAAGGACATCCCTGCAGGAGATTATACGGTAACCCCCGATAGCGACCCCGATTATAAGGATCTGTATTATGGCGTGGTGTCGGATTCTACAGGCTCAGAGGATTCAGTCATAAAAGAAGGCTATCTTATGGAGGACGAAAAGGTCGATGTAAGCCTTAAAGACGGTCAGTATATCAAGCTTTGGGGCTGCAGAATAACCGACAGATAAGCTTATCTCCTTATTTCCCCTACCACACACACTGTCCGCTTTTTTCGATTTTCCGATATTGTTCGGGTAATAAATCGGTGTATTCAGATATATTTAAACATTTGGGCGGCGCCTGTAAAATGCAAAGCATTTTACAGGCATTTGGCTTGCCGCCAAAGGCGGCAGCCAAACAGGATTTTGCAAGAAATGCCCGTTTTACGCCAAAGGCGTAAAGGACGGGCATTTACAAAATCCGCCGCCCCCCACCGTGGTATAAAAACCAAGCCGCCGAGCCTTTGGCTCGGCGGCTTGGTTTTTATACATATTCTACCTTGTACAGCTTAGCTATGGTTGAAACCTTGTTGTCAAAGGCTTTCAGCTCATCCAGATCGCCGTCCTGATATATTTCTATAAATCTGCGGTTAAGTCCCGAAACCTTCTCCATATTAGTCATATAGTGAAGATTGTGCAGATTTTTGACTATATTGTCTACAAGATTATTTTTTGTCTGGGATATAAGCTTTGCCTCAATAATATCGTCTCTGATAGTTGCCATTTCCGTATCAAGCTGAAACGCTGCATCGGCGCAATTCCGCAGTCGTGTCTTAAGCGTATCGGGCAGATTGCCGCTGTATTTATACCTGAGAGAATGCTCTATACTTGCCCAGAAATTCATTGCCATTGTCCTTATCTGTATCTCACACATTATGCTTTTTGTGCCGTCAAGAGCAGCCATAGCATACCTGATAGTTATGTGATAACTTCTGTAGCCGCTGGCCTTTGTATTTGTGACATAATCCTCTTCCTGAATAATGTTGAGATCCAGTCCCTGTCTCTTTCTGATTATGTTCACTACCCTTTCTATATCTTCCACAAAACGACAAATTATCCTTATTCCTGCTATATCTTCAAGCTCATCAAAAATATTCTCCATGGGAATATTCCGCCTCGATGCCTTGTCAAGTATGCTTGCCACAGACTTTACTCTCCCATGAACCTCCTCTATGGGAGATGCAAGCTTAAAGGTTTCATATTCTCTCTTTATATTCTCAAGCTTGACAACAAGCTCATCAACAGCCTGTCTGTAAGGCAAAAGCTTTTCTTCCCAATTTATAAGCTCCATATACCGTACCCTCCTTTCTTATATTTTTTATTTTATATTTTAAAGCTTAGGATTTTTTATCTGTTACTTAAATTATACAACAAACTGCACAAAATATAAAGTCAAATCTTTAATTTTTTATAATATTTTATAAATTTTCATAAATATTTCCGTATTTATAACAAAAAAGAAACCGCCTCATATCTGAAGCGGTCTCTGTTTAATTTATCGGCATAATTATAAAATGTCGGTTTTAAGCCTATTATTCCTCAACAGGAG
The DNA here is from genome assembly GCA_947630725.1 of uncultured Clostridia bacterium. Taxonomy (GTDB): domain Bacteria; phylum Bacillota; class Clostridia; order Lachnospirales; family CAG-274; genus JAJQCI01. Next base: position 45,681 of record CANRIS010000003.1, read on the forward strand.
TTTCTTCTGCGGGTGCTTCCTCAGCAGTAGCTTCTTCAGCGGGAGCCTCCTCAGCGGGAGCCTCCTCGTCAGCCTGAACCTCAGCGGTCTCCTCGGGCTTTGCGTTTCTGTCGATAGCCTGCTTTATGCTTAAGCTTATCTTCTTGTTTTCAAGATCAAGCTCGGTAACCTTTGCAGTGATCTCCTGTCCGATTTCAAGCTCGTCCTCGGGCTTTTCAACATGCTTGAAAGCTATCTGTGAAATGTGTACAAGGCCGTCAATACCTTCTTCAAGCTCTACAAAAGCTCCGAATGATACCATTCTTACAACCTTGCCCTTTACTATATTGCCGACAGCATATTTCTCAGCGGCAGTATTCCAGGGATTTGCGTTGATGTCCTTAAGTGACAGTGAAATCTTGCCCTTTTCTTTATTGATGTCAAGGATAGTAACAACAACCTTGTCGCCCTTTGAAAGAATGTCAGAAACCTTCTTAACTCTTCCCCATGACATTTCGGAAATATGAATAAGTCCGTCTACTCCGCCAAGATCTACAAAAGCTCCGAACTCTACGATACGGCTTACGGTACCTTCAACTCTTGCGCCAACCTCAAGAGAATCAAACACAGCCTGTTTCTTTTCCTGGATCTGCTTTTCTACGAGATCTCTTCTTCCGGCTACGATACGTCTCTTGGGCTTGTCGGTACATTCAATAATATTAAAATCAAGCTGCTGTCCGACAAACTGTTCAAGATTTTCTACAAATCTGTTAGAAACCTGCGATGAGGGAACAAAAACTCTCTCACCGAGAATAGAAACGATAAGTCCGCCCTTTACAACGCTTCTTACCTTTCCGTTAAGTACTGTTCCGTTTTCGGCAGCTTCTTTGATGGTATCAAAATTCTTGTCTCTGTCGCAGCGTTTCTTAGAAAGCTCTACAATACCGTCGCTGTCATTGACTCTCTTGATGTAAACATCGATTTCGTCGCCGGGCTTAACAACATCAGCAGGATTTACGTCGGGATCATCCGAAAATTCGTTTCTTTCGATTATACCCTCATACTTGTACTGCAGATCTACAAATACTTCGCCCTTCTCATTTACAGAGAGAACCTTTCCCTTTGCGACTCTGCCGCTGCGCAGACTGGAAATCGTGTCATTAAGCATTTCTTCAAATGTTTTGTTTTCTTCACTCATTGTTTTTATTGCCTCCTCGATTATACCGGGCGGTGTACTCGCTCCGGCTGTTATTCCTATTTTAACATTTTTATTTAAACTTTTCAACTGTTTTGTGCAAATTTTTTCAAATAAAAATGTATTTTTGCAAAATTTTTTGCCGATTTGGTATAATTTTTGGGTATTGGAGCTGTTTTTATCACCCAAAACTACCATACAGTCCGCTTTTTTTGCAATTTCCACCGCCTCTTTCTGTCTTTCTGCGGTTGCGCTGCATATGGTATTGAATATTCTTATATCCGCCTTTTGGGGCAGAGATGATATTATCTCCTCAAAAAGAGCCGCATTGAACGTGGTCTGAACCACAAGACTGTATTTTTCATTATCGTCTATGTCTATGCGATCCAGATCCTCCTTATTTTCCAATATAACCGCAGAATTATGTGAATAACCGTTTATGCCTATGACCTCGGGGTGAGCAGCGTTCCCCACTATTATTATCCTTCTGCCCTCGGCATAATTATCCCTGACAATATTATGAATTTTTTTTACATACGGACAGGTCAGATCTGTACAGACAAAACCTCTTTTTTCAATCTCCTCATATACCTCGGGACCCACTCCGTGAGAGCGTATGACTATGGTGCTGCCGGGTTCTGCCTCGTCAAGGCTTTCAAGGGCAAAAACCCCCTTTTCCTCCAGATCCCCCGTTACGATTCTGTTGTGAATGATGGGGCCGTATGTATACATTTTCATTTTGCCTATATTTTTATATACGGTTTCGACCGCTCTTTTTACACCGGGGCAAAAGCCTGCTGTTTTTGCGAGTAAAATTTCCATTTTCGTCAGTCCTTTTTTATTACATCATCTATTTTGCCTATTATAAAGTCCCCTACTTCTTCAATAGACATATTTGTCGTGTCGAGCAAAATTGCGTCATCGGCCTTTCTGAGGGGATTATACGCCCTGCTGCTGTCATTGTGATCCCTTTGCTTTATGTCCGAAAGTATCTCGTCATATGTGACCGAAATACCCTTAAGGCTAAGCTCCTCATAACGGCGCTTTGCACGTTCTTCAACGTCTCCGTCCATAAATATTTTTATTTCGGCATTCGGCAGCACATTTGTGCCTATATCTCTGCCGTCCATAATAACACTTTGCTTTGACGCAAGCTCTCTCTGTATTGCCACAAGCTTTTCTCTTACGGCCTTATATGTGGCTACTCTCGAAGCTCCCTCCGAGACCTCGGGAGAGCGTATAAGCTCAGTCACGTCCTCGCCGTTGAGTATATACCTCTGCTCCTTGTTTGCGCTCAATATGCCTATATTCATATTTTCCAGTTCACTTATTACGTCTACCTCGTTATTGTAGTCTATATCCTTATCTATGCAATAAAGAGCCACACTTCTGTACATTGCGCCCGTGTCGATATAGGTTAAGCCGAGTTTTTTCGCCACAAGCTTTGCAATGGTGCTTTTTCCCGAACCCGCAGGGCCGTCCAGAGCCACGGCTATCTTATTTTCTTCCTCCACAAGATCCTTTCTCAATATCTTTGCTCCGTTAAGATAAATATGCTTTACCTCGCTTTGCATAACATTCATATCGGCATACATCATAACCCTCACGCACATTTTGAGAGCATCTCTGACCTCGTGCTGAGGAAAGTCCAGAAGTGCTGCGTGTACAATGCCCAGCGCCCTTGCCGCAGCAGCGGGAAACGCAGCGTCAAGATCCTTCGTAACGGTAAATATAATGCTTATTATATCGCCGTTCATTATGTTGTTTTCCTCAATCATTTTTCTCAAAAGACGACTTGTTTCGTTAAGTATGGATTCCTTTTTGTTTTCCTTTACGGTAGTTGCTCCCCGTATTGCCCTTGTAGCCATAAAATTATCCTCCCTTTTTATTATTTTCCTCGCTGTCATTTGGTTTCAGGCGTTTATGCCTGCAAGATAGCCCGTGGAAAAAGCTATCTGAAGATTATATCCTCCTGTCAGTGCGTCTGTGTCAATTATTTCGCCTGCAAAATACAGATTCTCCGCAAGTCTCGACCTCATTGTGGACGGATCGATCTCTTTTACATCAACGCCGCCCTTTGTTATAACGGCCTGTCCGAAGCCCTCCGTGGACTTTATATGGACGTCAAAGCCCTTTATTACATCTTCGAGGCGCATACGTTCCTCCTTTGTTATCGAATTTACGGGCTTGCTGCCGTCTATGCCCGATTTTTCCGCAACATATGGCGCAAGTCCCTTTGGCATAAGCTTGTTGAGGGAATTTTTGAACGCAAGATTTTTAAATTCTTCAAAATCCCTGAGTATTCTTTTATCCAGTGTTTTTCTGTCGAGAGCAGGCTTAAGATCTATATATATAACAGGCTCCTTTTCGATCTCATCCGTTATATATCTGCTGGCTGAGAGAACCACGGGGCCGCTGATGCCGCTGTGAGTAAACATAAGCTCTCCGAAGTCCTTATAGACGGTCTTTCCTCCCACATCGGCTTTTATGGCTATATTTTTAAGCGTAAGCCCCGAAAGTCCCGAAAGCTCCTCCTTTGTTTTCAGCCCCACAAGAGACGGTCTGCATATTTTTATACTGTGGCCCGAGTCCTGCGCAAACTTATATCCATCGCCTGTGGAGCCTGTGGACGGATATGACAGACCACCCGTAGCTATTATAAACGAGTCGGCAGAAAAGCTTCCCCTTGACGTGACTGCCTCCGTGAGCCTGCCCTTGTCAGACTTAAGCTCCCTTACTCTGCAATTCAAAACACATTTTACTCCTGCGTTTTTAAGTCCCTTTTCAAAGGCTTTTATAATATCCGATGACTTGTCCGACACGGGAAAAACCCTGTTGCCCCTTTCGGTTTTTAAGGGAACGCCCAGTTCCTCCGCCAGTCTCATGGTGTCATAGGGCGTAAATGTATAAAGCGCCGAATACATAAAGCTCGGATTTGAAATTATATTTTTAATATGGTTCTCCACATCGGAATTATTCGTAAGATTGCATCTTCCCTTTCCCGTGATGTACAGCTTTTTGCCAAGCTTTTCGTTTCTTTCAAGAAGAACAGCCTTTTTTCCCGTCTGAGCCGCTGCGAGGGCGGCCGTCATTCCTGCAGGGCCTCCGCCAATAATTATAACCGTTTTCATTTATAGTTTACGTCCTCTTTAAGGTTATCCGACTTTATCGCTTCGGTAGCAAGAAAGTCACAGCGATTGTTGAATGGATTGTCGGCGTGACCCTTTACCCAGTTAAATGTCACCTTGTGTATTTCAAGCAGCTTTAAGAGCTCCTCCCACAAATCCGAATTGAGAGCCTTTTCTCTGCTTGTCCTCATCCAGTTCTTTTTCTTCCAGCCATATACCCAGCCCTTGCTCACAGCGTCCACAACATATTTTGAATCGCTGTAAAGCATTACCTCGCAAGGCTCCTTAAGTATTCTGAGAGCCATTATAACGGCGTATATTTCCATTCTGTTGTTTGTTGTATTTGAAAAGCCCTCGGATAATTCCTTCTTGAAATACTTGTACATAAGTACGGCTCCCGCCCCGCCCTTTCCGGGGTTTCCCGAACAGGCGCCATCTGTATAAACATAGACCTTTTTCATATTCTCTCCTTTTGGAAAAGCACCGACCCGAACGCTTAAGTCATAAACACGGCATAGTTTTATCAGACAATGAAAATTTTTTCCCTCAAAGCCCGACAGCCTGCACGGTATGGGGTAATACCGCCATATTTGCGAAAAATACGATTTGATCGGCATTTTCACGGTTTTCCTTCGTTAAATCTTAAATCCATTATACAGTATCGGCGGATATTTTTCAATGAATACTTTTATTTTTGGGAGAAATTAAGCTATATAAAGGCTGTGGCGGATCCCCGAATAATCTTCGGAACAATTTATTTTGAAAAAACAAAAAAAGTAGTTGACAAATTATCTATATGGTGGTATTATATCTATTGTCGGTTGAGAAAATCGTCAAAAAAACATAAATGCACTTTTAGCTCAGTTGGTAGAGCAGCTGACTCTTAATCAGAAGGTCCAGGGTTCGAGCCCCTGAAGGTGCACTTCTAAAAACCGCAGAAAAATGCGGTTTTTTGTACGCATAGCTCAGCTGGATAGAGCGTCTGACTACGGATCAGAAGGCCGGGGGTTCGAATCCTCTTGCGTACGCTTATGCTTTCATCAAAATGCAGCCAAATATTATGAGGATCAAACGTGCGTGCCGGAAAGGTAAGCCACTTCGTTTGGATATAGGGTGGGCAAAGCTTTCGTTCAGTGCTTTTCCATAAGGAAAAGTTGCCCTTCGGGCAATCCGATTTCTTTCGGACGCTACCTGCGAATCAGTTCTGCGACACCGTGTATAATATATTTGGCAAAATATTTTTCTTATTACAAGCAGATTTACCTTTTTGACAGTCTGTGCCGCTTAAGCGGTTTTTTTTTATGTATGAAATCGGCTTATATATATAAATATCCACAAAACAAAAACAGGGCAATATAATTTAAACCCTGTTTTTATGTTTTATATTTTTATAGTTTTTATATTTTGATGTATTGTCGCAAAGGACATCGGCGGCTGCGCCTATGTATGCGCAAAGACCGCCCTATGTCCGTTATTTTTTAAGTCCTGCAAGATCAAGCCTGAGAAGCGCTCTTCTGAGAGCGGCCTCGGCTCTTTGAACGTCAATGTCGGAGGAAGGATCTCCGCTGCCCCTTTCGAGCCTTTCTTCGGCTCTTTTTCGGCTTTCTGCGGCTCTTTCAACGTCTATTTCGTCAGCCCATTCAGCAGCGTCCGAAATAACCGTAAGTCCATGCTCGTTGACCTTTGCAAAGCCTCCCAGCAGAGTTGACTTTTTTTCTTCTCCGTTGTCTATTATCCTCAGATACCCCAGATCAAGCACAGTTGTCAAAGGCTGATGTCCAAAGAGAATGCCTGTATCGCCGTCAATGGTCTTTAATATGACCATATCGCAGTCATCGTCATAAAAATCCTTGGATGGCGTAACGACACGCAAATGAAGTTTATTTGCCATAATTAATCACCTGCTTAACCCTTGTTTTTATTATAACGCTCAACGACCTCATCAATAGTACCTGCGCTTAAGAACATAGATTCGGGTATATCGTCATGCTTGCCCGACAATATTTCCTTAAAGCCTCTTACGGTCTCCTCAACGGGAACATACTTTCCGTCCATACCCGTAAACTCCTTGGCAACAAAGAAGGGCTGCGACAAAAATCTCTGTACCTTTCTTGCTCTGTTTACGGTGAGCTTGTCGTCCTCCGAAAGCTCGTCCATACCGAGGATAGAAATAATATCCTGAAGTTCCTTATATCTCTGGAGTATAGCCTGAACCTCTCTTGCCACCGTATAATGCTCCTCGCCTATTACAAGGGGATCGAGTATTCTCGATGTGGATTCAAGGGGATCAACGGCAGGATATATACCAAGCTCTGATATTGATCTTGAAAGTACGGTTGTAGCGTCAAGATGCGCAAACGTAGTCGCGGGAGCGGGGTCGGTAAGGTCATCGGCAGGCACATATACCGCCTGAACGGATGTTATGGAGCCTGACTTTGTGGACGTGATCCTCTCCTGAAGAGCGCCCATCTCGGTTGCAAGCGTAGGCTGATAGCCTACTGCCGAAGGCATACGTCCCAAAAGAGCCGAAACCTCGGAGCCTGCCTGTGTAAAACGGAAAATATTGTCTATGAAAAGAAGAACGTCCTTCTGCTCCTTGTCTCTGAAATATTCCGCCATTGTCAGTCCCGTGAGTCCGATCCTCATTCTTGCTCCCGGGGGTTCGTTCATCTGACCGAAAACGAGAGCTGTCTTGTTTATAACTCCCGAATCCATCATTTCGTGATAGAGGTCGTTGCCCTCTCTCGTTCTTTCGCCAACGCCCGAAAATACGGAGTATCCGCCATGCTCTGTTGCTATGTTTCTTATAAGCTCCATAATAAGCACGGTTTTTCCTACTCCTGCGCCTCCGAAAAGACCTATCTTTCCGCCTCGTGAATAGGGGCAGAGAAGGTCAATGGACTTTATGCCCGTTTCGAGAAGCTCTGCCGATGTGGTCTGCTCGGCAAAGGATGGAGCGTCTCTGTGTATAGACCATTTTTCTTTTGTTTCGGCAGCCGGCTTGTTGTCGATAGGCTCACCGATAACATTAAACATTCTTCCCAGAGTTTCAGGGCCTACGGGTACCTTTATGGGGCTGCCCGTATCAACTGCCTCGACACCTCTCACAAGTCCGTCGGTAGAGCTCATTGCAATACACTTTACAACATCATCACCCAGATGCTGGGCAACCTCTGCCACGATCTTGACGCCGTTGTTGTCTATTTCTATAGCATCGTAGAGAGCCGGCAAATTTCCTGCCTGAAACTTAATATCCAATACGGCGCCGATAATCTGAATTACCCTGCCGATATTATTCTTGGCCAATGCTTTCACTTCCTTTTTTATATTTTAACATTTATTTAAGCCGCAGAGAGTCGAATTTTTTTGTATCGGACAAATCTGTCTGAAGCCTGCGCAGGGTTTATTCCAATGCGTTGCTTCCGCTGACGATTTCGGTGATCTCCTGGGTGATGGCTCCCTGACGCACTCTGTTGTACAGAAGATTGAGATTTTCTATCATTTCTTCGGCGTTGTCCGTAGCCGCGTCCATAGCAGCCATTCTTGCGCCAAGCTCGCACACGGAGCTTTCGACCATTCCGCCGAAAACAACGGTATTTACATAACGAGGCACAACATAGTCGAGAACCTGCTCCTCTGACGGTTCGTACAGAGTAAGCACGTTTTTGTGAGAAACCTCGTCCTTAAAATCATCTGCGTCCACAGGCAGAAGCCTTATGACCTTTGGCGTTGAGCTAATTGAAGAAATAAACCTTGTGTATACAAGATATACGCTGTCTACCTCTTTATCCTTAAAAAGCTTAAGCGCTCTTGAACCTATGGCTGATGCATCGTTGTAGTCAAATCTTTCTGAAATGCCCACAACGCTTCTGTCTATGTTCATATTTCTGCGTCTGAAAAAATCCCTGCCCTTGCTGCCTATTGTTATAAGCTTTACATCTCTGCCCTCGCAAAGGCTCATAGCCTCCTTGCAGACTGCCGAATTATAGCCGCCGCAAAGTCCCTTGTCCGATGTAATGACTATAATGAGAGTTTTTTTGCCATCGGGCTGCTTTCCGAAAAGAGGATGGTCAAGTCCGCCCATTGAGCTGCCTATTTCGGCAATGACCTTTCTCGTTTCTTCGGCGAAGGGCTTTGTGCCTTCCATACGGAGCTTTGCCTTATTCAGCTTGCTGCTTGCAACAAGATTCATAGCCTTGGTGATCTGTCGGGTGCTGTTTACGCTTTTTATTCTGCGCTTTATATCACGCATTGATGCCATATATCATCCCTCCCGATCAAAAGCCTTCCTTGAATTTATTTATTGCTTCTATAAGAGACGCCTCGTTTTCTTCCGAAAGGACATGATCCGTCTTTATACCGTTCAGAACGGCAGGATATACGGTTTCGACATATTTAAGGAAACCGTCCTCAAACTCTGCGATCCTTTCAAGATCTATATCGTCAAGATACTTGTTTGTTACGGCATAGAGTATAACGACCTCTTTTTCGACCTCCATAGTCTTATACTGAGGCTGCTTTAATATCTCCATTATCTTCTTGCCGTGGTTAAGTCTGTCAAGAGTATCCTTGTCAAGATCCGATCCGAACTGCGAAAAGCTTTCAAGCTCTCTGTACTGCGCAAGCTCTATTCTTATGGGGCCTGCAATCTTCTTCATAGCCTTTATCTGAGCCGAGCCTCCTACTCTGGATACGGAAAGTCCTGCATTTATTGCGGGACGGAAGCCTGAGTTGAAAAGCTCGGTTTCGAGAAAGATCTGACCGTCCGTTATGGAGATGACGTTTGTGGGGATATATGCCGAAACATCTCCCGCCTGGGTTTCGATTATGGGCAGAGCGGTTATGGAGCCTCCGCCATAGTCCTCGTTAAGTCTTGCGGATCTTTCAAGAAGTCTTGAATGAAGATAGAATACATCGCCGGGATAAGCCTCTCGTCCCGGGGGTCTCTTGAGCAGAAGTGACATGGCTCTGTAAGCTACTGCGTGCTTTGAAAGGTCATCATATACGATAAGCACGTCCTTGCCCTTTTCCATAAACTCCTCTGCCATAGCGACTCCTGCATAGGGCGCTATATACTGAAGGGGAGCGCTGTCAGATGCGGTAGCTGCCACAACAAGCGTATAGTCGATGGCTCCCGTATCTCTCAGGGTCTTTACTATTCTTGCCACCGTAGATGCCTTCTGACCTATGGCGACATATATACATATACAGTCCTTGCCCTTCTGGTTTATTATAGTATCGATGCACAGAGCGGTTTTTCCGGTTTGTCTGTCGCCTATTACAAGTTCTCTCTGGCCTCTGCCGATGGGTACCATAGCATCAATGGACTTTATACCCGTCTGGAGCGGCACATCTACCGATTTTCTCGTAATAACACCGGGAGCAACTCTCTCTATGGGTCTTGTGTTTGTTGTTTTGATGGGGCCTTTCATATCGATCGGCTGGCCGATTGCGTTTACAACACGGCCTATCAGAGCATCGCCTACGGGGACGGAGGCTACCTTTCCCGTAAGCTTAACGGGGTCGCCCTCCTTTATTTCCTCATCGGAGCCTAAGAGAACGCAGCCAATGTTGTCCTCCTCAAGGTTCTGGGCGATGCCCATAACACCTCCGGGAAATTCCAGAAGCTCCCCTGCCATTGCATTCTTAAGTCCGTAAACTCTCGCAATACCGTCGCCGACCTGTATAACAGTACCCACCTCAGACACACTGAGCTTATTGCCAAAGCCCTTTATCTGTTCCTTTATGACGGAACTTATTTCTTCGGGTCTTAAATTCATAGCGGGTTACACTCCTTTACGCAAGTCTGTTTTCAAGCAGCGTTCTCTTAAGCTCGTCCAGACTTCTCTTTATTGTACCGTCAATGACGTGACCATCGGCAGAGATCTTAAGTCCTCCGATGAGTTTCGGTTCGATACGAGTCTTAATGACTATCTGCTTGTTTAAATTTTTTGAAAGCTTATTCTTTATCTCATCAAGCTGAGAATCGTCAAGCGGAACAGCCGACTCCACAAGCGCAGTGACTATTCCCTTTTTTTTGTTCACCATTTCGGCAAAGACCTCGAATATCCCCAAAAGCTCGTTTTCTCTGTTTTTTGAAAAAACGACCGCCAAAAGTCCGAGAACATCGTCCGAGACGTTGCCTTCAAGGGTATTTTTCAATATATTGAACTTATCCTCCGAGGATAAATTGGGATTTTTGATAAACTCCCTTATTTCGCCATCGCTGTAGAGAGCCTCTTTAAGAGTCTCTGTCTCACCGAGACTTTTATCGACAGAATCATTTTCGACAGCAAGCTCAAAAAGAGCCTGCGCATAACGTGACGCTAACCTTCCCATTTAACATCACCCAGATCCTTTATACATTCGTCTATAAGCTTGGTCTGTTTCTTGTCGTCAAGCGCTCCGGCGATCACCTTAGAGGCTATAAGATTTGATGTTTCGATTATCTCAAGTCTTATTTTGTCTTTTGCCTTTTCCTGCTCTCTCTCTATCTGAAGCTTAGCTCTTGCCTTTATCTCGTTGGCCTCACGCTTGGCTTCTTCTATGATAAGCTGCTTGTTTTCGTTGGCTTCTTTGGTATACTGTTCAAAAATACCGTTTCTTTTGGCCTGCATTTCTGCAATAAGGTCATTGTATTCCTTAAGCTTTTCGTTTGCGTTTTGCATAGTGATCTCTGCGTTTTTAAGATCGCCGGCTATTCTTTCTTTTCTTGCGTTCATAAACTTAAGTACAGGCTTATACAGAAGAAAGCTCAGGATGGCGCAAAGCACGCAGGTGTTTAAAAGCTGTATCGCTATATCAATAAGCAGGCTTTTATCGAGAGTGAGGACATAGCTGCCGACAGTAAGAAAAAAACTGTTCAAGGTAAACTACCTCCTTTTAAGTTAAGATCAACCCTGAATTTTGCCGACAAGGGGATTTGCAAACAGCAGAATAAGAGCGACTACAAGACCATAAATACCTGTTGTTTCGGCAACTGCCGCACCGAGAAGCATGGTTGACATAATAGTACCTCTTGCCTCGGGCTGACGTCCTACCGCCTCAGCGCCCTTGCCTGCCGCAAAACCCTGACCTACGCCGGGTCCGATACCTGCTATCATAGCGGTACCTGCGCCTATAGCCGAGCAGCCGAGTACGAAAGCTCTCAAAGTTTCGATGCTGTAGCTTGTTACTGTTTCATTCATTGAAGTTTTCCTCCTTAAAAATATTATAGTTGATACTTCAGGTCATAAATATGAGGACATATTTTAAAGACTTATTCCTCCGATATTTTATCACCTATAAACGCCATTGAAAGCATAACAAACACGAATGTCTGAAGACAGCCCGCAAAGACGTCAAAATAAATGTGAAGAACCGAGGGAACCCAGACTCTTAACCACATAGGTATCGTATATACGAGACCCATGATTATAGATCCGCCTAAAATGTTTCCGAACAAACGGAAAGAAAGCGAAACAGGCGTTGCGATTTCGCTTATGATATTAAGGGGCAACAAAAATGGAATAGGCTCAAAATAACCTTTGAAATATCCGAGCTTGCCGGTTATTATACCCATGAAATGTATAAGGACAAAGGTGGTAAGCGCCAGCGCCGCAGTTGTGCCAAGGTCCGCCGTAGGAGGACGGAAGCCGAAAAGACCGCTCAGGTTTGAAAGAAGTATAAAGGCAAATACTCCGAAGAACCAGTTTCCGAAATATTTATATTTAACGCCCATGCTGCTTTCAACAAAGTTATCCATACTTTCCACTATAGTTTCGATAAAATTCTGAAACCTTGTCTGCGGAACATCGGTAAATCTGTTCAGCTTAATCCTGACTATTATCGCAAGAACAATAAGCACAGCCATAACGATCCATGTGTCTATGATGGTTTCGCTCAGTCTGACAGTCAGCCCGCCTATTTCAATGGGTATATATTTACTGCCGAAATCCATATGTTTCCCTCCCTTCATATATAAAAATATAAATAAAATAAATATGAGTATATACATCGCCCCTGAAGACTGCAAAGAGCTTTTCCCCTGCGTGTCACAAAAGCTTTGCATATAGTCATTTTTAAAAATATATAAACGGCGCTGTCGGCCGCATATATCTATACATTTGTCGGGTATTTATTCCGACTGTATTCAAATTTAAAAATTTTATTTCTCTATTTTTCCATTTTCTTTTTTTCTTTCAAGCCCACTATATACACGGCAGGCTGAAGAAGCAGCAAAGGAAGTACCGCCCCAAGAAGGCTCGCAACATCGGTCACCGCCACAACTATGAGTATAACTGCGGCGAGAAAATATCTCATCATATACTGAAGCCTTACATAGCTTGATGCCGACTCCTTTTCCATATCCATACTTTTGTTGAGAGCCCTTTCAAGCAGCAGAAACCTTGCGGCGCAAAGAACATATCCTATGACTATGCCGAGAGCATATGAGGGCATATTTTTCGCCATAACGATATGGCCGTATCTGGGTACAAACAAAAACCCTGCGGCAAACGCCGCAAGACAGAGGATAAAAAGCGTCTTTAAAACTCTTTTGGACGTATCCGAAACAAAATCAAACATAATGCTATCTCTTTCCCGTGATTTTTTTCATATCGTATTTCTTTTTGTTTTTTTTATTTTCTTTTTCTTCCTTTTTTGCATATTCCATACAGAACATATACATACTTCGGAATGCAGCCCCCACACCAAGAAAAATGAATATAATAAGAAACACAATATCGGTGCCGAAAAGACTGTCAAGAAAATGCCCTATAAGTATGCAGCCCAGAATAGGCGCAAGCATTATAAGCGCAACGTGTGGCAGTATAGCCCACATCTTAATAATATCCTTCATAAGATCACCGCCTGTTTAATATTATGTACATAGGTCGAGGCAGAGAAAAACATTTTTTCCAAGGCTTTATTATAACTTTTTTATCGTATAAAGTCAATAGTCAAGTGGTCTGTCTTTTCGTATTCCGAAGGAATAAAGTATGGCCTGCAATATTCTTTCGGCAGCATAGCCGTCGCCGAATGGGTTTCGGCTTTTAGCCATAGAGCCATAGACATCTTTGTCGTTGAGTATAAGGTCGGCCTGTCTGTAAATTTCTTCCTTTGTGTTGCCTGCAAGACGCAGAGTTCCTGCGTCAAGACCCTCGGGTCTTTCGGTCACGTTTCTGAGTACCAGAACAGGCTTGTGCATAGAGGGTACCTCCTCCTGAAGTCCGCCCGAATCGGTCATAACAAAATAGGATCTGTTCATAAGATTGTGCATATCCTTCATATCTATGGGATCCGTAAGAAGTATTCTCGGGTGGTTTCCGAGTATTCTGTAAGCGGTATCCCTTACCGCAGGATTAAAATGCACTGCATATACCACGAAAATGTCCTCGTTGTCCTCAACAAGCTTAAGGGTGGCCTCGCATATGTTTTCGAGGGGTTTTCCAAGATTTTCTCTTCTGTGAGCCGTCATTGTAACGACCCTGTATCTGTCAAAGTCAATATCGTTGAGACATTCTCTTGTGAACCTGTAATTTTCTTCGATGGTGGTCTTAAGGCAGTCAACGGCGGTGTTGCCCGTTATAAAAATGCCCTCCTCGCCTATGTTTTCTGCCAGAAGATGCTCCTTTGCAAGCTTCGTGGGGGCAAAGTGAAGATCGGCAAGATGACCCGTCAGAACCCTGTTCATCTCTTCGGGAAAGGGCTGCGTCTTGTCGTATGTCCTGAGCCCCGCCTCAACGTGACCCAGCTTTATGCCGCTGTAAAACGCCGCAAGAGAGCCTGCAAACGTGGTGGTCGTATCTCCGTGTACAAGCACAAGATCGGGCTTTGCCTCTCTCATAACGCCTTCAAGCCCCACAAGCGCCCTCGTGGTTATGTCTGTAAGCGTCTGCCTTTCTTTCATTATGTTGAGATCATAGTCGGGCTTTATTTCAAATATATCCAGAACCTGATCGAGCATTTGTCTGTGCTGCGCCGTAACGCACACAAGCTGCTCTATGTATTCGCACTTCTCCATAACCTTTATAAGGGGAGCCATTTTTGTGGCTTCGGGTCTTGTGCCAAAAATACTCATTACCTTAATTTTTTTCATATTGTTCCTGCTCCTTAATTTAAACATAAAATTACAATACGCTATAATAAATATATAATATTTTTGTCCGAATGTCAAATAAAGTATTTGTTCGACAGACATATTTTGTATAATTTTTTCTCAAAAATACACATACGGGTCATATTTTGCCCTTTGTACACAATACAGACAAAACACCCGACAAAAAAGCCGTCCCGTATATATTATATATGATATATGCGGAACGGCAGTCGTTCATATGCTTGTGTCTCTCTCGTTTTTTGAAAATATACAGCCGCAGAAGTTCTGTCTGTAAAGGCCGTATTCCCTCGAAAGCTCTATTGATCTCTTGTAGCCGTTTTTCTTTTTAAAATCCGACGGCAGATATTTTACTCCTGCCTTTTCGGACTCTTCGGAGCCTATTTCGTTAAGCTTTGCGGCATTTTTGAGAGGACTGATCGACAATGTTGTCGTAAAATAGTCAGCATTGAGCCTTGCGGCGGCAGCGGCGGCCTTTGAAAGTCTCAGCCGAAAGCATCGAAAGCATCGCTCTCCGCCCTCTTTTATATGCTCAAAGCCCTTTACTGCATCAAAAAATTCTTCGGGTCTGTATTCTTCTTCAATAAACTCCACCTTGTTTCTGACAGGCAGCTCCGAAATGAGTCTCTTTACTTCGTCTGCTCTTTTTGTGTATTCCTCCTGCGGATATATGTTGGGATTGCAGAAAAAAACGGTTATTCTGAAATACTCCGAAAGATATTCGAGGACATACGAGCTGCAGGGGGCGCAGCAGACATGAAGAAGAAGGGAGGGACATTCTCCGTCCTCCCTTATTTTGTCAATTATTTTTTCAAGCTCCTTCTGATAGTTTATGACCTTCATAGTGTTTTATTTTTTGAGATATTCCGAAGAAAGTCCTATAAATTCGCTGTTTGTGGGGCGCTTTGTGCTTGACGGAAGCTTAAAAACTCTTTTTATATTTTCTCCGTTGTCTCTCTCCCATGCGGTTTCGATGGCGTGCCTTATGGCTCTTTCGGCTCTCACGGGGGTTGTCTTATACTCCTTGGCGATTTCGGGATAAATAATTTTTGTTACCGCCTCGATAACAGCCTCGTCCTCAAGCACCATAGTCACAGCCGAGCGAAGATACCTGAATCCCTTAAGATTGGGCGTAATGCCTATGTCGTGAAGAAGCTTGGTTATCATTCTTTTGGTGTCGGCAGCGCCCGATGTGTGAGCCACGCCTGCGGGATTTTCAAATACCCTTGCGCCCCCATCAACGGGAGTCATAATGTCAACGATCCTCGAATAGAGGTTGTCAGAGTCGTAGGGCTTTATCATAACATAGCTTACTCCCATCGAAAAGGCTCTTGTTACAATTTCATCCGAACACATAGCTGTAGTCACTATTATCCTGCTGTCTGTTTCGCCGAGGTTATTCAGTACGGCAAATCCGTCCATACCGCTGAGGATAAGATCCATAATAATAACATCGGGCTTTGTGTCGATAATACCGTTTAAGCCGTCAATACCGTTATCGGCGGCGCCGACAATTTCAAACTCATTTTTTTCACCAAAATAAGCAGTCAGATTTGAAAGAATTTTTTTGTTTGAATCCAGTAGAAATAACTTCATTTTCATTCCCCTTAAAATAAAATAATATAGCTTAAACTACAAATCCAGACAGCATTTCTGACAAGTCCATAAAAAAACTTCAAAATTCCGATGTCTGATGATTATACAGCCTGACTACTATTATACACCAACTGACATTTTTTTCAAGAGGTTTTATAAATTTTTAACAATTATATTTACATATACAACATATAAAATGAAATTATAACATATTTTCAATAAAAATACCATAACCTCTGTCGGGAGCATTCAGAAAAACGTGGGTCAGCGCCCCGACCACCCTGTCGTTCTGCACTATGGGACTTCCGCTCATGCCCTGAATAATGCCTCCCGTCATATCAAGCAGCCTTTTGTCGGTGATTCTGACGGTCATACATTTTGTGCTGTCGTGAGAAAGTCTGTTTATGCCCTCTATACGGACCGAATATTTTTCGACCTTTCCCGATATGCCCGAAAGTATATAAGCCTCTCCCGTTCTTATGCTGTTTTTGTCACCCACACGATAGGCTTTTCCCTCCGCAAAGCCCTCGTATACGTTTCCGTAAACTCCGTCCTTGTTGTTTTCATATACCCGACCTATGGCGTCATTGTATGAAAGCTCTCCTATAAGCTCACCCGGGGAGCCTTTTTTGCCCTTGACGACAGCAGTTATGTCAGCTCTGTAAAGTTCTCCGTCCTCGGCGCTCATAAGCTTTCCCGTATCTACATCTGTAATGCCGTGACCCAGCGCCCCGAAATGTCTGTCGTTCTTATTATAAAATGTAAGAGTACCTAACCCTTGAGTAGAGTCCCTGACCCAGACCCCAAGCCTGTACACACCGTCATATCCCTTAAGCGGAACCACTGAAGCCTTTATTTCCCTGCCGTTTCTTTTTATGACAAAATCAATGCTCCTTCCCTCAGAGCGTTCTACGGCATTTATAAGATCCTCTTTGTTTTCAAGCTTTTTTCCGTCTGCGCTCAATATGCAGTCGCCATCTCTGAAAACTCCTCCTGCGGGATACTGTCTGCCGCTGTCGGTGTCAAGTCCCGTTATGCCCAGAACCATTATGCCGTCCATATCTATTCTTATTCCCACGATTTCGCCGCTCACGATCACCTCTTGGGGAAGCTGGGAGGAGACCGATGCGGCAGGACTGTTTTTTGTATAATTTACAATGAAAAAACATATACTGAACAATATAAGAAGCTCTGCAAGTCTTCTTTTTGAAATTATTTTTTTACAAAAAAAATCGGCAAAGCACATAATCAACTTACCTCCCAATGTAGCGAAGCTAATTTTTTTCATATATACTTTGCCCTTTTTAAAGTTCGGCTATACCGTAAAAATGTTGGCTTTGAGCCAATTTTTTCTAATTTTTATATATTTTTCAGATATTCTGTCTCATGGGGACTTAAATGTCTGTATCTGCCCTTTTTAAGGCTGCCCAGATTTATTTTGCCTATGGCTGTACGTTTAAGCGAGACTGCTTTGTTGTCAATTTCTTCCAGCATTTTTCTTACCTGTCTGTTTCTGCCCTCGTGTATGGTTACCCTTACTTTAGGAGGATCCTCCGATATGACTTCGAGCCTTGCAGGGGCGGTTTTTCTTCCGTCTATATACATACCGTTTTCAAAATAACGTATTTCGTCGGGTGTCGGCGTTCTTCTGACAAGAGCCTCATATACCTTGTCCACATTGTGCGAAGGGTGAGTGAGCCTTTTTGCAAGCTCTCCGTCATTCGTGAGTATGAGTAGCCCCGATGTGTTGCAGTCAAGTCTGCCTACGGGAAATATCCTTTCATCGACCCCCTTTATAAGATCGACTACCGTTTTTCTTCCTCTGTCATCGGTGACAGACGTAATGTAGCCTTCGGGCTTGTTAAGAAGAATATAGACCTTTCTTTCTTCGGGGAGTATGACCTCACCGCGAAACCTCACAACATCGCCCTCCGACACCTTTGTCCCCATTTCGGTCACCACAGAGCCGTTTACCGAAACAAGGCCTTTTTGTATATATTCCTCGGCTTTTCTTCTGGAACAAACGCCGCAGGACGCAATATATTTTTGCAGTCTTTCCATATTATCCCCCGATTCGGCAGCTAAACCGCCATATCTATCCATCTTCCGACTATTTTAAAAAATATATAGTCGAACGTGTGCCTTTCTATAAATTCGTCCGAAACAAGACCGACTCTTCCGACCTCGCTGCCGTCAAGAAACACAACAGCCTCGCCTACCTTATCCCTCGGCCTTACGGAGGCTTGGATATTATCCGAAAATTCCAATTTTATATCCGGTGTCTCGCCCTCTTTGAGAGGAAGTCTTATCCCCTCGAAAAAAACGGCTCGTCCCTTGGGCTTATCAGCGTTTTGTACGTCAAATTCGCCTGCGAAGTCCTCCCCGGAAAATATCTCTTCTATTTTATAATTGTCAAATCCATAGTCCAGAAGCTTTTTTGTGTCGCTCCATTTTGCCGCTTTTCCCGAGCTGCCCCAGCCGCTTGCAAGGACTGTGGATATAAGGGTCATACCGTCTCTTTCGGCAGCCCCCACAAAGCAGTGACCCGCCTTGCCCGTATAGCCTGTCTTTACTCCTATTGCGCCCTTGTACTCGCTTAAAAGTCTGTCCTTGTTTGTAAAGGAATAGCTTCTTCTGTCTGAGGAAAAATTGGCTGTGGGAGTTTTTATTATATCCCTGAAGGTGTTGTTTTTCAGAGCGTATGCTGCAATAACAGCCATATCGTGAGCAGTCGAATGGTGATCGCCGAGATCGAGGCCGTTGGGAGTTTCAAACACAGTGTTTTCGGCTCCTATTTCGGCAGCCTTTTCGGTGATTTCACGACAGAAGTCCTGTTCGCTGCCCGATATATGCTCCGCAATGGCTACGGCGGCATCGTTTGACGATTCGAGCATAAGGGCGTAGAGAAGATCCTTAAGCTTTAGCTTTTCTCCCTCCGAAAGACCCATTTTTACTCTGGGCTGATCCTGCGCATTTTTGCTGACTGTGACAATATCGTCAAGGTTGCCCCTTTCGATGGCATATATGCAGGTCATTATCTTAGTGGTGCTTGCCATAGCCATAGGCTCGTCTGCATTCAGCTCAAAAAGTATCCTGCCGCTTTCCGCCTCCATAAGAACGGCAGAGCGGCTCTTAAGCCCAAGACCCTCGTCTGCCAAAACGCCTTTCTGACGAAAAAGCGCCACTGCAAGGGTCATAAATGTAATAAAAGTGATAAAACAAATTTTTTTCATTGATACATATCTCCGCAAAATTGATTTTACCGCTTTATTATCTGTAAAACTATGGAGATTTATTCATTGTTCGGAAGGCCTCTTTATTTTTTTATGAGACGCATTGTTATTCGCCTTTGGCGATCATATCGTCTATTTCTCTTTCGGCAGCCTCAAGCTCCTTTGCGCCGGGAGCCCTTAGCTCAGGCAGACCTTCTGCCGAGCTGTATCCGAAATTCCTCAAAAATTCATCGGTGGTGCCGAAAAGTCTGGGTCTGCCGGGTACCGACTTTCTGCCTCTTTCCTCCACAAGCCCATACTCGACAAGCTTGTTTACGGCGTGGTCGCTGTTTACTCCCCTTATTTCCTCAATTTCGCCCTTTGTTATGGGCTGCTTATATGCGATTATGGCAAGAACCTCCAAAACGGCCTGCGACAGCTTTTTTCTCTTGGGCTGTCTGAAAAGCCTGTCTATGTAGTCGAAATATTTTCTGTCGGCGCACATCTGATAGCTGTTGTTGAGCCTTATTATGCTTATGCCCCTTTTTTCGGAGCTGTATTTCATAGAAAGACTTTCGGCAAGGCTTTCGGCGGTATCCTTGTCCTCGCCTATAACCGATGCGATGCTTTCTATTTCAACGGGATCTCCCGAAGCAAAAAGCACAGCCTCAACAGCCGCCTCCTTTTCACAGAGCCTCATATTTTATTCCACCGCCTTTCTGACGATAAAAAGCTTTCCGAATATGCTTTCCTGCATTGCCTCCACATACTCGGATTTTATAAGCTCCAGAACAGCAAGAAAGGTAGCTATCCTTTCTGACTTTGAGCTTCTTTTTGCAAAAAGCTCTCCGAACTCCACGCTTTTTTTAAGATTAAGTATATTCTTGATATGTTCGATTTTGTTTTCTACGGTAAAGGGATCCCTCGTCACCGAGTCAAAGCCACTCCTCACCTTGTCTATTCTTACTTCCTTGTATTTCATTACCTCGGCAAAGGCTCTGCGGAGCATATCCATGTCAGCTCCGAAAAGTATATCCGAAATATCCTTTACATCGTTTATTTTAAGAACCTCTTTTTTGAGCTTTTCATCGGGAGATCTGTATACGGGGCTGCGGCTTTCTCTGTCGATAAGTCCCAGCTCCTCGGCTGCCTCCTTATACTGTCTGTATTCCAGCAGTCTCCTTACAAGCTCTTCTCTCGGGTCATCCTCCTCTTGTTCTTCCTCCACTGTGGGAAGAAGTATCCTCGACTTAAGCTCTATCAGGACAGCCGCCATAACTATAAATTCGCTCAGTCCGTCTATGTTTATATCCTGAAGGATAGAGAGATATTCGAGATAAGAATCCGTAAGCTCCGCTATGGGAATATCGTATATGTCTATTTTATGTTTTTCTATAAGATGAAGAAGAAGGTCGAGAGGCCCCTCAAAATTTTCGGTCTTGAAATTAATACCATCCATAGCATCACCGTATATTGAGCGTGTCGTTTTTATGCCAAAAATCCCACAAGGGTCAGCAGCATTCCGAATATTCTGCTTATAACTCCCATAAAAATGCAAAGCACGAGTACAAGCTGAAGTATTTTTTCCATACGATTATACTGCATGGCGGAATTGGGAGAGAGAACAGCCAGAAGCAGCTTGTGACCGTTCAGAGGATATACGGGTATAAGATTGTATATCGCAAACAGAACAGCCTTAAAACCCAGAGCATTCAGAAAAGCCGCCGCTGAGCCTAAAGAGCCGTGAAATCCGCTGCTGAGCCCATAGCTTGCCAGCATAAGGACAACGCCGTAAGCCACGCCGCACACAACGGGAGCCACAGCCGTAATTATGCCGCCGAGCTTTCTGTTTTTGTATGCGAAGGAGCTTGTTCTTATGGGCTGACCCCAGCCAAAGCCGAAAACAACATACAGTATATAGCCTATCGGCTCAAAATGTCTGACAGGGTTCAGAGTGAGCATACCCGAATCCTTGGGCGTGCTGTCTCCCTGTATATGAGAAAAGAAAGCCGTCAGAAATCCGTGAACGGTAATGACTATCAGACCTATAACGGCAGCCTGCAAATATCCAAAAAGTGAGATCGTCATAAAATCACATCCTTAAAGTATTCTTTTGAATTTCTTCTCTATTTCATACTTGGATATCTTGATTATGGTAGGACGTCCGTGAGGGCAGTTAAAGGGAGAATCAAGCTTCAGAAGATCCTCTATGAGGCTCCTTGCCTCGGCAGCCGAAAGGACGTTGTTGCCCTTTACGGCGGCACGGCAGCTTATTGATGCGATTCTGTCCTCCTTAAGCTCAAAGCCGTCTCTTATTCTTCCGTCCTCAAGACCGTCAACTATGTCGGTAAAGAACACGGGGTTTGCCGTTCCGTCAAATATAAACGGTACAGCCTTTATAGTATATGTATTTCTGCCGAAGCTTTCCGTCCTAAAGCCTATTTTTTCAAAAAGCTCGGCGTTTTCTTCTATTATTCTCTTTTCTCTCTGGGTTACGGTAACGGTCACAGGCTCCAAAAGCATTTGTGACGCCGCAGGTCCCTTTTTGAGAGCGCTGCAAAGTCTCTCATACAAAACCTTTTCGTGAGCCGCGTGCTGGTCTATTATATAAAGCTCGTTGCCCTGCTCCACAAGCCAGTATGTAAAAAATATCTGTCCTATGAGCTTATAATTGTGGAAGAAGGGTTTCTTTTTGAGGCGAGGTTCTTCGGGCAGAGCCTTTGCATCCCTCAAAGACTCCTCTTTTTTTCTTATTTCCGAAACGATCTCACCGAGGGGCTTTATCTCCCCTTCCGCCAATTTTGCCTCTTTAAGAGAAAGTCTGAGGGGTTCGGCAGACGTGCTGTCGTATATATAATCAGATGGGGAAATTTCAAAGACGGGCTTTTCGTCCCCATGATTTTCCTGTGGTATTGCTTCACGGTCGGTTTCACGGTTTCCGTCACGGTTTTCTTCACGGTCTTTTTCGGCTGCGTTAAGCAGCATATCGAGATCCACAGCCTCGTCATCGGCCTTTATGGGCTTTATGCCGCTGATCTCCGAAAAGCTTTGCGCCCTGTCATCGCCGCCGGGTATAAGTATCTCGCTCTTAAGGGCGTTTCTTACGGCAGTACATACAAGCTCCAGCATAAGGCTGTCGTCATTGAACCTTACTTCAAGCTTTGCAGGATGGACGTTTACGTCAACGGTACCTGCCAAAGGCTCCACGTTAAGCACAAACACGGGGAACCGCCCGTTCATGAGAAGTCCCTTATAGCCTTCCTCGGCTCCCTTTGTCAGTATATCGCTTTTTATATATCTTCCGTTCAGATAAAAATACTGATGGCTGCGGTTTCCCCTTGAAACCTCGGGTCTGGCGACATAGCCGCTCACCCTGCGGCCGTCCTTTGTATAGTCCACGGGTATAAAAGCTCTTATACATTCACGTCCAAGAATACCGTAAGCGGCAGTTTTAAGATCGCCGCTGCCGTTTGACTGCATAATGACCGTGCCGCCCGCCACAAGCTTAAACGCCACATCGGGACGAGCCATAGCCATTCGGTTCATCACCTCGGCAACATATGTGCCTTCGGTGGAGTTTCTCTTTAAAAACTTTTTTCTTGCAGGAGTATTATAGAAAAGATTGTTTATATTTATGACGGTGCCTTTTGCCGCTCCCGTCTCTTTAAACTCCTCTGTTTTGCCGCCGTTTATTCTGATGAGGGTGCCTGTTTCTTCATTTTCGGTTCTTGTGACCATTTCAAGCCTCGAAACTGCCGCAATGCTCGCAAGAGCCTCTCCCCTGAAACCGAGAGTGCCTATATTTTCAAGCTCCTCAAAGCTTTCAAGCTTGCTTGTGGCGTGGCGCAGAAAAGCTGTCTTTACATCGTCACGGGCAATGCCTGAGCCGTTGTCCGAAACCGAAATAAAGCTTGTTCCGCCGTCCCTTATGCTTACCGTTACGGACGAAGCACCTGCGTCCACCGAATTTTCCACAAGCTCCTTCACCACCGAGGCAGGTCTTTCGATGACCTCGCCTGCGGCAATTTTGTTTATTAAATTGTTGTTCAGCAGATGTATTTTATTCATTTTTTGAGCATTCCTTTTAATTTTATAAGAAGTGAAAGCGCCACTATAGGCGTCATATTGTCGGGATCGGCTTTTTCAAGCTCTTTTATGACAAGGCTTTCGGCATCCTCGTCAAGTCTCAGTCTTAAAGGCTCTGCGCCTTTTTCGTTATAGTCGTCATATTCGTTTTCTTCGCCGTAAGGCTCATCGGAATGCCCCTTTGCCGAAAGAGAAGCGTCTCTTTTTCTGTCGGTTATTTCTTCTATAAGTCTATCGAGTATGCCCTCGGCTCTTTTGAGTACGGGAGACGGTACGCCTGCAAGCCTTGCAACGTGTATGCCGTAGCTTCTGTCCGTGCCGCCTCTGACGATCTTGCGCAGAAAAATAACGTCGTTTCCTCTTTCTTCAACGGCAACGCAATAGTTTTTCACTCCGTCGGTTGTCTCTTCAAGCTCCGTCAGCTCGTGATAGTGTGTGGCAAACAGAGTTCTTGCGCCTATGTTTTTCTTGTCGGCTATATATTCAAGAACAGCCTGCGCTATGGAAAGTCCGTCATAAGTGGACGTGCCTCGCCCTATTTCGTCAAGTATAAGCAGCGATTTTTTGCCTGCGTTGTTGAGTATGTTGGCTACCTCGGACATTTCTATCATAAAAGTGCTTTGTCCCGTGGCGAGATCATCCGATGCGCCCACTCTTGTGAATATTCTGTCGCATATGCCTATGACAGCGCTTTCGGCAGGTATAAAGCTGCCCACCTGAGCCATAAGCACAAGCAGAGCCGTCTGTCTCATATAAGTTGATTTTCCCGCCATATTTGGCCCCGTTATCACAAGAAGTCTGTTGTCGTCACTGTCTATGTATATATCGTTGGGAATAAAGCTCTCTCTGCCTACAAGCTCTATAACGGGATGCCTGCCGCCCTTTATGTCTATAAGATCTCCATTGTTTACAACGGGTCTTATATAATTGTTTTTGTCGGCTGCCTCACCGAGAGAGCAGAGAACGTCTATAAGGGATACTGTCCCTGTGGTTTTTTGTATTCTGCCTATTTCGGCAGCCACCTTGTCTCTTATGCCGCAGAATATTTCATACTCCAGCTCCGAATCCTTTTCTCCCGCCCCAAGTATGACCTCCTCGATCTCCTTTACCTCCTGTGTTATATATCTTTCGGAGCCCGTAAGGGTCTGTTTTCTTATATATCTGTCGGGAACAAGATTTCTGTAGGAGTTTGTGACCTCTATGAAATATCCGAAAACCTTGTTGTATTTTATTCTGAGGTTTTTTATACCCGTTTTTTCTCTTTCCTCGTTCTCAACACGCTTTACCCAGTCTTCTCCGTTTTCAAGGGCGTCTCTTAATTTGTCAACCTCGGAGTTATATCCGTCCTTTATTATTCCGCCCTCTCTGAGAGAAAAAACAGGGTCGCTGTGAATACTTTTGTCCAAAAGCTCATATATATCTTCGAGAACGTCCATATTTTCGGACAGCTCCCTTATATATTCTGAGGGAAAAGCGCCGAGAAGTCCCTTTATGTGGGGGAGATTTTCAAAGGAGGACTTAAGCGAACAGAGATCCCTTGCGTTCGCCGTGGCGTAGACCACCTTCGACATTATTCTTTCGATGTCGTAGATCGCCGCAAGATACTCCTTCAGCTCCTCCCTGTCAATGACGTTGTTTTTGAATGCCTCAACGCCGTCAAGCCTTTTGTTTATTTCGGCGGGGTCAATCAGGGGCTGTTCAAGCCAGCGCCTTATGAGCCTTGCGCCGCCTGCCGTCCTCGTCTTGTCAAGCACCCAGAGCAGAGAGCCTTTTTTGTTCTTGTCTCTCATTGTCCTTGTAAGCTCCAGATTTCTTCTTGATGCCATATCCAGTATCATATAATTCTGCTCCGAATACAGCTTTATGCTCCTTATGTTCGACAGGTTGTTTTTCTGAGTTTCGTTAAGATATTCTATGAGCGCTCCGCTTGCGCATACTCCGAGAGCTGCGTCCTCCAAGCCAAAGCCCGAAAGATTCAGCACCCCGAAGTGATTGCAAAGTCTCATATCCGCTCCGGAGCGTTCATAAGCCCATTCATAATACTCTTCGCACTTTTTGTCAAATACGCTGCTTATGCTTTCGGTCAGACTGTTTTTTCTGTTGACAAGTATCTCACTGGGGTTGAACTTCGCCACTACGTCAATGACCTTTCCGTCATGAGCGTCCTTTATTTCGGTAGTCAGAAATTCTCCCGTGGACACATCGCAGACCGACACCCCCGTGCCGTCCTTTCCGAAATACAGGCTCATTATATAGTTGTTGGTACCTTCGTCAAGAGCCTTTTCGTCTGTGAGCGTGCCTCGTGTGACGATCCTTATTACCTCTCTTTTAACTATCGTCTTTGCATTTCTGGGATTTTCGGTCTGCTCGCATATGGCGACCTTATGCCCCTTTTCGACAAGCTTGTATATATACGAATCGGCAGAATGAAAGGGAACGCCGCACATAGGGGCTTTCTCCTCCATACCGCAGTTTTTGCCCGTAAGAGTAAGTCCCAGCTCGGCGGAGGCTATTTTTGCATCGTCAAAAAACAGCTCATAAAAATCCCCGAGCCTGAAAAAGACAAGACAATCCCTGTGCTTTTTTTTAATTTCAAAATACTGCTCCATCATTGGAGTATATCCCGCCACCCGAAACACCTCCGTTTTTTTCTAATGACAGCCGCCGCAGCTGCCGCAGTCGCCCGTGCAGGCGTCCTCTCCCAGTACGGTGGCTTTCACAATGTTAAGAACCTGATTCAGAAAATACGAAAACTTCTGTTCGCAGTCCACAAGCTCTTTTACCACCGAATTTTCTGAAAGCCTTTTTGCAGCCACTCCGAATTCGGCATTCGCAGCCTTGAACTCCTCTGTCCCCGCCTTTCCGCCGTCCATAAGGGCTTCTACCCTTCTGCGCTTTTTGTTATAGTCAAAAAGTGTCTCCCTTGCGTCCATATCGTTGTCAAATGCGTCTCTTGCGGCCTCTAACCTTGCCGAAAGCTCTGTTTCGTTTATTTTGTTTCCCAGTTCTCTTGCCATATCCATTATATCGTTCATAGCCTAAAGATCCTCCTGTTTACCCATAAGGTAGAATATTCTGCTTTCGGTCACTCTTACGTTTACAATGCTGCCGATAAGGCTGTGATCTCCCTCAAAATGTATGAGGGTGTTGTCCTCGAGCCTTCCGCTAAGCAGCCTTTCGTCCTGTCCGCATACTCCCTCTGCCAGAACCTCAAAGACCTTTCCCACCTTTTCAAGATTCAGCTCGGCGCATATTCTGTTGACCTCGCCCAGAACGCTGTCAAAGTTTTTCTTAACTGCAGCAGGATCCACCTGATCCTCCATAACGGCTGCGGGAGTGCCGTTTCTCTTTGAATATATAAACGTAAAAGCCCCCGAAAATCTCGCTTTTCTTATTATATCTAAAGTATCGTCAACATTATACTCCCCCGGAAAGCCCACCATAATGTCGGTCGTTATGCCTATATCGGGGATATTTTCTCTGAGCTTTTCCACAAGTCCCAGATAATCCTCTTTTGTATAGTGTCTGTTCATTCTTCTGAGTATATCGTTGTTGCCTGCCTGAAACGGCAGATGTATATGTCTGCACACCTTTTTGCAGTCCCTCATGGCATATATAAGCTCGTCCGAAAGATCCTTGGGGTGGCTCGTCATAAACCTTATTCTTTTTATGCCGTCAATATCGTTAACAAGCCTCAGAAGCTCTGCAAAGCTTATTTTTTCTTCAAGGCCCTTGCCGTAGGAGTTCACGTTCTGCCCCAGAAGGGTTACTTCGCATACTCCGTCAGCCACAAGCGACTTTATCTCGGCGATAATGTCCTCGGGTCTGCGGCTCCTTTCACGTCCACGCACATACGGCACTATGCAGTATGAGCAGAAATTGTCGCAGCCGTACATTATATTTACCGATGCTTTGTATCTGAAGTGCCTTACGGAAGGCAGATTTTCAACTATCTCGCCCCGCCCCGTCATAATTTCACAGACCTGTTCTCCCGATGTAAGGCGGCTATATAGAAGCTCTGGCAGCCTGTACAGATTGTATGTTCCGAAAACTATGTCCACAAACGAATACTTGCTTCTGATGGTGTCCGTCACTGAGCTTTGCTGCATCATACAGCCGCAAAGAGCGATTATTGTGTCGGGCTTTTTCTTTTTGTAGGGCTTAAGCATACCCAGATTTCCATACACCTTGTTTTCGGCGTTTTCTCTGACGCAGCAGGTATTATATATTATAAAATCCGCCTCTGTCTCTTTTTCGGCTCTCCCATAGCCCATTTCAAGCAGCATACCCTCAAGCTTTTCGGAGTCGTGAGCGTTCATCTGACAGCCGAAGGTATTCACATACATAAGCTGCTTTCTGCCTGTTTCATTTTCTTTTTTATTTATTATATCCTTAATAAGCTCTATATAATAAAGCTGTCTCTGGGGTTCCTTCACGGGTACTCCTGAACCCGTATCGACCTCGCTGTGTGTTGTATACATAAGCTCACCCTTTATTCTGCATCGTCTTTTTTCATCTTCCGATATTATTTCATTGTAATTATATAAAAAATTACATCAAAAGTCAATCGGTTGTCAGAATATATTTCCTCTGCAAAAAGGCAGGCGGCGCAAAATTTTTTGGACGGATTGATGTTGCACTTTCAATAAGTATGTGATATAATTTTATTTGTTCAAATATATAATAATAAGGGGTAATATATATGAAAAGACTAAACAACGCAAAAAGACGAAAAATCGCCCAAGTCGTGGCGGTTATTGTAATAATTGTTATGGCAGCAAGCGTAATAGCTCCCTTTATCGGAGGCTTCGGCTATCCGGGCTGAGTCGGGAAAGCCGCAGACTGACGATTATGCAGGCATAATGGAGGATAGATATGATTAAACCGGAAGAAAATATAAACACAGATATAAACCAAAAGCCGTCTACGCCGGGAAGCGTAAAAAAACAGAGGGTCACGGTAATTATATGTTCTGTGGCCGTGCTTATACTCATTTTTATGATATGTTATTTTGTGACCTATCGTGAAAATATGGCTGAAAGACTTGCGGCAGAAAGAGAGATGGCAGAGATAAACGCCGTTCTTAATGTCGAGACAATATATTCAAACGTATATGTAAACGATATAAACATAGGCGGCCTCACAAAAGAACAGGCCAAACAGACCCTCGAAGCCCAGAACACATCGGCAATGACCACCGAAAAAATCGGCTATATATGGGATGACGAAAACTATCACAGAGAGTTTACATTTGAACAGCTCGGCGCAAGCTATGACTTTGAGCGCGCGATAAACGAAGCATACAGCTTCGGCAGAATAAACTCCGACCCGAGGGCAAGATATGCCGAAATTATAGAGAACAAGGACAGGGGTACATACATCAGAGCCGACTGGGTCTTTGACGAAAAGAAGGCTGAGGAATGCGTGGATCTCGTATGCAAGGATATTGACAAGGACGCAGTAAACGCCTCCGTTTCGTACAGCGGCGGCAAGCTTTCATTCAGCGACTCACAGACGGGACGCAAGGTAGACAGAGACAGGCTTGTCGAAATGACGAACAGTGTTCTCGAAACAAGAGAAAGCGGCGACATAGTGCTTGAAGTAGAGATCACCGAGCCTGAATTCACGAGAGAGGAGCTTGAATTTGAACCCGAGGTGATAGGCTCCTGCACCAGCGCATACGGCACGGGCAACAACGACAGAGTAGAAAATCTCCGTATAGCAGCCGAAAAAATAAACGGAAAAATAATATATCCGGGAAAGACATTTTCAACAAACGAGGCTCTTTCGCCCTTCACCGAGGAGAGCGGCTATAAGTATGCGGGAGCATATATAAACGGAGAGCTTGTGGAGGACATAGGCGGCGGCGTTTGTCAGGTTTCTTCGGCGCTTTATAATGCGGCTCTTAATGCGGAGCTTTATATTGCCGAAAGATACAACCACTCCAAAAAGGTGGGCTATATGGACTATGGCTATGACGCAACCCTTGCAGGCGATGTAAAGGATCTCAAGATCACAAATAACACCTCCGCCCCCGTCATAATACAGGCAAAGCTTGAAAACAACGCTGTAAAGATCGACATTGTGGGAAAGGAAGAACACGACCCCGGCAGGACTATAGAGTTCTTCAACAAAAAGACGGGCGAAACCGACTCCACCGTTACATATGAGCTTTATAAAAATGTATATCAGAACGGCGAGCTGACCGATACGGTCAAAATAAACAAAAGCACCTACAACACAAAATAAAAAATAAAAAATAAAACAGCAAGGATGAAATGCAGATGGAAATAGGAAAGCTTCCCTCGGAGCTTCTTGAAAAGCTTATATTCAAAAGGGCTGAAAGCTCCCCCATAAAAAAGCAGGAGGTTATTCTGCGCCCCGGTATGGGAGAGGACTGCAGCGTTATGGATATGGGCGATGAACTTTTGATATTATCTACCGACCCCATTACGGGAGCCTGTGAAAATATAGGCAGCCTTCTTGTAAATGTAAACATAAACGACATATACTCAAGCGGCTGCATACCCGTGGGGCTTCTCGTTACGCTTTTGCTGCCTCCCGATTTTTCGGAGGGAGAGCTTATGGGTCTCAGCGATGAACTTTTCGCTGCGGCAGAAAAGGCAGAGCTTGAAATTCTCGGCGGGCATACCGAAATAACCGATGCAGTAAACCGCCCCGTAGTTTCCGCCACGGTTATAGGAAAATCAGTCAGCCGCCGCTTTATAAAAACCTCGGGAGCGGCTGAGGGTCAGGACGTTATAATGACAAAGTACGCAGGGCTTGAAGGCACCTCGATACTTGCGGCGGACTTTGAGGATCGCCTGTCGGATATACTTCCGCCGGATTTAATATCAAGGGCAAAGTCTCTCGAAAAATACCTTTCAATAAAAAAAGAAGCCCTCATAGCCGCCGATTTCGGAGCCTCCTCAATGCACGATGTTACCGAGGGAGGCATACTCGGCGCAGCAGCCGAGGTCGCCGACAGCTCGGGTCTCGGCATAACCGTATGGACGGAGCGCATACCCATACTTAAAGAGACAAAGACCATATGCTCCGTTTTCGGCATCGACCCTCTCAGGCTTATATCCAGCGGCTCACTTCTCATAGCTGCCTTCAACGGCGATAAGCTGGTGGAAAGACTTAAAAAAGAGGGAATAAACGCCGCTATAATCGGCAGAATGACAAGCGAGGGTAAAAAAGTAATTACAAACGGAAAAGAATCCCCTCTGGGAGATCCCGAACCCGACCACATATATAGGGCAAGACTGTAAATATATACGAAAACACAAAAGCCGTCTCAGAGTGATCCGAGACGGCTGATTTTATAGTTTTTATGGTTTTTATGATTTGTATGTTTTGGTATTGATAGTAAATTTTTCGGTTATATCCCGGCGTTAAGCTGATTTCTTTTTTATTTCCTGTCGATGTATGCAAGATTGAAGTTGTACTTTATGCTGCCCTGAGATGCGGAAAATTCGTCTTTGTGCTTGTCATAAGCTTCTTCCAGACAGGTATCAAGATATTCCATTGTCTCTTCATCATAGACGGATGTCAGATAGCCTACTATGGAAGTTATATCGGCATACTTCCAAATGATCTCATCTACGCCATCCTTGCCAAGCTTATTTAAGTCGGCATTATTCATATCCCGCATAAAATCCGCAGTTACGTCAAGAAATCTGAACAGCTCCTCAAAGTCCTTATTTATTGCGGCTTTTTTGTCGTAGTTTTTGTTCAATATTTTTTCAATATAATAGTTGACGGCATTTTCAATACTTTTATTCATATCGAGGCTGTCGTCAGACTCATAGCTGCCGCTGCAGTCTCTCCTCACAAAATCTCCCATTATGCCGTCAATGAGCGGATTGTCCTTCAAATCATAAAGATAGCCCATTGTATCGTTCATTAATTCTTTGAAGAAGTTTTCAAAATTGTCATATTCCTTTTTATATTCGCTGTCCTCGGGCCATTCTTTATCCTCATAAAATGAAAAATCGCCTATTGTAAAAATGCCAAAGCCGTCATTGACCATGTCATTGTATTTGCGGCATTTTTCGATATAATCCTCATAGCCCTTGCAGTCGCTTATTTTTTCGCTGTCAAATATGTCAAGATCCGTCATGTTGTATACAACAGGAAAGGGCTGTCCCGCATACGCGAAATAATCGGTATAAAGTCGGGACACAACGCTTATCTGTCCAAGTTCCTCGTCATAGTTGACCTTTCCGTCCAGCAGCTCGACTATCTCCCTTATGGGCAGCATTACGCTGCCGTCCGATATATAGGGCTTATACTTAAGAATGCCCATTTTATCCTTAAATTCGTCATCGAACGGGTTGGCGAATATGTTGCCTGTGTCATAGTTATAGTTCTCTATGACATATGCATAAACGCCGTTGTTGAGGTTTATGGTAAGGTATCCGTCAGATGTAAATATCCTCAGAAGCTTTCCGCTGTCGGTATCCTCATATTCGATTTTTCTGTTGAGATATTTTTCAAGAACTCCCCTTATGGGTACATAGACCTCTCCGTCCTTAAGCTGCGGAGCCTTGTCAAAATTTATTTCTTCATAGTCCACATATACCTTGGGTATATCTTCAAAGGCAGACGCATTGACCGACACAACAAGCGCAGCGACTGCGGCAGCCATCGAAAACACTGCCATTTTTGATTTTTTCACAGCTTATTCCCCCTCTTGTTCAAAAAATGCGGTATTGTATGTATTTTCGCCGTAAAGGTAAGAATACCACATATCGCCGAAATAATACTTAAAAAGCTCCTCCATCTCCTCGGGTATTTTCCGAGCCTCAGTGTTTTCGGATTTGTCCGATTCATCGGAAGGCGCATACTCCTCTTTCAGCTCCTTCATAATAAGGACTGCTTCCGTATCGTCCTTATAATATCTTTCGAGATATTTCTCTATGTGGCCTGCATCGTCAAAATAAAAATCGTCCGTTTCATCGCTGAAAGGCCATACCTCCCAGACCTCCTGTTTTTCAATGTCCTCAAAGTCATCGATACCGTCCTCAGCGGTGTAGAATCCATAGAACGCTATATATGTGGCTGCATATTCGGCATAGGGCAGGACAGAGCCGTTAACCTTAATTTTCCCCTCGGAGCCCTTAAATAAGGCATCATAAAAATTTCTAAGGCTCTGCTCGTCAGACAGGCTGTCATCCTTTTCAAACCAATCGGAGTATTGTCCGCCGACATAGCTGTATATAATCGAATAATCGTCATAATCGGGGTCGTAATCCCTTATAAGATATTTTATCTCGTTATAACAAAATTCTCTCAGTATTTTGTCAAATTCCTCATCGAGTCCCTTATTCTTATCATAGTCAATGAGCTTTTCCAAAAGCCTTGTATAATATTCATAGTCTTTGCTGTCGGTGAGCTTGCTTGCAAGCTTAATATTATAATCGGTATCACGCAGTACAACAGGATAAGGCAGACCCTCGTCATACGAATACATCTGATACTGCTCTGACAACAGGCTTATTGTCTTTGTCTCGTTGTCATAGTCCACCTTGCCTCCCAGAAGCTCTATAATCTCCCTTACGGGCAGCATAGTGCGGCCGTCCTTTATATAAGGCTTGTTTTCGAGTATGCCTATCTCTGCATTTTCGTCAGCATACGGCACAAAAAGATAATTGCCCCTGTCAACATCAAGAGAAAATCTTCCGTCATATGTATATGCAGTCATTATTCTTCCGCTGTTTCCCGATATATAGCCTACATCCTCGTCCGTGTATGCCTCAATCACGGGTCTTATGGGTACGAATGTCGTGCCGTTGACTATATCGGGTTCAATATCAAAATCTATATCAGTTCCGTCAACAGTGACCTTTGTGACCTCGGAGCCGAACACACTGAGAGCAAGTCCTGCCGACAAAATTATGCCTATGCAAAATCCTTTTATTATTTTCATTATATATATCCCTCTTTCTCAAAAAAGACAAAGTGCTTAATTTGTCACAGGCTTTATTATACAACCCACGACCGTTTTTTTCAATATAAAATACTTATAAAAAAATTTTTATTTTGTATGACCGAAATACAAAAGCTCAGCTCCGAAATACAATTTTTTCATTCTCTGACAAAAATTTCGGCGGTATTGTCAACAAGTCAGATTTTGGAGATTTTTTTATTATTTTCTAATGATTTTTTGCCGTTAATATAATATAATAGTTACAGACAACACTATTCTGTAAAGAGGCGAAAACAATGTTTGAAAAAAAAAGCTTTATACTCGGCTTTGCGGCTGCGTGCCTGTGCATAGCCTTTATAGCCAACCTTAAGCTGGGCGCAGAAATGCTCACGGGGAAAATAAGCATAGAAAGAAAAATAGAGACCATACAGAATCTCATAGACGAAAAATATGTGGAGGATACGGACGATGAGGAGCTTAAGGAGTACATATATGCAGGATACGTTGCAGGGCTTGGCGATGTATATTCTACATATATGACCGCAAAACAATACGACTCCTTTAAGGAAAGCCTCAGCGGAAGCTATTCGGGCATAGGCATAAGGGTATCAATGACCCCCGACAAGCATATGAGGGTAGACAGCGTATATACGGGCTCTCCTGCCGACAGAGCGGGCATACTTATGGGGGATCTGCTTTATACAATAGGCGACATAGACATAAGGGACGAAGACAGCTACAAAAACGCCATATATTATATAAAGGAGAGCAAGGACAACTTTAAGGTAAAGGGCTCTCACAGCGGCGGAACGATGTACGAAACGGTTATTTCCTCCGAAAACATAAATGTCCCCTCCGTATGCAGCTGCAAGCTCGATGACAATATGGGATATATACGAATATCCGAATTTGACGGAAACACCGCAGCCCAGTTCAGAAAAGCCATAGGCGATATGGGCGGCATAGACAGTCTTATAATAGATCTGCGAAACAACCCCGGAGGCTTTTTAAGCACCGTAAATGAAATTGCCGACATAATACTCCCCGAGGGAAATATAACATATATAGAATATAAAAACGGCGAAAAAAAATACTATAAATCCGATGCGGCTCATCTCGATATGAATATCGCAGTGCTTGTAAATCAGAATTCGGCATCGGCGTCGGAGGTTCTCACAGGCGCCATAAAGGACTACGGCGCAGGCACAATAGTAGGCACAACGACCTTCGGCAAGGGGGTCGTTCAGGACAGCTTCAGACTGCGTGACGGCAGCTGCGTAAAGCTCACGGTCGCAAAATACTATACCCCCAACGGAGTGTGTATTCATGGAACGGGAATAAAGCCCGATGTGGAGGTATTTTCGACAGAAAGCTTTTCGCTGCCCGATATAAACGACAGCCACGCCGTTACGGATCTTCAAAATGACGAACAGCTTAAAAAAGCCATTGAAGTTCTTGGATAATAAAAAATAAAAATTCACGAATAAAAAAACAGTCCGAAAATCCAAATTCGGGCTGTTTTGGTATTGCATTTATTTATAAAGAAATACAGAACCCTGCGAGGATCATTTCTTCCACGTTGACGGTGAGAAAAGTATAAGCATGGGGAAAATTTCCAGCCTGCCTGCGAGCATATCAAATATGAGCGTAAGCTTTGAGAGAGGATTCCAAAAGGCGAAATTCTGTGTGGGGCCTACCATAGAAAGACCGGGGCCTATGTTGTTGAAGGTTGCCGCCACAGCCGTAAAGTTAGTCGTGAAGTCATAGTTTTCAAGGCTCACAACAAGCAGCGAACAGGCAAATATGAGAACATAGCATATAAGGAATATATTTGCGGATCTGACTACCTCGTGTTCTATCTTTTTTCCGTCCATCTGCACTATCTTTACACTTCTTGGGTGTATAAGGCAGGACAGTTCCTTTTTGGCTGTTCTGAAATATATTATAAATCTCGAAACCTTCATACCGCCGCCCGTACTGCCTGCACAGGCGCCCACAAACATAAGTCCCAGCATAAGCATTTTTGAAAGCTCGGGCCAGCGGTCAAAGTCCACAGTCGAAAATCCCGTTGTGGTCATAACAGACGCGCACTGGAAAAGAGAATGGTGGAAGTTGTAGAAAAAGTTTCCGCCGATTATGGTAAGGTTTATGGCGATAACGATTGCAACTCCTATATATATGAGAAAATACCACCTTACCTCCTCTATGCTGAAAGCCTCCCTGACTCTTTTGAAAAGCACGAGAAAATAAAAATTGAAATTCACTCCGAAAAGGAACATAAAAAGCGTGACTATATTCTGTATAAGGGGACTGTAGCTGCCCATACTGTCACCCTTTATGCCGTAGCCTCCCGTTCCCGCAGTTCCTATGGCGGTGCATATGGAGTCAAAGACAGGCATTTTTGCCAACACGAGCAGTACAAACATAAGGACGGTCAGAAACATATATATACCATAGAGATACAGAGCTGTCGTACGCAGCTTGGGAACGAGCTTGCTGACGGAGGGGCCGGGGCTTTCCGCCTTCATAAGGCGCATATTCTGTCCACCGCCTGCAAGAGGCAGTATGGCAAGCACAAACACAAGCACGCCCATACCTCCCAACCAGTGGGTGAAGCAGCGCCACAGGTTCACACAGTGAGAGAGCGCCTCCACATCGGGACAAATGCTGGCTCCCGTAGTCGTAAAGCCCGATACCACCTCAAAGAGAGCGTCTATATACTTGGGTATTTCTCCGCAGAGGCTTAAGGGCAGCGCCCCTAAAATACTCATAGCTATCCAGCCGAGAGCAACCGTCACAAAGCCCTCCCTTGCATAAAAGCGATCCTTTTTTGGCGGAAATTTCGTCATAACGTGACCGATAACAAGCGCCAGAATCTCAACGGCAAAAAAATATCTGCCTGCCCGTTCTCTGTAAATTATGGAGGTAAGCACAGGCAGGGTCATAAACAGACCCTCTATTTTAATTATCCAGCCAAGCAAAAATATAATACTTCTATAATTCATTATCCGATCACCCGACTTCCATAATATCCTGAAGATCCTTAAGACCCTTCTGCGTTGTGGCAATTATCACTCTGTCGTTCATATTTATATAATCGTTTCCCGATGGTATTATGACCTTGCCCGTCCTTACGATAGTGGCAATAAGTATCCCCGGTTTAAGCTTAAGATCCTTAAGGGGTATATTCGTGACCCGTGATTTTGAGTTGACTACAAATTCGAGGGTTTCTACCCTGTTGTCAGCCACCTTATATACTGCCTCAACATTGCTGCCGATGGTGCTTTGCATAGAGCGGACGCACCTTATCATTTCTTCCGCCGTTATCATTTTAGGCGTGACAACGCTGCCCAGAGGGAGGCGGCGTATCATTCTGTCAAGCCCCATTTTATCTACCTTTGTAATAAGCTTTGCGTTTGAATACTCTCCTGCAAAAAGCGCAAGCATTATATTTTCTTCATCATAATCCGTAAGCGATACGAAAGCGTCTATCCTCTCTATGCCCTCTTCGAGGAGTATGGTCTGA
Source organism: uncultured Clostridia bacterium (assembly GCA_947630725.1). Classification (GTDB taxonomy): domain Bacteria; phylum Bacillota; class Clostridia; order Lachnospirales; family CAG-274; genus JAJQCI01. Next base: position 82,433 of record CANRIS010000003.1, read on the forward strand.
TTTGTGGGGTCTCCGTGAATAATAATTGCGTCGGGCAAAAGCTCGCTCAGAACATTGCAGCGGTCAAGCTTTGGCACCACCATCTTGACGGATATTTTGTTCTCAAGCAGCTTTTTCGCAAGATAATAGCATATTGTTCCGCCGCCTGCAATCATAACGTCTCTTATGGGCTTTGCCTTTACGCCTGCTATTTCAAAAAGTCCGGGAAGATTTTCGGGCGATACCATAACATAAAGACTGTCGGAGGTTTTAAGCACAGTGTCGCCTTTGGGGATTATTATGGAGCCGCTGCGGTCGATCACGCAGATAACAAAGGGCAGATTTTTAACCTGAATATTTTTGACCCGCTTGTCGTTCCACGGTGAGCTTCTCGGCAGCGAAAATCTGACCATATTGGCTTTTCCGTTGGCAAAATGGTCTATTTCGGAGGCTGACGGTATGCGTATAAGATTAAAAATATCGTTTGCTGCGGCAAGCTCCGGGTTTATCGCCTTAAAAAGTCCAAGCTCCTCGCTTATAAAGCGTATCTCGTCATAATATTCGGGATGGCGCACTCTGGCTATTGTGCGGCAGTTGCCCGCTTTTTTGGCGATAAGGCAGCTCAGAAGGTTTATTTCGTCCTTGTTTGTGACGGCTATGAGAAGATCGGTGTCCCTGATGCCTGCCTCGTTAAGCACACGATAGCTGCTGCCGTTGCCGACATATGACATAACGTCCAGATTTTCGGTCAGGTTCAGAAGATTTTCTTCTCTCGAATCTATAACGGTAATATCGTGACCCTCTTCATTCAATATTTCGGTGAGAGTATATCCCACCTTTCCGCAGCCGACAATGGCTATCTTCATATAAATACCTCCCCTTTCTTTTTTTATACGAGCCTTAAGGAAGACCCAAAGAATCTGTCGGAAATGTGCCTCAGCCATCTTTTATAAGAAAAATAAAAATAATTTGCGCTGCGCAGAAAAATTTTTAATTTTTTAGGTCTTCCTTAATATCCTATTATTTGATTTTAACACAATTTTCCCTTTTAGTACAGTATTTTTTATAAAATACAATATAATTTTGGCATATTTGCCGCTCAATTATGTTGATTTTTTTATTTTCAATGATATAATACTTATTTGAGGTGACTGTATGAATCGCAAAGGTACTTTTATATTCGCTTTGGCAGGGGCGGCGATACTGCTTCTTATTATACTAAACATCAGACAGGAGAAAAGAGAGGCATCCGCAGAGGTTTTCGCCATGGATACGGTTATGAGCCTTAAGGCGTACGGCAAAAACGCCGAAAAAGCCGTGTCGGAGGCTTCCGCAGAGATAAAGAGGCTTGAAAGCCTTTTTTCGGTAAATATCCCTCAAAGCGATATTTCCGCAATAAACAGCAAAAAGACGGCGGTGGTTTCTCCCGATACATACGGGCTTATAAAAGCCGCCTGCTCCTACGGAGAAAAAACAGACGGGTGTCTTGACCCTGCCATTTTTCCTGCGGTGAAAAAATGGGGCTTTACCACGGGAGAATACAATATCCCCACCAAATCTGAGCTTGACGTTCTGAAAGCCCACACCGACCCGACTGCGATAAGCTTCGATGACGAAGGTATGACTGTCAGTCTTGACGATGATATGTCAGAGCTTGACCTTGGAGCCGTGGCAAAGGGCTATGCCTCTGACAGAGTGATCGAAATATTCAGAAAAAACGGAATCGAAAGCGGAATAATCTCTCTGGGAGGAAATGTTGCGGCTCTCGGCAAAAAGCCCGATGGCTCCCTTTGGAGAGTAGCCGTGCAGGATCCCAAAAACAGTGAAAAATATGTCGGCATAATAGAGACCGAAAACAGATCGGTAGTTACTTCGGGAGACTATCAGAGATATTTTGAAAGGGACGGAAAGAGATTTCACCACATAATTGACCCTAAAACCTGTATGCCTGCCGACAGCGGACTTTCTTCGGTGACTGTGGCTGCATCTGAGGGTCTTGAAGCGGACGCTCTGTCAACGGCATTTTTTATAATGGGCAAGGACAGAGCCGTAGACTACATCAAAAACAGCCATGAGCCTATTGGCGCGCTGTTCATAGAAAAGAGCGGCAAAATTTCAGTCACCCAAGACTTGGCAGAAAGCTTTCTGCCCGGTGACGGCATAAATATTTCGGAAATAATAGAAACAAAAAATGCGGAGTAACGATCTCCGCATTTTTTAATCATTTTTTATCGTTTTTTATTACAAGAACCCTGTCTCTGTCTTTGTCATAGACTTCGGGAGGAGCCGCGCAGGTTATGTCCTGCGAAACCTTTCCTATATAGCTGTATATGCCCTTTGACGGCGTGAACCACCACATTTCGCAGCCCTTATAGGCCTCTGTCACAAGCTCAAAATCCTTTCCCGTATAGGTATAGGCAAAGAGAAAGTCCTTTCCCGCAAAAACAGCTATTCTCTCATGACGTTCTCTCTGACCTCCCACTATGAGATCGTCTCTCGGCGCTCCCTCGGTAAAGTCAACGCTTGAAACAAGCTCCTTAAGATATTTCATCTGACCCGACCCTTCGTGATGTATGGCATCCTGCCACTTATCCCTTACGCCGTAATTGTTGACGCCCTGTGTAGGCTCGTCCTTTCCGCCGTAGAACTGCATAACGGCATTATCGCCATAGGTATGTCCGCAGCTGCCTGCAAAAACCGACCAATAGGCATAACGTCTCACATGACGAGCCACCCAATAGGGCTGCGTGGGATCGTGAAGTCCCTGAAGTATCCATTCATAGGACGGTTCTCCGTCAAGGGTGGGCTTAAGCGGACTTCTTTCGTGATCCCTCAGAACATACTTCCAGTTGTCCTCGCCGAAAAAACCCTCGGCTCTCTTGTTGTCGTCCCATTTTCCCAAAGCGCCCTGATCGTATCTTCTGTGACCCGACTGAAACATATTGAAATCAAGCCAGTCTCTGTCGCCAAACCACGTTGAGGAGGCGCATCTTCCAAATGGGTGAAACGTAATGAGCCTTTCGGGGTTCTTCTCCTTAAGAACCCCTGCAAGCCTGTCGTATATTTCTTCATATCCTGCGGCTCTTATGTCTCCGCCCAAAACCCATATTATATTTGTATAGTCCTTATATCTTTCTGCCAGAAACCTGCCGTATCCGCCTACATTTTCGGCTGTGATAATACCCGATTTTATGAGACTGCCCCACGAGGGCAAAAGAGCCATATATATGCCAAGCTCCTCAGCCATACGGATAACCCTGTCACAATGCTCCCAATAGGACAGGCTGCTTACATCGCAGTTCGGTATATACATTTTGTTTATGTCGCAAAGCCCCGGAGTAGCATACACAAGCACCGGCTGTATGACATTGAAGCCCTTGTCGGCTCTGTTTTTAAGGTATGTATATGCCTCCTCCTCGCTGAGTTTGTGAAAAATGAGCCACGCCGTGTCGCCCAGCCAGAAAAAGGGCTTATCGCCGCACATAATATATTTTTTGTTTTTGCTTATCGTCAAAGCTTTCATATAAAACAGACCTCCTGCCCACAAAAACGGCTGCCCCGAATACGGCAGCCGAATTATTTTTCATAACGATTTTCAATAACCTCTCTTGGGTACGATTATATCGAGGCGACCCGACCTTGAAAACGGATTTTCGTTAGATGCTGCCGTCTCCTGCTGTGAAGCCTCTTCTTCAAGCTTTCTGAAGGGATTAATATAGTCCTTTCTTACTGCGGGTGACGGTGCGGCAGGTGTTTTCTGATACCTTGGCAAAGCCGAGCCCGCAAAGGGAAGTCCCGAGCCTGCGGCCTCATCGTCTGCAAGTCCCGTAGCCACAACCGTGACTTTGATCTCGTTTTCGCCCAGATCATCAACTATGGAGGTTCCGAAAATGACCTCAGCCTCGCTGTCAAGAAGCTCTCTGATAGAATTTACCGCATCGGCCACAGCCATCATAGGTATGTCGCCCGAATAGCTTACATTTATGAGCACGCTCTTGGCTCCGTTTATGGAGGTTTCGAGCAGAGGACTTTCTATGGCAAATCTGGCTGCGTCCACAACATTGTCAGCCACGCCTACGCCCATATGAGCATAGCCCTTGTTTTCTGTCATAACAGTCCTTACATCGGCAAAATCCAGATTTATCTCGCCGGGTCTTGCTATAAGATCCGAAATGCCAATGACGCCCTGTACAAGAACGCTGTCGGCCAGTCTGAACGCATTCTTTATGCTTGTGTTTTTGTCGGATGTCTCAATAAGCTTCTGATTTGGTATAACTATAAGCGTATCTACGTTGTTTTTGAGCTTTTCGATACCCTCTACGGCATATCTCATACGCTTTCTGCCCTCAAAAACAAAGGGCTTTGTAACAACTCCCACTGTAAGTATTCCAAGCTCCTTGGCTATGGAGGCTACCACAGGAGCTGCTCCCGTACCTGTGCCGCCGCCCATTCCTGCGGTAATAAAGGCCATATCCACGTCCTGCATAGCTGCGTAGATCTCGTCCTTTGTTTCCTTTGCGGCTTCCATACCTACTTCGGGTCTGCCTCCTGCCCCAAGCCCCTTTGTGCTTTTAAGACCGATGGCAATTTTTGTGGGAGCCTTATTGTCATCAAGAGCCTGCTTGTCCGTATTTATGGCAACATACTCTATTCCGTCAGCCCCATCTTCTATCATTCTGGAAACGGCGTTTCCTCCTGCGCCGCCGACACCGAAAACAACTATTCTTGCATTTTCTCTTTGATTCATATCGTTTATAACATCAATCAATGGTATCCCTCCAATATGTTTTTTTCAAATATAGTACATATCAAAAACATTATACACCATTTAAAAATATATTTCCATAGTTATTTTAAATATTTTTATAATTTAATCAAACTTTTTTAAAAAATCCCCATAATACTTTAAAACACTTTGCCTGCGGCTTAATATAGCGGTGTCCCGTCAGGTTTTAAGCTTAAAGCTTGGGTTGTTTGACGTATCCGAAATATCGAGGGTGCCTGCCTCGTTTGTGTCGAGCTGTTTCAGCACCTCGTTCAATGTGGCGATTTTTGTATATATGTCGTCTATCGTGCCGCACATTACGTCTATTTTGTCAACATAAAGATGTATGTCCTCGGGTCTTGAAACGTCAAGCTTAAATATTCTGTTGTCAAGGTCATACGCATCTATAAGCTTGGATATCTGTACGACATAGTCAAGGGAATATCCGTTTGTGACGTTTATGACCTCGCCTGTTGAAAAGCCGTCAAACTTAAGCCCCACAACAATGGGATGAGGCGCGTCCATGGTTTCCTTAACGTCTATGACTCTGCCGTCCATATCTATATAAAGATACCTGCCCATATAAGGCACATAGCCCCTTACCTTTCTTTCTTCTATGTTTATAACGATGGTGGAGGGCAGCGACTTTTTTATTCTGACGCTTCTTATATAATTGCTTTCAAGAAGCTTTCTCCTGACCGAGGACGAATTGAAGGCAAAAATATTCCCTCCGGGACCGTCAATTCCTCCCAGCTCGTATATGGCGCTGTTTGAAAGCTGAGAATTGCCGAGCACCTGTATTTCCTTTACGCTGAACACGGGACTTATGAGAGCCAGAAAAACAAGTATAAAAAAAATCATTATAAATGTAATTGCTATATACTTTCTGTTTGGATTCATACCTGTTATCCTCAAAATCAAAATGCAGAACCGAAAGCCTCCGCCTTGTTGTTCAGACCGCTTTTCTTCTCATTATGTCCATAGGTCTTACTTCTTTGGCGACCTTTATGACAAGCAGCTCCTGAGCGTGAGGAGCGCTGTCTCTGTCGGCTCCCTCACAGTCGGTTATACTTTCGAGTTTTTGGGAGAAGTTTTCTTCTCCTGCTCTTAAAAATTCCACAACGTCGCCCTTCTGAAACTTGTTTCTCTGTTCTATGAGGGCTTCGCCCCTTTCGGGATAATATTCCCTGACGATACCCACAAAATCATAATTCTTTATATATGCCGAGCTTGTATAGACCTGAGCCTCTTTTTGGGGCTTTCCGAAGAAAAACCCCGTTGTAAAGCCTCTGTAGCTTGCCTTTTCAAGCTCCGAGAGATAATAGCCCTTTTTGCTTTCATAAAGCTCGGGATCTTTTATCCAATCGTCAATGGCCTCTCTGTAAGCCTTTACCACAACTGCGCAATAATATGCCGTTTTCATTCTTCCTTCGATTTTAAAGCTGCATATACCTGCGTTTATAAGCTCGGGAATATGCTCTATCATACAGAGATCCTTTGAGTTGAATATATAAGTACCCCTCTCGTCCTCCTCCACAGGCAGATACTCTCCCTCTCTCGTAGCCTCGCTGATATAATACTTCCAGCGGCACGGGTGGGTGCAGGCTCCCCTGTTTGCGTCTCTGCCCGTAAAATATGCCGACAAAAGACATCTGCCCGAATAGGATATGCACATAGCCCCATGAACAAATGCCTCCACCTCTATATCCGACGCCGATGTTATTTCGGCTATCTCTCCGAGGGAAAGCTCCCTCGCCGCAACTATCCTCTTTGCGCCTAATTTTTTCCAGAATTCGGCGCTGCGATAGTTTGTGTTGTTGGCTTGGGTGCTTATGTGGACTGTAAGCTTCGGCGCAGTCTCTCTCACAAGGGCAAACACCCCCGGATCCGACACAAGAACGCCGTCCGCCCCCATATTGTACAGACCTTTAAAAAAATCGTCCATACCCGAAAAATCGCCGTTGTGGGCAAATATATTTGCCGTGACATATACCTTTGCCCCTCTTTCGTGAGCATAGGCTATGCCCCGAGCCATTTCTTCGGGAGTAAAATTCTTCGCCTTGGCTCTTAGACCAAAGCTCTCTCCGCCGAGATATACTGCGTCTGCGCCATAATTTATTGCGATTTTAAGCTTTTCAAGATCTCCCGCAGGCGCAAGAAGTTCGGGTTTTTTGTTCATTTTTATTTCACCTTCCGACATACCGCCATACCTCCGCCTATTGTCAGTATGCTTGTTTCAAGCCTGTCGTTTTTGACAAGAGCGTCAATAAAATCTCTCAGACGGCTCCATGTCGTTCTGTTTCGCCTTTTTATGCCGAGCCTGTCCTTTCCTATCTCGCCGTCAAGAAGAATATCGTCCGCTATGAGAAGTCCGCCCTTGCGGAGAAGTCTCAGACAGTCGGGAAGTATATTTATATACTGACCCTTTCCCCCGTCCATAAATATAACGTCAAACTCTCCTCTTAAGCTTCTGACTACCTCGTTTATATCCCCCTCTATCATTCTTATAAGCTCTGACTTTCCCAATTCAGTAATATTTTTTTTTGCCTCCTCGATCATAAGGGGATAGCGGTCAACGGTCGTGACCCGTCCTCCCTCGGCAAGAAAATCCGCCATAAAACAGGCTGAAAAGCCTATGGCAGTGCCAAGCTCCAATATATTCTTAGGCTTTTCGCCCGAAAGCAGCACCGCCATAAGCGCAGCAGTGTCTTTGGGAATAATGGGATACCCCTCTTTATATCCGTATTCCTGAAGTCTGCCAAGTTCTCCCTCTCTGAGAGGAAGCACTCCGTCAATATAATTTTTAAGACCCTCGTCCGAAATAACCATATCCAAACCTTCTCAGAATCCCGAGATATATTCGTTTTTAGCTCTCAGGAAGTCGTTGTAGTCATCGGTAAAATAGTGCTCTCCCGTAGCGGTGTTCGCCACGACATAATATATATAATCCGTATCTGCGGGGTTGAGCGCTCCCTCGTAGGATTTAAGACCTGCGTTGCCTATGGGCCCTATGGGAAGTCCGTCTATATAATATGTATTGTACTCGGACTCTATCTCGGTATCCGAATAGAAAACACGTCCCTTGTGCTCCTGTCCCGCATAGAGGACGGTAGCGTCCATCTGAAGCTTCATACCCTGTTCGAGTCTGTTGTTTATGACAGATGCGGCAATGGGTCTTTCGGAATCAAGTCTTATCTCCTTTTCGATTATGGAGGAAATAATGACTATTTCGTCAAGGCTGTAGCTGCTCTCTTTTATCTGCTGATAAAGCCCCTCGGCAACTCTGTTGTTGAAGTTGTCAAGCATCATATTGGCTATGTCCCAAGGGCCTGCATCGGGATATATAAAGTATGTATCGGGAAAAAGATACCCCTCGAGACGATTTTTTCTGTCGGGTATGTCCTTTATAAAGTCATAGTCAAATTCTCCGTTGTCACACACGTCAAGAAACTCCTCCGCCGTGCATATGCCCATAACCTCCAGAGTGTCAGCTATGTCAAAAATGCTCTGACCCTCTATTACGGTAAATTTTTTGTAGTCGTCAGCCGAATTTGAAAGCTTTGCGGCAACCTCGTCAAAGGTCATATAGTTTGAAAGCTCAAACTCTCCATACTTGAAGTCGGCGGCAACCCTTTCGGTTTTTGCCTTCCATCTGAAGAAGAACGGCGACTCGGCTATGCCTGCTTCGTGGAGTTTTTCGGAGATAGTCTTAAGGCTTGCGCCCTCCTCTATCACAACGGTAGTCTGAAACTCCTCCCGCCCTTTAAGCATATCTGTGTTGAGTATGCCCTCTCTTGCGTGAGAAAAAAGCGTCAGCATATGTACGAAAATACATACCGTCACAATAACAAATATGAGAAATACGCCCGAACAGCCCAGTCCGCAGCCAGTCTTAAGCGAAATACCCTTCTTCTGCTCTTTTTTGGGAGGCTTTTGTCCGGATCTGCGTTTCGACACAGACAGCCTCGGCGACGGAGCCTCGGGGGCTTCGCTTCTTTCGGACATACGTCTTCTTCTTATGCCGACATTATCGTTTGTGTTTTTTGTGTTTTGATCTTCGCTCATTGTTTCTCTCCGTTTTTTTCAAAGTCGTATACTATTTCCATAAGTGTAAGGCCTTCCGGAGCAAGAGTTTTTCCTGCCTTTGTTCTGTCACGGCTTTCTATTATATAGGGTATGTCCTGCGGCGGTATCTTTGAAAGACCCACGTCTACCAAGGTGCCCGCTATTATTCTGACCATATTATACAAAAAGCCGTTTCCCTTTACCACTACGTCTATTATATTTTGATTTTTTTCAACAGTCAAGGCATAAATTTCCCTTACGGTAGTTTTTGCCGTAGAACCCGATGCGCAAAAGCTGCTGAAATCGTGTCTGCCCAGAAAAAAGCCGCAGACAGACTGCATTTTTTCAATGTCAAGTTCTCTCGGCACAAAAGCCGAATATCTCGAAAGCATAGGATCCCTGAATCTGTCATTCTGTATTCTGTATCTGTATGTCTTGTTCACAACGCTGTACTGAGGGTGAAAGCTGTCGTCCACGAGCCTTGCCCCCATGCAGGAAATATCCCGGGGCAAAAACGAATTGAGCGCATAGGGAAAGTTTTCTTCGGGTATGGTGAAGTCTCCCGAAAAGACGGCTCCCTGCGCAAGGGCGTGGACTCCCGTGTCGGTTCTGCTGGATCCTCTGACAGCCGTCTTTTGTCCCAACAGCTTTTCGAGGGATTCTTCCAGTTTCTGCTGTACGGTCATAAAATTGTTCTGTCTTTGCCAGCCGAAATAGGCTGTGCCGTCATAGGCTATCTTCAAAAGCATTCTTTTCATAAAATCACTCTTTATCTCCACACTCTGAGAAAAACCTCCGCAGCCCCGAACAAAATGACGAACCCCGTCACAATGTGGTCTGCGGCGCAAAAGCTCAGAACCTTATACTTCGTTCTCCCCACGTCTCCTCTGTAACACCTTGCCTCCATAGCCAGTGCCAGAACATCCGCTGTTCTAAAGGACGAAACAAAAAGAGGTATAAGCAGAGGTATTATACTTTTTATCTTTTGCATAAAGCTGCCCTCGTCAAAGGAGGCTCCCCTCGACATCTGCGCAAGCTTTATTTTTTCAAGATCGTCAAAAAGAGTCGGCACAAACCTCAGCGCAATGGTCGTCATCATGGCTATGTCGTGAGCGGGTACGCCTATGGGCTTCAAAATGTCCAAAAAACATTCTATTGCGTTTGCCAGAGCCATATATGTGGTACTCAGAGTAACCACCGAGGACATTATAATTATAAGCGCCAGCCTCAGCAATACTTTTGCGGAGGTCAAGACGCCCACATCTGTGACAGTCAATATCCACGCCTTGAATATAACGCTGCCCTCTTTTGTGAACAAAATATTGAAAACAGCCGTAAAGACTGCAATATACAGCACGCCCCGAAGCCCCTTTATAACGGACAAAAAAGGCGCACGGCACAGATAAACCGCCAGAGCGAGAACAACGCCCCCAAGACAAAAGCCTATGAGCGAATCGCACATAAAAACGCCGAATATATATACAAATAAAAATATAAGCTTTGTCCTTGGGTCGAGCCTATGCACAAAGCTGTCCCCCGGATAATATTGTCCTATAGTAATGCTCATAAACCTAACTTCCCGAATATTTCAGATATTCTGCAAATTTTTCAGCTGAGAAAATGCTGTCGGGTACATATATCCCCTTTTTGCCCAGTTTTTGTCTGAGCTTCGCCACGGCAGGCATTTCAAGCCCTATGCCTTCAAGATCGCCTGCATTGTTGAATATAACGGCAGGGCTGCCCTCGGCATATATTCTGCCCCTGCTCAGTATTATGATATGATCCGAAAGCCCGGCGGCGTTTTCCATATTATGGGTTACCATAACCACCGTAAGTCCTCTGCGCTGTATTTTTTTTATTGTTTCAAGCACAGAGGCTTTTCCCTCGGGGTCAAGACCTGCCCCGGGTTCGTCAAGCACAAGCACCTGCGGCTCCATAATAAGTATGCCTGCGATAGCGGCTCTTTTTTTCTCCCCTCCCGAAAGCTCAAAGGGAGATCTTTCGTTTTTTTCGGGAGGAAAGCCCACCGCCAGAAGAGCTTTTTCGGCTCTTTTTTTTGCCTCGTCCTCGGACATACCCATATTCAGCCCTCCGAACATAACGTCCTTAAGCACGGTTTCTTCAAAAAGCTGATGATCGGGATTCTGAAACACAATGCCTATTTTGTTTCTTATGCCCTTTATATGCTCTATGTTTTCTCCCTTGAAAAAAACCTCTCCATCAAGGGGCTTATACAGTCCGTTCAGCAGTCTGAGCAGCGTACTTTTGCCCGAACCGGTGTGTCCTATTATGGAGGTAAAGGAGCCTTCCTTTATGCCAAAATCAATGTCCTCAAGAATTTTTTCTCTGCCGTAGGCAAACGAGAGCGATCTTACCTCTATTATATTGCCTGTATTGCCTGTATTGCCTGTGGGTTTCTTTTTTTCCTCTTGTACCGTTTCGGTTATTTTTTGCGGAAGATTATCTCCTTCGCCGTTTTTGATTCTTTCGCATAAAAGAGCGCATATTTCATCATCGCCATAAAGCTTTTTTTCAAAGCCGAAAGCCTCCGCAAGCCTTACGCAAAGCGGAGCTTCAAGACCGCAGCGCCGCAGCTCCTCATCCCTTGTGAGTATATCCTCGGGAGAGCCCTCCATAATGATCTCTCCCCCGTCCATAACATACACATAGCCGCACTGAGCCGCCTCCTCTATAAAATGGGTTATCATAACAACCGAAATACCGTAATTTTTCTGCAGCTCCTTTACTGCGGAAACGACCGAACGTCTCCCCTCGGGGTCAAGCATTGACGTGGCCTCGTCCAGAACAATGCACTTCGGCCTCATGGCGGCAATGCCTGCGACAGCTATCTTCTGCTTTTGTCCTCCCGAAAGATACTGTGTGGAATGCAGCTTATACTCGGACATTCCCACGGCAGAAAGAGCCTCGTCTATCCTTTTTTCCATTTCAGAGCGTTCAAGTCCCGTATTTTCAAGTCCGAAGGCTATGTCCTCATCCACTATGCCTGCGACTATCTGACTGTCGGGATCCTGAAACACCATACCGCAGCTTTTTCTGACCTCCCAGAGATCGTCCTTTGAAGTATCTCTCCCAAAAACCACAACTCTCCCCTCATCGGGTATGAGCAGGCCGTTCAGAAGCCTTGCGAGGGTGGACTTTCCCGAACCGTTTCTCCCCAGAACAGCCACAGCCTCTCCGGGTCTTATCTCTATGCTTACATTTTTCAGAGCCCGATACGCTCCCTTTTCGGTTCTGTATGAAAATCCTGTGTTTTCAGCTCTTATCATAACCTGTTTGCTCCATCGCACCCTAAAGGTAAAGGGCAGATACAGATAAAGTATCTGCCCTTTTATTAATAGTATGTGTTGTTTATTTTCCGCCGCAAGTATAAAGGCGGATATATCTTTTATTCGTTATAGTGAATATTTTTTGTGTTCTTTTTTGTTATAGGCTCGCACTCTCTTACGGGATCCTCTATACGGCAATTTGTAAAAATTATGTCCTCTGCGTTTTCGATCTCAAATGCAGGGCCGTCAACATTCTTTATTATAAAGTTTGAAAACTCTATTCCTCTGACATTGCTGAGGAAGAAACCCTTCTGCTTGCTCATGGGTATATCCTTTGCCATAGCGGGGAAGTCGGGTATACCATCGCTGTCCATCGAAACAAAAACATCGTCAAAGGAGCAGTCCTCAACATACATTTCGGCAAGTCCGTAGAAGAATCCCGCCGAAGCCGACGCCTCCTTGCAGGTGATGTGAGAGAAGTTAAGCCTGCGGTATGCGGGAGTATCCTTTGTGATGGGTCTCGGGTTCTTGTCCCATACATATTCTTCCTCACCCTTGGGGCCGCAGTTATAATAGAGGTTGGCAATAAATGGACAGTGTACCTTATACATAATTATATTGGTAACTCTTATGTCCTCTATAACGCCGCCTCTGCCTCTTCTTGACTTAAGCCTTATGCCTCTTTCGGTACCCTCGAAAACGCAGTTTGAAATAACTACATTTCTTATATCGCCGCTCATTTCGCTGCCGAGAACAACACCGCCATGGCCGTGGCACATAGTACAGTTCGTTATTGTGATATTTTCACAGGCAACTCTGTCCGCCGTGTCCTCCGTACCCGATTTGACAGCGATACAGTCGTCTCCGACATCTATATGGCAGTTGGAGATATGTACGTTTTTGCAGGATTCGGGATCGATTCCGTCCGTATTGGGCGAATCCGAAGGATTCTTTATCGAAACGGTATCTATGGTGACATTATTGCAAAGTATCGTGTTTATTGTCCAGCTTGGAGCGTTTGTAAGAAAAACGCCCTGTATAAGCACGTGTTCGCACTCGTAGGGAGCTATAAGCTTGGGTCTGGGATATTCGTTTTTGCCCGCAAGAAAAAGATCCCACCACATTTTGCCGTTGCCGTTTATGGTTCCTCTGCCCGTAATGGCTATATTTGTCTTGTTATAAGCGTTTATGCATGACTCATAGCAGTCTCTTCTGACTCCCTCCCATCTGGAAGTGACGACCTTATAGTCCTCCATATCGTTAGAAAAAATCAGCTCAGAGCCTGCCTCAAGATTCAGCACGGTGTTGCTTTCGAGATAAACAGGGCCCGTAAGGTATTTTCCTGCGGGAACATAAACCGTTCCGCCGCCGTCCTCACGGCACTTTTCAAAAGCCTTGGCTATGGCCTCGGTACACTTTATCTTTCCTCCCGAGACTGCTCCGAAGTCCACAATGTTGTAAATCATTTCGTTTCTCCTCCTTCTGTTTTTTAAATTTAAAATTTTATACCTGCTTTCACGGCAGCGGTATAATATGTCATAAGCGGCAAAAACGACTGCCCCACTCCCTTGGAGCTGTTTCCCGATATGACTACCGCATCTTCATCGACCGTTTTTGAAAACGAAAGCGCAAGGGAGCCTCCACTGACCGCAGCCCTGAACGTGTCTGCGCCGTAGTCCAGATAGTGCGGATCGCCCGTCAGCTCATACGCAATAACAAGAGCCTGAAGAAGAGTGGTGTTTCCTGCGTTTCTGTTAAGGGAGCTAAGCTCCTTATAATAGAAAAATCCCGTACCGGGGTACGAATTTTCAACGATGTCATCCACTGCATCAAGCATCATAGCCCTTATTTTTTCGTCCTTATTAATACTATAATAACTCATAAGCGAAATAATTGCAATAGAAATCATAAAAGGAACCCGAATTGTTGTGTGATCGGTATACGGAGCAAGCCACGCCCCAAACTCCTCTTTCCACGCATAAAAATGCTGTATTATTTCATCACAGGGGACAAGCCACTTTGGGTCGTTCGTCTCTTTGTACAGAGCCGTCAGCGAACGCAGCGCCCAGCCCGTCTCTCTTGCGTTGACTCCGCCCTTTTGTTTATATCTGGGCTTTGAAAGCTGCCTTATGACGTTTTCGCCAAGCCTCAGCGCCGTATCCAACGCCTCCCTATCTCCCGTAAAATGATAATAATCTAAAAGTCCCTCCGTCCACATATGGCTGATCTCGACCTTTCCGCTTATGTGGTCTGCGCTGTGGGTCACCTGTCCGTCAAGCCTCATAGGGTCATCGGAGCAGTGTACTATATCTGTATCCATCTGGTGCCTTACGCTCACAAGCATAGAATCCAAAGCCCGCCGCGTGCCTGTTCTGACATAGTACAAAAGAGCCGCATGGCCAAAGTCATATTCATTGTTTACCCATACGGGTCTGCCCATACCTCTGCCCTGATTTGTATAGTGGCGGTCAATGTTGTCGCCCCAGTGGACAAAGCCATAAGCTCTGCCTCTTGAATCAAGCTTTTGTATAAGACTCCTTTCAACAGCCTTATCCCAAAACTTTTTCGGAAGAAAAATATCCGGAAAAACTCCCGATCTTTCAAACACCTCAGCGGGAACCGTTCCCTTGTCGGGCATCTGGAACATAAGACTTCTTAGGTTTATTTCTTCCTTTGAGGCTCCTCTGTGTTTATGTATGAATACGGTGGAGTTTTTTGCCATGCCTCTGAAAAACCTGACGGGGCTGTCCTCTGCGGCAAGTATGCCTATGCGCATACCGTCCCTGTTTATGCTTATCTCGGACGGAAAGTTCTGATATGCCTGATAGACGCTCACCGCCGTGCCGCTGTGGGACGATGCCATATCCCCGAAAAACGTGCCGTAGAACACTTCGGCAAAATGCTCGTTTGCGTCATACAAAAGATATGCTGCGTCTATCTTTTTTCTTATGTCGTCCCCCGTCACAAAATTGCTGAGATAATTTGACGTTGCAAGTGTAAACCTGTCCTCTCCTCTGTTCGGAATATAAAGGTCAAGGCATTTAAGAAAGACATAGTCCTCACGCTCTCTGTTTATTATTCTGTAGTCTGCCCTTATCCACGGACATTCTCTGTAGGCTGTGACAGTTATTTCAAAATCCATAAAGCCGTCATGGTCGCCCCTTGACTTATATGTGCAGCATACCTCTCCGTCCTTGATTTTTTCCCATTTTTCTTTAAGATATCCACTCCTGCCGTTTAAGCTGAAGTCAAGCCGTTTTTCAAAGGCAAAGCTTTCTCCGCCCGAATTTATCAAAAGGTCATAATCCCATGAAAATGAGTCTATTCTGTAGTCGCTCCTCTGACCGTCAAAGCATATGTAATAATAAATATCTCCGTTTGCGGGGAGATCCGCCAGAAAATCGATATAAAGCCATTTTATGCTGCCATCGGGCCATTTTGCCGTGATTTCGGGCTGAGTGGGAAAGGCTCTGTCGTCCTTATTGCGTATTACTACGCTGTCCGTTTTCCAAAGCTCCCCTTCGGGAAACGGCACCGCTATGGAGCAGGGTTCTCCCTTTCTTTCAAAATTTGCGTATTTTTCAAAGTATACGGCTATTTTCTCCATTGTTTTTCACTCCATTTGTCTATTGCGTCATAGCCCAGCCCCGAAAACCTGTGGCCTCCCTTTCCCTCAAAAACAAAGAAGCTGTGGGAGTTCATTTTTTTGTAGGCGGATCCTGTGGTTTTTATCTGCTCCGATGGATCCTCGTTAAGCGGATCGTCTGAGTTATACTCCACAATAAGCGTTCTGGGGGCGATCAGCGCCCCTATGTCGCCTATGTCAAAGCTGCGCCACAGCCCGGGTATGAAGTTGCAGCCGCAAAGATTGTTTTTAAGCAGCGTATCAGCCACGGCGTGAAAATATCCGCTTGTATAGCAGCAGCCTATCCTTTCATCGACAGCCGACAAGAGCATTGCCGTCAGGCCGCCGCCCGAAAAGCCCACAACGGCTGTCCTGCCGCCCGAAAAGCCCGATCCTTCGATATAATCCACAAGCCTCATAAGCTCATACACCATTACGGCTTGGAGCGAAAACCCCATAGATATACATACATTGTTCAGATGATCGCAGGAGGATTTTTCCTGCCTTTCGACAGATATGTCCTCAAGCCTTTCTCCAAAGCCACACAGATCGGGTATAAACACTGTATAACCTCTTTTTGAAAGCTCTATGCCATAGCCGCAGTTGTAGGCGGCGTTCTCTGAGACAAGCCCCTCCTTGCCGTTTATGCCGTGTCCGTGGACAGCTATTATGGGAATATTTTTTCCTGCGTCCACAGGCTCTAAAACATACATGGGCATATACAGATCCCTGTATGTATTCAGTACGAGCCTTCTTTTCAGAAAATCTCCCGTTCGCTCACAGCCCTCATCGGACATGGCTGCGTTATAGGAGCCGAGCCTGTCAAGCCCCATAAGCTCCATCAGCCTGTTTCTGTCGGCTCTGCCAGTCCTTATGGCGTTGTTGTCGCCATATATGTTTGTCAGAAATTTTTTTGCGGTATATCCCATAAGTCAGACCTCCCAATCGCCGAAAACATTTTTCTTTGAATAGCCCTCCGCCTCGTCCTCCGAAATATAACGCACCCAATCTGCCTTTGTGGTTTTGTATGCGTCCATTCCTCTGAAGCCAAAGCAGCAGGTCTTGTGACTTTCTCTGCCGTTCCACACAGAAAATACCTCGGGGTTGAGTATGTCGTCCCATATGCAGTCTATAAATACTGTTTTGGCATAGTCTCTCCAGGGTCTGCCGAGAAAGGCTCTTTCTCTGTTTCCCGAGCCTGTTATGCTGCACCTTCTGAATATGTAGCCGAAGTTGTTTTCTTCGGACGTGCATGCCGCCGTAACATATCCGCTGGGAAAACCCTCTCTGCCGACTATGAATATTTCGCACCGCTCAAAAATTGCAGCCGCGCCGCCGAATATAAAGTCCACGTTTCCCTCTATGCGGCAATTTTTAAAATACTGCCTCACATAGGGCTGAGCCTTGCCTGTTATGTCCTCGGGTATGGGGCCTGCAAGCAGCGTATCCTGCCTGCCCAGAAATGCGCAGTTTTCAATATACGCCCTGTCGCAGTCTATATAGAGAGCCACCGCCTGTCCCACAATATTGCCCTCTCCCGCATCGTTTGAAACGGTCAGGTTTTTCATAATAAAGCCCTGCGCTTCGGGATATACTCTCATGGTGGGAGTTTCAAATGTGCCTATGGGGTATCCCGTCACTCTTTCCATAAGCGCATAATCGCCGAAAACGATAACCGTTTTTTCTCTGTCCTCGCCTATAATATGTATATCGGGCTTATCCACACTTATTTTTTCTCTGTATGTACCGTTTTTCAAAAAAATCTCGCATTCTCCGTCCGTATGGGAGAGAGCCTCCCCCAGAGAACAAAAATCCCCCGTTCCTTTTCTGTCCACAACGATCCTTTCCATAGTACACCTGTCCTCCAAAATATAGAATCATTTTATTATATCACAAAATCCCGATCATATCCATACTTTTATAAAAAATTATACACACTTCTATCGTATTTTTAAAAATTTTGGAGTGTTTTGAAAGTCAGCAAATTCCGTCAATAATTTTGTTTTATTATCGTGCAAAACTTTGACTTCTGTGGCAATACTAATATTTAAAGCAATGCCGCATGATCCTATAAATCATAACCGGGCGGTACTGTTTTAAGGCCTGCGCCGATCTTTGCGGCGAAATGATTGTATATTTAATTCTGAATATAAAAGAGGTATTCCCATGGAAAAATTTGTGATCGAGGGTTTAAAAAAGCTCAGCGGAGAGGTAAGTATATCGGGCTCAAAAAATTCCGCTCTGCCCATTATGGCGGCAGCTCTTCTGACCGATGAAGAATGTGTTATAAAAAATGTTCCCGCGCTTCGGGATATACTCATTATGGAGGACATACTCAATACCATATCGGTAAAAACCGATTTTTCTCAAAAGAACAATATAATGAGGATAAAGGCCGACAATATAACCTCCGACTCCGATGACAGCGAGCTTACGGGCAAGATTCGCGCCTCATTTCTGACCGCAGGTTCGCTGCTTTCGAGATTCGGCAGGACGCGCATATCAATGCCGGGAGGCTGTTCGATTGGCACAAGACCCGTTGATCTTCACTTAAAAGGCTTTTCAAAGCTCGGAGCCGAAATATCAAACGAGTTCGGCATAGTGGATCTGAAATCCAAAAAGCTTAAGGGAGGAGAAATATATCTCGACTTTCCCAGTGTGGGAGCCACCGAAAATCTCATTATGGCGGCGGTTCTGGCCGAGGGCAGAACGACAATATCAAACGCCGCGATGGAGCCCGAAATAACCGATCTTTGCAGCTTTCTTCGCAAAATGGGAGCCGACATATCGGGGGCAGGCACCGACACAATAAAAATAACGGGAGTAAAAAGGCTGCACGGAGCCTCCCACAGCGTTATACCCGACAGAATAGAGGCAGGCACGTTTATGATAGCGGGAGCAGCCTGCGGAAAAATCACCATAAACAATGTCATACCCGAACATCTTCGCCCCATAGTTTCAAAGCTGAGAGAGACAGGCGCTCTCGTTGTTGAAAAGGGCTCCTCCATAACCGTTGAAAACACGGGAGAAATAAAAAACACCGATATAAAAACAATGCCCCACCCGGGGTTCCCCACGGATATGCAGCCTCAGTTTATGAGCCTTATGACCCTCGGAAAAGGCACGGGAGTCATAAAGGAGACTATATTTGAAAACCGCTTTCTGCACGTGGGAGAGCTGCACCGTATGGGAGCCGACATAAAAACCGAGGGCAACAGCGCAATAATCAGAGGTGTAAAAAGGCTCACGGGCACAAGGGTAAAGGCCACCGACCTGAGGGCGGGAGCGGCGCTTATAATTGCAGGCCTGTGCGCCGAGGGCATCACCGAAATAAGCAATATTTTCCACATAGAAAGAGGCTATTACAGAATAGAGGACAAGCTCATTTCTCTGGGCGCAAATATTAAAAAAGAATTAAATCACTGAAATTTATGTTGTAATTTTTTTGGTTTGGTATTACAATATATCCTAATGATGTTATGCCTTCAGGGGGCAGAGAGGTCTGTTCTTTTGGGGGTATGCCGAATTTTTTTAAGGAAGTGAAACAATGGGAGACAACAACGAAAACAATCAGAATAATAAAAATAATACCCCGGGAAGCAATAATTTCAAGATATTTACAATAATACTTATTGCCTCGTTGGGGATAACTTTTTTAATGAATATGTTTGCCGCCTCGACAATGTCCAAAAAAATGAACGAAATAGAATACAGTACGTTTTTGGACTATGTTGAAAAGGGATATGTGGATAAGGTCGAATATAAGGCCGACAGGCTTGAAGTGACCGTAAACAAGGAGGCTTTTGAGGAGCTTGGCATATCGGGACGTCCCGATATGGCTCTTTCGGATACGGCTGTTTTGTATGTGGGATATATAAATGACGAAAGTCTGATAGACTATCTCAGAGAACATGGAGTTGAATTTTCAAATCCCATAGACTACAGCTCGCCTATGGTTACATTTTTTGCGGAGTGGATATTTCCCCTTCTCACAACGGTTCTGCTGTTCTTCCTGCTTTCAAGGCTGCTTATGAGAAGAATGGGCACGGGAGGTCTCGGCAAGTCGGCAGCCAAAATGTATGTTCAGAAGGCTACGGGAGTTACGTTTGAGGACGTGGCAGGTCAGGACGAGGCCAAGGAGTCGCTTGTGGAGATCATAGACTTTCTTCACAATCCCGAAAAATATCAAAAAATAGGCGCAAAGCAGCCCAAGGGTGCGCTTCTTGTAGGCCCTCCCGGAACGGGAAAGACGCTTCTTGCGAGAGCCGTGGCAGGAGAAGCAAAGGTTGCTTTTATGTCCATTTCAGGCTCGGACTTCGAGGAGGTCTTTGTAGGCGTTGGCGCATCGAGAGTCAGAGATCTGTTCAAGTCTGCCGCTCAGAACGCCCCCTGCATAGTTTTTATAGACGAGCTTGACGCAGTAGGTCACAAGCGTGACGACAGCATAAACAAAAACGATCAGACCCTCAATCAGCTCCTTTCGGAGATGGACGGCTTTGATTCTTCAAAGGGCGTTGTTATTCTGGGCGCAACAAACCGCCCCGAGGTGCTTGACAAGGCGCTGCTCCGTCCGGGACGTTTCGACAGGCGTATCATTGTAGAAACCCCCGATCTCAAGGGTCGTGAGGACGTGCTTAAGGTACACGCCAAAAATGTAAAAATGGGCGATGACGTGGATCTGCACCAGATAGCCCTCGCCACAAGCGGAGCCGCAGGAGCCGACCTTGCAAATATGATAAACGAGGCAGCCCTCAGAGCCGTAAGAATGGGCAGAGACTATGTTCTTCAGGAGGATCTGCTGGACGCAGTCGAGGTCGTTATCGCAGGAAAAGAAAAGAAAAACAAAATACTTAACGAAAAAGAAAAAAGGGTCGTTGCTTTTCACGAGGTGGGTCACGCTCTTGTTTCCGCCCTTCAGAAAAACACTCAGCCCGTACAGAAGATAACAATAGTTCCCCGAACGGGAGGAGCCTTGGGATATACTCTCCAAATGCCCGAGGAGGAGCGCTCTCTTATGACTAAGGACGAAATTCTGGCAGAAATAACTGTATTTTTGGCAGGCAGAAGCGCCGAGGAGCTTGAATTCGGACAGATCACCACAGGAGCGTCAAACGACATCGAACAGGCTACACGCCTTGCCCGCAGTATGATAAGTATGTACGGTATGAGCGAACGCTTTGATATGATGGGGCTTGAATCCATACAGAACCGCTATCTGGACGGCAGAGCCGTAGCCACCTGCGGAGAAGGCACGATAGCCGAAATGGATAAGGAGGTTCTTTCCACCATAAAGAGCTGCCACGAAAAAGCCAAAGGCATACTCTCACAAAACCGCACAGCCCTCACAAAAATAGCTGAATACCTTATACAAAAAGAAAACATAACAGGCGAACAGTTTATGGAAATACTTAAAAAGGTACAAGAGGAGGAAAACGCTCCGAACGGCGCCGATGAGCCTTCGGAGACATCGGAATCTTCGGAGCCCTCGGAGCCGACAGAGGAATGATCCCATAAACGATACTCCCTTAAACAAAATCAAAAAGTCTCTCGGTTTTAATTCGGGAGACTTTTTTTTGCGTATGCGAAAGCCAAGGGGCGTAAGGATTTCAGAGAAATACCTTCATAGCCTCGATGTTGTTTCTTTCGTTTTCTATTTCACGATGCGCCAGATCGCTTACCTCCTTATCCTCGCCCTCATAGGAGTTCATAAGCTTTGTGAGCTTTGTTATGCCCATTGTGGAGCCTTTTATCACCATATCGGCAATTTTTGACGATGAGGGATCCTTCAGAAGCTTTATGTCGGACATAAGATCTGCCATAATTACCGCAAATGGCTTTACGTCCTCGATCTTTTCGGCGCTGCGCTCCTTAAGCAGCTTTTCCGAAAGCTTATATGTGGTCTCATATCCTGCTATCTGTTCGTCCAGAGCCTCTCTGAGGCTGTCGTCCTCAGCTATACTGTACAGATGCAAAAGACTTTCCTTTCCCATATCCGCAGTCTGATGGATATGGTTCAAAATAATAATATCCTTTGTCATTTATCCGATACCTCCGTAAAAAATAACGGCCATATTCCTCGGATCGGACAGCCTGCCGAAAGAAAAATATCTCTATATTCTCCGACAGGCCGCCGTTCCGAGTCGTGGCCGCTCAGGTCATAATAATATTATTTACGGAATACGTCTGTTTTAGTACAGATTTTATAACCGAATTTATTTTACTTTGTCGTTTTCTCTAAGGATATTATATACCTTGTTCACAACAGCCGCAGTATCGGCATTTGACGCAATTCTGCGGGGATCGAGGCGCTTGCTCTTGGTGCCGCTTATTATTCCGTCTGCAATAAGCCCCGACAGAGGAGCCCTTGCATATGACGAAACATCGTCCTTGTCGATATATCCGTCAAGAACATTTTCACCGCTGTTTTCAGGCTCCAGTCCCTCTGCCTTAAGGAAGTTGTATGTAAGTGTAAACATATCCTGTCTTGTGAGAGGAGCTTCGGGATTGAAGTTTCCGTTGAGGTCTCCTGCGCTTACGCCCAGAGCCTTTGCATTTCCTGCGGCGTTGGCATAGGACTTTCCGGGGTCAATATCCGCAAAGTTATCCGAAGGCTTGTCAGTTGCGCCTATTATGCTCATAAGATCGGTGATAAACTCCCCTCTCTCGGCCTGTGATGAAACAACGGGAACAACATAATTTTTGAGTGTGGATTTGTCGTCCAATATGCTGTCTGCCACTATGCCTGCAACGGTGCTGCCGCCAAAGTGGTTGAAGTGAACCGTATCAAGCTCCCTGCCGTCATTGTAGTATGCGAAAAGGTTCTTTGAAATCTCCTCTCCCATACTCTCATACAGGTTCGCCGTAAGCTTAGTCATATCGATAATAGGCGTTTCGGTTTCGGCTGCAAGCTCTCTTACCGCATCGTCATATGCGCCGTGGGTATCCGCAATTTTTCCGTTTTCAAACACAAGCTCGGATACGGGCGTCAGAAGTATGGGAAACGCTCCTGCCTCCTGAGCAGGCTTTATATAGTAGTTGTTGAGATAATACTTGAAGGAGCCGGGCATTTCCTTGCTGCCCGAGGCATTTGTCCACCTATTCTCCTTGTCCTCCTCTGTGGAATCCTTTCTGTCGTTGTGGCCGAACTGTATAAGCACATAGTCGCCTGTCTTTACGTTATCGAGGAACTTCTGATAGTTGTCCTCCTGCGTAAAGCTCTTGGAGCTTCTTCCGCTTAAGGCAAGATCCTGTACGCTAAGGCTGTCTGCCATATAATCTCCCAGATACATTCCCCAGCCGCCTCTCGGTATGGCGTGGGTCGGGTCTGACTCATATATGCAGGCTGTAGAATCTCCCAGAATAAATACATTAGCCTTTTTAAGTCCCTCATCGGAGGATACCGTCTCGGAGGGTGTCTTAAGAAAACTCTTAAGCTCTATATCCGAGGACTTTATAAGCTCAGCCAGAAATCCCGCAACGGTAAATGCTCCGTACTTGCTGTGATGGGTTTTGTCAATGTTTCCGTCAGCCTTTACATCGTGAAGAAGGGACGCCTTGTTTTCTCCCACTTCATTGTAGTAGGACACTGTTTTTCCGAAAAGATCCAGCACAGGAACATTTTCCTCCGCTCCGAGCTGTTTCATAGCCCTTACATAGGCGTTGTCGGTGGAAGTGTCGTCATCGTGGTGGGGTCTTATGACGCCCTTGTCATTATAATACATTCTCGTCACGGGGGTCACAAGCACAGGGAAGGCTCCCTTTTCTCTTGCGGTGTCGATAAACTGCTTAAGATACCATTTATATGTTCCTCCGCAGTCATATGAATAATATGTGTCCGAATACATATACGATGTATCCAGTGCCAGAAGATCATCGGGGGTTTTCACCTTTGTTCCCGGGGTGACGGGATATATGCCGTCTGCATCGGGCGTACCGATCGGACAGTATCTCTCCTCCAGATATTTTTCGTCATCGGAGCTGTCGTTGTGTCCGAACTGTATAAACAGATAGTCGCCGGGTCTTATTTCTTCTGCGATCTCGTCAAGTCTGCCCTGATTTATAAAGGATCTTGAGCTTCTGCCGCCCTCGGCCTTGTTTATTATTTCTACCTTGCTGCCGTCAAAATATCTGTCGATATATTCTCCCCAGCCTCCCGTAGAGCGTTCTATACCATAGGTCTTTACGGTCGAGTCGCCTGCAAGGAAGATATGTATTTTGTTTTCGTCATATGTCTTGTCGGTTTTGTCTGTGCCGTTTATTATAAGGTTGTCCATAAGGAGAACGCCGGCCTTTCCATAGGTCATTATGCCGACTTTTCCTCCCGAAAGATCGTTTTCCTTATCCACAAGCACCTTTGCGGCCGCAGAGCTGTCGCCCTGTACCGTAAGCGTAAATTTAATTCTTGATGAAGAAACAACAGCGTTTATATCGAAAAACGGATTGTTTTCGCCCGAATTCTGAGCCACCTTGTCCGCTGCGCCTGTTTCATCGCTGCCAAGTAGAGTCTCTTCGCCGTTTATGGATTCGTAGACATAGAGCTTGAGAGAATTTGTGTTGTCCCCTCTCAGAATACTGAATTTATAATAGCTGTTTGTATCGGGGTCATAGTTTGTCAGTATGTCATAGCTGTCGGAGGCTGTCATACCCGTTTTTTCGGGATTGGCTCTCATTCTTGCCTTAAGCGAAAATTCCGCAGGCGTATCCTTGTCCGAAACGAGAAGTCTCGCCTCTGCCGAGAAGGAGCCAAGAGCCTCATAGTCTTTTCCGCTGTATATCTCAAAGGCAGGACCGTCATCCTCAACAGCGCCTTCAACCTTTGCTTCCTTAAAGGGTATTTTGTTTATATCGGCAAACTCCTCATGGATATATACGGGAGGAGTGTTATAGAGGGGCTTGTTTACTGCGGAAGTAGAAACGCCCGCCGACTTTCCGTAGTTTCCGTAGGATGTTGTGGTACCGGGGATAACCTCGGCTCTTATGACATTGCCAATGTCGTAGTTCTGTACGTCATAATAATACGCATAGTCCTTGGGGCCCTGCTTTACAACGGTGTTTCCCGAATACCACTTTATAAGGCTGTCGTCAATAATATCATCTGAGCCGAGAGCATAGTCATAGCTTATAACAAGGGTATCTCCGGGATAAATTCCATCGGTCTTGTTGAGAGAGATATTTTTTATGGTAGGAGGAGCCGTGATCGCATCGGTAACCTTTACATTTGCATATGCAGAAAAGCCTCCGTCCTTCGTAACTGCCGTTATGCGGCACTCTCCCTTTTTGTTCGCCGTAACTACCCCATCGGCGTTGACCGAGGCAATGTCGTCATTGCTTGACTCGAACGAAACTCCCCTGTCGGCGGCATTCTGCGGAAGCGGACACGCCTTTATGGTATATTGTGAATATCTGGGTATCTCGACATCATATGTATTAAGCGTGACATCGGCAACCTTGAAGCTGTCGGGAACAGACAGCGAATTTTCGGGGTTCCAGCCGTCGTCGCCTGTCAGTATATTTTCGGCAGTATATGCCTTTGCCTGTTCGTCTGTGAGGATCTTCATATATTCGGCTCTTTCCGAAAGATCAAGAGCCTCGCCCTTAAGATTTTTTGTACCGTATTCATAATAGCGTATCTTATTTGCCACTGTGGAGTCGTTCCAGAGAGAAAATCCATAATTTTCTATTCTGTCAGACATTTTGCAGTTTATAAATACGGTGTGAGAGCCATAGTTCGGATATGCTGCGTCAGCCTGCCACGGTCTGCCGAGGTCAACCCTTGACGTATTGCTGTCAAGCATCTTGTCTGCCGTGAGAGTACAGTTAATGAACACATAGCCTATATTGAAAAGCGTTGTGTTCGCCGCCGTATAGTGGCCGCCGTTTTTATAATATGCCATATTGAGGGTACAGTTGTCAAAAACAGCCGTAGCGTCTCCGAAGATATAATCAACGGTTCCCTCAATGAAACAGTCCTTGAGATATACTCTCGCATTGTTGGCAGAGCCGTATACATCGCCGCCCTTTGACGCCCCCTTGAGATAGAGAGTATCCTGTCTGCCCAAAAACGAGCAGTTGTTGAATGTAACCCTGTCGGAAAGAGTGACTATGGCTACTGCCTGAGTCTGGGCGCGTCCTCCGTCCTCTCCGAGCTTGGGCTGATTCAGATTGTATGTGTTTTCAAATATAATATTCTCCGCCGTAAAGTCGTGAGCCTCTTTCGTAACTGTGACGGTCGCCGAGCCTTGTGTACCCAGAGACTTTGAGGGGTCGTCTGCGTGGACGTTTGCCCTGTCATAGGCTATAACGACTTTTTGTGCGTTTGTCGTGTCGGTGTTGCAAAATGTTACATAGGGTATACTCACCTTAACAGGCTCGGTATATGTACCGGGCTCTATGTTTATGGTGACCCGTGAGCCTTCCGTCGGTGAAAAGGCTATGCTGTCAAGAGCCTCCTGAATAGATGAGAACTCCGCCTGTGAGCTTGTGCCGACCCTTATGGTTCTTCCTGCGGCTTTTGCGGTAAGTACAAACGTATTTGCCGAAAGAGCAAGCGAAAGAGCAAGCACGATGCTCAGTATCCTTCTGATTTTTTTCATTAAAAAACCTCCCTTTATTTTTTTGTAAAATCGACCTCTTTCCGAGGCGGATATGGCTCATATTCTCCGCCTGCATACAGGTCAAGGAAAACACGGTCAATACATTTTCCGTTTTTCACATTTCCTTTTATATATTGATTTTATACCAATATCGCCAAATAAACAAGTTAAATTTTAGCCCTTTTTGTTTTTTCGTACAAAAAATCAAAAAAGCCTGTAGGTTTGAGAATTTACAGGCTTATGCCGAGGCAGGATCCCCGGTAAAAAATAAATTTATTTGCTTATGGTTATGCGAGTGGGGTTATTTACGGGAGGAAGGCTCGTACTCATAATCTCTCCATAAACTACCGTAAGTTCCGATCCCTCCTTGATGTCGTCAAGAGCGGCCTCTGTGCCGTCAGCAAATTCTATAACTGCATCATCGGCAGGAACAAGCCTTACATCGCCCTTTTCTTCATCGGCGAACAAAATACCGTCATCGCTTATCTCCGATACAACTCCCTTGGCTGTGAGAGCAGCCTCCGCCTCGTCCTCAGCCTCTGCGTCCTCGGTCTGCTCCTCGGAGTTCTGCGGTTTTTCGGTATCTACGGCAGCTCCCGAAACAACCTCGTCGGGCTTTTCTTCGATCTTGTTCAATATTATGTCGATTGTCTGTTCTCCCTCTGTTGTTTCAAGTCCCATAAGCTCCGTTATGACCTCGATAGGCGCATATGTTTTTCCCTCCACAAGCACAGGCGGACAGCCGACAGGCATGGGAGCGGTCTTTGCGAACGTATATGCGTCCTCTCCTATGGAGAACGTAACATAGATCGGCCCTCCGTTTGTTATAACAACGGTTTTTGTCTCTCCCATCCACTCAACCGAAAGACCCATTGACTCCGCAACGGCTCTTACGGGAAAGCAAACGTGTCCCTCATACTCTATTACATCGCTGTTCTCTATATCGGCTCCGTCAACCGAAATATGTTTGTCTGCGCCGATGGCGGATAATGAAAGCGAAAGTACCGCAGCCGTTGTAATAAGCGGCAAAATTTTTTTCTTCATATTTTTATCAGCTCCTTTTAAAATATATTTTTATTATACAATATGACCTGTACAAAGTCAATTACCGCAGTGTTACATTTGTGTTAAGCGGCTTTTCTGCCTCAGAAGCCGAATCTTTTTGTATGGACTCCGTTTTCTTTGTCCTTAAGAGCCTTTTCGTATATTTCAACGGCTCTTTCTGCAAAGGCGTAGGTAGAAAATTTTTTGGAGCTTTCAAGAGCGCCCTGTGAAAGAGCCGCCCTCAGACTGTCGTCAGTCAGCATTTTTTCGGCATATTTTTTGAAATCCTCAAAATTTTCATAAACAAATCCGTTTTCGTTGTCAACGACAACATTTTCAAGGCAGGGATCCTTGCGGCACAGAGCGGGAAGTCCGTTGGCAAGAGCCTCAACATATGTAAGCCCCTGAGTCTCGCTTGTGGATGCACTCACGAATATATCCCCTAACTTATAATAATCGGGCACCTCTTCGGGAGATACCATATCCGTAAATATTACGGACATACCCCGACACAGGTTTTCGGCCTCCTTTTTAAGCTCCTTGAAATAAGGCCCTCCCCCGACAATGAGGAAGGTTGTTTTCGGGGGATCGAGCTCTCTGAAATATTCCAAAAGCTCCGTTATGTTTTTCTCCTTGGCAAGGCGGCACAGACAGATCATAACCTTGTTTTCTTCGGGAATTCCGTGCTTTGTCTTAAGCTCCGTCAGTCTTTCGGCAGTCGGCTGCTTTTTGAATTTTTCGAGATCTATGCCTGTCGGCAGCACAAACATTTCCCTTTCGACCCCATAGCCCAAAAGCAGAGCCTTTACCTTTTCGGTAGGGACTATCACCTTGTCGGTGTGGTTCATAAGGGTTTTTGTGAGAACCGATACAGCCATTTTGCCATACTTTTTGCTTGGCGAAAAATAGTGAGTATAGTCCTCATATACCGTATGATAGGTGTGAACAACGGGTATGCTGAGCTTGTGGGCTATTATCTGCGCCATAACATAGGTAGAAAACTCACATTGGCTGTGTATTATGTCGGGTCGCCACTCAACTATTTCTTTATAATATCTGTGCTTTATAAAACCCACCCTTGCTTCGGGATAAACCGGAGCAGGCATTGACTTTACATAATATACGTTTTCGGTTTTGTGAGAGCGTATCCTTTCGGAAAGCGTAAGAACCTTTACTTCGTGACCCAATTCTCTCAAAAATTTTTCCAGATTAAGTACAGAGGTGACGACTCCGTTTACAACAGGAGCATACCAGTCTGTTGTTATCAATACTTTCAAAAAATCCATCTCCCGAAAATATCGGAGCAGATGTAAAAAATTTTACATACGGCTCTGATAAAATATAAATATAAGAAAGCGGTTATCATATCTTCCGCAGCCCGATCTGCCTTTGCCGTGCCAAGAAAGCTGCCCCCGGATACCGATGATCGTCTTAAACAGTGTTTCATAAATAATAAATTTTAAGGAGGAACCCATATGAAAAAAGACAAAGGCTACTGTTATTTTATGTATATTCTGTGTATAGCAGGCTTCGTAGTCTGCTTCGGGGCAAATATATTTGGCTCGGATATGTACTTCTTGCTGCGGATATTTTGCCTTGCATCGTGTCTTTTTTATATATTCGGTGCCCGTATGTACAAAAAAAGCTATACGGAGCTTATAAAAAAGGAAAACGAAAAAAGGACGCGCAGCAGGAAAAACGAAAACCGCCCCGAAAACAGCTTTTATCCCTACATAAGAAGGTCTGTCTGATCAGATCTCCTCGATCACTATCTTGTCAATAAGCTCTTCGACCTTCTCCCTTGGGGCGGGTCTTGTTCCCTCGGTTGTCACGCAGGCGTTTGCAACTGCCATAGAAGCTTTTATAGAATCCTTAAAATCATAGCCTCTTTCGCAGAAATATGCAAACACAGCCATCATAGAGTCGCCTGCTCCCACAGTCGATGCCACCTGTATGTCAAGCGCGGGGCATTTATATGTTTTTTCTTTCGTTATAAAATATGCTCCGTCCTTGCCGCAGGATATTACAACGGTCTTTACTCCCTTGTCGATAAAATATTTTCCCATTTCGACTATCTCGTCTTCGTCTGCGCTCTCCTTGCCGAAAAAGCTCAGCAGCTCCTTTTTGTTGGGCTTAAGCAGATCGGGTACTGCCTCCATAGCGTATCTGAAGGGCTCTCCCTCTATGTCCGAAAAAACTCTCGCCTTTTTTTCGTGGAGCGCATATATAAGATCCCTGTATATGGTAGGCTCTACCCCTTGGGGAACGCTGCCCGAAAGAACAACGATCGAATTTTCGTCAGCCATATCCACAAGCTTTTCTTTGAGACGGTTCTTTTCAAACTCGCTTATGACGGGGCCCGGCTCGTTGAATTCTGTTATGGATCCATCGGGAGAGATGATTTTTGTGTTCGTCCTTGTTTCTGCGTCAATATGCACAAAGGCAACGGGTATGCCTGCATCCACAAGCTCTCTTTCAAGCATCATTCCGAAATATCCCCCTATAAAGCCTGTGGCTATAGAGCTGCCTCCCAGAGACAGAATGGTTCTCGAAACATTTATTCCCTTTCCTCCCGCATCATATACTATATCGTGTATGCGGTTTATATCCCCTACTTTTATATCCTTCGACAAAACCGCCGTCTTGTCTATGGCAGGGTTGAGAGTTACTGTAATTATCATAAAAAATTCTCCTCCTTTTTATTTCATAGAATGTAGAAAAACGGCGCAAAAGCATTATTTTGGCATTTTACTTAGTATACTATTTTTTTTATATTTTGTAAAGAGAATATTTGTATGCCGCCGTATCCGCCTGCCCGTCATATGCTCATATGACAAGCCTTCGATAAGCCTTCGGGCTTGTCAGGGTTGTACGGGTTGTATTCACGCTTGATAATTATGCACAATTATACATAATTACGGTGTAATTTTTTTATATAAATACATATTGATTATTTTATAATAATTTGCTAAAATTAAAGCATATTGAAAAATACTGATGAATCAAGGTGGTTTTATGTCGGGTTCCGTTTATGGGGGCATATTTAAAATTTCTACGTGGGGAGAATCCCACGGAAAAGGCATAGGAGTTGTTGTGGACGGCTGTCCTGCAGGGGTTAAGCTTGACGAAGATATTATACAGGCGGATCTTGACAGGAGGCGCCCAGGAGCCTTTAAGTACGGCACAAAGCGGAACGAATCCGATGCCGTAAGCATATTGTCGGGAGTTTTTGAGGGCAGAACAACAGGTACTCCCATTTCTCTTGTCATATACAACAACGACCAGAGATCAAGGGACTATGGAAATATAATGAACATATACCGACCGGGTCACGCCGATTTTTGTTTTGACGGCAAGTACGGTTTCAGGGACTACCGCGGCGGAGGGCGCTCATCGGGCAGAGAAACCGCCGCAAGAACCGCCGCGGGAGCCGTTGCGAGAGCCTGCCTTAAAGAGCTTGGCATATCAGCCATCGCCTATACACGTTCGGTGGGCGATGTTGAAATAAGCTCTGTGGATCTCTCTCAGAGGGACGAAAATCCGCTGTGTATGCCCGACAGGGACGCTGCCGAAAGAGCTGCAAGGCTTGTCGAAAAGCTTATGAGCGAGGGCGACTCCGTGGGAGGTACGATAGAATGCCGCATTTCGGGGCTTCCCGTAGGCATAGGCGAAACCGTGTTCGACAAGCTTGACGCATCCCTTGCAAAGGCCATAATATCCATAGGCGCCGTAAAGGGCATAGAGTTCGGCTCGGGCTTTTCGGCATCACGAAAAAGAGGTTCTTTGAACAACGATGCATTTTCCGCCGAAAACGGCAAAGTCCAAAAGCTCACCAACAATTCGGGCGGCATACTCGGAGGTATGTCGGACGGCGATGAGGTAGTATTCAGAGCGGCTTTCAAGCCAACGCCCTCCGTTTCGGTGCCTCAGACCACAATAAATAAGGATATGGAGAGCGAGACCGTTGTTATAAAGGGACGGCACGACCCCGTCATAATGCCGAGAGCCGTAGTAGTGGTAGAGGCCATGGCTCTTATAACGGTTCTGGATCTCGTTCTCATAAATATGTCTTCGAGAATAGACAATATAAAGAAATTTTACAAAGGATAAGGTGAAGGAAATGTATAAACTTAACGGTCTTGTGACTGATGAATTTGACTTTTATAAGGGAAACGATGTATTTGAGCTGATCGAAAAATACGGCAGCCCCCTGTATGTATACAGCGAAGAAATAATCAGAAAAAGATGCAGGGAGCTTAAAAATCTTGTCAGATATCCTAAGTTTACGGCGCAGTATTCGGCAAAGGCCAATACGGGTCTTGCATTTCTTCAGATCGTAAAAAGCGAGGGTCTGCACGCAGACGCTATGAGCCCGGGAGAAATATATGCCGAGCTTGAAGCAGGCTTTTCGCCCGAAGATATTTTTATGATAGCCAACAACGTATCCGCCGCCGAAATGCAGTACGCCATCGACAGGGGCATACTTATATGCGTTGACAGCCTTCAGCAGCTTTCTATGTACGGCAGTCTTAACCCCGGCGGAAAAGTGGCTGTCCGTTTCAACGGAGGCATAGGCGCAGGCCATCACGAAAAAGTAATAACAGCGGGCAAAAAGACAAAGTTCGGCGTAGGCCCCGAATACATACCGCAGGTAAAGGAGATCCTCAAAAACTATGATCTTAAGCTTGTGGGTATTCAGCAGCACATAGGCTCTCTTTTTATGGACGTTACCCCCTACAGCGAGGGCTCGAAGGCAATACTTGAAATAGCAAAGAGCTTTGAGGATCTGGATTTTGTGGATCTGGGCGGAGGCTTCGGCATACCCTATGAAAAACAGTCGGGACAGAAAAGGCTCGACCTTAAGGACTGCGGAGAAAAGCTTGACAGGCTTTTTGAGGACTTCGTAAAGGAATACGGCAAGGAGATTTCCTTCAGAATAGAGCCGGGAAGATATATCTCAGCCGAATCGGGTATCCTGCTTACGGACGTTCACTGCGTAAAGCACAACGGCCCCCACAAGTTTGCAGGCACCGATGCAGGCTTTAACGTGCTTATAAGACCCGCCATGTACGGTTCTCATCACGATGTAGAGGTTTATTCAAAGGAAGAACGCCCCTCAAACGAGGAGATCATTTCGATAGCGGGCAACATCTGCGAAAGCGGCGACATAATCGCAAAGGACAGGCTGCTCCCCGAAATAAAGGCAGGAGACATTCTGGGCATTCTCGATGCGGGAGCCTATGGATATTCCATGTGTTCAAACTACAACAACAGACTTCGTCCTGCCGAAGTGCTTATCAGAGAAAACGGAGAGACGGTGCTTACGAGAAAGAGAGATACCTTAGAGCAGCTTCTTGAAAACTATGTCAAACTGGATATGTAATGTGTAATGTATGATGTATGATGTGTAATATATGATATTGATAATTGATATATGAACGGAGGGATATTTATGACGCCGAAAGAAAGCTACAAGGCAAAGCTTGCCGAAAAAATAATAAGCGGACTTGAAAAGAGAAATATGGAGGGATATTATTGTCCCACCGCATCCGAGGCTGTTGCAAAGGCTCTCGAAATTATACCCGAAGGGTCAGAAATTTCTTGGGGAGGTTCTGAAACAATCAAAGAGGCGGGACTTGTTGACGCTCTTAAAGGCGGCAGCTACAAAATTCTTGACAGGGATATTGCCGACACTCCCGAAGAGAGGGAAAAAATTATGCAGAAGGCTATGTTTGCCGACTTCTTTCTCGGCAGCTCAAACGCCATAACATATGACGGGGAGCTTGTGAACATAGACGGCATGGGCAACAGGGTTTCGGCATATATATACGGCCCTAAAAATGTCCTTCTTCTCGTGAGCCTAAACAAGGCCGTCTCTTCGGCTGACGATGGCATATCAAGAGTAAGAAACGCCGCAGCGCCGCCCAACACAATGAGACTTGGCATCGACACCCCCTGCGCTCATACGGGAGTATGCGGAAACTGTCTGGGAAATACCATATGCTGTCAGATCGTTATAACAAGATATTCCAGAATAAAGGGAAGAATAAAGGTCATTCTCATAGGAGAAGATATGGGGTTCTGAAAATAACAAAACCTTGGAACGGTCATTTTATATACAATTCAAAAAAATTCGGAGGATCAATATATGATTAAGCTATATGACACAGGCGTTTATTATGTTGGCGGCGAAATAATCCCCTCAACGGCAGAGGGCGAAAAAAAGCTCAGAGCCATAGGCGTTGATACCGACAGGACAAAAGCCTCAAAAAAGACAATGGCATACAGTATACTTTCCCGTCACAATACCAGCGGCAGCGACAAAAATCTCAAAATAAAGTTTGACGCTATGGCATCGCACGATATAACATATGTGGGAATAATCCAGACCGCCAGAGCATCGGGGCTTGAAAAATTTCCTGTTCCGTATGTGCTTACAAACTGTCACAACTCTCTCTGCGCCGTAGGAGGCACAATAAACGAGGACGACCATATGTTCGGACTTTCTGCCGCAAAAAAATACGGCGGAATATATGTTCCTGCTCACCTTGCGGTAATTCACCAATATATGCGTGAAATGATGGCAGGCTGCGGAAAGATGATCCTCGGTTCGGACAGCCACACACGCTACGGAGCCCTGGGCACAATGGCTGTCGGCGAGGGCGGCGGAGAGCTTGCAAAACAGCTGCTCGGAAAAACCTATGACATAAATATGCCCGAGGTTATAGGAGTTTATCTTGCGGGAAAGCCCGATCCTGCGATAGGCCCACAGGATATTGCCCTTGCAATTATAGGAGCTGTTTTCAAAAACGGATATGTTAAAAATAAAGTAATGGAGTTTATCGGTGACGGAATAAAAAATCTTTCCGCCGAATACAGATGCGGCATAGATGTTATGACTACCGAGACCACCTGTCTGTCCTCAATATGGATAACCGATGACAATATAAAAGAGTGGTATGATATACACGGAAGGTCGGAGGACTTCAAGGCACTGGCGCCCGAAAACGGAGCATATTATGATGGTCTGGTATGTGTGGATATGTCGAAAATAAAGCCAATGATAGCTATGCCCTTCCACCCCTCCAATGTATATTCGATAGACGAGCTGAACGATAACCTCGAAGATATATTGGATATTGTAGAGAAAAACGGCAGAAAACAGATAGACAACCCCGGCATAAGCTTTAAGCTCAGGGATAAGATCAAAAACGGCAGACTTCTTGTGGAACAGGGCGTTATTGCAGGCTGCGCAGGCGGTACGTTTGACAACCTCACAGATACTGCCGACATTCTTTCGGGACACAGCATAGGAACGGATGATTTTTCACTTTCGGTATATCCCTCGTCACAGCCCGTATTTATGAGCCTTGTTGAAAACGGAAGCATATTCAGGCTTATGGAGGCAGGCGTAACCGTACGTTCGGCATTCTGCGGGCCGTGCTTCGGCGCAGGAGATGTGCCTCCCAACAACGGACTTTCGATCAGACACTCCACAAGAAACTTCCCCAACAGAGAAGGCTCAAAACCCGGAAACGGTCAGATAGCATCGGTTGCGCTGATGGACGCAAGGTCGATTGCAGCCACAGCCCTCAATCAGGGAATACTTACGGCTGCAACTGACATAGACGCAAGCTTTGGCAAGCCGAAATACTTCTTCAACAAGTCGGTATACGACAACAGAGTATACAACGGCTTTGGCAATCCCAAGCCCGAAACGCAGCTTAAATTCGGCCCCAACATAACAGACTGGCCCTCTATGGAGCCTCTGCCCGAAAATCTGCTTGTAAAGGTTGTTTCGTACATCACCGATCCCGTAACCACCACAGACGAGCTTATTCCATCGGGAGAAACAAGCTCCTACAGATCAAATCCCCTCGGACTTGCAGAGTTTACTCTTTCCAGAAAGGATCCTGCGTATGTAGGCAGAGCAAAGGAGGTTCGGGAGGCCGAAAAGACGAGAGCCGAGGGAGGTTCTCCCGAGACTGTTCTTTCGGAGCTTGACGGAGTATTAAAGGCCGTCAGAGCGCACGAGGGCTTTGAGAATATAGACGTAAAATCACAAATAGGCATAGGAACCACAATATATGCTATAAAGCCCGGAGACGGTTCTGCAAGAGAACAGGCCGCAAGCTGCCAGAAGGTTCTGGGCGGCTGGGCAAACATAGCTAAGGAATATGCCACAAAACGCTATCGCTCAAACCTCATAAACTGGGGAATGTGTCCGTTCCTTTTTGAGGATGACTCTACTCCCTTTGACAACGGCGATTATATATTTGTTCCCGATATAAGAAATGCTATTTCCGAGAACAAAAAAAGTATTCCTGCGTATGTTGCCAAGGACGGGAAACTCTGCGAATTTACACTCGGTATGGCAGAGCTTACCGATGACGAACGAAAGATAATACTTTCGGGCTGTCTCATTAATTTTTATAAAAATGTATAAAGCATTTTGCGGCGGATCCGTATGATTCGCCGCTTTTATATATATAAGCACATAAAATGTACTTTTACGGCTTACAAAAAAAGGGGGCGGGACCGAAAAAAACGAAGGTCGAATCGCTTGATTCGACCACGTAAGGTTCGTTTTTTTCGTGCCCCGCCGACCGTTCCTCTATTGCGGCTGTCCGTCAAACAGTCTGCGGCACCTCAGCGTTATTCTGCGGCTGCCGCTTGCCGTACAGGTAAACAGCGTCAAGTCCCATTCTCCATCTTTCATTCTCTCCGAGTCTCTACCGGATAGCAGCTCGGTGCCTTCAGCCTCGTATTCAAATTCGTTTCCGAAGGCGTCAGTAAATCTTATTCTCTCTCCCTTGCCTATGCTGCCCAAAATTCCGAAATGGCTCCCGTAATTGTGTCCGCAAAGTATCAGATCGTCCGTATAAGCCGATCCGCTGTACCTGCACGGAGCCTTTCGCAAGGCTCTGTAACTCCACTCGTCTATGACGGGAAGGCTCACGCCTCTGTCAGCAAACTCAATTACGCCTATGTAAGAATATCCGTCAATGTCCATACTCGGCATACTTAAATCGGGGTCGTTTTCATACAGCTTAAGAGAGTCCTCCGACCCTATGCCCATCGCAAGCAGTCTCAGAGCCTCCTCAGCCTCTTTTTTAGCCCTGTAGCTGTCATAGAAATTATACACAGCCAGCAAAAGAGCTGCCCCCAAAAGCAGCAGCCCCAGTGCCATACATATTTTCCCTTTTTTATTTTTGTTTTTGTTTTTACTCATCGTCATCCGAAGTACCCTTACTCCTTAAATATCCTACAACAAAAAGGATCATTCCTGCGGCGGCAAGTATGGGCAGCGGCCACAACAGCTGACCCGTCTGGGGCAGCTTTTCGCCCGGCGCGGCTGCGGCTCCCGAAACAGGCTCGTCAACAACTGCTGCAGGCTCCTCGGGCGGCTGAGAACCACCCGGAAGAACGCTCTCGCCCGGCACATACGGCTCGGACGGCTCGGTATAGGGATAGTGTTCTCCCGTAGGATCGTTCTTTCTTTCGGGCAGCGTTCCCCTGCCTATTTCATAGCCCTTTCCGTGGCCTCCCGGCTCATTGTCGGGTTCTGACGGCTCAGCGGGTACAAAGGGTTCATCGGGCTCGCTCGGTTCACTCGGCTCCGGCGGTGTGTCGGGCGGAGTTTCGGGCTTTTTGTAGGTGTTTACTACCAAAAATGCGTTGTCCGACTCAACAAATTCTATTGTAGTTGTATATCCCTCGGGTATGGCTGACTGAGCCATGCTCCAGTCATCCGAGGGGTGTTTGTCAAGGTCGCTCCACTCATAGCGCCAATAGTCCTCCACCACGGGCAGAGAGACTGTCCTTGCGGCGTTTGCCTTTAGGCCGAGAGTAATTTTGTCATACTCCTCGCCGAGGAGCTTCAATGTATATTCAACCGTTTCGGGGCGAACCTCCGGGGTGTCGTTTTCCCATACTACCACCAGCTTTATGTCCTCGACATCGACCGAATTTCCCTCTTTGGGGATCACCGTAAGCTTATCCGACCACACTCCGTCGGAATCAAAGTTGGGCAGGCAAATGAGCGCAGGCTTAACCGAAAGTCTCCTATGCTGTTCTCCCCTTTCGACCCAATAAAAACTGTCAAGAAGATACAATCCTCTGCCAAGTCCGCCAAAAACGGCTTTTTCGCCGTCTGCCTCAGTCTCTGCGCACGGTATCTCGGTTTCTGCGGACGCCACAAAATTGGAGAACGTATCCGCAAGCTTTTGCCACTTTTCATCGTCAAGGCCATCAAGCTCCAAGCTTTGTCCTGCGAAGTCATCGGTCAGTGTAAAGACATAGTCCTCGCCGAAATCAGCCACCTTATAGAGCCTAAGCGGTGTTCCTGCAGAGGCGTTTGTAACTACCGTAAGGCTTCCGCTGTCCGTGTCGGAGCCGAAAGCCACAGCCCCCATAACTGCCGCAAGCACGGCGGCAAGCGCAAAAGCGGCGGCAATTTTTATCCTTTTACTCATTTTTCACCCTTCCTTTCGTTATCCGATTTATTTTCGTTATCCGATTTATTTTCGGTGTTTTCGTTATCTTTATTATCTTTATTATCTTCGGGATTTCCCTTATTTTTCTTCTTTTTTGTTTTCATCATAAGCAGCACGAGAAGTACAAGCAGTATAGGCACAGCCACGAGAGGAGCAACGAAAACAGGCTCTATCACAAACGCCTCCGATTGGAGGGAATCCGCATTGTAGGCGAGGTTGCTTATTCTGTGTCCCCTCACAAGCAGTCTATGGGAGTTTACACCGTAGGGGGTGCAGGTCACGAGAGTTACGAGATCCTTCCCCTCCTCGATGCCAAGCTCCGACATATCCTCGGGCAGCACGATAGAAATTTTGTCTACCTCATAGCTGAATTTTTCACCGAGGACATTTATCTGAAACTTGTCCCCCGCAACAAGTCTGTCGATGTCGGTAAAAAGCCTTGCCGAGGGCAGTCCTCTGTGTCCCGAAATAGCCGCGTGGGTGTTTTCGCCCCCAACGGGAAAAGAAGTTGTTTCGAGATGTCCTGCGGCGGTCTGGAGACGTTCCTCCGAGGTGCCGTGATAGATAGGAAGCTGAATCCTTGCAGCGGGGACGGTTATGTAGCCTATAATGCCTGTTCCGTCAATGTCGAGGGTGCTGTTGTAGCGTTTCAGCTCATCCTCAGACATAGACCACGGGTATTGTTTTTTGAGCAAATCTTCATTATATTTTCTTGCCTCGTTCAGAAGTCGTTCTGTCTCTTCGGGCATTATGTTCGCGATTTCCTCGTCATAGTTTGAAATGACCCTTGTGGAATGAAAGGAATTCCAATAGTCGCTGACCGAGGGATAGAGCAGCAGCGTCATACCCACAAGCAGAACCAACAAAAGAACAGCCGTACTCTTACTGATTTTCAATTTTTATCTCTCCCAAAAAAGGCCGCCGGGTCGAAGCCGAATCTCCGACCCATGGGGCTTATTGGCCTTTCTTTTTCCTCTGCCGCTGTCCGCTGCGGCAATAACAGGCTTTAAAAAACCTTAAAACCTCTTATTGCGGCGGCAAACAGGGAACATGGGGAGACCTCCGAGGAGATCCCCCTTTTTCCCAAAAAATTATTTTTATTTTTCTAAGTCACAAACGACCGATTATTCGGCTCTCATTCTTCTCTTTACAACAAGGAGAATAACTGCGCCAACAACAAGCACTCCGCCCAATGTGTAGAATATCTTTGTACCCATACCACCTGTTTCGGGGAGCTCTACACCTGAATCATTCTGGACTGTTATTGTAAATACACCATTAGTTATAGCCTTTGTAATATCTACAGGATTTAAACTGTCAGGGTCACCTTCCGGCTTATCAGTACCCCATTTATTATATTTATTAACCGTTACACCTGTCAAATTTTCATTTACATCTTTTGTTGTTTTTACTTCAAGATATATTTTTCCATTCGTATTATATCCATCAGGTACTATACTCTCATCTAATTCATAATAGCCATCACCAAGTCCAGCAAATATAAATTTATCATGTACAGCTTCTTTTGAAGGATCTGAATTTGTAATTGAACTTTCAATTTTACCTCCTGTCAAAGCTTCAAATTTACTGCCGTCCCATTTTGAAAGTGTAAAACGAGCTCCGCCAAGAGGTTGTTTATTTTCATCCACTTTTAATACCTGCAATTCCAGTGAATAAACATTAACCGTTTCGGGAGTAGGTGTTGCGGTACCATATTGAGAGCCATCTACAGGGTCATTTGAATATTTAAGTGTTACATTATTTCTACCTCCGTCTGTCTTATCATCACCAGCATTTAATAAATCGCCATTAAGCGGAGCAGAATATGTAAATATAATATTTTGTCCTGCATGATCTCCCCAGTGTTCTTTAACCGTCTGGCCACCAACTAATTCATTATGAGTTATGGTAAGTATATTACCTGACATTGATGGCTTAAAATGTTCAGGCACTAAATTTGTTCCCTCTTCATCAGCCTCAATTTTTCCGTCTCCATTCTTATCATAATATGCTTTAACTGTACTGGTTATTTTTGATGCATCACTTGTATCAAAACCACTAAGTGTATCTGTTATTATAAAATCATATTTTTGATATGATGCAATATTAGTTGGTATAGATACTTTAATTATAAATGGTACACTATCACCGAGATTATACGCGCCTTGTGTAACACTACCGCCCTCGGCAGTACCTACTTTCTTATCAACTGTAGGAATCTGATGTTTAGGTGAAATTTCAGCACCATCTTTTCCTACAAGCTCAAGTATGTAATCAGACTCAACATCTTCGTCTCCCGAATAATCATCAACAACAATATAATAACCTTCAGGAAGACCACTTATAACATATTTGTTGCCGGATAAACTATTTGTCGTATTCTTTGCACTTATTGCATTTGAAGGATCTTTAAAAAATTCCTCCAACACATATCCAAAATATCTGGCAGCTTTTGACTGTGTCTTTACTTTATCATTCAAAAACTTTGCTAAGTTTTCAGCCGTAAAATCATCAGCATTATCAATCGCTTTATAAAAATCTGCTCCAATCGTTTCCGAATAATCATCAAGTTTCGGTTCACTGGGACCATCTTTAAGTTTATTCCAAAGAGCACTTGTATGTCCAGTCAGTGCACCATCAAACGCAACATTTGCAAGATAATGTTCATCTTTATCTTCATCTTCCCTTACATCGCTGTCGGGTGTTGTTCCGGTACCATTACCTTTAAACAATCTATAAGCACTGTATGCATGTTTTGGCTTATCATTATTAATTGTAATTGTTAAGCTGCCATGCTGTTCATCATTAGCATTGACAGCTACGATGTTTACTGACATAAGAACCAATGCCAGCGCAAGTACGAGGCTTAAAACCTTTGTTAATTTTTTCATTTTTATTTCTCCTTTCGCTGAAATTTCGGAGGAAAGGCGTCAAGGGCTTATCAAGCTGTTTTGCCTTTGTCT
Source organism: uncultured Clostridia bacterium (assembly GCA_947630725.1). Lineage (GTDB taxonomy): Bacteria > Bacillota > Clostridia > Lachnospirales > CAG-274 > JAJQCI01. The sequence continues at coordinate 123,249 of CANRIS010000003.1, forward strand.
CCGTGGGGGCTCGCCGTCTGCTTTCCGCAAGGCTTGAACCGCACTTTTGCCTGTCCATTCTTGCAGGCTGTTGGGAGTTGTCTGCCCGTTCGGTACCCTCTGCGTCTAAGTCACAGCCACCGCCCTGTTTTCTTTTTTTGATACAAAACCTTGCTGATCCCCAAAGCGACTGCCGAACGAAATTCAAAGTCAATTCCTGTACGACCGCCCCGAAAACGCCGAGCAAAACATTTTATGTTCCATTGTTCGCCGTTTTCCTTTAAGGATAGCACCTTACAGATACCGATCCCCGAAACGACCGCCGAACGAAATTACAAGTCAATTCCTGTACGACCGCCCCGAAAACGCCGATCAAAACATTTATTTTTCTGTTCGCCGTTTTCCCTAAGAATCGCCCTTTGCAGATGAGATACCGTTCCCTTTAATTTTTTTCATCCGCCGACCAAAAAAAGAATAATTATAAAATTACAAAAGTTCCCGATGCGCCGCCGATCCGTCCCAAGACCACAGCACATCCACCCTCTATCCCCAAAAAACCGACATTTATCCAAACTCGGCATAATTTATATTTCCTCAGAAGAAACCTATGGTATGAATTTAAGGCGCAAAAAAAGGGACTTTCAAAGAATAAAAGTCCCAAAATATACTAAAAATATACGAATTTTTTATTTTGCGTTTTTTTGCCCCGTTTGAGTATCTGCCTACAGATCCTCGAGAGCCGACAAAACAAGTATTTCATCTGCCTCAAACATATGAGAGTAACGCTTAAGAATCATCTCCTGCGTGTCTCCGCTGACCTTTTCGACAACCGGCAGAGGAACGCCTTTTCTTATAAGGTTAGATATAAATGTATGTCTGAATTCATGACAGGTATAGTAGGGAAGCTCCATAGACTTGCAGGATTTTTTCAGCGCAAGGCTGCATGCCTCGCTTGTCCACGGAAAAATTCTGTCCTCGGGCATACCTCCCCTTTCGATATGCTCGCTCAGAACGGCTCTGAAAAGCTTTTTCGGCTCGGACGAAAGAGGGATCGTCCTTTTCTTTTTGTTTTTTGGCTCTTTTATGAGCTTTTTGTCGCTTATATAAGACTTTGTGACCCTTACCCTCATAGCAGCGCTGCTTTCGGAGGAGTCCTCGGCAGTGCTCCCGGCAGTGTTCCCGACAGCGTTCCCAACGGCGTTTTTGTATGCCGAAAGCTGCCTCGATATGTCGGTTTTTGTTTTGCAATCCTCAAAATCGCTGTATGAAAGCGCCAAGGCCTCGCCTATTCTCAGGCCGCAGTAATATAGCAGGTTAAACAAAAGCCTGTATTTGGGATAATTGTTTATGCCGTTTCTCCAATATTCCCTTTGTCTGAAATAGTTGTCGAGCTTGTCAAAATCTTCTTTTTCGATAACTCTGTAATCGCTTTTCTGACCCGTTTTCATATTGTCAGCAAAGTCAAGTATATTTTCGTCAATAAGCCTTTTTTTGTATGCCAGATTCAACAGCTTTCTGAACGTGGCGTTAACAGAACGCATAGTCTCCTCGGCATATCCGACAGCTCTCAGATCTCCGCAAAATCTGTAGTAGGTATCCTCGTCTATATCCCTTAGTTTTGTGTCGGCGGGCAAAAACCTGTATATTATATTCATATACTTATATGTGTTGATAATTGTCACAGGCGAAAAATTCTGCCCCTCTGCCTTTATCTTCCACAGCTCATACGCCCCCTTAAGCGTAATGTCCTTGTCCTTGTCTCTGTCGGTCTGCTTTTCGGGGCGGAGCTTTGCAAGGGCAAGCTTTGCCTCCGAAACCGTCGCCAGATTGTAGACCCATTTTGATTTGTAGTCGTTTTTTTGTGTGACTGGGTTATATTCCTTATAATTGTACTTCACATCGTATTTTTTGGTACGTTCGTTGAAATATATACCCGTGTATCTTGTCTTTTTCCTTTTGATCTTGCTGCGCACAAAAAAAACCTCCTTTCCTTTTTATCATCATACAAATTTTTCTGTGGGGCTTATGCGCCACGGTGTCTACTATACTACGAATTATATACGAATTCAAGACGCAAAAAAGACCCTCGGGACGGCAAGCCTCTCCGAGAGCCTGAAAAAAGTCTATTTAAAAGTATTTATTCTGTGAAGATATTTTTCTCTTGTTGCCATACCTCCTCTTATGTGGCGTTCCGACTTGTTTATTTCAAGCACCTTTCTGGCCTCTACCGCCAGCGAAGGATTTATTTTAAGAAGTCTTTCGGTTATATCCTTGTGAACGGTGCTTTTTGAAATGCCAAAGCGTTTTGCCGTTTCTCTTACTGTGGCGTTGCTTTTGACAATATACTGCGCTACCTCCTCAGCCCTTCTCTCAATATATTCCTTCAATCCCGATTCCTCCGCAAAATTAGGCTTAACTATCTATATGCGAAAAACCGGAGCTTTATTAAACAAAAATACTTTCCGGACGGCATATAATTTCGCTGTCGGGGCTTCTTAAAGCCTCGTGCATTTTTACCGAATAAAAGCTGTCTATGAGAGCTTCCCTTGCGGTTTCGGCTCCTTCGCCTGTATCGATAAATTTTTTCATATCCTGCATAACAAGGGCAATCGCCGTTTCGTCCCACGGCATTTCGGCTCTAAAAGGGTTTTGGTAGAGCTTTCTGCCCTCAAAGCTTATGCTTTTTATAAAATCGTTATGCCCCTCTGTTTCAAGCGCAGCCTCTTTGGGCAAAAAATTTTCGTCAAGATAGCATACGCTGCCGTTTGTCATTTCGCCCCTTGCGCTCTGTATATTTATATATTTCTTTCTTATGGTGGAACGGTACTGTACCGACTGAAAGTCATAAAAGGCAGCCTTTCCGTCCTCATATTCAAAGGTCAGTCTCGCCCTTTCTCTGACGGAGGTTCTTCCGTCAAAAAACGCCTCGTTTCGGCTGAGAGTGTCGGTAACGACAAATTTGTGGCTTTTTCCGCTGATTTTAACGCTTTCGCAGCCCTTTCTGAGTATTTTTCTTATTATGCTTGCGGCGTGATAGTCGTGCATGGCGCTGAGGGTGATGTTGTATGCCTCGCCTGCTATGCCGCTTTTCCAAAGGTCGATGACGGCTGAATAAAACGGCACGAGGTGATACTGCTCAGCGACCTGTATTTTAAAGCCCTCCTTCAGAAGACTGTACGCAGACTTTATTTCGTCCTCGCTCTGTCCGAGGGGAGTTTCGCAAAGTACGGGTATGCCCATATAGAGCCACTGACGGCTCACGCTGAAAATATCCTTTTTTGTCACCGCAACTACGGCAAAATCGGGCTTCAGGTCTATACATTCTTCTGCCGAAACAGTCGTATGCACGCCGTAAAGCCTGTTCATAAGCTCGGCCTTTTCTTCGCTTCGGCAGAGCATTGCGCAGCACTCAAAGCTTTCGGGGAGATATTTTGCGATCCTCACATAAAAAAGAGAGCGCCAGCCCGAGCCGACAATTATAAACCGAATTTTAGACATTTTTGCTATCCTCCGCAGCTATAAGCCTGCCGACCTCTCTGTCCCAAAGAGTCGGGTCTATGGGCAGGCTGACTTGTTTTTTGTGTATTCCCGAAATATATGCCGCCGCAGTAAGCTGCATTACGTTGAGACCGTCTCTTCCGTCAGCTATAAGCTCCTTTCCCATAATAATGCTGTCCCTGAAATTTTCGAGCATCTCTGTATAGGGGCTTTTTGGCTCGGGGCAGTCGATAGTCTCGGTCGTTGTGCTGACAGCTCCCCTGCTGTTTTCGGATGAGGTTTTTCCGTATACCGAAGAATCCTCATATGTTGTTACGGTGAGACTGTCGCCGCTCATTGTTATTTTGCCCTTTGTGCCAACTGCCGAAAGCTCCTCCCTGACGGGGATCTCCCCCGTTGTGAGTATGAAAACTCCGCTGACGTCATTTCCGTAGTCCAGAACCATAGTCACCTCGTCATCGACCGTAATGTCGGTATATTTGCCCATTTTTACATCGGCAAAAACCTTTTTGGGCATACCGAAAAGCCATATGAAATAGTCAAGTATGTGCTGACCCTGATTTATGAGAGCGCCGCCGCCCTCTCCCCTCCATGTGCTTCGCCAGTCGGAGGAGCGGTGATAGGCGTATGTGCGATAATATATGGAATTTTCAAGCATTATTCTTTTCAGATCGCCTATAACTCCGCTGTCAAGCAGCTCCTTGAATTTTCTGATAACGGGAAAGGTTCTGCACTGAAACATAACGGCAAGCTTTTTTTGTGACCTTTCGGCTGCCAGCAGCATTTCGTTTGTTTCCGAAAGGGTCGTGGCGGCAGGCTTTTCGCAAAAGACATACTTTCCAAGCTCAAAGGCTCTCTTTGTGAGGCCGCAGTGGGTCTTGTGGGGAGAGGCTATGAGAACGGCGTCAAATGTGTCGGGGTGTTCAAAAAGCTCATCGCAGCTTCTGAAAATATTTAATCCGGCTTTTATATTTTCTTCAAACCAAGCGAGAGAGGCGTCGCTCCTTATGACTGCCGCCGAAAGCTCCATGCCGTCTATGCCGTCCGTAAGCATTTTTGCGTATCTCCTGCCCATCATACCAACGCCTATAAGGGCAAATCTTATTTTCATATAAAGCACCTCCGCAAATTTTTATTTTAAAAGACATATGCCGAAAAGCCGCCGAAGCAGCCCTCGTATATGTCTTTGATATGTCTTTGAAAAGTCTTTGAAAAGTCAGAAATTCTGTTTTATGAAGTTTTCTATCCTGTTTACTCCTATGATTATTTTTTCCATAGATGGGGCGAAGGAAAGCCTTATATAGCTGTCCATACCAAAAACGTCCCCGGGGACTGCGGCTACGTTGTATTTGTTGAACAGTATTTTCGCAATGTCCCTGCCGCTTTCGATTTTTATGCCGTCAACGCTTTCGCCGAAAAGCATAACGGTATCCACAAGTATATACAATCCCCCCACAGGCTTTATGCAGCGCAGATAGGGAATATCGGATATTCTCTGCAGCATATAGTCCCTTCTTTTTTTAAGGGCGTCAACAAGCCGTGTCACGCAGTCGTCTCCGCCTTCGAGGGCGGCAAGAGCGGCATACTGCGACACAATATTTACGTTGGAGCTGCAGTTGCTCTGTATGTTTTTCATTATTTTGGAAATTTTTCTGTCGGCAAAGCTATAGCCTATCCTCCACGGCGTCATGGAGTAGGTCTTTGAAAAGCTGTTTATGACAACAGTCCGCTTTTTTATTTCCTCGCCGAGAGAGGCTATGCTTATAAATTTTTCCTTCTGAGAATATATCATTTTGTCATATACCTCATCGGAAATTATAAATATGTCCTTTTCCTCGGCTATGTCGGCTATGTCAAGAAGCTCCTTGCGGCTGTATAAAACTCCCGTGGGATTGTTGGGGCTGTTTATTATGATAGCCCTCGTTCTGTCGGTGACCGCCGCCCTTATATCGGAGGCTTTGAGCTTAAAGCCATGCTCAGCTCTCGTATATACGACAACGGGGACTCCGCCTGCCAGTCTCACAAGCTCTATATAGCTCTGCCAGTAGGGAGCCGAAATAATGACCTCATCGTCCTGACCCACAAGCGAAAAAACAGTGTTCATAAGAGCCTGTTTTCCTCCGTTTGTGACGACTGTCTCCTCCACAGTGTATGAAAGTCCGTTTTCTTCAAGAGCCTTTTTGCACAAAGCCTCTCTCAGCACGGAAAGTCCGGCAATATCGGTGTTTTTTGGCAGTTCTCCCTCTATGGCCTTTGCCGCAGCCTTTTTTATGTGGGTCGGAGTGTCAAAATCAGGCTCTCCCGTACCCAGATTTATTATATCTATACCGTTTATTTTCATTTTTTCGGCCTTGACCGTTATATTAAGAGCTGCCGAGCTTTTCACTGTGGTAGCTCGTTCCGACAATATCATATTTCTTCCCTCCCCATAAAAAAATCACGGATCTATAATATACCGAACTGTTTTATATCGGTATTTTTCAATCGGTTATAATATAATTTTATAACAAGGGAAGGAATTTTTCAAGTAAAATATAAAACTTATAAATTTTTTTGTAAAAAACGGTCAGCATTTGAATAAAAAACTTTCATTGCAATACTCTCGCCGAAGCGTTTTTCTATAAGCTCATACAAAAATTTGCTGCTGTCTATGTTTTCAAGCCCTTTCGGGGCGCTTAATATGCCGTCATAGTCACGGCCAAGCCCTATAACGTCCTCTCCGCCCACTTCAATTATGTGGTCTATATGTCTCAGGACGTCCTCGCAGGACGGTTCGGCATCGTTTCTTATAAATTCCGAAAAAAGATTAAGCCCTATTATGCCGTCCCTTGATGAGATCTCCTTTATCTGATCGTCAGTTAAGTTTCTGGGAACAGGACAGATACTTCTCGAATTTGAGTGGCTTGCAATAAAGGGCTTTTCGCTTATTCTGCATACGTCCCAAAATCCCTCGTCATTCAGATGAGAAACGTCCGCAAAAACCCCTGCTTTTTCAAGCTCCGAAACGGCGGATTTTCCGAAAGACGTAAGCCCGCCCTCCCCTCCGAGCGCTCCGCAGCCCAAAAGATTGGGTCTGTTCCACGTCAGCGTAAATATCCTTACGCCAAGCTCCTTAAGTATATGTATGTTGTCAAGATCGTTTTCTATGGCCTCTCCGCCCTCTACAGCCAAAAGAGCGGAGCCATAGCCCCTGTTTCGGTTGTATATAATGTCGGAATAGCTTTCGGCAGACGATATGCGGCATTGTGTTTTTCCGATCTCTTTTTTAAAAAATTCTATAAATTTAACAGTGTTTTTAAAAGGACTGTCCAAATATTTGTCGTCAAGCCATACGGCAAAAAACTGTACGCAGTTTCCGCAGGCTTCAAGCCTTTTAAGGTCAATATCAAGATCGTTTTTTTCGATACCTGCCTTCCTTTCTATGGCCGTTGTAACGGTGTCGCAGTGAAAATCAATAAATTCCATTAATAATTACCTCTTTTTTTCATTTCTTCAATTTTAATATAGTAGGCTCTCTGAATAAATATATGCGCTTTGCAAATAATAATCTCACGGAGGTGACTTGAAATGAGTGAAATAAACCAGTCTATAAAGTGCAGGGTAGACTCCTGCAAGTATCACGACCGCAGCCAGTACTGCACGCTTTCCGACATAACGGTAGGCAGCGAGTGCCACTGTTCAAAGGAAAAATGCGATACTGAATGTTCAAGCTTTGAGTATAAGGACATCTGATAAAAATACTTTTCTGACAGTCTGAAAGCCGTTTTTATACGGCTTTTCGGCGTGTATAGAAAATATACGGTGTCGTCAAAATCCGTCTGCATTTTGATGATTTTTATATTCCGTCTATTATGCTGTACTTTTCACCGTCTATGGCATATATCGTCATCGAAACGGACTTTTCCGTCACATCGAGGATACCGAAGGTTTTTTGTCGGCTCTGTCTCGGCAGAGAAATGCTGCCGGGGTTCATAAGCCTTACGCCTGCGTACTCCTCAACAACGGGACAATGGGTATGCCCATAAAGAGCCGTATCGCAGTTGTTTTCAAGCGCCCTGTAGACAAGCTTCATACTGTCATATTTTACATTTTCTCTGTGGCCGTGACAGATATAGATATTATGACCCATTATATTCATCACAATATAGGGAGAACCGCCGCCGAAATCGCAGTTTCCCTTTACGGAAATAAAAATGCCCTTTCCGTGTATTTTTCTGAGCCGCAGAGCATCCTCGGTATAATCCCCAAGATGAATAAATCCGCCGACAGAGTCCGAAAAATCCTCCAGAACCCTCTGCGCGTATTCAACTATACCGTGAGTATCGGAAAAAACAAGAATTTTCATATTACTGTTCAAACCTCTTCAAAAGAATATCCTTCATCTGTCTCAGAGCCTTTCCCCTGTGGCTTATACTGTTCTTTTCTTCGGGAGAAATTTCTGCCGAAGTGCAGCCATATTCGGGCAGATAAAAAATAGGGTCATAGCCAAAGCCGTTTTGTCCTGCTATCTTATATCCTATTATGCCTTCCATAACCGCCTTTGCCTTAAGCACCTGCGGTTCTCCGTTTTCCGAAGGAATAGCTGCGCTGATACAGCACACAAATCGGGCTGTTCTCTGTTTTTCGGGTACGTCCTTCATCATACGCAGTATTTCATTATTCTTTATGTCATAGGGTGTATCGTGTCCCAAAAAACGAGCCGACTGCACCCCCGGACGTCCTCCCAGAAAATCTATTTCAAGCCCCGAATCATCTGCCAGAACAACAGAATTTGTTTTTTTCATAACATAAAGTGCTTTCAGAGCCGAATTTTCTTCAAAGGTACTGCCTGTCTCTTCGGCCTCGTCATATATGCCTGCCTCGCTCTGAGATACAATATCAAAATATTCTCCCAGAACGGCCTTTATTTCTCTCAGCTTTCCCTCGTTCTTTGTCGCAAATATTATTTTCATATTTTTCATCCTTTCGGTCGGGTCACATACGCCTGCTAAAACAGTCTTTCTCCCAAAAGCCCACAGACAGCCGTATTATCCGTCTTACCTGTCTTACAGTACGCTTTTGAGGGACTCAACGACAGCCTTGGCAACGTCCTCCTTAAAGCTGTCGGTTTTTAGCTTTGCCGCCTCGGCAGGGTTTGTCACAAAGCATACCTCTATAAGGGATGCGGGATTCCGGGACTCTCTCAGAACCTGATAATTTGCTGTCTTTACTCCTCTGCCGTTTGTTCCGAGACGTTTTAACATATTGTCGTATATTGTCTTTGCAAGCACCGAGCTTTTAAGACCGTCCTCGTTTGTGTTTTCGTTCAGCCAATATACCTCAACGCCGTTTGCATCGGGGTTGTTTGCCCCTGCGGAATTTATATGCACCGAAACGAAGGGGCAGTCGATTTTGTTTCCGAAAGCGGCTCTTTCGGCAAGAGACGGCTTAAAATCGGTCAGTCTTGTATAGTATGCCTTGATAGTGCCGTCCTTATCAAGCAGGTCTTTTATTTTAAGCACTATGTCGAGGGTGGCCTCTTTTTCGACTATGCCGTTGGCGGACGTACCTACATCACTGCCTCCGTGTCCTGCGTCAATGACGACAACCTTGTCGTATTTTTTGTGCAGATCCACACAGCTTATATATATGTTGTCCGAGTCCTCCGTTATATCAAAAGCGGAGATCATTTTTTCGTCAAAAACAAGGGTTGTCTTTCCGTTTTTGACGCTTATGTTTACCGAATTGAGCCTTTCGGAACTTTCAAACACCATATCGCCCGTGCCGTAGGTGGCCGAAAAATCTCCCGGCAGAGTTATGGTATATTTCAGATTGTTATAGTCGTCCTCCTCGGCAACGGAGCTTAAGCTGAAGCTCTGTCCGCTCTTTTTGGCAAGGGTAAGGGTGTCGCTGTCTGCGTTCATATTCTGATAGGAGGTCTTGTATATGGTTATGGAGGTGCTGTTTTCGCCATATGTCGTTTTGTATGCAGCCGTATCCTTAAGTGTAAAGGTTATTATAGTGTCGCTGCCCGACTGCTTTATTTCGGCGCTGTCCACAAACCGACTGTTTCTTTTAAGCACCTGAGCCACGCAGTCCAGCTTGGTTGAGCCGAACGTCATTATTATAGATGTCTTTGTGGTCTTTACATCGGGCTTTGTGAGGTCGTGGCCGCTCACGGTAAAAATATCCTCGGCTATGTCGCTCACAAGCTTATAGTCGTTTATTTCAGAGCTTGGGTAGTATATGTATACGGTTTTTCTGTCGGCTGTCATTTTAACGGTAAAGTCGGATCTTGTAATATCCATGGCGACTCTCGTTATGTTCACTCCGTTTTCCGTCCTGTGAGCCATTCTCACTTCGGTTATGCCCGTGACGTAGCTTTGCATTTTGACCTTTCCCATACCCGTATTTGCGCCGTAAAAATCGAGATAATATCTGTCTCCCGACACTGTGGAGGTCTTTATTCTGCTTATCTCGTCATCGGCTGTTATTTTAAGGTAAGAATAGTCTTCTCCCGCCGAAATATCCACAATATTGCAGTCAAAGTGGTTTGCATCGCTAAGCTCAAAAAGCTCCTTCGGCAGACCGTTTTTATCTATGCCCATAGAAATGACATTATATTCATCCGAGGGAGTAGGACTTGCAGGCGCAGCGGCAGTTTCGGGCGCAGGCTCGGCAGCGCTGTCTGTGGTAGCCTCGCTTGTCTGTGTATCGCTGCTTTGGGGCGTACTGCCATCCGAATCTATATATATGGTTCTCGTGGGATTCTCCCATACCACGTCATAGCCCAATGTCTCCGAAACAAATCTCACGGGGATCATGGTCTTTGAATTTATCAGCTTTGCGGGTATGGACATATCCGCCTCCTTGTTGTTATAAAAAGCCGTTGTGGAGTTTATTTTGAGGACAAGAAAATCGCTGCCCCTGGATACATATACCTCCTCCCTGTCGGGGTTCCAGCTAACTACTGCGCCTGTTTTTTCAAAAACCTCTCTCGCAGGCACAAGGCTCCAACTGTCAAGTATAATGGGAGGCATAGACAGATTTTCGAGCTTTTCTCCGTCTACGTTCAGAAAAACCTCCTCGGCGATATAGCTGTGACCCTTGCCGTCATAGGTGAGATTGAGATTTATATATCTGTTTGCTCCGTATACGACAGTACCGAACGACATAACAAAAAGCAAAAACAACACGGCTGCAATAAATTTATTCTTCATTATAATTATCTCCTATACTCTTCAGATATTATGCGCATTTTCTACATTTTATATTATAACAAATTTATTTTGTCAAATCTCGAAAAATAACAATATTTAATATAAATGTAATAATACTGAAATATTAAGGCAATACCGCATAATACGATAAGCTTAAGTCTGTCCCAATTATTTGCCTTAACATAAAAAACCGCCCGTAGTGTACAGGCGGAATTTTTCGATTTTCGTTTTGATTTTATTGCTGTTATTGATACGAATACTGCATTGCTCCCTGTTGGTCGGTTTCCGTAATAGCCTCGGTATACTCATACTTATCTCTTTCTTCGGGATATGTGGGCTTCGTGTTGTTTATATCCGAATAGTCAACGGTGGTTCTGTACTTGAACGTAAAGGGGGTACTTCCCGCAACGACCTGTCCGTCATAATACATCATATAGCTCTCAACATAGCCGTCAGAGGTCACATAGGCTTCAAAATCTGCCTCGTTAAAGCTCAGGTTTTTGTATGTGGTGCCTGTGTTTGAGATAATGGCCAATATCTGTTCATCGGGAGCCTCCGAGAGCTTTGAGAGGTCGAAGGAAAACTCCATCTTTTTGGCTCCGTCATTATAATTTGTGACGTTAACCTCGCTCACGGTGTATTCATAAAGCTTGAAGTTATATCCGTCAATCATATACTTTACGTCCTGCCATGTGCTGTCCTGCTTGTATGAACCGTTGTCGGTATCATAATACAGCATATCGTCCGTATAAAAGCCGTAGACATTGTTTTCCTGATCCGAATAAACATCGTTAAGCTCAAAGGCCGCATTGTACTCATCGCCCTTTTTTTCTTTTTCAATATGAGTATTGCTGACTATGTCAAAGGGGCTTTCGGTTTCCTCAAACATATCCATTTCCATTGTTTTGTCCTTTGTGAGACTGTCGGCTGTTTCGGTAAGGTTGTATGCAGTGAAAAAGTCATTGAAATATTCTATGCCTGAGTCCTGCGAAACCTCTTTTCTTTTTTTTGCCTTTTTCTCTGTTTTTTTGGCTGTTTCGGCTGTTTCGGCTGTTTCGGAGCTATTGTTACGGCTCACATCTTCCCCCTGCCCGCTTTCTGCGCAGCCTGCTGCCAAAAGCAGTACAAGCGACAATACCATTGTACGGAATAAAAGCTTTTTCATTTTTTTACATCTCCTTTTTGGCTCTGCTGCCTCTGCGCAGCTCCCTTGCGGCATCAAGAGTGAGCGAGGTTATTTCGGCTCCTCCGTTAAGCCTTGCTATTTCATTTATTATGCTTTCCTCATCAAGCCTTGTTACGGTGGTTCTTGCAGAATCTGCGTCCGAGGTTTTTTCTATGCAGAAGTTTGCGTCTCCTGCGGCGCATATCTGGGACAAATGAGTAATGCACAATATCTGTCTTTTTTCTCCCAGCGCAGACAGCTTTTCGGCAACCTTCTGAGCCGTTCTTCCGCTGATGCCCGTGTCTATCTCGTCAAAAATAAACGTCTCCATATCGTCCGTTTCGGACAGCACCGACTTTATAGAGAGCATTACCCTGCTGATTTCTCCTCCCGATGCGATTTTTGCAAGGGGCTTTGGCTCCTCTCCGGGGTTCGTGCTTATAAAAAATTCAACATCGTCCATTCCCAGCTTGTCAAAGGTTTTTCTTCTGCTTATATTTATTTTGAAAACTGCGTTTTCCATACCCAGTGTTCTGAGATTTTTTTCGGTTTCTTTTTCTATAAAATCGGCATATTTACGCCTTATTTCCGAAATCTTTATACAGCTTTTGAGTATTTCTCTCTTTTGCGCTTTGATGCTTTCTTTAAGTCTTGCGGCTCTTTCTTCTCCCTCCGAAATTTCGGCGTAGCGTTCTTCGGCCTCTTTCAGAAATTTCAGAGCCTCCTCTTCGCTTCCGCCGTATTTTGAGGTGACAAGCTTTATTACGTCAAGGCGGTTTTCTGCCTGCGCAAGCTTTTGTCCGCCGCCCTCCGTTCTGTCGGCAATATCCCTTATGCTCTCCGTAACGGCGCCAAGCCTGTCGCTTATTTCAGAAAGCTCCCTTATGCACTCTCCCACCGAGGGGTCGAGCCTTTCGAGACTTATAAGCATATTGAGGGCTTCGCCCGTTTTTTCCACAGCAGACCCCTCTCCTCTGTAGAGGAGGTTTGCCGCTCCCATAGAAAGCTCTCTTATCCTTTCGGCGTTGTATAGTATGTCTCTTTCTTCTTTAAGGGCTTTTTCTTCGCCGATCTTAAGGTTAGCTCCCTTTATTTCGTTTATGCGAAATTCCAGAATTTCGAGAGCCGAGTCTCTGTCCTTAAAGCTGCCGTCAAGAGCCTTAAGCTCCCTCATTTCTTCTCTGTAGAGAGCATATTTTTTGGCATTTTCGTCAAGAGCCTGCTTAAGCTCCTCGCCGCAAAAGCCGTCAAGCAGCTCCATATGTCTGTTTTTGTCAAGGAGGCTCAGATTCTGATGCTGGCCGTATATGTCTATGAGAAATGCGGCTATATCCTTAAGCAGCGACATAGAGGCAGGTCTGCCGTTTATTCTGCACACGTTTCTGCCGTTTGTGCCAAGGCTTCTTGTCAGAAGAAGTTCTCCTCCCTCGTCAAGCTCCACACCCGTATTCCTTATGGCCTCTATGTTTTTTTCGTTTTCGATGTATATGAGGGCGCTGACAAATGCCTCGTCAGCCCCTCTGCGTATAATATCCCTGGACGACCTCTGTCCGAGGACAAAATTTATAGAATCTATGAGTATGGATTTTCCTGCGCCTGTTTCGCCGCTTAATATGTTCAGCCCTCTGTCAAAGCTGACCCTCGTTTCTTCTATAACCGCTATATTTTTTATATAAATTTCGGAAATCATATATATTCTTCCTCTGTGGCATTTTTGCGCCATAGGCGTTTTTTTGCTGTTATGTCTGCGTATTGTTTATGTATGCGGCGGCATTTTCGGTACAGCATGAACGACAAGCTCTCCCTTAAAGCTCAGGCTTCAGATCGTCCATAAGCCTTACCGCCGTTTCAAGATCCCTCACAACGCAGAGGATCGTGTCGTCTCCTGCGACAGTCCCCAGAATATCGGGATTGCCTATTTTGTCGATACCTGCGCAGACTGCGTTAGCCATACCCGAAAGGGTCTTCACTATAACGATGTTGCCTGCATGATCCACAGACGTAACACCCTCTTTGAATATGCGGAGCGCTCCCCCGTGGGTGACCGTCTTGTCGTCCGCCGAAAGAGTATACTTCTGTCTGCCCCCGATCTGGTTTTTTATTATATTCAGATCTCTTATGTCTCTGGATATAGTGGCCTGAGTAGCGTTAAAGCCCCTTTGTCTCACACGTTCGGTCAGCTCCTCCTGAGTTGAAATATCGTTGCTGCGTATGATGTCAAGTATGGCTTCCTGTCTGAATTTTTTCATAATACACCTCTTTGCTCCACCATCTTTCGTCTCAAAATATCATAAAACCCCATCTCTGTCGTCCTTATGATATAGGTATGGTGCTGAGCCTTTCTTATTCTGATAACTTCTCCCGGAGCAATATCAGCGGTATATTCTCCGTCAATGAACACAGATCCCACGCCGCCCTCATCAGCGGCGGATATACTGACCTCATCGTCTCCGCTTATTACAAGAGGTCTTGCATAGAGATTGTGCGGACACACCTGCGTAATGGCTATAAGGGATGTGTCGGGCTTAAGCACGGGCCCTCCCGCAGAAAGATTGTAGGCTGTGGAGCCTGTGGGAGTGGCGATTATAACGCCGTCTCCTCTGTATGTGTCTATATATTGACCGTTTACACTTACCCTGAGACTTATCATATGAGCCGAATGCTTGTTTCGTATATATGCCTCATTAAGTCCGAGATAAAAGCCCTTGCCCGAATTTTCTATTCGCAGCATCATTCTCTCCTCAACGGCATAGTCTCCCCGAAGCACCTTGTCAACAGCGGATTTTCCGTCATTTTTTTCGGCTCCCGCAAGATAGCCGAGGTTTCCCAGATTTATGCCGAGTATGGGAATGTTATAATAAGCCGAGTGTCTTGCCACGCTCAGTATAGTGCCATCGCCTCCAAGCACCACAAGAGCATCGGCACGGGCGTATATGTCGCCGTTTTCGGCTCCGTCCGCTCCGAGCCTGTCGGCCTGTCCGAAGGGCATAAGCACCTCAGCTCCCTTGACCTTAAGATGCTCGTATATATCCCTTGTGTAACTTAGCTCCTTATCTCTTTCCGGATTTGTAATAAGTCCTATTTTCATATCGGTTTTTTCCTTATATAATATAGGGCGCAGCCTGTACCGTTTCGAAGGTCTTTCGGCACTGTCACAGGCGCAAATGGGCGCTTTTCACAACGGCGTCAATGTCCGATGCGGTTATACTGCTATCCTTCGGCTCAGGCGATGCGTGCAGCAGATATTCAATGTTTCCGTCTCCTCCCTTTATGGGAGAATAAATAAGTCCCGATGCATAAAGACCCGTTTTTTCAAGATCGAGAATAATATCTCCTATGACCCTTTTGTGTATTTTAGGATCCCTGCATATGCCCTTTTTGTTCAGATTTTCTCTGCCTGCCTCAAACTGGGGCTTTATTAGAAAAATGCACTCCCCCACAGGCGAAATGAGGCTTTTTGCCTTTTCGGTTATTTTTCTGAGGGATACGAAGGATACATCGGCGACAGCTATATCGGGAGTTTCATCGAGGCGGTCAACATCCAGAATATTTGTTCTCTCCATAGATACAACTCTGCTGTCGTTTCTGAGCCTTTCGTCAAGCTGCATTGTTCCCACATCGACAGCGTAAACAAGCCTTGCGCCCTTTTTAAGCATAAAGTGGGTAAATCCCCCTGTCGATGCTCCTATATCAAGGCATACCTTATCCTCAAACACCGTGCCGAAAGCGGCTGCGGCGGCTTCAAGCTTAAGGCCTCCGCGGCTTACATAGGGCAGTATCATACTCCTGTCGATCGTTATGTCACGGTCGTTTTCTTCGTCTATGACGGTGCCGGGCTTTCTGATGAGCCTTCCTCCGCATATGACTCCGCCCTCCTTTATAAGCCTTGCTGCCTCGCTTCGGGATATGCCGAGTGTTTCCTTAACAAAAATATCGAGTCTTTTTTCAGCCATCTGAGAGAACGTCCTTTATTGTTTCGTATATGCCCTTGTCGTCCACGCCGTACTTTTCAAAAAGCTCTCTTCTTGAGCCTGCCTCTATAAACTTCTGCGGAAAACCGATGTTTACTGTCTTTTTGCCGAAGATTCTCTTTGCCGACAGACTGCACGTCAGCTTTTCGCCGTAGCCGCCCGACAGAATATTGTCCTCAACGGTAAAAATATATTCGTAGCTCTTAAGCTCCTCCAAAAATTCATCCGCAATAGGCGATGCAAAGCGTCCGTTATAGATAGCAGGCGTAAAGCCCTCCTTTATAAGCCGTCTGTAGGCTTCAAGCACATCCTTCATCACCGCTCCAAAGGATATAATAGCGGCTCTTTTGCCCTCATAGACCTTTTGGGGCATTCCCATAGCTATCGGCTGGCTGCTGCCTCCCAGAACATTGTCGGCGGCTCCCTTGGGATACCTTATGGCAAAGGGGCCGCTGCCCTTGACAGCAAAATCGAGCATATCCGAAAGCTCCTTTTTACAGCATGGCGCCATAACCGTCATATTGGGCATATGGCTCAGAAACGACAGATCGAATATGCCCTGATGGGTCTCTCCGTCCTCGCCGACTATGCCCGCCCTGTCTATGGCAAATATGACATGGAGATTCTGAAGGCAGACATCGTGAAGCAGTTGGTCGTAGCTTCTCTGCAAAAATGTTGAATACACGGCAAAAACAGGTATATATCCTCCTGCAGCCAGTCCTGCCGCAAACGTAACGGCGTGTTCCTCTGCTATGCCTACGTCAAAGGTTCTCTCGGGATAAAATCTTTTAAAGCTGCCTACACCCGTTGAATCGGGCATAGCCGCAGTTATGGCGCAGATGTTTTTCTTTGTGGCTCCGAGACGTATAAGCGTCTTTGAAAAAACATCTCCGTATGTCTCATCGGTCTTTTTGTCAATAAGCTCGCCGCTCTGTACGTCAAACCTGCCTACGCCGTGAAACTTGTCGGGATGACCCTCGGCAGGAGCATAGCCCTTTCCCTTTTTTGTGACTATATGAAGCAGCACGGGCTTGTTGAGGTTTTTGACCTTGTTGAGAGTCCGTATAAGCTCCTTTATGTTGTTTCCGTCAATGGGGCCCACATACATTATACCCAGCCCCTCGAAAAACTCGCCGTACACGAGGGTTTTTTTAAGTCCCTTTTTTGATGCGCTTATAAAGCTGCTGGCAGCCTCTCCCACTACGGGTACCTTGCTGAGGGCTGATTTTACGTCTGTTTTTGCTTCGTTGTAAGCCTTTGATGTCCTCAGATTTGTGAGATATGTGCTGACTGCGCCTACATTTCGGGATATTGACATACCGTTGTCATTGAGTATTATAAGCAGCTTTGTTTTCATTCTTCCTGCGTTGTTGAGAGCCTCATACACCATACCGCCCGTAAAGGAGCCGTCCCCTATCACCGAGACCACATTGTAGTTGGCGTGGTTTAAGTCCCTTGCGGCAGCCATTCCCACCGCTGCGGAAATAGATGTGGAAGAATGTCCCGTACAGAATGTATCGTACTTGCTTTCGACAGGCTTTGGAAAACCGCTCAGTCCCCCAAGCTGTCTGAGAGAATCGAATCTTTCTCTTCTGCCTGTAAGTATTTTGTGTATATATGCCTGATGACCTACGTCCCAGACGATTTTGTCAAAGGGAGTGTTAAGACAATAGTGGAGAGCTATCGTCAGTTCTACCACTCCGAGATTTGACGCAAGATGACCTCCCGTCTTTGACACGCTTTCAACGAGAAAACTCCTTATTTCCTCCGCAAGCAAAGGCAGGTTTTTTATATCAAGCTTCCTGAGATCCTCAGGAGAATTGATTTTTGACAAATATTTCATATTATTTCCCCGATTCAATATGTCTCAATTTATTCTGTCGATCAGTTTCTGCGAATATTCGCTTAAAAATTGTCCTCTTTTTCCAAAACGCGCAAGACCCTCGCAGACCTCCCCCGAAAGTCTCAGATAGTCCTCCTCCGCCTTTTCTATGCCAAAAACAGTTATATATGTGGATTTTTGATTTTTTTCATCGCTGCCTATGGGCTTGCCCAACACCTCGGCGGTACTCGTTATGTCGAGAAGATCGTCCTTTATCTGAAAGGCTATGCCCATTTTATAGCCTATTTTGTCAAGCTGTTCAAGTTCGTCCTCACCGGCTCCGCCGATAATTGCGCCTGCCTTAAGGGCTGCCTGAATAAGGGCGGCGGTTTTCTTTTCGTGTATATAGAGAAGAACGTCCTTGTCTGCCTTGTGTCCCTCCGAAAGAAGATCCGCCACCTGTCCGCCTATGGTGCCTCTTACGCCGCACAGAGAGCCTATTGTCTCTGCGGCTCTAAGATACCTCATATCCTGCTGTTTTGACGCTCTTTCGAGCATTGTCTCAAAACCCAAGTTCAAAAGCCCGTCTCCTGCAAGAATAGCTATATCCTCCGAAAATTTCTTATGGCAGGTGGGCATTCCCCTCCTGAGATCGTCATTGTCCATCGCAGGGAGGTCATCGTGAATAAGGGTGTATGTGTGTATCATCTCTATGGCGCAGGCAAAATCAAGAGCCTCCGACATATCTCCTCCGACAGCCTCGCAGGCTCCGAGAAGCAACAGAGGTCTGAGCCTTTTCCCTCCCGCAAAAACACTGTAAGCCATAGCCTCATATATTATTTCGGGATATTCGGGAGCAAGCAGCTCCCTCAGCCTGTTGTTTATAAGGTCTGTCATTTTTTTAAGCTTTTCGTCAAATGTCACGTTTAGCTGTCTCCTTCCCCAATAAAATCCTTCTTTTCAAATATTCCCTCGGCAGTTTTTTTAAGCAGCCTGACCTGCTGTTCTGTTTTGTCAAGAGATGCCCCCAGACTGACACACAGATCTATGCCCTCTTTATATAGCTTGAGGGATTTGTCAAGGCTCAGATCGGAGCTGTCCATCTCATCTACAATTTCTTCAAGTCTGTTAAGGTTGTCCTCAAATGTCTTTCTCGCCATATATCTCTCCTACAACAGCCAAGGCGGCCGAATCCTTAAATCTTATAAGTATATCCTCTCCCCTGTCAAGTCCCTTTGCTGAGCTGACAGGCTCTCCCGACTTATCGGTGACGAGAGCATATCCTCTTTCAAGCACCTTAAGGGGCGACAGACTGTCAAGCAGCGCCCGTGCCTTTTCAAGACGTGCGGCAAGCCTCTCGGTTCTGTTCTCCATACCCGAAACAAGCCTGTCTGAAAGTCCCGAAATATACATTTCCCTGTCAAATATCATATTCAGCATAATGTCGGAGGCAAAATAATCCGCCGAGGCGCACAGCCTGTCCTTAAGCTCCGACAGCTTGTCCGTCATAATGCGGTCAAGGGCAGTATGGCAGCCTTTTACCCTGTCTATGGAGGACATTCTCGGCTTTATGGCTATTTCAGCCGCCGCCGATGGAGTCGCCGCCCTGAGATCCGCCGTAAAGTCCGCTATTGTATAGTCAGTCTCGTGACCTACGGCAGAAATAATGGGTATCCTTGACGAATATATTGCCCGCGCAACCTTTTCTTCATTAAAAGCCCACAGATCTTCTATACTGCCGCCGCCTCTGCCGAGTATGATAAGATCGCAACCCCTCCACAGGTTCACATCTTCTATGGCCGTGGCTATAGACTCCGCCGCAAGCTCCCCCTGCACAAGCACGGGAACCACAACTATCTCCACCGAGGGGTCACGTCTGCCTGCGATACTTATTATATCCCTTACGGCAGCCCCCGTGGGAGACGTAAGCACGGCTATGGTTTCGGGATATTCGGGTATGGGCTTTTTGTGACTTTCTTCAAAATATCCCTTTTTTCTGAGCTTTTCTTTAAGCTGTTCAAATGCGAGATAAAGCGCTCCCGTACCATCGGGCTCCATTATCCTGACATAAAGCTGATACTGTCCCGTTTTTTCATACAGAGACAGCCCGCCGAAAACAGTCACCTTCATACCGTTTTCGGGCAGAAACTTAAGCCCTGCCCCATAGGACGAAAACATTACGCAGCTTATCTGAGCATTTTTATCCTTAAGCGTAAAGTATATATGACCCGACCCGTGGAGCTTGAAATTGGATATTTCGCCCTGCACAAACACATCCGAAAGAAAAGCGTCTCTTTCAAACAGTCTTCTGACATAGCTGTTTATTTGCGATACGGTATAAATTCTGCCCTTCATCGTCAGTCCTTCAAAACCTTCCCAAGTATTCCGTTTATAAAGCCGGGAGCCTTGTCGGACGAAAACTCCTTCGCCAGTATAACGGCCTCGTTAGCCGCCACCTTTCCCGGAATATCGGTAAACCTTATCTCATACACCGCAAGTCTCAGTATGGACAGATCCACCTTGTCCATTCGCTCAACGCTCCAGCCTATAGCCATTTTATTTATTATATCATCAAGCTCATGAATTTTTTCTGCAATCCCAAGAAATTCCTGCTCTATAAAAGCTGCATTGTCGCCCTCCGACAGATTTTCTGCCATATAGTCGGCAAGCCCCTCCTTCATATCCTCCACGCCTCGGAACTCCGTCTGAAAAACAAGCTTGAAAACGTGTACTCTGTCATCGTGTCTGCTCATAATCCACCTTAATCCGTAACCTCTCTGCCCATTTTTTCATATTCGGACGAAGGCTCGGGCTCCTTTTCAATGCCAACAATGCTTACGTCAACCTTTTTGACCTTTGTGCCTGCCATAGACTCAACGGCCTCTTTGACACTCTTCTGAACCTCTGCCCCAAGCTCGCTGAGTTTGTAGCCGAAATATGCAACCGCCTTCATACTGAGGCTGACCTCGCCGCCCTCGGTTTTGACCTCAACTCCGTTTATAATGTCCTTTTTGAAAAAAAATCCCAGCAGGCCGCCGTCCTTTGTTGTTTCGAGTCCTGCCACGCCCTCTACGTCAAGGGCTGCGGCTGCGGCTATGCTTGAAATTACCTCCGATGTTATCTGTATATTGCTGACAGCAGCATTTGATTCGCTCATAAAAAAATCCTCCGTTTCTTCTCCTGATACAATAATTTCTGTAACTGCTCATATTATCCTTATTATCTATTATAACAGATTTTATAGGAAATGCAACAATCTTTTATGCCGATTCTGCTTTAATCGACGCACAAAAAAAGGGATCCGCCACATCTCCGAATAGATCTTATGGGGATCCTGTATAATTTTTTAATTTTATAAATTTGAAATGTTCACGGATTTACAAATGTCCCTTTACGTTTTCATAGCCGCCCTTTAAGTCAGCCATTTCGTCAATGCTCACAAGCTCAAAGCCCATTTCGTCAAGCTTGGGTATGGCTCTTTTCATAGCCTCGGCAGTCGTTTTGTGGAGATCGTGCATAAGTATGGTGTCCCCGTCCTTTGCGTGGCTTATGACATATTCATACACATAGTCGGGATCTCTGTACTTCCAGTCGAGGGTATCCACATTCCAGTTGAACCACTCAATATCGACAGCCGACTTTACCGCGCTGCTGATTGCTCCGTACGGCGGTCTGCCTATGTGAGTATATTCTCCCGTGCTGTCGAAAACCGCCTGTGACGTTCTGTTAACCTCACGGGCTATGGCGTCTGTCCCCAGTCCGCTGAGCTGGGTGTGATCATAGCTGTGATTGCCTATCTGACTGCCCTGTTCGTTTATCTTCTTTATAAGATCGGGATATTCTGCCGCTCTCGACCCGACCACAAAAAACGTGGCGTGGCCTCCCACAGCGTCAAGGCTGTCGAGTATGACCTCTGTTGAGCCGGGCTGAGGGCCATCGTCAAACGTAAGCGCCAAAAGCTTTTTTGGGGCAGGCACATATATGTCGGCGGTGATCTTTATATCCTCGCTGTCTCCCTGACCTATGGCAATGGTTTTGTTTTCATTGTCCCAGCTCACTCTGAAACCCATTATGTCCCCTATATCCTTTGCGGAAACATAGAACCTGCCGTCAATGTTATAGCCTGGGATCTCAAAGCGCATATCATATATACTGAGGACAAGGGGCTTTTCGCAATATTCTGCCTTTGCTGCTCTTGGCTTTTCTTCCGAAAGACCGCCTTCGTACGATATGCCCGGTTCTATATGGGCGAGAAAATTCTCCTCGTCCCACTTAACCGAAAATCTGTAGGGCAGCTCTCCCGTCATTGCGGCTATATCCCTTATTTTAAAGCACTTTCTTCCGTTTATGTCATAGCCGCTTATTTCAACGGTCTTATCCTTTATACTGACCTTTGAGTCAAGTCTTGTGGCCTCGGCTCCGAAGGCTCTGCCTGCAAAGAGCGCCGTAAAAACAACAGTTGAAAATATTATTTTAAAAAAAGTTTTTTTCATATGCCTCCCTAAGCACCATAATGCTTATTTGTCTCTCAGCTCTGCTCCAAGGCCGTCCTTAAGCGCCGACAATATCTTTTCAATCGATCCGTTGACCTCATCATCGGTAAGAGTTCTGTCCTCTGCTCTGAATTTTATGCTGTAAGCCGCGCTTTTCTTGTTTCTGCCGACCTGCGCTCCCTTATATACGTCAAAAAGCTTGACGCTTTCGAGATGACGGCCGCCCTTTTGCCTTATAATATCCTCAATCTCCCTCACTGTCACATCATCGTCAACGATTATGGCAATATCTCTCTCCGTTGCGGGATATTTCGGCAGCGGTCTGTAGGTACGCTCAAACGATGCAAGCTCCTCCAAAACCGACATATCGAGAACGCCTATATACGCTCTTGTTCCTATGGAATAGGCTTTGAGGGTGTCGGGATGGACTTCACCTATATAGCCGAGGGGCTTTTTGCAGCATTCTACCTTTGCAAGCCTGCCGGGATGCATATAGGGTATGTCCGATGCGGGAATAAAATCAAGCTTGCCGCCGAAGCCAAGCATTCTGCCAAGCTCCTCCACAACGCCCTTTATGCTGTAGAAGTCCGAGCCGCCTCCGTAAAGTCCTACGGTAAGAACCGCCGTTTCGTTCGGAAGCTTTTTGAGAGGAATTTCCTCGGGTATATATACTCTGCCCTGTTCAAAAAGGAAACAGGAGCTGTTTCTTCTGTTGTAGTTTGTCGAAAGAGAATTGAGCATTGCGTTTACCGTCTGCGTACGCATAATGCTGAAGTCCTCCCCCAGAGGATTGGTGATCCTGACGGCCTTTCTCAGACTGCTGTCCTTGTCAATACTCAGCTTGTCAAATACTTTGGGGCTTTCAAACGAAAAAGTCATAGCCTCTGAATATCCGAGAGCAACCATAATTTCGGCAACCTTGTCCTCTATGAGCTGAGAAGGGCTTTTCTTTCCACAGGTGGGAGTTCCTGCCGCAAGCGTAGTCTCTATCCTGTCATATCCGTAAAAACGAGCGCACTCCTCGGCAAGATCGGCCTCCGACTCAAGATCGGGTCTGAATGTAGGCGCTATGGCTTTCTTTCCATCGGTTTTGACCTCTACAAGACCGAGATAATAAGCTACATCCTGTTCGGTAAGGTTAAAGCCTATGAGCTTGTTTATATTTTCTACTGAATAAGGGATCTCCTTCGGTTCTCTCTTGTTGGGATAGCAGTCAACCATTCCCGGAACGACTTCGCCGCAGCCCAAAAGCTCCACAAGCTGTACGGCTCTGTTAACTGCGTCATAAGCCGTGTTGGGGTCAAGACCCTTTTCATACTTGGCGGACGCATCTGTTCTCATACCCAGCTTTTTAGCCGTTATCCTTATGTTCGGGCCGTTGAAGTTTGCCGACTCGAAAAGAATGGCTGCCGCATTGGGGCTTACCTTTGAGTTTTCGCCGCCCATTACTCCGCCGATAGCAACTGCCTTGTTGGGGTCGGATATGACAGTCATAGAAGAGTCGAGTATCCTTTTCTGACCGTCAAGAGTGGTAAACTCCTCTCCGTCATATGCGTTTCTTACGATAATTCTTCCTTCGTCAATGGTGTCTATGTCAAAAGCATGCATAGGCTGACCCATTTCGAGCATAACATAATTCGTTATATCGACAATGTTGTTGATAGGTCTTACTCCTGCGGCGGTAAGCCTGTGACGCAGCCACAGCGGAGACGGCCCCACCTTTACATTCTTTACGACTCTGCCTATATATCTGGGACAAAGCTTGGGGTTTTTGATCTCTACGCTCACAAAATCCGACGAATGACCGTCAGCCTCCTCCCTGACCTTTATATCGGGGTATCTGAAAGGCTTTCTGAACGCCGCCGCAGCCTCTCTCGCAAGACCGAGAACGGAGTAGCAGTCGGGTCTGTTGTTTGTTATTTCAAACTCTATAACATCATCGGTAAGCTCCATTACTTCGGTGACATCGGCGCCAAGCTCAGGCTGGGAGCTGAAAATATAGATGCCGTTTTCGGGCGCATCGGGAAAGTCGTGGGTAGTAAAGCCCAGCTCCTCCACCGAACACATCATACCGTTGGAAACAACTCCTCTGAGCTTTCCCTTTTTAATTTTAACATCGTTGGCAAGAACCGAACCGTCAAGAGCCACAGGCACATAGGCTCCTTCAAAAACATTCGGAGCGCCTGTCACTATCTGTATATTTTCTTCCTTTCCGACATTGACCATACATACGACAAGCTTGTCGGCGTTGGGGTGTTTTTCTATTTTTTCAATCCTGCCCACAACGACATTTTTAATAGCCTTCGCCTTGTTGCATACGTTGTCGGCAAGACCCTCTACCTTCTGTCCTGCCATAGTCATTTCGTCCATAAAGGTTTTGACGTCGCAGTCAATATCAACATATTCTCTAAGCCATTTTAACGGTAAATCCATAATATCCCTCCTGTATCAAAACTGTTTCAAAAATCTGACGTCATTTTCAAACAAAAGTCTCAGATCGTTTATGCCATACTTCTGCATAGTGACTCTTTCCAGTCCCATACCGAAAGCAAAGCCCGAATATACCGAGGGGTCTATGCCCGACATTTCAAGCACCTTCGGGTGAACCATACCGCAGCCCAGAAGCTCTATCCAGCCGCTGTCCTTGCATATACGGCAGCCCTTTCCGCCGCAGCCGAAGCAGGTAGCGTCCATTTCGGCAGAAGGCTCTGTAAACGGAAAATGATGGGGTCTGAAGCGCACCTTTGTGTCAGAGCCGAGAAGCTCCTTTGCGAACACCTCCAGAGCGCCCTTGAGATCGCCCATGGTTATCCCCTTGTCGATAACAAGTCCCTCAAGCTGATGGAATATAGGCGAGTGGGTTGCGTCCACCTCATCCGAGCGATAAACTCTTCCGGGGGCGATTATTCTGATGGGGGGCTTTCTGCTCTCCATAACTCTTACCTGCATGGGAGATGTCTGGGTTCTCAAAAGAAAGTTTCCCTCGCCCTCTACATAGAAGGTATCCTGCTCATCTCTTGCAGTGTGGTCTTCGGGAATGTTCAGCGCCGTAAAGTTGTAGTATGCGTCCTCAACCTCGGGGCCTTCTGCGATTTCATATCCCATACCTATAAATATATTTTTTATATCGTCAATAACAATGCTCATGGGGTGCCTGTGTCCCATTTTCTGCACTCTGCCCGGCATCGTAACGTCAATCTTCTCGTTGTTAAGCCTGTGAGATAAGGCTCTCTCTTCAAGATTCTTTCTGGCTTTTTCAAGCTCGGTTTCGATAGCCGACCTTACCTCGTTTGCAAGCTGTCCAATGACGGGTCTTTCCTCCTTGGAGAGCTTTCCCATACCCTTCATAAGTCCCGTAAGCTCGCCTTTTTTGCCGAGTATCCTTATTCTGGCATCGTCAAGCTGCTTTAAGTCGTTTACCTCCGAAAGGCTTTTGAGGGCTTTTTCCTTCACTTCAAGCAATTTTTTCTTCATAAAAAATTATCCTTTCTCAAAAATAATATTAAACGGCATTATACCAATATCTGACCCACATACTGTTTATCTTTCAAAGGGGATAAGCATCAAAAAAATAAATTATTATTTTATAAATAATAAAAGACCTCATCACAAGGGACGAAGTCATTTTCCGTGGTACCACCCAAATTCAGATGCAAAAATACATCAGCACTTATACGTCCGTTAACGCAGACAAAACGTGTTTTCCTACTGCGGCGCAGACCACTCATTTTAAAAAGCAAGACTGCCCTTTTCAGAAAACAAGCTCCTGCGTGAACTTCCCGAATCCGATGCAAGAACCGCTTTCAGCCTGCGGCGGTTCTTCTCTGCTGCATCAAGGAGTGCGG
Source organism: uncultured Clostridia bacterium (assembly GCA_947630725.1). Lineage (GTDB taxonomy): Bacteria > Bacillota > Clostridia > Lachnospirales > CAG-274 > JAJQCI01. Next base: position 149,221 of record CANRIS010000003.1, read on the forward strand.
TACTCTCGCAGTCACAGCTTTTTTGAAATATAAATTTTATGATGCATAAATGCGAGCGGAGACGATGGGATTCGAACCCATGAGTCCAAAAAAGGACTACTTGATTTCGAGTCAAGCTCGTTATGACCACTTCGATACGTCTCCATAAATAAAAAAAATACTTATAAATAAGCGGATAACAGGTCTCAGCCTGCAAGTATGCGGATAACAGGATTTGAACCTGCACTCACGAAGAACCGGATTCTAAGTCCGGCGCGTCTGCCAATTCCGCCATATCCGCCTGTGGAATAATATTATACTATGTTTTTTTCGGTTTGTCAATCAAAAAATATTTTTTATTCCTGCCAACAAATTTACAAAAAACTATTGTTTTATTTCTATTTTTGTATTAGAATAATTATAACTATGTTTTATATACATTCTTTAAGAAATGCATATCGGAGGTTTACTTTAATGAAATACTTAAATTTTACCGTCAAAGAGCCCGAATTTAAGGATACCATCTACTCGGTAAAGGATTTCGGCGCTGTGGGAGACGGTTTTAACAATAATACCGAGGCCATCAACAACGCAATCACTCACTGTTCAGAAAACGGCGGCGGTGTAGTCACGATACCCAGAGGAATATTCTTCACGGGCCCCATAACCCTCAAAAGCGATGTTAATCTGCATCTTCAGGCAGGAGCCGTTCTGCTCTTTTCTTCAAATGTTGACGATTATCCCCTTGTAATGGTCAACTATGAGGGCAGTCAAGCCTATCGCTGCACCTCTCCCATAAACGCCAACGGTGCCGTAAACATCGCCATAACGGGCAAAGGAGTAATAAGCGGCACAGGCGACCCGTGGCGCCCCGTAAAGAAGTTCAAGGTTCCCGACAGACTGTGGCGAAAGCTCATTTCTTCGGGCGGAGCCATAAACGTATTAAACGGCGGAGAAGAAACATGGTGGCCGACTGAAAGAGCCAAGATAGGCTATGAACTTTTAAGCTCCTACGGCCCCAACCTCAAGGACTATGAGATCTGCTATGAGTGCAGAGATTATCTCCGTCCCTGTCTTGTATATCTTGAAAACTGTCACAACATACTCATTAAAAACGTGACATTCAAAAATTCGCCTGCATGGAGCATACATCCGTTTATGTGCGACAATATTACAATAACAAACGTAAAAGTAAACAACTCCGAAACCGCCCAGAACTCTGACGGCATAGACATAGACTGCTGTCATAATGTAAAGATAACCGACTCATCCTTTGACGTAGGCGATGACGGTATCTGTATGAAATCGGGCAAAAACGCCGAGGGTCGGGAAAGAGGCATACCTACATACAACGTATATGTATACAACTGTACCGTATTCCACGGTCACGGCGGCTTTGTGCTTGGCAGCGAAATGAGCGGCGGTCTGCGCAATATAGAGATAGCCGAATGTACCTTTATAACCACCGACTGCGGCGTAAAGCTCAAAAGCTGCGTAGGCAGAGGCGGAGTAATAGAGGATATATACATTCACGATATAAATATGATGCATATTCCCGGAGAGGCAATCGTTTTTACAACAAGCTATGACATAGACTCTCACGAGGGTATGGACGTTTCGGAGGAGGAAATACCCGAATTCAGAAACGTAATCGTTGAGGATGTCACCTGCACGCACTGCAAGACCCCTATCTCCATTGTAGGTCTCAAGGAACGTCCCATACACGATGTTACGCTTAAAAACATAAGAATCGCAGCCAAAAATCTCGACAAAATATATAAATACGCCGAAAACATAAAGGAACACAACATAAACATAACGGAGCTTGCGGACGAAAATTATTAAAATTATTAAAATTATTAAAATTATCAAACACCCCCGATTTTTCCGCAAACTCATATAAACCCGTACACATAAGGCTCTCTGCTTACTGCAAAGAGCCTTTATGAGCATAATTTTATACTTGCCCGTTGGGGGTACCGATACATTATGCTCTATGTATAATACGCAAAAAAAACAGTAGACAAATCAGGCGGTTTGCACTATAATAAATATTAATAATTTATTGCACAATATGTCTTGATATTAAAAATAACGGAGGAGAATATGAAAGGTTTAAATAAAAAAATTTCCGGAAAGGAGGATAAGCTTCGGGTTCTTGCAAAAAAATATGCAAATAACCTAAAGAACAATTGGTTTATTCCAATATCTGCCGTTGCGGCATTTATACCATACAGTAAAGTTTCGGTACCCGGTATAGTCGGGTTGGTTTCGGCGTTTGTTGTCATAACCGCCGCTGCTTCGATGATCGAATCAACGTGGAACTATTCAAAGGGATGCAATAAAGTAATTCGTGTTATTGCGGCACTTTCAGCCATCGGCATATGCTTATGGGGCGATGGAGTATTGACAAGCGCGCCTCGTACGATTATAGCAGGGCTTGCCGACAAAATGCATTTGCTTATAACGGTGTTGTCATTTCCGTTTATATATATGTGCGTATTGTTTGTCTGGAATGAGCTTACAGATATTTTTTCCAAAGCAGGAACTTTTAAAGATATTACAAAGTATGAATCGGTGATTTATTCGATTATTTTACTATGTTTATTTTTTTTTGTTGCAATAGCCTTTTATCGATCAAATGCATTGTATGATACAAAGTTAGTCACAGTCAATGTTATATATACAAGCGATTCCCCGTTCTTTATAAATAATACGGTCTATTTATCTCTATGTCACGGAGAAAATGATATAAGGCAGCCCTTGTTTGCGGTTTTTTCCGCGCCGTTTGCGGGAATACCGTATTTGGTTACACAATTATTCTCCATGTCTGTTACGGCAAAGGCCATCGTTCTTGATTATTTTCAGATTTTAATGCTCTTTGCTGCGAATTTTATACTTTCTGAATCTATGGGGCTCAGAGGGATAAAACGCTTGTGTTTTATATTATTGATATGCTCGACATATATGTATCTGTTGTTTAACTTTATGATAGAACAATATATAGTCGCTTATTTTTGGTTGATTTTGTGCATATATCTCATATCGGAGGGACGTATAAAACGTTTTGCTTTTTTTGGCGCGGCCGGTACGCTGACAACAAGCGTTATTCTCGCTCCGTTTTGCTCCAAGTATTCTCCGTTTAAATCCTTCATAAATTGGTTTAAGGATATGGTAGTGCTGGGATTTGGGTTATTCATATGTATTTTTGCATTTTACAGATTTGATGTTTTATATAATCTTATAGAAAGGATCAACCTCCTCAAACGGTTTGCCGGCGTCAACAATATTAATTTTATACAAAAATTATATATGTATACGGATTTTGTCCGAAATTGCATAATCGCTCCGCACGCAGGCGCTGCATCTCCCCAGGGATTTCTCTCATGGCAGGTAAACGCAGTGACAGGCTTTTCAGTTATCGGTATAATATTCTTTATATTATCTGTTGTAAGTGCAATTCTGAACAGGGATAAAAAGACAAGTCTGTGCGCAGCCGAATGGCTTGTTTTTTCTGTTGTCCTGCTGCTGATTTTTGGGTGGGGAATTCCGGAGAACGGACTCATTTTGTACTCGCTGTATTTCGGATGGGCATTTTTGGTTTTGATGTTCCAATTTCTTGAAAAAATAGAGGACAAGCTGAGAATAAAATATATTGTTCCGACAGTCTGTTTTATATGCACCATAATATTGCTTATGATCAATATTCCCGCAATTAAAGATATGTTGGAATTTGTTGCGGTTAATTATCCCATGTGAGTTTGGAGTACGATAGAAATGAAGAAATATCTAAAATTAATGCGCGTTGATCATTACATAAAAAATCTGTTGGTATTTGCCGCCCTTGCGTGCAGCGGACAGCTTTTTAACCGTGAAAAATTCTTTATCTGCGTTATGGGCTTTATCGCCTTCTGTATGGTCTCCTCGGCAGTATATGTGATTAATGATATACGGGATGCGGAAAAGGACAGACTTCATCCTATGAAATGTAAAAGACCAATTGCCTTGGGGGATATATCGGTCAGGACTGCGTACGCCCTGCCGGTGTTGCTTTTTGCGGCGGCTACGGTATCCGTTTGGCTGACGCATCGTTACCTTCCGGCACTGCTGCTGCTTTTATATGTTTTACTTAATTTGGCGTACAGCTTCGGATTAAAAAATATTCCTATTGTCGATATAATCATATTGGTATCGGGATTCCTGATCCGTGTGATTTATGGAGCGATTATAACCGATATTGTTATATCAAATTGGCTGTATCTTACGGTTGTTGCCATATCGTTCTATTTTGCGCTTGGCAAGAGAAGAAACGAATTGAAAATGGTCGGACACGAAAGCAGAACAGTGTTGAAAGAATACCCGCTGAGCTTCCTTGATAAAAGTATGAATATGTGTCTGACGCTGGCGAATGTTTTTTATGCCTTATGGAGCATGGATAAAACCACAATGTCGGCTTACAAAAATAAGTATTTAATATTGACTGTTCCAATCGTTCTTATTATAACAATGAAATACAGTCTTGATATTGAAGGAAATTCAGATGGCGATCCTGTCGAAGTACTTCTGAGTGACAGGGTGCTGATAGTTTTATGCTTATTATACTTCGCGGTTATGTTTTCTGTTTTATATTTAAAATAACTGCAAATAACTGCAAATAATTGCAAAATCATAGGGCATAAAGTAAATAAACGAAAAACGAAAAAAACTATATCATTTAAGGAAGGACAAGCCTTTCAAAAAACTGTTTTATAGATTAAATAATAACCTGACATATAATAACCCCATTTTCATCTTTGAAAAATGGGGTTTTTTGACAATCTGCAAGGCTCTCTGCTTACTGCAAAGAGCCTTTTTAATACTTTTTTGATACTTTTTTGATACTTTTTTGATACTTTTTTATATTTTTAGGATACTGCCGATATGTCCCATATTTCCATTAAAACAGCTTCCTTTTGTCAGTGTCAATAGTGCTTTCTTTTATAGAATATCACAAAAAGGAAGGACAAAATCAGTACCGTTATGAGTACAATGCAGGGAAAAAGCTCCTTCAAAATATCCGCTGCAGAATTTTCCGCCGAGGGTCTGCCGCCCATATAGGCTCTGCTCGGGTTTTCCTCTCCTGTCCTGCCGGCGAAATCCTCACGGGGAGGTCTCCCCTGCCATTGTCCCCCGACAGGCTCTCCCTCCGACACAGCCCCTCCTCTGCCTGCGCCGATTTCTCCGATTTCACCGTTTTCACCGTTTTTTTCGTTTCTCTCTGTATCGGCAGGCATTTTCATAATATCGTCACCGTTCATACCGTTAAAATGCCTATTGGACTGCGGCATACCCTCGGGAGCAGCCACGGTTCCGCCTTCATCGGTCATATCTCTCATTCGTCCTCTCCTTGCCATTCCTCCCGTCATACCGCCGCTGCCATAGGAGGAAACCGTATTTTCCGCCTTGACAGACCCGACCTCTTTATCGTCTATAAAAAGGCTGTATTCTTCGCCCGAAGCAATGTCCCCCGAGCTTGCCAGAACACAGTCAAAGGTCTTGGGCGATTCGCCGCTGAATATTGTATTCTGTTTGCTGTCCTTTATACATATTTCGCTGCCCGACTCGAATATCTCATCGGTATAAAAAACAAGGCTTTTCTGCGCAGATATTTCGGATGGAGGTTCAGCCATTCCCGAGCTTCCCACAGCTAAAATAGAGCCTCCGTTTATTGCAAAGCCGTATTCGCTGTCTACCGAAGAATTTCCGCTGTTTTCGGGGCCGTAGACATATACCTGTCCTCCGTTCAGCACTGCCGCTCCGTTGGAGTCAAGCCCGTCGCCGTTGGTCTCTACATATATATTTCCTCCGTTTATGGTGAGATAGGTGTTCTCATCTGTTATCTCAGCGTTTCTCATTCCCATAGGGCCGCCAAAGCCGCCGTTTTCCGATGGACCTGCCGCATTTATGCCATCGTCCGATGACAATATCGAAATATCTCCTCCGTCAATAACAATGCGGTCGCCCTCAATGCCTTCACGACATCTTATTACATCAAGGCTTTCACAGTTGACCGTCAGATCGTCATCGGCGTGAACGCCATCGTCCTCAGTGCTTAGTTTAAAGCTGCCTCCCCGAACCGAAATATCCCCGTTGGAGTGTATGCAGTCGTCAACGCTGTCAAGGACAAAGCTTCCGTTGTTTATAACGATATTGGTTCCTGCCTTAAGTGCCTTTTTGCTGGGTTCGTCCTCCTCGCTTTCCTGAGCCTGCGCAGGCTGTCTGACCTTTTCACCTCTGCCGAAAAAATCGTTCTGCACTGTCGCGATTTCGTCTGCGCCTCCTCCGCATATTATGTCCGCTGTCTCTCTGTCAAGATAGAGAGCCGATGAAGCCGAAATTCCATCGCCGCCGCTTTCTATGGTTATCGAGCTGTCCTCAACCGCTATAAAGCCCCTGTCGCTGTCGTTATCATCACATATTATGCCGTCTCCCTGAGAATCGGCGGTTATGCTGCTTTCGATAATTCCAATAAAGTCGTTTGCGCTTATGGCGTCATCGGCTGCGTTTATTTCAAGATCGGCTCCAACTATTTTAAGTCCGTCATTTGATTTTATTGCGTCCGAAAAGCTGCCGTCTACGATGAGCCTTCCCTCTCCGTTTATTACAAGATCGTCCTTTGAATATATGGCGGCATCGGGCTTTCCGTCTGTCATAAGCCCCTCGCCGTATGTTTTTCCGTCAGATATGTGGTTTGTGGTGTCGGCTGCGGCGGAAATAACAGTCTTGTCCGCCTGAGCTATATATATGGCTGAAAAATCCTCCGAATTTATGCTTGCGCCGTTCAGAATAAGCCTTACAACGCCCGAATTTTCGCAGTCTACCACAATGCGCCCGTTGTCAAGACTTCCCGAAATAACATAGCTGCCCGCATCCAGAACGGTTATTACATTGTTTTCAACAACAACATTTTTGCTGTCCGAAACGGCTGCGCCGCCATTGAGGTCGATTCTCTCAGCGTCCGAAAAATCGCCGTATCCATCGTCCTCTGTATATGTTATGCTGTGATTTTCGCCGTAGATCCTTTCGTCCGTATCGCCCGACTTATCCTTAAGCACATACATTGCAAATACACAGCCGAAAAATGCCGCCGCCATAAGTATCCACGCAAGTATATTCATATTTTTTGAGCTTATCATAACATCATCACCTTATGACATATATTCGCCGTTGTATGTAACGAGAGAAGCGTTAACAACACCCTCTAAATCCGTCAGCCTGTTTATAAAGCCGCTGTCGTCCTTAAGCCTTACCTCATAGATAAGCTCCGTTCCGTGTCCCGATACCGACTTTGACTTCAGAACATTCTTTTTTGTATCCGAGCCTATTATGTCCATAGAGGCTCTTTCACCTTCGGGGCTGCTGCAGTTTATTACAAGTATATAGGGAATATCCCTTGTTTTTCTTGTGGAAAAAACGATAATGACAACGCCTATTATTACGGAGCCTATAATTGCGAGAGCAATAAGCCCCGCCCCGAGGACGATTCCCACAGCGATCGCCCAGAAAAGAAAAGCTATGTCCATAGGCTCCTTTATGGCTGTTCTGAAACGTACGATCGACAGAGCGCCCACCATACCGAGAGAAAGAACGACATTTGACGTAACCGCTATAATAACGAGACTTGTTATCATTGTCATAGCTATGAGAGATACCCCGAACGAATCGGAATACATTACTCCCGAATAGGTTTTTTTGTATACCATAAATATAAACAGCCCCGTCACAAACGAAAGACACAGCACAAGAGTCGCATCAAAGGGAGAAAAATCGGTCAGATTTGTCAAAAAGCTTGATTTGAAAACATCGTTGAAATTCATATAAATGATCCTTTCTTTAAAAATTTATTGTCTGACGGCGACATATTTTGAAAATGCCGCAAGGCTGCGCCCGTTGAGGCAGACGCATTTTTTTATTATTTCGGGGAGATATTCGTCCCATTTTACTTCCAGTATGGATTTTCCGCAATACACGGGAGCGCAAAGCTCGGGGCTTAAAAAATCGTCTGTAAAGCTGCTGCCCCTTATATTCGTGTCAAAGGTTATGCGAACGTTTCCCAGAGGGTATACAAAACATTCCCTTCTGTATACCACAATGGATTTCGGTCTTAAAAGGCCGAATTTCATTTTTGCGTACAGCTCCTTAAAAAGCGGTCTGGAGCTTTCAGCCAAAAAATCAGTGTCGCCGTCTATGATCCTTCTGCAATCGTCCTCCGATAACCTCACTGACTCCTTAAAGCAAAGTCCGTGTAGCTTGCTTTTCTTTTCAAGCCTTATGAATGAGGTGTCGTCATTATAAAAACGTATTCTGAATTTTTCACGATAATTAAGTCCGTCTGTTTTTTCTCTGAGGGCATTGTCGGCATAGTTATCAAAATAAAGGCTCTTTACGACATAGGCGCCGTCATCTCCGCTGTTTGCGTCTTTTTCGGCAAACTGTCCGAGCCGCTTTTTCATAAGAAGAATGTCACAGCTATTGACGCTGTATTTGTTTTCGTGCCTTGGTTTCAAATTTTTCACCTCCCGTACTGCCGGTTTTGATATTCCAATATTTAATATATATGTGTTTAATATATATGGAATATCCTTGTATAGTATAATAAAACATAAAAATTAAACAGCAATGTAATAAAAATTAAAAAATATTAAAAACGCCCGTATGAGGGAGACTGTGTTCCTGTCATACAAGGCGTTTTGTATAAGATCTGAAATATTAAATATTGTTATGTACGGATAATTTTACAGTATGTTCACACCGAGCTTTTCGGCCTCTTCTCTCACCTCATCGGGCCACAAAGAAACCTGTACCTCGCCGATATGAGCCTTTCTCAGAAAATACATACATATTCTGGACTGGCCTATGCCTCCTCCTATGGTATAGGGGAGCTTCTTTTCTATGATGGCTTTCTGGAACGGCAGCTCGGCTCTTTCGGGGCAGCCTGCCTCGTCAAGCTGCTTTATGAGAGAGTCCTCGTCAACTCTTATGCCCATTGACGAAAGCTCAAAGGCAATATCAAGAACGGGATAATATACAACGATGTCGCCGTTAAGCTCCCAGTCGTCATAGTCAGGCGCTCTGCCGTCATGCTTTATTCCGCTTTCAAGAAGTCCACCTATCTTCATTACAAATATGGCGCCCTTTTCTCTTGCCTCGGCATTTTCTCTTTCCTTGGGGGTAAGCCCGGGATATTTGTCCTCCAGCTCCTGAGTCGTTATAAAAGAAATTTCCTTCGGCAGCATAGGTTCGATATAGTCATACTCAGAGGCCATATATTTTTCGGTCTTTCTGAGAGCTGCATATACCTTTTTAACTATGTCCTTAAGGGTATCGGTGTTTCTTTCTTCCTTGGATATTATCCTTTCCCAATCCCACTGATCAACGAAAACAGAGTGGAGATTATCCGTAACCTCGTCACGCCTTATGGCGTTCATATCGGTATATAAACCCTCGCCGTGCTTAAAGCCGTATTTTTTGAGAGCCATTCTCTTCCACTTTGCAAGAGAATGAACTATCTCCGCCTTTTTGCCGTTCATCTCTTTGATGTCAAACTCAACGGGTCTTTCAACTCCGTTCAGATTGTCGTTGAGACCCGACTTGGGATCCACAAAAAGAGGAGCCGTAACTCTCGCCAGATTGAGCTGCTTTGAAAGAGCGCCCTGAAAATGGTCTTTTACCTTTTTGATGGCGATTTGTGTTTCGTGAAGATCAAGGGCTGACTCATAGCCCTCGGGAATGCAGAAATGTTCCATTTATATTTACTTCCTTTCTTTCGGCATAGCGCCGTAGTTTTTTTATTATAACAGACTGTCAAAAAAATAAATCTGCTTATAATTAGAATAATATGCGACAAATATGTTATATACAGCGTCGCAGACTTTAATCCGCAGGGTGAGCTTTGCCCACCCGAGGAATAAATTTCAATTTGTGAAAAAACGTAGTTTTTGGAGCAAATTGAAATTTATATTCCTTTATCCAAATGAAGTCGCCGGCTTGCCCGGCACGCACATTTGGGCTTCATCAAAATGCGGCTGCATTTTGATGACAGGGCGCAGCCCGCCCCTTTAAAGCCTGCAGTTGTTTACCGTTCTGGGGAAGGGCACAACGTCCCTTATATTTGTCATACCCGTAAGGTACATAACGGCTCTCTCAAAGCCAAGTCCAAAGCCTGCGTGTCTGACTGTTCCGTATCTTCTTAAATCGAGATAAAAGTCATAGTCCTCTTTTTTAAGCCCAAGCTCATTCATTCTGCCGAGAAGCACGTTATAGTCGTCCTCTCTCTGGCTGCCGCCTATTATCTCCCCTATTCCCGGAACAAGACAGTCCATAGCGGCAACGGTTTTTCCATCGGGATTAAGCTTCATATAAAACGCTTTTATTTCCTTGGGATAGTCAGTCACAAAAACAGGGCGTTTGAAAACCGTCTCGGTAAGGTACCTTTCGTGTTCTGTCTGAAGGTCGCAGCCCCAGCTCACCTTAAAGTCAAATTTGTCGTTGTTCTTTTCAAGTATCTCCACAGCCTCCGTATAGGTAACGTGTGCAAACTCGGAGCCAAGCACATTGTTAAGTCTGTCGATCAGCCCCTTATCGACAAAGCTGTTGAAAAAGTTCATTTCTTCGGGGGCGTTTTCCATAACATATCTTATTATATATTTAAGCATATCCTCCGCAAGGATCATATCGTCCTTAAGGTCTGCAAAGGCGATCTCGGGCTCTATCATCCAGAATTCGGCGGCGTGTCTCGGCGTGTTGGAGTTTTCCGCCCTGAATGTGGGGCCAAACGTATATACGTTCTTGAACGCCATAGCGTATGTCTCAACATTGAGCTGACCGCTGACGGTAAGGTTGGTTTCCTTTCCGAAAAAGTCCTTACTGTAGTCTATGCTGCCGTCCTCAAGTTTAGGCGGATTGTCAGGGTCAAGTGTGGTCACTCTGAACATTTCGCCTGCTCCCTCGCAGTCGCTGCCCGTAATTATTGGAGTGTGAACATACACAAAGTCCCTCTCCCGGAAAAATTTGTGTATCGCATATGCAATAAGCGACCTTACTCTGAAAACGGCGAGAAATGTGTTTGTTCTGGGTCTTAAATGGGCGATCGTCCTGAGATATTCAAAGGTATGTCTTTTTTTCTGCAGTGGATAATCTCCGTCCGAAAGTCCCTCCACAAGTACCTCGTCAGCCTGTATCTCAAAGGGCTGCTTTGCGCCGGGAGTAGCCACAAGCTCTCCACTGACAACAAGAGCCGAGCCGAGCGTCACCTTTGAGATCTCGTCAAAATTTGAAAGCTTGTCCGTATAGACTATCTGAAGGGGCTGAAAATATGTTCCGTCATTCAGCACGATAAATCCGAAGGACTTCTGATCTCTCTTGCTTCTGACCCAGCCGCCTACGGTGATTTTTTCCCCTATATATTTATCTCTGTTTCTGAAAAGCTCTCTTATAGATACCGATTCCATAAAATATCCTCCTTGATACACAAATTATTATACTTAAACCTTTAAGCCAAAAGGCGATCCTCTGTTTTTTCTGCCGTCAGCCTACATAATAAGCTCAAAGGGCCAGTCGATAAGTCCTCCCATATCGTATATGCTGACATAGCCAAGCCCGTCCAGAATTTCCGCCGCCTGTCTGCTGCGCTTTCCGCTGCGGCAATATACCATTATTCTGCTGTTTTTGTCGGGCAGCATAAGCTCTGCTTTATCCCTCAGAGTGTCAAGAGGTATGAGCCTTGCCCCGTCAATATGGTTTTCTTCAAATTCCTCACGGGTTCTGACATCGACAACAATAAGCTCCCTGTCGCTGTCCATAAGTTTTTTTGCCTCGGCATGACTTAATTTTATAACCGACATAAAATTTCACCTTCGATATAATTCTCATTCAAAAACAAGCTCTACGGGACAGTGGTCGGAGCCATATACGTCCGTCAGTATGTTGGCCTCCTTTATCCTGTCCTTTGCGCTGTCGGAAACAATAAAGTAGTCGATGCGCCAGCCTGCGTTTCTCTCTCTCGCCTTAAAGCGATAGCTCCACCATGAATATATGCCCTCGGCATCGGGGTGGAGACAGCGAAAGCTGTCCACAAAGCCGCTGTTTAAAAGCTCTGTGAGCTTACCCCTCTCCTCGTCCGTAAAGCCTGCATTTTTTCTGTTTGACGAGGGATTTTTGAGATCGATCTCCCTGTGAGCCACATTCAGATCGCCGCAGTATACAACGGGCTTTTTTTCTCTCAGTCCGAGAAAATATTCTCTCAGGGCATCCTCCCATTTCATTCTGTAGTCAAGCCTTTTAAGGCCGTCCTGCGAATTGGGGGTATAACAGGTCACATGATAGAAGTCCTCCATTTCGAGAGTTATAAGCCTGCCCTCACGGTCATGCTCCTCTATACCCAGTCCGTAGAACACATTGAGAGGTTTTTTCTTTGTAAAAACGGCTGTTCCCGAATAGCCCTTTTTTTCGGCATAGTTCCAATATCCGAAATACCCATCGGGGGCAAAGTCGGTCTGTCCCTCCTGAAGCTTTGTCTCCTGAAGTGAGAAAAAATCTGCATCGGAGCTTTTGAAAAATTCCTCAAATCCCTTTGTCATACAGGCTCTTAAGCCGTTGACGTTCCAAGAAATCATTTTCATAATATCCTACCTCTTTTTATGTCTGTCTGATATGCGTTTTTTACATATTATCTGTAATATTCGTTTATTATTTCCCAAGCTGCGTCGTTTTCAAAGCCCCTTCTCCAAAAGGCGGCGCCTGCGCAGCCGTATTTCTGCGAAAGCTCCATTCTCGCTCTCAGTGATGTTTCGTCCTCAAGCCATATCTTAAACGTGTTTCCGTTTGAAGAATATTCGCCGTAGTTCTGTCCCGTTTCTTCGTCATAAGAAGCCTTTGCGCCGTTCTGCTCCAAAAGCTCCGATGCTCTGTCCATACTGCAGGACGCATTTGTGTTTATGGCTCCCGAAGGAGTGACCTCCCACACCCTCGTATAAAAGGGGCAGCCCAGAACAAGCTTGTCCCCGGGCACAATACCCGCAGCCGTTTCCAGATATTTTTCTACCCACGGTATTGAAGAAACGGAGCCTGCGGTCGTATCGCCTGCAAAATGCTCATCATATGCCATCATAATTACATAGTCGCATATTTTTCCCATATCCTCCATATGGTATCTTGCGTTGTAAGGAGCGGGAACATATGTATCCACCGAAACGGTCATTCCCATATCGTGAAAGCTGTCGGCAAGCTTTTTCATAAAATCCACATAATATGTACCGTCCGACTCGTATATTGTTTCAAAATCCACATTTATGCCGTCAACGCCAAGCTCTATGCAATAGTCCAGCAGCGACTTCAGGGCGCTGTCGCAGGCTGCGGCGTTCTGAAGAAAGCCATGGGTAAGCGCAGGGTCAAAGCTGTTTGTCACAAGCGCCCATACCTTATAGCCCTGTCCGTGAGCCCACTCCACATAGGATTTTTTTGAGACATTACCAACCGTGCCGTCCGTATCCTTTATGGCAAACCACGTTGGGCATATTACGTCAAGCCCCTCTATGGGTATCCTCTTTGAAACGGAGTCGTTTCCCTCGGTGGTGCTTATGGTATCCCAGAGTATTTTTATTCCGCTTTCCGAGGATACCTCCGAATGAGGCGCCGCAGAAGGCTTCGGTGTGACTTCGGATTCCGGCGAGGTGACGGGTTCGGCTATAGAAGCCGTACTTTCCGTCCCGCCGTCATAGTCTATGGAGACTACCCTTGTATTGCTGTCAAAGCCCACATCGCAGCTCAGAGCCTCAGCCACTGCCCTTATGGGTATCATTGTATAGTTGTTTATAAGCTTGGACGCAACGTCCGTCTCTATACGTGTTCCATTCTTGTATATATACTTTTTGTCTATGGGAATAACTATGACAGAGGAACTGTTTCTGACAGTGACCTCTCTCTTGTCATTATCCCAGCCTATATCGCAGCCCATCACCGAAAAAACGTCCCTCGCCGAAACCAATATCCTGTCGTTCATCACAACGGGAAGTATCGAATAGCGAGTAAGTCTTTCGCCGTTTATTTCTATGTAGACAGCCTCGGCTCTATAGCTGTGGAGACTTCCGTCATAACTGAGCCTTGTTTCAATCATTTCGGCAGCTCCGTATGCCGACAGCGCGCCCGAAACAACCGATATTATAACCGCCAAAGCAAATATTATTCTTTTCAACACCCACAACACCTCATCTGCTCTCATAAAGCTCTATTATTCCCGATACGGCATCGTCATAGGTCATAAACAGCCCTTCGCCTGCGATAGCCTTCGGAGTATATTTTATACCGAGAGATGCGGCAGTATTCTGAATAAGCTCGTTATATGCCTTTCCTGTAAGCATATTTTCGGGATAGAAGCAGTTCTTTTCGTCTCCCTTGGCAATATTGTTTTCCTTAAGGAGATTGCACGCCGAAACATAGTCACGTCCCATAGGCATATCGGAAAAAGTGAAAAGCCCCGTTCCCTTAAGCTCCATAGTATCGGCAATAAGCTTTGCAAACTCTCCTCTTGTGATATAGTCCACAGGCTCTTCATCGGGTATCTGTATATAATCCTTGAATGTGGATGAAGAAAACTTCATAGCATCAAGAAAGCTCAGAGCCGCTTTTCTTGCGCCCGTGTCGCTCAGTATATCGTCAATAAGCCCGTCTCTGCCATAGGCGTTGAGGCGCTTTGAACCTTCTTCGCCGTTTTCTTTATATATGGCAGCCATATTTTCGGTCATATTGCAGAAATATATCTGCTGGTCTGCCGCAAGGCTTCTGGCTGCCTCCGCATAGCCGCCGTCTGTATAGACGAACTCTCCGTTTTTAAAGCAATACTGCGAAATGGGAGTGATTATTATGGGTACTGCTCGTTTTTCCTTTATGGGCTTAACATAATTGTTGTATAAATAATATTGAAAGCTTCCTGCGGTTTCTTTGTCACCGTAGGGAGAAGTAAAGCCGTCGCCCTTTGTTTTGTCGTTTGTGCCGAAATGTATCACAACATAGTCGCCCTCCGAAAGTCCGTCCATAAATTTTTTGTAGTTTTCGGTATCGGCATAGCTCTTGGAGCTTGCTCCGTCAACTCCCATAGGCACAGTCTCAACAAGGCTCGACATATATTCGGGTATGTATTCTCCTATGCCCGAACGCCTTCTTATGTCCGATGAAACCTCCGAGCTGTAGTCGGCGGCATATTCATCGCCCACAAGCCAGAGCTTTGCGCTCTTAAGTCCGTCCGTTCTTTCGACATCGGCTCTCGATGCCGTGACATAGCCTTCAAGCCCCAGTCCTGCGTCCTTTACTGCTGCGGCAAACTTGCTTGCGATTATGTTTGCGCCGAATTTGTTGTAGTGCGTAAGGTCCATAGAGCCGTCAGCCTTTATGTTGGCAAGTCCCTGAACCATAGAATATCCGTAGCTTTCGTACAGATCCTTTGTTATTTCATAAAAATCTATAAGAGCGCAGTCGGTCTCCTCAGCCACCTGAAGAACAGCCTTTATATATCCGTCATTTTCTCCGTGGTGAGGCGTTATTTTTCCGTCAGCGTCAAAAAATACTCTGCATATGGATGTCATAAGCACAGGCGTAGCGCCCGTCTCTCTCACTCTGTCCACATACTGCTTAAGATACCACTTGAATGTGCCTCCCTCATAAGGATAGAAGGTTTCGCCGTAGGGGTATTCGGTATCCTTATATGCGTCCAAAAGCACCTGCGGCGTAGGCACTCTGACAGGCTGTATGTACGGATATATTCCGTTTGCATCGGGTTCTCCCAGAGCCGCCATATATTCAAGCCTGTAGTTGTCCTCGGTCTGACCGTCATTTATTCCGAACTGTATAAACACATAGTCGCCCTTGTGAGCCTCTTGGCAGATCTCGTCAAGTCTGCCCTGATTTATAAACGAACGGGAGCTTCTTCCGCCCTCGGCCTTGTTTATTATTTCAACGTCCTCTGAAAAATAGTATGGTATGTATTCTCCCCAGCCGCCGATAGTATTTTCATCGCCATAATTCTTTGCGGTGGAATCGCCCGCAATAAATATCCTCGTGGCAGGCTCCTTCTTTGCCTCTGCGCTGTCAGAGACGATCATATAGTCTATAAGTATGCCCTTTGTCTTTCCGAACATTTCAATGCCGGGGCAGCCTGCCGAAAGAGCCGTGTCAAAATCGGCAGAAAGCTGTGAAAGTACTGTGAGATTCTCTTCAAGGACAAATTTTGCGGATATTTTGTTGTCCTTCTTTGTTACCTCGATTCTGAAATATGGGTTGTTCTCACCCGAATTCTGCATTACCTTGTCCTTCATGGACGTCTCATCGGATACAAGAGTTTCTTCGGTGCCGTTTATACATTTTATTATGTACCATCTGAGAGACTTTGTGTTTCCGCCTCTCGTTATTCTTATCTTATAATAATTATCCTCATCCGAACGGTTTAAGAAAATATCCTCATAGCTGTCTCCCGAAAGTCCATCGACATCGGGGTTGAAGCGTTCCCTCAGAACCATCGTATAATTTCCATTTGTTATATTTTCGTTGTATATAAATCCGTCTGCGGCTGCGTTTGTGTCGCTGCCACCCGAAACAAAGCTGTTTTCTCCGTCAGCAACAAAGCCGATCGAGCCATAAGTCTCCCATTTGTCCGAAAGCGTCTTAAAGCCCTCCTTAAGGAGCGACCTTCTCTCTCCCGTAACCACCGTAGGAGTCTTATAGGATTTTGTTTCGCCTGCCTTTCCGTAGCTTGTGGCGCTTTCGGGGCGAACCTCCAGCTTTATATACGAGCCTGTTTCGTTGTCGGTCACTACATAGTCCTTAAGCTCTCTGCTTTCGGAGAGTATGTACTCCTCACCCGTTTCGGGATCCGACGCTATCCATCTCACAAGGCTTGTGTCGTTGGTCTCGTCCTCCTTTATCTCAAAGCTGTAGGAGCCTCTGAGCCTGTCGCCGGGGTCAAGGCTTGAACCCGTGGCGATGCTTATATCCGAAATAACGGGAGGTTCCGTCCTTGCCGGACTGACAACGACCTGAGCCGAGACGGTCATACCGTTTTCGAGAGCTGCGCTGACCGTTGTCGTGCCTGTTTCAACCGCTTTGATCGTTCCGTCCTTGTCAATCTCGGCGATCTTCGGGTCGCCGGTTGTATAGCTTGCGGCGGAAACAGCGCCCACAGGCAGCGGAAGGCTTTCGAGCCTGTATGTCTCTCCCTTGGGGACGGATATGCTGTATTCTCCCAATGTCAGCTCTGCGGCAGGCTTGTTTATAACGGCCTCAAAGCTGCACGGGTTCCACATATCGTCCCCTCTCAGAACATTATAGGGCTTAAAGCCTATAGCCTGTGCTTCGCTTAGGATTTTTACAAAATCCGCTCTTTTTGAAGTATCTGCCGAAAGACCCTTTACTTTGTTGTTATATTCAAAAAATCTAACCTTGTTTTTCACAGTGGAGCCGTCCCAGAGAGAAAATCCCTGAGGATTCATTTTTTCGGGCAGCTGCGAATTCATAATGACCGTTTCTGAGCCTAAGCTCGGGTGATCTGCGTCACACTGCCACGGCCTGCCAAGATATATGTTTTCCGCCTCCTGAGCGGTATATTTTTCGTCAACGCTGAAACGGCAGCCGTCAAACACAAAGCCCGTGTTATAAAGCGTTGTGTTGGGAGCGGTAAAGTATCCGCCGTCCTTTCTGTATGCCATATTTATGCTGCAGTTTTCAAATACTGCGGTGGCATCTCCGAATATAAAATCAACGGTACCCTCTATATAGCAGTTGTCGAGGCATACCCTTGCGGGGTTAGCCGAGCCCCTTGCGTCTGCGCCCTTCGATGCGCCCTTGAGATAGAGAGTGTCCTGCCTGCCTATAAACCGACAGCCCTCAAACATAACCTCATCGGCATTTGACACAAGCGCCACAGCCTGCGAATACTCCTCCTCCTGTTCAAGATTGTAGGAGTTTTCAAAAGTCACGTTTATAGCCTTAAAGCCCTTGGCAGCTTGGTCTATCGAAACGGTAGCCGTTTTTTCGGTGCCTGCTCTTTTTGTCAGATCGGCGTTTCCCGATGACTTGTCATAGGTTATGACAACATCCTCGGCTTTTCCCTTGTTTTCGAGAGTTACATAAGGGAGCGATACCGAAAAGCTTTCTTCATATACTCCCTTGTCAATAAGCACTGTCACGGGCTTAAGCTTTGTAGGGGTATAGTTTATGCTTTTAAGAGCCTCGGAAACCGTTGAATAGTCATATCCGCTGCCCTTTCCCACCTTTATGACGCTGCCGTAGGCTCCCAATGCGGGAACCGTCCCAAGGGAACTGAGCCCAATAGCCGCTCCGAGTACAATGCAGCCCAATTTCTTTAACAATTTCATATTTCTGCCCTCCGTTTTTTATACAACAATGCAAAATATTCAAAACATAGCAGTATAATTATAGCATATATGCGTCATTTCGTAAATATTTTTTGATTAAAAAATCATAAAAATCGAAAAAAAGGCAATAAAAAATCCTTTCCCAAAACAGGAAAGGACAAAAAAGTCGGGGCGACAAGATTTGAACTTGCGACCTCCTGAACCCCATTCAGGCGCGCTACCAAGCTACGCTACACCCCGGCATTTTTTCGTTCGGCATTTTTTTCAAAGCCAACACATATTATTATACATAAATTTTTTGTTTTGTCAATACCTAATTTATATATTTTACATTTTTTATTTTTAAAGCCAAGATTTCAATTTTTTATAAAAAAGGTTTATAAAACACTTGAAAACCTACCGACTATGGTTATATAATTGTATAAGCGATCAAAAGGAGAGATAAGCTTGAAGGATTTTGTGAAAAACAACAGAAAAAAATTAATTGATATGCTGAACGAAAACGAGACGGCGGTTTTTTTCTCCGGCACGGCTCCCCGAAAAATCGGCGATGAATACTATCCCTTTTCACCCGACAGAAATTTTTATTATCTTACGGGTATAGACGAGCCGGGGCTTATTCTTGCGCTTTCAAAGACAAAAGGCGCCGAGGGAGAAATACTTTTTATATCCCCTCCCGACACCGAGGAGGAAAAATGGACGGGAGCAGTCCTGTCGGAAACCGAAGCCGCAAATATCAGCGGAATCGAGCGTATACATTTCAGCGACAGATTCCGGGATTTTATTGACGGGGCTGTCCGCAGCGGAGACATAAAAACCCTCTGTTATGACAGCCAAAGCAACGATGCCCACAGAATAAAGGAATATGGCGATATTCCCGTCAGGGACATATTTCCCCTGTTGGGTGACCTCAGAGAAACAAAGTCTGAAACAGAAATAAAAAATATCGAAAAAGCCATAGACATAACAAGGGACGGCATATATTCTATGATGAAAAATGTCCGCCCGGGAATGTATGAATATCAGCTCGAAAGCTATTTTGACTTTCAGCTTAAATACAGGGGCATAAGGGAATTTGCCTTTCCCTCGATAATAGCCTCGGGCAAAAACGCCGCTACGCTCCACTATACAAAAAACAACTGCGTTATAGAAGACCAAAGCCTTATACTGTGCGATGTGGGAGCAGCCTACAAGCACTACAGCGCCGACATAACGAGGACCTTTCCGTCAGGCGGCAGATTTACAAAAAGGCAGGAGCTTTTTTACAATATCGTTTTAGAGGGCAATTATATAATAAGGGATTATATACGTCCGGGGCTTGAGTTTGGCTCCCTTAACAAAAAACTTCTGGAATATTATTATAAGGAGCTTTCAAGGGTCGGTCTTGTTTCGTCCTATGACGATATAAAGAAATACTACTGGCACAACGTGAGCCACAGGCTGGGTCTTGAAACCCACGACATAGGGGCAAAGCGAGACGGCATCATAAAAGAAGGCGCTGTTCTGACCGTTGAACCGGGGCTGTATATCGAAGAAGAAGGCATAGGCATAAGAACAGAGGACGATGTTGTCGTCACGGCTTTCGGCTGCCGCACCCTTTCGGAGGATGTTATACGCAGCGTAAGCGACATAGAGAATTTTATGAAATGAGTAAAAGTATGATAAAGCTTGAAAAAGACCTGTATGAGCCTGTAAAAAGGCTTTTTGAGGACGAGGGCTATACCGTAAAGGGAGAGGTTGACGGCTGCGACATGGTTGCAGTCAAGGACAGCCGAATGATCGTCTGCGAGCTTAAGCTTAAATTCAATCTTAAGCTTGTATATCAGCTTCTTGACAGAAAAAGTATAAGCAAAGAGGTATATGCGGCGGTGACAACGCCGAAAAAGGACACATACGATATAATCAGACTTGCGGAGGCCATTGACTGCGGACTTATATTTGTCTCCGAAACAACAGGCGCGGCTCAGGCGGTGCGCCGCCCCAAAGCCGCAGGCGTGCGCAAAAGCCGAAAAGCAGGCTCAGTCAAGGCAGAATTTGACGGCCGCAGCTTTGAAAATGTCGGCGGCGTAAACAAAACAAAGCTTATGACGGCATACAGAGAACAGAGCATAAAGCTTATGTGCGTTCTCGAAGCCGTTGGAGAGGCATCGCCGAGAGAGCTTAAAAAAATGGGATTTGAAAACAATGTCGGAGCTATGCTGTACAACAACTTCTACGGCTGGTTCTCGCATATAAGAAAGGGAGTATACAGCCTGTCGGAGCTTGGAAAAAAAGCCCTGAACAGCGGCGAATATGAGGCTCAGACGGCATATTTCCGCAGAGAAATAAAAAACACGGAGGGAAACAATGTACAGACTATCAAGAAATGACAAATGCTGGTGCGGCAGCGGAAAAAAATATAAGCAGTGCCACGAAAGAACAGACGAAAAAATACTTATGCCGCTCAAAAGAGCAGGCTACCCCATTCCGCCGCGCCGCCTTATACTCAACGCTGAGCAGATAGAGGGCATAAGAAAAAGCGCAGAAATAACAGTAGGAATTCTGGACAGGCTCGGTGATATTGTGGCCGAGGGCATCGAAACAAGAGAAATAGACGATTTTGTGAGCAAATACACTGCCGAACACGGCGCAGTCGCAGCCCCGCTCAACTATAAGGGCTTTCCCAAAAGCTGCTGCACCTCAATAAACAACATCATCTGCCACGGAATTCCCGACAGCACAAAGCTCAAGGACGGAGATATAATAAACATCGACATAACGACCATACTTGACGGCTATTATTCGGATTCCAGCAGAATGTATATGATAGGCAATGTCTCGGAGGAAGCCAAAAAGCTTGTGGAGGTCACAAAAGAATGTATGTATGCAGGCATAGACGCAATAAAGCCCTATGAGCCTGTGGGGGTTATAGGCTGCACGATACAGGATATAGCCGACAAACACGGCTACGGCGTAGTGAGGGATCTGTGCGGTCACGGCGTGGGGCTTAGGTTTCACGATGATCCGTATGTGGAACATTATCGCCAGAGGGGACGCACTATGATAATGATGCCGGGAATGGTCTTTACCGTAGAACCTATGATAAACCAAGGCACATGGAGAGGCAGAACCCTTGATGACGGCTGGACATTTGTTACCGAGGACAATATGCTCTCGGCTCAGTGGGAGCATACGGTTGTCGTCACCGAAACGGGCTGCGAGATCCTTACAAAATAAAGTGATAAAGCTATAAAGCAATAAGGTGATAATATGAAGCTTAAAAATTTCATTATAGACGATGGAGCCGTCCATCCATGCTTTGTGGTCTGCCCCGGAGGAGGTTATGACCATCTGTCGAACCACGAGGGCGACAATGTTGCCGAGGAGCTGAACCGTTACGGAATATCTGCCTTTGTGCTGGAATATGATTTTGTTTTTCCATCTCCTCTGAGGGATATAAAGACAGCCGTAAGACATCTGAGGGGCAATGCCGAAAAATACGGCATATATCCCGACAGAATAGGCGTTATGGGATTTTCGGCAGGAGGCCATCTGGCAGGTATGTGCGCGGAGCATTTCGACAGCTTTGAGGACGAAACAAACCCAACGGGCGACACTGTTTCAGCCCGCCCCGACATATGTGTGCTTGCTTATCCCGTAGTTACGCTTTCAAAGAGCTACGGTCACATAGGTTCAAGAAAAATGCTGGGAGACAGGCTTGAACTCGGCCGCATGCTTTCTCTTGAAGAATCCGTTCGGTCGGATATGCCGCCTGTGTTCATATGGCACACGGCGGAGGACAAAAGCGTACCCTTCAAAAACAGTCTCGCTCTCGCCGAAGCGCTTAAGGCCAAGGACGTACCCTTTGAGCTGCATATATTCCCCAACGGCAGACACGGCTCCGATCTGGCAAAAAACATACCCGGAACGTGCCTATGGACGAAGCTCCTTATGGATTTTCTTATGAGGCAGAATTTTCTCCGAAAAGAATCATATAATTAATACGGGTGATAAAAATTGGAGAGAATGTGCGATATAAAAAAAAGAGAAGTCATAAACATAAAGGACGGCGCCCGTCTCGGCTTTGTAAGCGATGTTATATTTGACGAAAAAACAGGGAAGATCGAAAAGCTTGTCGTTCCTGCTCCATCAAAGCTTTTCGGAGTATTCGGCAGCGCCAGGGAATACAGGATAGGCTGGGACGAAATAAAGGTTATGGGCGAAGATTTTATTATGATAGACACAGATGTCGAATCACTGCTTACAACCGAAAAATAAATACAATAAATACAATAAATACAAAAAAGCCGAAGGAGTTTTGTACTCTCTTTCGGCTTTCGTTTTTATTTGTCGAGAATTTTTCTTATTTTTCCTTTGGGGTCTTTTAATAGAACCATTACGAGCCATATTATAAGTCCCAGTACGACAACGGACAGACCCAGAAACAGATCGTTCAGCATATCCCCTGCCGATGGCGTAAAATACTCCGCCCCTGTTTCGAGATACTCAACAACAGCGTCCACGAACCACATAAGCGAAGCGCCCCAATAAATAAGCGCCAGCGTGCCAAGGCGCATTCCTCTGTCCTCGGTACAATACCAAAGTATAGTAGAAATAACCGCAGCGCACGAGGCAACAAGCAGCAGCATAGCCGTCACCTACGCTTTATGGCCTTTTGGGGCGATTTTGTCATTTCTTCTGCCACAACGACCATACCTGCCCATACCGCTGTCACAAGAGCAGCCATACCTACTCCCGATACAGCCATCTCACGAAGCATCATCACAGCCGTTTCACGGCTTGCCGCATTCGTAAGGAAAGGAAAGAACGGCACGATCTCCCCATGCCATATATGCTCAAAGGCCAACAGCGCCGAACCGCCCCAGAGCATATTGCCGAGAGTGTCAATTCTCTTTAAAAAGCCGTTTTCCGACACAGTAGTCTTTTTTGTTGTTTTTTTGATGATCGAAACCGCCGCAGCCTCAGCAGCAGGTACTAAAAAGCAAGCCATATTTTGTCCTCCTTACTTATATATTCATATGTATTTTATATTTGTATTTGTATTTATATTTTATTTTATCTTATAAAATTAGTCTGCTTGGGCTCTTCATATGAGGGAAGCTCCACTCCCGCCTTAAGTCCCGCCTCTTTGCATTTAAGGAAAAATGCCATATTTTTGGCAAGAACTCTCATTGTGAAAAGTCCCTCTTCGTCCTTTTCAACGTCCTCGGGACAACTGCCGTGTACATTGTTCCAATACCTTGAAGAAATGACGGGCATCTGCTGAATGGTGAAATATTTTATAAGCTGGTCAAATGTTGCCGTTGTTCCCGCTCTCCTTGCGGAAGATATGCAGGCAGCAGGCTTGAGATAAAACGTCTTTCCACCCCATGCGTAGAACAGTCTGTCCATAAAAGACGTAAGAGCGCCGCTTGCGGCAGCATAGTGTACGGGCGAGCCGAATATAAATCCGTCTGCCGTTTCGGCCTTTTTGCCAAACTCGTTCACACAGTCGTCAATAACGCAGCCGCCGCCATTTCCGCAGCCGCCGCAGGCTATGCAGCCCGAAACAGGCTTAAGCCCCAGCCAGAAGATCTCGGTCTCTATGCCCTCGTTTTCAAGCACGGCGGCGATCTCTTCAAGCGCTCTGTTGGTGCAGCCCTTTTCGTGAGGGCCTCCGTTAACAAGCAGTACCTTCATAATAAAACACCTCCTGAAAATATAAAAAAGATAATCAATGCTCAAAAGCTTTTTGTACTCCGATACTCTGTTTCTGCATTCAGTTTATTACCGCCTCATCGGTTCTGTTTTCGAGCCGTCTCTTGGCCTCTTTTTCCACATTCATATTTTCCCTGCGCCGTCTTTCGGAAAGCTCGGTGGTTATATCCTCAAGGCCAAGCCCCTTGTGAGCCAGAAGAACCTCTATATGAAAAAGAACGTCGCAGATCTCTCCCACAAGCTCGGCTTTTCCGCCGTTTTTTGAGGCAATAATGACCTCGGAGGCCTCCTCTCCGATTTTTTTGAGTATTTTGTCCTCTCCCTTTTTGAAGAGATAGCTTGTATAAGAGCCTTCGGACGGGTTTTTCTGTCTGTTTTTTATTACTTCAAACTCCTCACAAAGAGCCTTTCCCAGATCGGTCATTCAGAGTCGCCTCCCTCTCCGAAGTCTTTAAGCCTTCTGTAAAAGCAGGTGCGGTTTCCCGTATGGCAGGCCGCTCCCTTCTGATCTATCTTCAGCAGCAGAGTATCACAGTCACAATCATAGTATATTTCCTTAACATACTGAAAATGACCGCTCGTTTCTCCCTTAAGCCACAAGCATTTTCTGCTGCGGCTGTAATAGTGAGCCTTTCCCGTTTCGAGAGTAGCTTTAAGAGCCTCACGGTTCATATATGCGAGCATAAGCACATCGCCGTTTTCATAGTCCTGAGCTATTGCGGGAATAAGCCCCTGTTCGTTATATTTAAGATCAATTTTCATATTTTCCTCATCCTATCCTTACGGGAACGCCTTTTTCCGCAAGATATTTCTTAAGCTTCGGTATTTCAAGCTCTTTGTAGTGAAAAAGCGATGCCGCCAGAGCAGCCTCGGCTCCTCCCTCGGTAAGAGCCTCATAAAAATGCTCCTCTGTACCTGCTCCGCCCGATGCGATAACAGGTATGTCAACGACCTCCGACACGGCTCTTGTAAGCTCTACGTCATAGCCTGCCTTTGTTCCGTCACAGTCCATACTTGTGAGAAGAATTTCGCCTGCTCCAAGCTCCATACATTTGGCAGCCCATTCCACCGCATCTCTGCCTGTGTTGACTCTTCCGCCGTTCAGATATACGTCAAAACCTCCGCCCGCCCTTCTTTTTGCGTCTATTGCCACAACAACGCACTGACTGCCAAACCTGAGAGCAGCCTCGGTAATAAGCTCGGGGCGTTTGAGAGCTGCTGAGTTTATTGATATTTTGTCTGCTCCTGCCGAAAGTATCTCTCTGAAATCGTCTGTGGTGCGTATTCCTCCGCCCACGGTGAGAGGTATGAAAACCTGCTCGGCAGTTTTTGACACAACGTCAACTATTATTTTTCTTGCATCGGACGAGGCTGTAATGTCCAGAAAGACTATTTCGTCCGCAAGGCTTTTGTCGTACATTGCGGCGATCTCCACGGGGTCGCCTGCGTCTCTCAGGTTGACAAAATTCACACCCTTTACGACCCTGCCGTTTTTTACGTCAAGACAGGGTATAATTCTCTTTGTAAGCATATATTATTTCCTCGCAAATCTTTCTATGACTTCGCCCAAATCAAGGGATCCGTCATAAACAGCCCGTCCCACAATAACGCCTGCGGCGCCTGCCGTCTCTGCATTTTCAATATCCCTCATTGAGGATATTCCGCCGGAGGCTATTATATCAAGCCCCGTACGCTTTGCCATTTCTTCGGTGGCGGCTATATTCGGCCCCGACATAGTGCCGTCTCTTGAAATGTCGGTATATATAATGGTGGTTATGCCGCACTCCTTCATTTTAAGCCCGAGAGAAACAGCGCTTATCTCCGACACCTCCTGCCAGCCCTTTACGGCGGCAAAGCCGTTTTTTGCGTCTATTCCCACGGCTATTTTTTCGGCTCCCCAGCGTCCTACGGCTTCCCTTACAAGCTGCGGATCCCTGACTGCCGCAGTACCTATTATTACCCTGTCGGCTCCCGAAGAAAGCCTTTCTTCTATGTCGTCAAGGCTCCTTATTCCGCCGCCGACCTGTATCCTCACGGATACCTCCGCCTTGATCTCCCTTATTATTTCGCCTATATAGCTTTTTCCGTATCTCGCTCCGTCAAGATCCACAATGTGCAGATCCTCGGAGCCTTTGCGCACCCACGCCCTCGCAGCATCCGCAGGACTGTCATTAAAAACGGTAACTCTGTCATAATCCCCCTGAAAAAGCCTTACGGCCTTTCCTCCCAGAATATCGACTGCAGGATATATTCTCATAGCTTTGGTTCTCCTCTGTTTTCAAATAAATCATACCTTAATATCCGAAAAATTTTTCAGTATGCCAAGACCCGTGTCGCCGCTTTTTTCGGGGTGAAACTGTACGGCGAAAATATTGTCCTTCTGAACTGCCGCCTGTATCTCCTCTCCGTAATATACCGAGGCGGAAACTACGGGCGCATTTGTTTTCAGTCTGTAGGAATGTACAAAATAGACATATGGGCTTTCCGAAAGTCCCTTATAAAGCGGCTCTCTCATATATACCTTAAGGTTGTTCCAGCCTATCTGAGGTATCTTCACTCCTTCGGGCAGCCTGACTATCTCCCCCGATATAAGCCCCAGTCCGTCAAACTCGCCGTTTTCATAGCTTTTGTCAAATATCATCTGCATACCGAGGCATATGCCCAAAAAAAGCTTGCCCTTTTCAACGCTTTTATATATGGCCTCGTCAAAGCCAAGAGCCTTAAGGGTATTCATTGCGTCTCCGAAAGCTCCCACTCCGGGAAGGACTATCTTGTCGCAGCCGTCAAGCTCCTTTGGCGTGGCTGCTATGACGGCTTCCTGCCCTATGTATTCAAAGGCCTTTTGTACACTTCTTAAATTTCCCATTTTGTAGTCAATAATTCCGATCATATCATTCAAGCATTCCTTTTGTAGAAAGTGTACCCTCTATTCTGGGGTCAATCTGCGCAGCCATATCGAGCGCCCTGCCGAAAGCCTTGAATATACCCTCGGCTATGTGGTGATTGTTTTTGCCGTACAGCACCTTTATGTGGAGATTCATACCGCAGTTGGAGCTTAAAGCCCTGAAAAACTCCTCCACCATTTCGGTATCGAACATTCCGAGCGCAGGCACGGTAAAGTCTGCGTCAAACACAAGCACGCTGCGCCCCGAAAGGTCTATGCTGCAAAGCACAAGGGTTTCGTCCATAGGTATAATACTGCTGCCATAGCGCTTTATGCCGACCTTGTCGCCCAAAGCCTCGCCTATGCCCTTTCCCAGAACTATGCCCACATCTTCAACCGTATGGTGGCAGTCAACGTCCAGATCGCCGTCACAGCTTAAGTCGATGTCAAAAAAGCCGTGCCTTGCTATATGCGTCAGCATATGGTCAAAAAATCCAATCCCCGTATCAATGTTGGAAACGCCGCTGCCGTCAATATCGAGGTTAAGACATATCTTGGTTTCGTATGTGTTTCTGCTGATATTTGCCGTACGCATTTTTCGCCCTCCCTACTAAGCCAAAAAATCATTTTCCGCCTTTTTTAAGCCTTACTCTTACCGAATTGGCGTGCCCCGTAAGCCCCTCCGCATCGGCGAATTTTATAATATCCTCTCCCAGAGCCTTAAGAGCCTCCTCGGAGAATGAAATGAGACTTGATTTCTTTATATAGTCGTCTACCGACAGAGGAGAAAAGAACCTTGCCGTCCCTCCCGTAGGCAGAACGTGGTTAGGCCCCGCCATATAGTCGCCCAACGGTTCGGGACTGTAGTGTCCCAGAAATATTGCTCCTGCATTTTTGACATATCTGAGAGCGCCGAAGGGATCCTTCACCGAAAGCTCAAGATGTTCGGGAGCTATCCTGTTTGACAGTCCGCAGGCGTCCGCCAGAGTCGAGGCAGTCACAATAGCTCCGTAGTTTTCAAGGGATTTTATTATAATGTCCTTTCGTGAAAGCTTTTGCGCCTGTATATATATCTCTTTGTTTACAGCCTCGGCAAGCTCGGGACTTGTGGTGATAAGCACCGCAGACGCCATCTCGTCATGCTCCGCCTGCGAAATAAGGTCAGCCGAAACATATACGGGGTCAGCGCTTTCGTCCGCAATAACAAGTATCTCGCTGGGCCCTGCCACAGAGTCTATATCCACAAAGCCATAAACGCTTCTCTTTGCAAGGGCGACAAAAATGTTTCCCGGGCCGACTATCTTATCCACCGCAGGTATGGAGTCCGTGCCGAAAGCCATCGCTCCTATGGCCTGAGCGCCCCCTGCCTTATATATGCTGTCGGCTCCCGCTATGTCAGCCGCAACAAGCGTAGTAGGCGAAATTTTTCCGTCCCTGCCGGCAGGCGTAGTCATTATGACGGAGCCTACCCCTGCCACCTTTGCAGGTACTATGTTCATAAGCACGCTGGAAGGATAGGCGGCTTTTCCTCCGGGGACATACACGCCCACCCTTTCGAGGGGTCTTATAAGCTGACCGAGCATTTCGCCTTTTTCATCGGGCTCCAGCCAACTGTTTATTTTCTGCTTTCTGTGAAAGTCGGCTATTCTTTCGGCGGCTTTTTTCATAACTCTCACAAGATCGCCGTCAACGGAAGCATAGGCCTCTTCTATTTCTTCTTTCTTCACTTTTAAGCCGACCTTTTTGGGGTCAAAGCCGTCAAATTTTTCTGTATATTTAAACAGAGCCTCATCGCCCTTTTCTCTGATATTTTTAAGAATATCGTCCACAACGGACTGCAGTCTGCGCTCATCGGCGTTTTTTCTGCCAAGGAGCTTTGAGGCTATAATATCTGCGCTTTCTTTGTTATATTTCAAAATTTCCATAATATTTTCACCTATTCTGATCGTCGGAGGAACATAATTCCTTAAGTCCTCTTATTATTTCGGATATTCTGTCGTATTTAAGCTTCATACTCACCCTGTTGACCGCAAGTCTTGCCGAAAGAGGACAGACCTCCTCCAAAACCTTAAGGCCGTTGGCCTCCAATGTAGAGCCTGTCTCGACTATATCTAAAATAACGTCCGACAGCCCCACAACGGGCGCAAGCTCAACGGAGCCGTTCAGCTTTATCAGCTCCACAGTCTGCCGTTTTTTGTTGAAATAATAGTCCTTAGCCACATTGAGATATTTTGTGGCGACTCTCAGATCGTTTGAGTTGAGCCTGTCCGTCACCTCGTCCGCCCTGCCTGCAACCGCAAAGCGGCATTTTCCGAATTTGAGATCCATTACCTGATACAGGTTTCTGTGTTCCTCCAAAAGAGTATCCCTGCCCACAATGCCTATGTCGGCGGCTCCATACTCCACATATGTAGGCACGTCCTGTGCCTTTGCCAGAAAAAAACGGCACTTTATATCTTCGTTTGTAAACAGCAGCTTTCGGCTGTCCTCTTTCATTTCGTCACAGCCTATGCCTATTTCCTCAAGAAGCTCCATAGCCTTTTCAGCCAACCGCCCCTTTGCAAGAGCAAAGGTCAAATATTCCATACCTATTCCTCCGATACCGCAAGCTCCGAGACCTTCATACTGACCTCCTGATCCTCGGCTATGTTGAATATCCTTACATTTTCGCTGTCCGAAAAATAAAGTACGCCTCCAAAGCCCTTTTCGGCCGCATATTCAAGTCCCCTGTCAAGCTCTCCATAATAGTTTTCTATATTCATACCGCTTTTTCGCAGCTTTATTCCCGTTTTTACGGCGCAGCTCTTTCCCTCCGCCGTATATATAAGGAGAGTATCGGCTTTTTTGTTTTTAAAGCTTATATTGTTTGTTTCAAGCACAGGTATAAGCTCGTCTATTTTAAGCACAAAGCCCACAGCGGGAAAATCGCTCTCAAAGCACTCCGACAGTCTGTCATATCTGCCTCCGCTGAGTATTGAATAACCCGTGCCCGAGGCATAGCCTCTGAAAATTATGCCTGTATAATAGTCGAGCTGAGGCACTATGCCAAGATCGAAGCAGATGTATTTTTCAAAGCCGCATTCCTTAAGATAGTCGTATATTTTCTGCATATTTTCGAGAGCGTCAAGGGATCTTTTGTTTTTGAATATATCCTTTGCCTTGTCGAGAACGTCCTCTCCTCCGAGATAAAGAGGAAGATTCTGCAAAAAGTATCTTTTCTTCTCTTCCAGATGAAAGCCCTCGGTTATTTCGGTCACCTTTATATAGTCCTTGTCTATAATGGCGTCCTTTATTGAAAGCGCAGCCTCTCCGCTTATACCTGCCTCTTCAAGAGCGCCTTCAAGAAAGTCTGCGTGTCCTATGTCTATCTTAAAGCTCTTAAGCCCTAAATTGAGCAGCGAAACGGCTGCGCATATTATTACCTCGCAGTCGCCCTCAACGCCCGATTCTCCCATAAGCTCTATGCCGCAGTGGGTCATCTCGCGCATTTTTCCCTGATTTTTTTCATTATATCTGAACATATTTTCGACATAATAAAACCTTAAGGGAAGATCGCCTTCTGAATATTCTCCTGCCGCCATACGGCATATGGCGGGGGTCATATCGGAGCGAAGCACGAGAATATCGCCCTCACGGGACAGGAACCTGTATTTTTCGGGGCCCGGCACAGAGCCTGTGTCCGAAAAAACCTCCGAATATTCAAGGGTGGGAGTGCTTACTCTTTTGTAGCCCCAGCTTAGAAACGTCCTCTCGGTTATTTTCTCCACATTTCTCTTATAAGCGAACTCATCGGGCAGAAAATCCTTAACTCCCTCGGGAGTATGGAGTCTTTTGTTGATCATAGCTTTTCTCCTTGCTTTCCTTGTGCTTTTTCGTAGTAAAGCGGTAAATCGTTAAACTATTATATAATCAAACGGCAGTTTTGTCAATCGTATAGTTTTATGCCGTCAGAAAACAGTTGCAAACCCCCAGCAGAATTATGTGCAGAGGATAGAATATATAAAACAGTCCCCCCATGTTCTTTCCCTTTTCTCCGTTGTATAAAAGTATCGGTATAAAGCTTATACAACTGAAAAAGCAGTAGAACGTGTATATATTGACGGGGTATGCGTACCTCCCCATTTTTGCCGCAAACATAAGTATCGTAAAGAGAGCGGTCTGCCATTTTTTTCTTATATAATAAAATCCCACAATAAGAAATACTCCGTACAGGCCATAGTCAAGCCCTAAGATACCTCCTATGACGACAACGCATATCGCAAGAACAAGTCTCAGATAAAGGTCATCGGTTTTTGTAAGGAAGTATATTAGAAGCGCCCCCGTAAAAAGCGTAAAGACGACATTCATATCCAAAAAATAGTTAACGCCGCCGCCTTCAAAAAACAAGTCGTAGGGTATCTCGGAAACGACAGCAAGAACGCCCAGTCTGACAAGATATTTTTCAAAGGAGCTTGTCCGTCTGCACCCTTCGGCAATAAAGAACGCAAAAACGGTGAACGAAAACCGCCCCACAACTCTGAACCATATGGGAGCATCGGGAAACATAGCGCCCATATGGTCGATCGTCATACAAACTAAAGCAAACATTTTTATGGCAAAAGCGCTCATTTATATCCCCCGATGACACAGATCACTTTAAATCATTTCAAAAATATTCCTATACAATACTATATCACCGATTCAGTCAAAAATCAACCCTTTGGACAGACTGTCGGCAAATGCTGTCCAACAGCCCGCAAAGCTCCTCAATAAGGGGCGTGCCTTTCGTTTCGGTTCTGTAGGTAAGGTATGTCTCCTTGGCTGTCGTAAGCTGCAAACGCCCTCCGCTTTTCTTTATAAGCTCCAGAATAACCGTTGGGTCGGGCTTTGCTCCTTCGGCGAAGGCTATGACAATACTTTCGCCGTGTCCCGTTATGGAGGATATTTTAAGCTCCGATGCCTTTTTCTTCATCATGGCAATATCCATAAGATTTGTGACGGCCTGCGGAAAATCGCCGAATCTGTCAACAAGCTCGTCCGCCGTGTCATTGTAGTCGTCCCTGTCGTTTATGCAGGCTATTTTTTTATATATTTCAAGCCTTTGCGCCTCGTCCTCTATATAGTCACCCGGTATATAGGCGTTTATGCTTATGTCTATCTGAGTTTCGGCTGTTTCTTCGTTTTTCTCTCCCTTAAGCTCCTTTACGGCGTTGTCAAGAATGCGGCAGTACATATCATAGCCTATTCTGTCCATATGTCCGTGCTGATTTGCTCCGAGAAGATCCCCCGCTCCCCTTATTTCCAGATCCCTGAGAGCGATCTTGAAGCCTGAGCCGAACTGAGTAAACTCTTTTATGGTTTTCAGCCTTTTTTCGGACACCTCGTTGGGAATGCTGTTTTTTCTGTACATAAGGTAGCAGTATGCCTGACGGTTTGTCCTGCCTACTCTTCCTCTGAGCTGATAGAGCTGACTAAGACCCATATAGTCGGCATTTTCTATTATAATGGTATTTACGTTCTGTATGTCCATACCCGTTTCTATGATAGTGGTGCAGACTAACATATCTATTTCTCTTTCAAGAAAGCTGTTAAGCACGTTTTCAAGCTCTCTTTCCTTCATCTGTCCGTGGCCGACACCGATTTTTGCCTCGGGTATAAGCTCCCTCAGTTTTATTGCGGTTTCGTCTATATTCTGCACCCTGTTGTGAAGATAATAGACCTGTCCTCCCCTCGAAAGCTCCCTCATAACTGCCGTTCTGACTGCGCTTTCGTTATACTCCATAACATATGTCTGCACAGGCAGTCTGTCCTCGGGGGGCTCGTTCAGAACGCTCATATCCCTTATACCGCTGAGGCTCATATGAAGGGTCCTCGGTATGGGAGTGGCGCTCAGCGTAAGTACGTCCACGTCCTCGGTCAGAGTCTTTAGCTTTTCCTTATGACCCACGCCGAACCGCTGCTCCTCATCCACAATCACAAGACCGAGATCCTTGAACTCTATATCCTTAGACAGCAGCCTATGGGTGCCTACCACAAGATCTATTCCCCCCGACTTAAGCTCCTTTATTATCTGCTTTTGCTGAAGGGGAGTCCTGAAGCGTGAAAGCATTTCCGCTCTTATGGGATAGGACGAGAATCTCTCCTTTATATTCATATAATGCTGATTGGCAAGAATGGTGGTGGGGACGAGAAAAGCCACCTGTCTGCTGTCGTTTATGGCCTTGAAAGCAGCTCTCAGAGCCACCTCGGTCTTTCCGTAGCCAACGTCTCCGCAGATAAGGCGATCCATAATTTTTCCCGATTCCATATCCCTTTTTATGTCTGCCACGGCCTCAAGCTGATCCTCAGTCTCCTCATACGGAAACGATTCTTCAAACTCGCTCTGCCACACCGTGTCGGGAGAATATTTATAGCCCTTTTTGATCTGTCTCTTTCCGTAAAGCTTCACAAGGTCAAAGGCAAGCTCCTTTACGGCTGTTCGGGCTTTGGCCTTTGTTCTTGACCACGAAACCCCTCCGAGGCTGTTTATCTTCACCTTTTCTGCCTCGGCACCGATGTATTTCTGAACGAGATCCATCTGGTTTACACAGACATAGAGCTTTCCTCCGTTCGCATATTCCAGACAGAGATAATCCTTCAGAAATCCGTCCGATTCTATCTGCTCTATACCTCTGTATACTCCTATGCCGTGATTTTCGTGTACCACATAGTCTCCCGGCACAAGGTCAGAATATCCCGAAAGTCTCACGGCATCCTTTGAGGATCTTTTTCTTTTCTTTTGTTTTTTGCCTGTGTTTCCGCTTTCGTTCAGCAGGACAAAGCGTCCCTCCCGAAATTCAAATGACGGGAGAACGCCCCTTGAAATGCTTACGATGCCCTCATCGGGAGCCTTGTTTTTGCATATGCTTATGCCCTCGTCCACGAGAATTTCGGCTATGCTTTCGCATTTGCGTGTAGATGAGGCAAAAACCTGCACCCTGTATTTTCTTTTTAAATATTCCTTTATTGTACCGACAAGCTCCCTATAATCTCTGCCATAGCCTTTTATGACCTTTGAGCCGAAATCTATGGGGGTGCTGTCTTCTCTGTCATAAAATTCGTCAAGAAAGATCCTTCTGAACCTTTTTGACGATTCAAAAATGCTTTTCGGATCGCATACAAGCCCTGTTTCCTTTGAAAGAGCCTCCTTTTTTTCGAGTCTGCCCACAACATTTTCGACAAATTCGTTATATATATTTTCCCAAGCGACCCTGATGTGATTTTCTTCGCTGAAAAAAACTATAGTATCCTTGTCTATATAGTCAAAAAAATCAGCCGTATCGTCATAAAAATAATCTATATATTTTTCTATGCCCCCGAAGCTTTTTTCTGCTCTCAGCCTGTCTGCCAGAGCCTTGTTTTCGGCTTCTATTGCCTTTGCAGCTTTTTTAAGCTCCTTTTCGCCGAACACAAGCTCTCTGAACGGATATACATATATGTCCTTTATTTGTCCCACCGATCTTTGGGAGTATGCGTCTATGATCCTTATGGTGTCAATTTCGTCTCCCCAAAGCTCTATTCTGACAGGCGAATTGTTGTTGGGAGAGAAGATGTCTATTATTCCGCCTCTTATCGAAAACTGTCCTGCGCCCTCTACCTGAGAGCTTCTTTCGTATCCCATATAGACAAGCTGCATAGAAAGAGCCTTCGGATCGATCTCTTCTCCCTCGGCAAGCCTTATTATGCTTTTTTTGAGAATTTCGGGCTGCACGAGCTTGTCAAGGAGAGCCTCGGCGGATGCCACGACAATATCGGCCTTTCCGTTGAAAAGCGCATCTATGACGGCGAACCTTTTTTTCGTTATGTCCGAGGATCTTATGTCCTGCGAATAAAACAATATGTCCTTTCCCGGATAATAGCATACATTTTCGCACGCAAAAGAAAGGCAATGCGCAAACTGCCTTGCCTTGATCTCATCTTCGCAAATTATAAGCCCCTTTTTTTCAAGCTTTTTGCACAGCTCGGAGACTATGAGGCATTTAAGCCCCGGAGCCGTACCTGTGGTATAGCTGTCCCCCTGCTGCGTCATAAGCCTGCAAAAGCCCTCCGAGCCGTTAAAAAAATCCTTATTCTCCATCTTCTCCATCATTCCGAACGACCTTATTCCTCTTGTTGTATTTTGACATCGCAAGATCAATATTGCACTTAAGAATCATTCCGACAGCATCGCCTGCATCCGTCACGGCATTTATTATATCCGTTCCTTCCTCCTGCATAAATCCCGAAAGAACCCAGTCTTTGAGATCCATTCTGTCAGGTTTTTTGCCTATGCCTATTCTGACCCTCGGAAAATCGCTGCTGCCGAGCCTTTCTATTATGCTCCTGAGCCCTTTTTGTCCTCCGTCCGTACCTTTTTTTCTGATCCTTATGCTGCCTACGGGCAAATTTATATCATCGCAGCACACAATAAGATTTTCAAGCGGCAGCTTATAAAACTCCACCGCTGCTCCGACACAGTTTCCGCTGAGGTTCATATACGTCAGAGGCTTAAGGAGCATTACCTTTTCGCCCCCGATCATACCCTCTCCGCAAATGCCGCTGAATTTGTTTTTGTTCATATTTATATTATGATCATAACTCAGCTTGTCTATGACCTCAAAACCTGTATTATGTCTTGTGTATTTATATTCTCTGCCGGGGTTTCCCAGTCCGACTATAATAAACATATTCAAGATCCTCTCCGTGTTTTAGGGCAACATACATTATAATCCATACAGCCGTATTTGTAAAGCCAAAGTATACTCCGACCGAAAAGAGGGGGCGGCGGTTTTCGCCTCGGCGCGCTCGCCTCCAAAGCCCTCGCTTCGCTCGGGCTTTGAGCCTGCCGCGCCTTTATGCGAAACCCCGGCAGCTTAGCCGCTTTGCGGCTAAGCTGCGCCTTGAAATGCCGTAGGCATTTCAAGGGCCGCCCCAAAGCCTGCCTACCTTTAAGTTCTCCGCAGGCTTTTCGGCACCGCAGTTAAAGTCATCAAGTTTAGGCTGTAAAAAATTAAATTAGTCGATAATGAAAAAATATCCAATAAATGTATTATAGTAAGCGTCGCAGACTTTAATCCGCAGGGTGAGCTTTGCCCACCCGAGGAATAAATTTCAATTTGCGAAAAAACGCAGTTTTTGGAACAAATTGAAATTTATATTCCTTTATCCAAATGAAGTCGCCGGCTTGCCCGGCACGCACATTTGGCCTCATCAAAATGCGGCTGCATTTTGATGACAACTGCGTCTCCATATTTTAAGCTTTTCGGCCTCCCGTATAAGCTCGTCTCTGAAGTCGGGATGTGCAACAGAGATAAGCGCCTCGGCTCTCTCCCACGTTGTAAGCCCCTTAAGGCAGACCTTTCCGTACTCCGTAACGACATACTGCACATTCGCCCTTGTATCGGTCACTACACTTCCGTTTGCAAGCGTAGGCACTATGCGGCTCTTTATGTTGCCTGCCTTATCGGTAAACGTGGACGAAAGACATATAAAGCTTTTTCCTCCCTTTGAGAGATATGCGCCCAATACAAAATCAAGCTGTCCTCCTGCGCCGCTTATCTGCTTTGTGCCTGCTGTCTCGGCATTGACCTGCCCGAAAAGATCAATATCCACGGCATTGTTGATTGAAATAAAGTTGTCGATAGCCGAAACTGTTCTTATGTCGTTTGTATAGTCAACGGGGGCGCTCATACATTGAGGATTGTTGTCAAGATACTCATAGAGCTTTTCGGTGCCTGCTCCGAATGCGTATACCTGTCTGCCCCTGTCGATGTTCTTTTTTGCTCCCGTGATTTTTCCTGCCTTGGCTATATCCACAAAGCCGTCCACATACATTTCGGTATGTACTCCCAGATCCTTAAGATCCGACTCGGCGATCATCTTGCCAACCGCGTTGGGCATACCGCCTATGCCAAGCTGAAGACAGGCTCCGTTGGGTATCTCCTCAACTATGGTCTTTGCGACAGCCTTATCCACCTCGGTAGGCTCTCCGCCTCCTCCGAGAATACCGATGGGAGGATTGTCTCCCTCGATTATAAAATCGACATCGGAGATATGTACGCCCTCGCTGAAGCCTCCGAGACACCTTGGCATATTTTTATTGACCTCAACGATAACTGCCCTGCTTTTTTTGCACATTTCGGCAAGATGAGAGGCATTGGGTCCGAAGTTGAAATATCCGAATTTATCCATCGGGCTTGTCTGAATGACAGCCAGATCGTTTTCAACGTGATCGTGATAATATCTCGGCAGCTCTGAATATCTTATGGGCGCATAATAGCCTATGCCCATACTTATAAGCTTTCTCTCTATTCCGCTCATATGCCATGAATTCCACGAAAAATGCCTGTCTGCATCGGGTACCTTTGCAAATTCGGGCATCCACAGAAGTATGCCTCCTCTTATTTTGACATCTGAAAGCTCCTCATATCTTGCGGCAAGAGCCTTGTCAAATGCAACGGGTGTTGCCGTAGTCCAGCCAAAATCCACCCAGTCTCCGCTTTTTACCATTGAAGCCCCTTTTTCGGGGGTAATAAGCTTTTTTCTGTATTCTTCCGTAAAGCTCATTTTTTAAACCACCTTTCATATACTTATGGCAACTTATGAATATTTATATTATTATCCTCTTGTTTTCGTACATATTGGCGAGAGCCTTCATAAGACCGATCTTGCCGTGGGCATAGTTGAGCCCGCCCTGAAGAAAGACGGCGTATGGCTCTCTGAGGGGCGCATCGGCAGAAAGCTCTATGGACGAGCCCTGTATAAAGGCTCCCGCAGCCATAATTATATCGCAGTCATAGCCCGGCATGGGAGCGGGATAAGGTATGGCAAAGCTGTCCACCGCAGCCCCCATCTGTATGCCCTGACAGAAGCTTATGAGGTTTTCGCTGTTTTTCAGATATATGCACTGCACAATATCGTTTCTTTCGCCGTGGGACATAGGCTCGGTGTCAAAGCCCAGCTTTTCAAATACCCCTGCGGCAAGAGCCGCCGTTTTCAGACTGCCGTTTACTGCCTGCGGAGCCTGATAAAGACCCTGCGTCATACTGCGGAGAACGCCCAGAGTCGGCCCTACCTCCTTGCCCATTCCCGGTACGGTAAGTCTGTATGCGGCATTTTCGACATACTCCTTTTTTCCGACAATATATCCTCCCACGGGAGCAAGCCCTCCGCCGGGGTTTTTTATAAGAGAGCCCACAACTATATCAGCCCCCGTCTCTGACGGCTCCGAAAAGTCCGTAAACTCACCGTAGCAGTTGTCAACCATACAGATAATGTCGGGTCTTGTTTTTTTTATTGTCTTTATTATTTTTTCAATGTCCACAACCGAAAGAGACGGCCTAAGAGCATATCCCTTTGAACGCTGTATTTCCACAAGCCTTGTTCGGGGCGTTATGGCTCGCATTATTTTTTCGGTATCGGGTCTTCCCCGGGGATCGGTTTCAGCCTCAGAATACTGTATGCCCCAGTCATAAAGGCTGCCCTTTATGCTTTTTTTTGCGCCTATGACCCCTTCCAGTGTATCATAGGGCGCTCCCACGGCGCTCAGCATATGGTCGCCGGGTCTCAGGTTTCCGAAAAGGGCTACGGTCAGCGCATGAGTGCCCGAAATTATCTGAGGTCTTACAAGAGCGTCCTCACAGCGGAAAACCTCGGCATATATCCCCTCCAAAACGTCCCTTCCGCCGTCATCATAGCCATAGCCCGTAGAGCCTGCGAAATGTTCAATGGCAAGCTTGTTTTTCTGCATTGCCCTTATGACCTTCATTTGGTTGTATTCGGTTATTTTATCGGCTTTTTCAAAAACGTCTCCAAGCTCTGCTTCAGTCTGTGAAACAAGCTCATAAACGCAGGGCGGAATACCGTATTCCCTTTCCGCCATTTCTTTTATTTTATCCATTTTTCTGTCCTCTTTGCAACAAATTTTCCTATTTCTGCCGCATTTTCAAAATCGCAGGCATTTATCCATAAGGCGTTCTTAAGCTGATGTCTGAACCATGTCATCTGTCTTTTCGCAAAATGTCTCGTATCCCTTTTGAGCTTGTAGACAGCCTCGTCAAGGCTTATCTCTCCGCATATATATTCGGCAAGCTCCTTATATCCGAGCCCCTGCATAGAGACTGCATCTCTCTTTATGCCTTTTTCAAGAAGTCCTCTTACCTCGGCTTCAAGTCCCCTTTCGAGCATTATGTCCACTCTTTTGTTTATTCTTTCGTAGAGCTTTTCCCTGTCCATATACAATACAAAAATTCTGCTGTCATAGCAGGATTCCTTCTTTTTTTCCTCTGCGTTGTGGTGGGACAGCTTTTCTCCCGTTTCTCTGAAAAATTCAAGTCCCCTTATAACTCTCTTTGTGTTGTTGGGGTGAACGCTTTCGGCATATTCTGGATCGGTCTTTTTGAGTAGTCCGTACATATATTCGGTGCCATTTTCTGAAAGCTGCCTTAAAAGCTCTTCTCTTATTTCGGTATTTTTTTCCCTTGCGCCTCCGAAGTCGTTGTCCGTGAGAAGAGCGTTTATATAAAAGCCCGTTCCGCCTGTCACAACGGGTATATTGCCTCTTTCTGAAATATCCTCAATATATTTCCCGGCTTTTCTGACAAATTCGGCGGCGCTATATTCCTCCCGAGGGTCAAGCTCATCTATCAGAAAATGGGGTATGGACTTCATTTCCTGCGGGGACGCCTTTGCGGTGCCTATGTCCATACCTCTGTATATCTGCATTGAATCGGCTGATATGACCTCTCCGCCCAGAATCCTGCAAATTTCAACGGATGCCTCTGTTTTTCCGCAGGCCGTAGGTCCTGCCACAACAATAATTTTTCTTTTCACTGTTCTCACCGTCCTGCAAGCGGCAAAAAACAAGCGGCAAAATGCCGCCCGTCCGCAAAAATGTCCGCCCGAAAAAAATCAGCATTCTTCAAGGAGGTCGTTCTGTCTGAGAAGTGTGACAAACTCGTTGAAGTCGTTTCTCGCCACAGCCTCGTCAACGTCATACACGCTTGTCATAGCCCTGACCACATCGTCCTCCTCTGCGCCGTTCTCAAGCCTCGACCATATAAAGGCGCCCGTTTCGTTCAGGTTCATAATATTGTTGAAATCAACGCTGTCCTCTCCGAAAGGCACAACAACGGCTGTGTTCTGTATCTTTCTCATCATAAAGCCTTTTTTTATCTTTATCATTTCAAAATTCCCTCCTTCATAGTGTTATAGGCTGTCAGAACCGCATCAAAGCTTATGTTGCAGCCCATTATATACATAGGTATGCTGCCGAAAAGCTCGTTTATGGTGTTCATAAACATATCCATTATCTTTTCGTCATAGGGTCTTACGGTCTGAGAAAAAAATCTCCCGAAGGCCTCAAATACCTCTGCTTTTTTTATGGTGTTTTCTTTTGCCTGTTCGATAAAGCATATGCCTGCCACGGGAGCCTTTCTGTTTGTGTTGAGATCGGTTTTTCCGCTCCACGGCGTACCGTAGGCATATACTCTGCCGTCCTTTATTCTGAGGGCAGGCTTGTCGTCATTGAGTATATAGGCTCTGTCCCTGCCGAAATATTCAAGCCACAGCCCCGTATGGGTGGACTTTCCCGTTCCGGGGTCGGCAGAAAAAAGATAGGCATAGCCATCGACAACGACCGCCGAAGAATGCAGCATAACGCCCTTGTATTCTATCAGCTTTTCATAAAAGCACGAGCCCGTGAGAAGATATTCGCAGTCGTCCATTGAAAGATGGCTGTTTTCTCTTTGAAAATCCTCGATATATTTATCGTCAAGGCTTATGCCGAAATCGGGTTTGAAGCTCTTGTCGTTTTTAACGATGTATTCCGCTGACTGTCTGAGCATTCTGGGATATTTGTAGTCCAGCCTGAAGTCAACGTCCGCTATTCTCATATCATACATTTCCGACCTCCGAAATTTTCCCCTCGGAAACCTTAAGTATACTGTGACATAAGGCCACGGTCGTTTCCTTATGGGATATAAATATACAGGTTTTATTTTCAAGCTCCGAAAGAGCCTTGAGAAGTCTCTGCTCCGTATCGGGATCGAGAGCCGAGGTGGCCTCGTCCAGAAGAAGTATAGGGGCATCGCTCAGAACAGCCCTTGCTATGGATATTCTCTGAATCTGTCCTTCCGACAGCCCCAGTCCTCTTTCGCCTATGCAGGTGTCCAGTCCTTCGTCAAGGCTGTCTATAAGCTCCGATATCTGAGCCGTGCGGGCTGCCTTTATTATTCTGTCGTCGTCCACATCGGTGTTAAAAAATCTTATGTTGTCTCTAAGACTGCCCGACAAAAGCATATTTCCTTGGGGAACATACGCAAAAAATCTGCGTGTTCCGCTGTTTATGGGTACTTTTCCCTTTTTTGTTCTGAAATAAAGCCTTCCTTCCGCAGGCTCCATAATGCCGAGCATAAGCTTTATTATTGTGCTTTTGCCCTCGCCCGATGGCCCTATGACGGCAGTAAGCTTGTTTTTTTGTATATGACAGTGCGCATTTTCAAGCACCGTATGTTTATCGTCATAGCCGAACGTAACGTCCTCAAGGACTATATCTTCTATGGCGTTGTATTCAATATCGGCAGGAACAAACTCCTCGTCCTCCATTTCTTCCAGCTCCATAAGCCTTTCGGCAGAAGCTATCATAGAATAATATGACGGTATAAGCCCCGACATATTTTTAAGAGGAGCCCTCACCTGATCTATAACCTGCAAAAAAGCCGTCAGCGTACCGAATGTCAGCGCTCCCGCGGCGATTTTGAAGGCTCCCCATATAAGCGCCCCGTAGTAGCTGCCCGTAAAGAGAACATAAACCCCTGTGTTGGCGATGTTTCCCACTGTGTTTCGTTTAAGCTTGACCTTATAGCTTTCAAGCTGCTTTTCCATAAGTCTGTTGTTTACGGGGAGAAAATTTGAAAAGGACTTTACAACGATTATATTTTCAAATATCTCCTGTATAAATGAGCGAACCACTCCGTCCGTCCTCTGAACCTCCTTGTGGAGATATTTGAAGTGCTTTGCGTAGATCCTGCTTGCAAAAAATATAAACGCTCCTGCGCCGATCACAACAAGAGTGAATTTTGCGTCAATATATATGAGGACTGCAAAGCCTGCTATTATCTGTGTGATTATGGATACCGCAACGGGCAGAAGATCCACCACTCCGTTTATTACAACAGATACGTCTGCGGACATTCTGTTGACAAGCTCGCCTGTGTGAAATTCCGAAAGGCATTTGTATTTTTTTCTCAGCAGCTTGTCAAATATGCCCTTTTTTATATTTATTTCGATATATCCGAGGGCTCTTATCCTTATGTTGCTGCCTATAATGTTGAGGATCGCCTGAAATGCGACTATCCCCACAAGGCAAAAAGCCTGAAACAGTATGCTGCCGCTGCGGTCGCCCGTGGCAATATCAAGTATGTTTTTGGAAACTATGGCAAACAGTATATAGCACAGTGAAATGGCTCCGCTGGCAGCCGCAACGCAGACCACCCACAAAAGCCTTGATTTTGAGTATGAATATATCCAGCCTAAAGCATTTTTGTTTTTTGCGTTCATCTGTTCATCAGTTTCCTTATTTTAATAAAAAATCTGCATATATAGGGTCTTATGGGCATAAGAAGATACCATACCGAGACATACAGCCTGTACAGTCTGTTGTTTGTGTCAAATTTGTGTCCGTTTCGGTCAAAGGCCTTTACAACGGCGATGACCGACTCGCAGGCCACGCCCTCCTCTATGACCTTCTGAGCGTCTCCTGTGATGTCATAGGAGTTTTTGTTTACTTTTATTATCCTGTGGAGAACATAGCTTCCATCGGGGCGGATATACAGAGGTATATCGAATTTCTTCAGATTGTGCTTGTCCGCTTTCGTCAGCACAACGCTGTCCCTCAGATCCACAAGGAGGGGATACATAGAATATCCCTTTACGGTAAAATTCACGTCCATACCATTTTCGACGCATTCTTCGATTATGGGGGACAGATCCTTCATTCTTGAGCTAATAACATTTTCTGCCATAACATACCCTTATATCAAAAAAAATTTCGGGCGGGGCAGCCTGTGCCACGCCCGATATGTATCATAATTATTTATTGTCCCCTTGTCTGTGCAGAATTTCGGTATATGCCAGAATAAGGGGCGCAACGCCCTTTGCCTCGTTTTTGACAACAGGCTCGCTCATATAATATTCGTATGAGCCGTCTCTGTAGGAGTTGCCTCCAAGACCTGCCACAAGACAGATGCCGCCCAGCACAAGCTCGCCGTTCTCCTCCGAAAGATATTTGTCGCATATGCCATAGAAGGCCTTTTCGCCGTACTTGAAATATTCATCGGGAAGTATGCCGAGTCTCACCGACTTCATAATTGCAAAAGCTAAAATAGCCGAGCCGCTTGTTTCGAGATAGTTCTTTTCTCTGCCGCCCTGATCGGCAACCTGATACCACATACCGCTTTCGTCCTGATATTTAAGCAGAGCGTCCACATATTCTCTGTATATTGCCACAAGCTTGTCTCTGTCCTCGGCAAGAGAGTCGGGCATAATGTCTATAGTATCCACAAGAGCCATAGCATACCAGCCCAGCGCCCTGAGCCAGAAGCAACTGGAAAGTCCCGTCTCCTTGTCAGCCCAATACATTTCTCTGCTTTCGTCATAGCCGTGATAATAAAGTCCCGTCTTGGGGTCTCTCAATATCCTGTGTACGTTTTCAAACTGCTTTACGCTGTCCTTGCAGTTTTCGCAGTTGTTGTACATAACCTCATACTGCATATAGAACGGCTGACCCATATACATACCGTCAAGCCATACCTGCCACGGATATATTTTTTTGTGCCAGAAGTTGCCCTCTTTTGTTCTCGGCTGCATTTTGACCTGTCCGTAAATAGTGTCTATGGCCTTGCGGTATTTTTCCTTCCCCGTAAGCTCATAGAGATCGAAAAGGGTCTTTCCTGCGTTTACGTTGTCGATATTAAGCTCTTCGGGCTTATATGACTTTATAGAGCCGTCCTCCTGCACAAAATAGTCGATAAAGTTGTCGGCAAAGTCAAGATACTTTTTTTCCTTCGTGATATGATAAAGCTCTATGAGAGCCTTTATCATACAGCCGTCGATATAGTTCCACTTTGAAGGCTTTCCGCTTCTGATCTGCTCTATGTTCCAGATAGGAGCCTGCGGAGTGGACTTTTCGATAAGCTCGTTGATATACCTGTCGAGAATTTCCATAATAAATACCCCCTGTTTATTAAATATTTACATAGTATTATAACATACAGTTGTTTCAAATTCAACAACAAATTATCCATATTATACAAACATAAAGGAGAATAAAAACCTACTAAGCCGATAGATTTTAACTATATCAAGCCATAGAATTTAAGAATTTGAACATAAAAGCATTTTCTGCTATACTTTTCATCATAAAGGAAAACAAAAAGAGGTTTAAATATGAAACTTACCGATCTTTTCAAAAAAAAGCAGGTTTTTTCTTTTGAGGTTTTTCCTCCCAAAAGGACTGCTCCCATAGACTCCATATACAATACCCTTGACGAGCTGAAAAATTTTAAGCCCGATTTCATAAGCGTTACTTACGGAGCGGGAGGGAGCGAAAATTTTGA
Source organism: uncultured Clostridia bacterium (assembly GCA_947630725.1). Classification (GTDB taxonomy): domain Bacteria; phylum Bacillota; class Clostridia; order Lachnospirales; family CAG-274; genus JAJQCI01. The sequence goes on from CANRIS010000003.1 coordinate 193,794, forward strand.
AAAAACGCTGCACGTTGCAAAAACCATCAAAGACAAATGTAAAATCGAAAGCCTTGCCCATCTTTCCTGCATAGGTCTCAACAAAGAGGATATGTATAAGCTTCTGAGCGAGTTTAGGGAAAACGGCATAGAAAATATTCTGGCTCTGAGGGGCGATCTGAATCCCTCCATAAAGCTCAGCAAGGATTTCAGGCACGCTGTGGATCTCGTTGAATTTATAAGAGAGAACGGAGATTTTGACATTGCGGGAGCCTGTTATCCCGAGGGACACCCCGATGCCGAAAGCTTTGAGGCAGATCTTAAAAATCTGAAATACAAGGTAGACGCAGGCTGTACCCACCTCATAACACAGCTTTTCTATGACAATGAGGATTTCTATTATTTCAGAGACAGATGCGAAAAGGCAGGCATTGACGTCCCCATAGAGGCAGGCATAATGCCTGTAGTCAACAAGGCTCAGATAGAAAGGACAGTTAGCCTTTGCGGCGCAAGGCTGCCATCAAAATTTTTGAGAATAATGGACAAATACGGCGACAAGCCCGAGTCTATGCACGCTGCGGGCATTGCATACGCAGTAGATCAGATAGTCGATCTTCTGACGCAGGGTACGGACGGCATACATCTCTATACTATGAACCGTTCGGACGTTGCGGGAAGGATATACAATAACATATCGCCCCTGCTTATGTGACATACCGAAATTTATATAACAGCAAATTTTATCCCGACAATCGGGATAAAATTTTTAAGCATAATACCTATTAATATAGTATTTTAATATGTAATCAATTATAAAGGAGATATAAAAATGAGCAAAAAAACAAGAAACGAAAGAAACCTTAAATTTGAGACGCTTCAGCTCCATGTAGGGCAGGAAAATCCCGATCCCGTTACGGATTCGAGAGCCGTCCCCATCTATCAGACATCGTCCTATGTTTTCAGAAACTGCGACCACGCCGCCGCACGTTTCGGACTTTCGGACGCAGGAAACATCTATGGCAGACTTACAAATCCCACCCAAGACATATTTGAACAAAGAATGGCAGCTCTCGAAGGAGGCGTTGCAGCTCTGGGAGTAGCCTCGGGCGCAGCAGCCATAACCTACACCATCGAAAACCTTGCCAAAAACGGCGACCACATAGTAGCCTCAAAAAACATATACGGAGGAAGCTACAACCTTCTTCTGCACACGCTGCCAAACTACGGCATAACGACAACATTTGTCGATATATCCAACGAAGATGAAATAAGAGCCGCCATAAAGGACAACACAAAGGCAGTCTTTATCGAAACTCTGGGAAACCCCAACTCGGACGTAGCCGACATCGAAAATATCGCCGCCATCGCCCACGAAAACAAAATTCCCCTTGTTGTTGACAACACCTTTGCAACGCCCTATCTCGTAAGACCCATAGAATACGGCGCAGATATAGTTGTACATTCCGCCACAAAATTTATAGGCGGCCACGGCACGACCATTGGCGGTGTAATTGTTGACAGCGGAAAGTTCGATTGGGAAGCCTCCGGCAAGTTTGCCTCCATAACAGATCCCAACCCCAGCTATCACGGCGTAAGCTTTACAAAGGCAGTCGGCGCTGCAGCTTTCGTAACAAAAATAAGAGCCATTCTCCTCAGAGACACAGGCGCAACGCTTTCGCCCTTCCATGCGTTTTTCTTCCTGCAGGGGCTTGAAACCCTCTCCCTCAGAGTGGAACGCCACGTTGAAAACGCCCTTAAGGTAGTCGAATATCTTAAAAACCACCCACTGGTAGAAAAAGTAAATCACCCCTCGGTATCGGATAATGAAAAGCAGAGAGAATTATACAAAAAATATTTCCCCAACGGCGGAGGTTCAATATTTACATTCGACATAAAGGGCGGAGAAGAAAACGCAAAGACATTTATAGACAATCTGGAGCTTTTCTCGCTGCTCGCAAACGTAGCGGACGCAAAGTCCCTTGTGATACATCCCGCCACAACGACCCACAGCCAATGCACGGACGAGGAGCTTTTGGAACAGGGCATAAAGAAAAACACCGTACGCCTTTCCATAGGCATAGAAAACATTGACGACATAATCGAAGATCTTGACGAGGCTTTCAAGCAGGTTCAGAACAAATAATATTTTCTATACTTATCATAAAAAATCAGTCCCCGAAAAGCTTTTTGGGGACTGATTTGCTTTACGGCTTTATTTTCTTATAGTTAGGGAAAGCCGTTTTTTATTTTTTTATTATTACGAATTTATTATGGCTTCTGCCATTTCGAGCATTTCTTCTCTGTCGGCAGAGGTACCCATACTCAGAAGATTATAGGTTATGCCGTCACTGAACCACATCACTGAGCTTGTCTGTGTTATCGTGAGTTCGCTGCTGCCATACCCTATCTGAAGAGTACCCTCCTTTTCTCTTTGTATTTCCTCATCGGTAGGCTTATAGTCGGGAGGAACAGCCATATATGTGAAGCTTGTATAGTGAGCCTCCACGCCGCCTATATCAACACGCTCGCAGTTGTCCGTATCGTCAATATAATTGCCCTCCTCGGTGCCTAAGTTAAGTATGGCGCCGTCAATGCCCGTGTCATAAAAAAAGCTCATGTCTCTGGCCTCTTTTATGACATTTCCGTCAGCGTCCTTGTCCGTTCTGTCGGAGGGCTGAGCGCTTTCAAATTTATATCCGCCGGGCAGCTCCTCCAAATACTTCGGTACATAGCCCACAGCCTTTTCTACCTCCTCAGCCGTAGGAAAATGCTCTATGGCCTCCCTTCTGTCGGAATGGGACGTAACGCTCTTTCTGAGTCCTCCTGCCAGCACTCCCGTGGTGCCTACAACAACGGCTGCGCATACCACAGCTATAATTTTCTTGTATGAACCTTTCATTCCAAAAACCTCCCTTTTGTTTTGTCCTGCCCTTCTGTATATATCGTCAAGCATATTTTCACTCGGTACAATGCCCTGCGCCCTTTTAGCGAGAGCCTCCCTTATAATATCGTCTCTGCTGTCGCTCATATGCTCACTCCCTCCTTAAGGACTTCTCTGAGGCGCTTTCTTGCCGTATGCAGTCTTGACTTTATCGTACCCTCGAGACAGCCTGTGACCTCGGCTATCTCCTTTACAGTCATATCGTTGAAATAGTGCAGCACGACAACCGTTCTGAGCTTAGGCGTCAGCCTGTCTATGCTTTCATACAGCGTTCTGTATTTTTCGTCCTCAAAATATTCGTCCCTGCCGCTTATTTCCTCGGTTTTATCTCCGAAGTCCCGCGGCAGAACCCTTCTTTTTGCGCCGCAGGCCTTCCATGAGTACCTTATGAGAAATCTATAAAGCCAAGCCCCGAAGGCTTCGGGCTTTTTAAGGCCTTTTACAGACTTAAGTATACTTATAAAAACCTCCTGAACAATATCCTCCGCCAGAAATTTGTCGTTGACGATAAGATATGCCGTTTTTAAGGCTTTATCGGCATACAGGGAGTATATTTTTCCGAAAGCATCGGTATCTCCCTCCTTAAGTCTTGATATAAGCTCCCTTTCTTCCATCGCAACACCTCCGTTTTGGGAAACCGCCCAACATTCGCCGTCAATCTTTATCATACGATAAAAAAAGATTCGGTATAAGATGCATCTGTATATAAGAGCCTTTAAGACCCCGAAAGGTTCATTTTTTTTGCATAAAAAATAAAAAACTGCGGAAAACACGATTCCGCAGTCCGAAAATTCGTTTAAACTTTATTATGTCGGTCATTGCAGACCCTTTTCGGTACGGCTTATGGGGAGCCTTACGACAACCTTGAAGGTATCCTTTTCCTTTATTATATCGAGGGTACCCTTATGGCGGGTTATGATCTTTTCGCATACCGTAAGCCCTATATTGGTGCTTTCGGCCTCCTCCATATCCTCTTTTGAATAATTGCCAAAGCTGAAAACAAGCTGCTTTCCGTCATTGAATACATTGATCGAGACAGGCTTTGACTTGTCGGCGTATTTGGTTATATTTGAAAAAATATTGTCCATAACACGCCGCATAAGCTGAATATCCAAAGCTATATAATAATTTTTACCCTCATCGGTAGAATATCTTATGTCATATTCCTTTTCGTTAAGCGTAAACACATAGTCCTCCACAAGCTCGCTGAATACGCTTTTGTCATAAACCTCGGTGTGAAGAACGTCCTCCTCGGTGCTGAAAGCCAGAAAATACTCAAAGAGCTTGTCCGAAAGCTGCTTTATGCGATAGGCCTTTTCTTTGGATTTGTCTATATAAATATCCCTTGCCTCATCGCTTTTATACTTCTTTCCCGAAAGAATTTCAAGATAGCCTATGAGTACCGTTAGGGGCGTGCGAAGATCGTGGCTCATAGACATAACAAGCTTATGGCTCGATTCTATAAGCTCGTTTTCTTTTTCGTGCCTTTCGAGTATTGAAACCCTCATTCGCTCCATAGCGCCTGCGAGAGCCGAAAGGCGACCCTTGCCCTTTACGGTGATTTTGTGATCCAGATCGCCCTCCTCTATTTTTCTTGCGTCCTCTTCAAGAACCTTATAATAATTTGTCATTTTGAACACGTTTATAAGGATTATCGTAAGGATAAGCACAAAGCAGACGGCGAACTGAAAGACCGCATATTTGAACCTTGCCCTCATATCGAAAAACGACATAAAATCAGCCTCAAGGCTTTTATCGGCAAATCTCAGAGTGTATCTCGGGTGATAGAGCGGCGGCGAAAAGCCCGTCTGTGACCGTCCCGACTTTATGGATCTGTCAAGACCCATACTGGAGTCGTATATGACTTCGTTTCCCTCATAGAGAATAAGCAGTACGTTTCTCTTGCTGAATACCCATTCGTCTATGGCTTTGAAGTCGTCCGACTCTATGTCGTTGTCGTCTATATACTCCTGAAAAAGGGCAACCTCTTTTTCGGTGTTTTTTTCCACATATTCCTTGGCAAAATATCTGTCGCCCAGAACCCTGTTTTCGATGAGATTCAAAAACATAAAAAGCACAACGGCGCAGAGTACCGCAGTAAGGTTCACATATAATACCCATTTTCCGATTTCGTTATTTTTCCTTCGGCTCGGCTTATTCAATTCTGTACCCTCTTCCCCATACTGTCTTTATATATCTGGGATTCTGAGGATCCTTTTCGATTTTTGACCTCAGCTTTCTTATATGAACCGTCACGGTGTTGCTTGCAGAATAAACATACATTTCGTTCCATACCGACTCATAAATATTCTGGTTTGTAAATATCTTTTTTCGGTTTGAGGCAAGGAGAAGAAGTATATTGTATTCAAGATCGGTGAGAATGACCTCACTTCCTCCCACGGTGACTGAGTTGGTGTTTGTGTCGATGACGAGATCGCCTATTTTTATTATTTTGGAGCCGGAATCTTGTCCGCCGTTTTTATATATATAATATCTTCTGAGCAGAGCCTTAACTCTCGCCACTATTTCGGCGAAGGAGAAGGGCTTAACCATATAGTCGTCCCCGCCGAGACAAAAGCCCATGGTCTTGTCCGAATCCTCGGTTTTTGCCGTCAGAAAAAGTATGGGCGCCATAGTCTTGTCCCTTATTTCGGTGCAGGCCTTATATCCGTCCTTGACGGGCATCATAACGTCCAGAATAATGAGCGATATATTTTCATCGGCTTTGTTTACTGCGTCCTCGCCGTTTATGGCCTCTACAACGTCATAGCCCTCGCTTTCAAGAAGAACTCTCAGAACCTCTCTTATCTCGGCATTGTCGTCAGCAACAAGAATAGTATATTTTCTGTCCATATAAATCACCTTTTCTTATGAACCTTTTCTTATGATAAATGAAGGGACAGGCCTCCCCCAAAAGCCTATCCCGATCGTTTTATTTTATGACAAAAGATTAGGATTTTCGTACTGCTTTACGAGAAGATAGTGCGAATAAAGAGCCTCCTGAATGCTGTTTGCGAGATCCTTCTGGCTGTAGTAGTAGTTGTCAAGCTGAAGCTTTGTTATCTGTCCCAGCTCATACTGCTTTTCATATATGCTTATGTTGTTGTTGAGGTTCGTCAACTGATCGTTAAGAGTCTTATAATTCTCCTCAATAAGCTTTATGTTGTCATACAGGGTCTTTACGGCACCCTCATATCTGAGCTTTGCATCGCTGAGCGCGCTTGTGGCCGAATAGACGTCAGCCTCTCTCTGCACTCTCGATGTGGTGGAGCGGAAATCCGAATGGCGGTCGAGGGCAAATTCGGCTACCTTTGCGGTTCTGTCAAGAGCGGCGATGTTTACGTTTGCGTTTGATGTAGCCGCAGCCACTCTTACGTTGAGCGTGCCGGGATCCACCAAGGTATACTCTATCTCTCCTATCTCAACGGGATATTCTGCGCCTACGTTATAGTCAAGTATGGTGTTCAGCTCGGTATAGTTCGATTCGATCTGATTTTCAAGGGCAGTCTTTCCCGAAACAATGCTGTTATAATTCTGTACGGCAGTGTCATACTGAGACTTGCTCAGGCTGCCAAGCTCATATTGCTTTTTGGATATATCGAGACTTCTGGACGCAAGATCTATGTTTTCGTCATATATGGCAAGCCTGTTTTTTGCCTCTATTATATTTGTAAAACAGGTTTCTATGCGGAACCTCAGAGATTCCTTTTCGGCCTCGATTTTTTCGTTCAGAGTATCGACCTGCGAAGTAAGGGTCTGATAGGATATTGCATAGTTGTTTGTGGTGTTCCAGTCCTCGCTGACCCTGCGGTATACAATAACATCGTCAAGCTGATCCTCAGCCACCTTTATGCTGTCACGATAGTTGTTTATGGTGGTGCTTCTCATAATGGCTCTTTCTGTGGCGGCGTCAACCGTCATAGCCTGACCCTCTTCAAGCTGAGGAAACGAGCCGTTTCCCACTCCGTGTACCGAAGCCGAGGTTTTCTTTTTGTTTGCGCTTACATCATAGCCCTTTCCATAGGCAGGTGCGCTCATTGTTCCGATAGCAAGCGCCGATGCAAGCAGTATCGGCAAAATTCTTTTTCTCTTTTTCACAAAAATTCCTCCTTTTAATACATTCCCCTGTTTTCTTTTTCTCTGTATGCTTTTACAGCCTTGTCATACTTGTCATCAAGAGCATCGGCATAAGGCGAAAATCTTGCTGATATTCTCCTCATACGTCTCAGCAGACTGTCTGCAAGCGAATATACGACAGGTATGAACACAAGCGTAACAAGCGTTGAAAGCGTAAGTCCGAATATTATAACAACGCCCATGGACTGCTGAGTTTCCATACCCTCCGACAGAGCCAACGCCATAGGCACCATACCGAGCACTGTCGTAAGCGTTGTCATAAGTATGGGTCTCAGTCTTGACCTGCCCGCCTCCACAAGAGCCTCATGACAGCTCATACCGTGTTCAAGCCGCCGCTGATTTGTATAGTCAACAAGTACGATGGCATTGTTTACGACCATACCGACCAGCATTATAAAGCCCATATAAGCGTATGAAGTGATGTTCATACCTGTCAGGAAAAGTCCCAACATACCGCCCGTAATGGATATGGGCATAGAAAACATAACTATCGTAGGCTGAATAAGTGACTCGAACTGAGACGCCATTATCATAAATACAAGTATTATAGCCACAACAATGACGGTAAACAGATCTTTGAAAGCCTCGTCCATATATTCCTGAAGTCCGCCGAATTCATATCTGTAGTTTTCGGGGAAAACATAGTCGCTTATTTTGTCGGAAATAAGGGTCTGTACCTCGCTTGTGGACATTCCCGTGATGGAGCCTGTGATATTTATAAATCTCTGCTGATTTTCTCTCGTTATTCTCTGAGGAACCTCGCTGACGGATATGTCCGCCACCTCTGTAAGAGGAATCTCCGCTCCCGTGCCCGTTTTAACGGTCATAGAATACAGGTCCTTTACATATTCGATATAGTCCTCGGGATACATTACTCTTATATCCGTTTCGATACCGTTTGATTTAAGGGTAGTACCCACGGTACCCGAATTTGATGTATTTACCGCAGAGGCTATCGCTGCCGAGCTTATGCCGTAGTTTGCTGCCTTTGCCCTGTCAACGATAATATCTGTCTGTATCGTTCCGTCATCCATAGAGCTTCTTACATTATAGGCTCCGTCTATCTTCTCTATCTTTTCGATAAGGTCGTCGCTTATCTGTCTGAGCGTCTCTGTTTCATCGCCGTATATGGTTAGCGTAAAGCTGCCCGCTCCGCCAAACGAGCCCATAGCCATTGAGCCCGAGGACGCCGTTATTTCGGCTCCTGCGATGTCCTTTACCTTTTCTTTTATTTCCTCAACTATTTCATCGGTGCTTCTGTCTCTTTCGTCCGAAGAAACAAGGTTATACATCATCATTACATTGGAGCCGCCGACCATGGCGAAGGAGCTTTCAGTCTCGGGTATATCGCCTATCTTTTCCATCATTTCTTCAAGTATACCGTAGCTGTAATCAAAATCATAGCCCTCGGGTATTCTTGCCGTTACGGAAAGGCTGCCTTCATCGGCCTGCGTCATAAGATCCATATCCAGTGTAAAATATGACATAAGGGACGCTATAAACACAATAACTACCGCAATAACCGTGATTATTCTGTGCTTAAGACACAGATTCACAAGACGGCTGTACGCATGGTCGAGCCTGTCGAGAGCGCCGTTTATCTTTCTTCCTATCCTTGTAAACACTGTGACCTTTTTCGGACGGACTCTTTCTCTGTCGTCATTCGCCATAAGAAAGGCGCAGGCTGACGGCACAAAGGTGACCGAAACGGCATACGAAGCCAGAAGAGCCACACATATGGTTACGCAAATGTCTTTCAGCATCTGTCCCATGGTTCCGCCTATGAAAAGGAAGGGAGCAAATACCGCAACGGTTGTCAGCGTAGATGCGGCAACGGCGAGAGCAACCTCTTTCGTGCCGTAATATGCCGCCTCGGACGCCGAAAAGCCCTTTGTCTTGAAGTTATATATATTTTCCAGAACAACGACCGAGTTGTCTACCAGCATACCTATACCTATAACAACGCCGCCCATAGATTTGATGTTCATGGTCATTCCCAAAACATACATTACGCCGAAGGTAGCCATTATTGATGTGGGGATAGATATACCTATAACAAGAGCCGACTTCCAGTTCTGTAGGAAGAACAGAAGAACAAGCACAGCTATGATAGCCGCCTGAAATGATGTGTTGACTACGTTGTGGATAGAATTCTTTATATAATCCGATGTAGTCGAAAGCATTGTAAAGTGCAGATTGGGAAACTTCTGTTCAAGCTCGTCTATGGTTTCAAGGATCTTGTCGGATATTTCAACAAGATTTCCGTCGGAAGCAAGGGATACCTCCAGGCTTATACCCTCGCTGCCGTTTATGATAGCTATTCTGTCTCTGTCAAGCTCGACCTCCTTTATTGAATCCGCAATATCCTTAAGGAGGAGGCCGTTTCCGCCGCTTGTGCTTATGTATATATTCTTTATATCCTCAATGTCCTCAAATGAGCCTGCGACACGCATCGTCATATCCTGAGAGCCCTGTTTTAAGGTGCCTGCCGAGGTATCCTGATTTTCCTGAGCAAGAGCCTGTGACACGGAAGATATTGTAAGTCCGTAACGGCTCATTTTTTCGGGACTGAGCATTATCTGTATTTCTTTATCCACACCGCCGTTAAGCGATACGGACGCTATGCCCTCAAGTCTTTCAAAATAGTTGGTGACATTTTCATCAACATAGTCATAAAGTGTGGCTATGTCCATATTGTCCGAGGTTACGCCTATGTTGAAGGTGCTTGCGTCCATATCCATCTTCATTATGGACGGATCCTCGGCATCATCGGGCAACATTCTCGTTACGCCCTCCATTTTGTCTCTCATATCGTTTACGGCGGTATCAAGATCGGTACCGTCCACAAACATTACCACAACCATTGAGCTTCCCTCCGAGGACTGAGAGGTTATGGTGTCCACGCCCGTAAGGGTCGATAACGTAGATTCGATAGGCTTTGTGACAAGCTCCTCGACCTCTTCGGGGCCTGCGCCTCTGTACTGCGTCATAACCATAGCCACAGGCAGATCTACCGAGGGCATAAACTCAAGATCAAGGTTGTTGTAGGCAACAAGACCGAGCATAAGCACCACAAGAACTACCATACAGGTGGTGACAGGTCTTTTTATAGAACTTCTTGTCATTCTGAAACGACCTCCCCGTTAATTTTTACTACGTTGAGAGGAGCTCCGTCCGTAAGATATGTCTGACCCTTTGTTATAACAAGATCCGAGGGCTCTATGCCGCTTGTGACTTCTATCTCGCTGCCTCCGTCAACGCCTATCTCAACGGCTTTTTTTGCAGCGGTATCGCCATCGGCAACAAATACATAATATTCTCCGTCCTCGTCAAGAACAGCGTCTCTCGGGAGAACCATTGCATTTGTGCTGATCTCCTTGTCGAAGGCTACCTTTGCACTCATACCCGATTTGAGCTTTCCATCGGAGTTGTCTATATTTATTTTTACCGTATATGTACCGTCAGAGTTTGCGCCGGGAGCAAGCTCCGTAACGTGACCCGTGAATGAATTGTTCAGTGTGGAAACGCTTATATCGGCGGAGCTGTCTATGCTGAGAGCCGAAATTATCTGTTCGGAAACATTTACCTCAACATTTACGGTGCTTTGGTCTATTATTATAAATGGAGCGTTTGTAGAAAGGGTCGCTCCTGCGGTAACATTACATTCGAGGACGGTTCCCGAAATGGGGCTGACTACGGCGGCGTCCGAAAGATTCTTTCTCGCCGAGTCAAGGGCTATCTGAGCCGAGTTTACGGCATTCTGAGCCGACTCCTTGTTTTCGCCTATGGTCTGATTGACAAGTATGTCATAGGAGCTTTGCGCCTGAGCAAGGGAGTCCTCTGCGCTTTTGAGTCCAAGCTCTGCGTTTGTATAATTGTTTTTTGCCTGAGTAAGAGCGTTTTCAAGAGTAGTCAGGGTATCCTGCGATATTCCTCCCACATCGAAAAGCTGTTTGTTTGTGTCATAGTCGCTCTGAGCCTTTTCGAGAGCCACTCTTGCGCTGTCAAGTCCTACCTTGGCATTTTCGACCGCAGTTTCACAGCTCGTTATTGCATTTTTTGAGTTGTTTATCTGGGTCTGAACGGCTCCGCCTTCGGTCTGCTTAAGGGATGTCCTTGCTGCATTAAGGCTTGCCTCAGCGCTCCTTACGGCATTATTTAAAGAAGATGTATCCATCGTATAAAGTACGGCTCCTGCGCTGACCGAGTCGCCTACATCATAGTTTACGGTCGCTACCTTTCCCTGTACGGTGCCTGCAACGGTAACCTGTTCGTTGGGGGATATGGTACCCGAATATGTATACTGGTTTCTTATTGTCCCCACGTTGGGATTATCGGCATAAACAGCCGTAGCCTCCTTCTGTGCTTCTCCGCCGGGACCGCCGGGGCCACCGTGTCCCTGTCCCTCGGGGCCGTCTTTCTTTCCTCCGCAGCCGACAGCCATAACGGAAGCCAACGCCAAAACCATGATCTTATAACGGAATTTCATACTTTTCCTCCTTGTTTTTTCTGGTAATAATATTTTTAATTATATAAAATTGATTATATAAAATAAATAACATAATAAATAATTCGATAAGCCATCAAAGGCTCAGTCCGCTTGTCCTGCTCACACCGCCATATCCTTCGGACAGGACTTTTCGGGTACTGTCAACATAAAAAATCGCCTTACCTGTGGCGGCTTATGCGGAGACTTTTTCGGATTTTTGCAACTTTTGCGGCGACTGCGATCCTGAAACAACGCTTTTACTGTATTATCTCACCAATTTATTAACAATCAATATCCAAAATTATTAAAAATTATGAAACAGAGGATCGTACATATAATAATACGATCCCCGCAGCAAATTGTTTGGTATTTATTTATTTGTTTTTTGTTTTATGAAGTCAAAATATGCTCTGACCTGTTTTTCATATCCGTTTTCGGTAGGCTCATAATATACTGCGTCCTTAAGCTCATCGGGGAGATACTGCTGCTCAACATAATGATTTTCATAGTCGTGGGCATATTTATATCCTATGCCGTTGCCCAGTTCTTTATGTCCGCTGTAGTTTGCGTCCTTAAGATAAGGCGGTATAGTCATTATATCCTTGTTTCTTACGTCCTCGGCAGCCATTTCGACAGCCATATACGATGCGTTCGACTTGGGAGCCGATGCCACATAGCACACGGCCTCGCTTAAGGGAATCCTTCCTTCGGGCATTCCCACAAATTCCACTGCGCGGGCAGCCGCCACAGCTACGCAGAGCGCCCTCGGATCCGCCATACCCACGTCCTCGCTTGCGCATATGACTATACGCCTTGCAATAAACTTGGGATCCTCTCCGCTTTCAAGCATTCTGGCAAGATAATACACCGCAGCGTTGGGATCCGACCCCCTCATACTCTTTATAAATGCCGAAATAATGTCATAGTGATTGTCTCCGTCCTTGTCGTATTTAAGAGCCCTTTTCTGAATACACTCCTGCGCCACCGACAGATCTATCACTATCCTGCCCATAGGATTCTTTTCGGTGGTCAGCACTCCAAGCTCAAGGGCATTCAGAGCAACCCTTGCATCTCCGTCAGCCATATCAGCCAAAAAATCCAATGCCTCCTCGGTAAGCTCCGCTCCGTATGCTCCAAGCCCCTTTTCGCTGTCGGCTGCCGCTCTCTTAAGTATTTCCTTTATATTGTTCCCCGTAAGCTTTTTGAGCTGAAATATAATACTCCTCGACAAAAGCGCCCTGTTGACCTCAAAATACGGATTTTCGGTAGTGGCTCCCACCAGCACTATAACGCCCTCCTCCACATGGGGCAAAAGCGCGTCCTGCTGACTTTTGTTGAAACGGTGTATCTCGTCTATAAACAATATGGTCTTTTTTCCGTCAAGCCCCAGATACCGTCTTGCTCTTGCGGCGGTATCCTTTATATCCTTGATACCCGCCGTTGTAGCGTTTATCTGCTCAAAACGGCTGCTTGTGGTGTTGGCGATTATCTTTGCAAGCGTGGTTTTTCCCGTTCCCGGAGGGCCATAAAATATGACCGATGAAAGCTTATCGGCTTTTATCGCTCTGTACAGTAGCTTTCCCTCCCCGACAATATCCTCCTGTCCGACAAACTCCTCCAAGCTCACAGGTCTTATCCTCGCCGCAAGAGGAGCCTCGTATTTTACGGCTTTTTCAGCCTGATATTCAAACAAATCCATATTATTCACCCTTATTTCAGCCTTATTTCTATCTCCTTGTCAATAGTCATCTCTTCTTTTGTTATAACACAGTCATATGCAAGAATTTTTACACCCTTTTCACAGGCTCTGCAAAGCTCTGCGGAAAACTCGGGATCGTTTTCTCTGTTAGGCTCAAAATATATTATGCCCTTCATCTGCACAACAAAGAAAACATATGCCTCATACCCCTCATCTACAGCGGATTCAAGCTCCCTTAAGTGCTTTGTCCCCCTTTCGGTCGGGGCATCGGGAAATGACGCCGCCCTGTGGTTTTCAAGCGTAACTCCCTTTACCTCTATAAAAATACGTCTTTCGCCCTCCTCGATATAAAAATCTATCCGAGAGCTTTTGTATGTACATTCGGCCTTTATGACATCGGGAGAAAAATACCCGCCCTTAAGCAGCCACTCCCCGACAGCCTTGTTGGGTGCCTGAGAGTCCATATTGACAAGCATATCTCCCTTATATACCGAAATAAGGTCATAGCCTGTCTTTCTGCCTGCCTTATCGCATTTCTGTATATACACCCTCGCCCCCGGCACAAGCAGCTCCCTGCATCTGCCCGTATTTTTGACGTGTACGGTTTCTTTTTTGCCCTCTGTAATGACCTCGGCTATAAATCTGTTGGGGCGGCTCAGAAATATTGCCTCTTTTATATTATCATATTTCATAGATTCATTATATCACAGCTTTTCAAAAAAGTCTTGTTATTTTTAAATTTTTACGGTATATTATAAGAAAGCGCCCTTAAGTCAATTCGCTGCGCTTTTCAGTCCGGCCGGCATTTTTGTCATAAGAGCCGACAGACAAAAAATCACAAGGAGCCCTCACCATATGTACGAAACTCTCGCATCTCTTTACGACCTCTATATGGAGGATGTGCCATACGAAAAATGGCTCGATAATATATGCTCTTATATGAAAAAATACTGCAATAACCCCAGAACCGTGCTCGATCTCGGCTGCGGAACAGGCACTATGTCCATACTGCTTAAAAAAAAGGGCTTTGACGTAACGGGTATAGACATATCCGCCGATATGCTTGCCGAGGCGTCCTCAAAGGCCTTTGACGAGGGACTTGGCATAGTGTTTTCGCAGCAGGATATGAAAAGCTTTGAGGCTCCCTTTGCCTTTGACGTCATTATATCCCTTTGCGACTGTATAAACTATATAACCGATCCCGAAGAGCTGGGGCTTGTGTTTGAAAGCTGCCGAAAAAACCTTGCTGCGGGAGGACTTTTTATATTCGACATAAACAGCCGCCACAAGCTCAGAAGCATTTTAGGAGACGGCAGCTTTTGCAGTACCGATGAGCGCTCGGCGTTTACCTGCGAAAACTTCTATGACGACGAGGACAATATATGCAGATATTATGTAAATCTTTTTATAGAGGACGAAGACGGAAGATATTCAAGATATGAGGAGCTGCACCGGGAACGAGGATACACCGAGGAGGAAATAAGGAATCTTCTCGAAAAATCGGGCTTTAAGGTTTATGAGACTGCCGATGCCGACACCCTCGGCAAGGTAACAGATACAACAGAAAGAATATATTTTATATCGGGAAAGGAATTGGTATAAAATGAGCTATGTACTCAGAGGAACCGCCGATGGCGGAAACATAAGATTTTTCTTTGCGGATACAAAGGACGTTGTGGAAAAGGCAAGGAGCCTGCACAACACTGCTCCCGTGGTTTCGGCTGCTTTAGGGAGAACCCTCACGGCAGCCTCAATAATGGGGCTTATGCTTAAGGACGAAAGAGACGTTCTCACCGTGCAGATAAAG
Source organism: uncultured Clostridia bacterium (assembly GCA_947630725.1). Classification (GTDB taxonomy): domain Bacteria; phylum Bacillota; class Clostridia; order Lachnospirales; family CAG-274; genus JAJQCI01. Next base: position 208,846 of record CANRIS010000003.1, read on the forward strand.
TGTGACGGCCCCATAGGAGGTATTACCGTAACGGCGGATGCAAGCGGCTGTGTAAAGGGATATGCAAACAACCCATATGTGGATATACCCTTGAATGAATTCGGAAAGCTGGATGTTTTCGGAGCCGTGGGAAACGGCAGCCTCGTTGTAATAAAGGATCTCGGACTTAAGGAGCCGTATGTGGGACAGGTGCCTCTTATTTCGGGAGAGATCGCAGAGGACTTCACATATTATTTCACAAAAAGCGAACAGACCCCCTCGGCGGTTGCGCTGGGAGTTCTGGTGGACAAGGATCTCAGCATAAAATATGCAGGAGGATTTGTACTTCAGCTCCTTCCCGGAGCGGACGAGGACACTATAAAAAGGCTTGAACGCCGCTTGGGAGCTATCCCCTCGGTCACAGCTATGTTCGGCGACAAAATGAGCGCAGAGGATATTGTTATGAGGGTGCTTAAGGACTTTGACCCCGAAATAATGGATAAAAAAGAGGTAATGTACAAATGCGGCTGTTCAAGGGAGAAGGTCATACAGGCTCTTATGAAGGTAGGCAAAAAGGAGCTTTCGCAGATCCTCGCAGAGGACAAAAAAGCCAACGTACACTGTCACTTCTGCAACACCGACTATGACTTTAACGAAAAGGAGCTTGAAGAAATTATAGCCGCTCTGTAAAAAACGCCATAAAATATAAAAACGGGAGAGCATCGGTTCTCCCGTTTTTTATGCCGTTCGCCGTCACTGACCCTTTCGGGGCGATCCTTGGCAGGCAGGTTATTTATTTGTATTTGTCGGGACTCTGCTGCTGTTGCACACAAGATATATTATCTGTCTGTCCTCCGAAAGCCTTGAGAGGGTTTCAAGCGCCCTTTCGGTGTGCCTGTCGTCAAGATTTACAAACGGATCGTCAAGTATTATAAACGGCTTTTCGTTTTCAAACATAGCGTCCACAAGCGAAAGCCTTATGCACAGCATAACGATGTCTGCGCTGCCTGCGCTGAAATATCCCAGATCTCTTGATGCCCCTGCTCTTTCAAGCTCAACCTTAAGATCGGGAGATATAAATACCTCGCCTTCGCTCTCTGCGGAGAGAAAAGCCTCATAGGTTCTGAACCCTTCACGCACGGCTGCGGTATAGCTTAAGGAAAGATTGTCGTTTGCCTTTTGGAGCATTTTTATAGTTTCGTCAAGGAGATATTGTTTGTTTTTGTCCTCTCCGAGCCTTTGCTCCAACCTTTCAAGCTCGTCCTCATAGGCGGGCAGGCTTTCGGCTTCTTCTCTGAGAGCCTCTATATTTCGCAGGCACTCCAACTCTTTTTTGGACAGAGAGTCAAGCTCCTCCTGTGCGGAAGTCTCACGCTCTCTCAGCGTATCGGCATCGACATAATCTGTCGGGATGATTATCCCTGACACATCGCCGTTTTCCTCCACAAATTTTTCTATTGAAATACTGTTTTTGTTTTTATTGTTTTTAAGCTCCGAAAGCTTTACCAAGTCAGCATACACTGCGTTAATAAAATCCCTGTAAGGACGTTGAGGGCTTATGCCGTATTTTTTCAAAATGCCGTCAAATTCCGCCTTAAGGCTGTCGGCTTTTTCCTTTTCGTCACGCTCAGAGGTTTTTTGTTCCTCTATTTTGTCGGATATGCTGCGGTATTCCTGAGAATCTCTCTGCAAATCCGACAAAAGCTTAGAATAGTGTACCGATTCAACGCCATCGCTGTAATAGGATTTAAGAAACGCTTCTATATCGGAGCCAAGACTGTCCTTTCTCTCCTCGCAGTCTGTTTTTTTATCCAAGCTGAGTCTTCTTTTTTCTTCAAGCCTTAAACAGTCCCGTCTTTTTTGTCTGAGATCCGAAATAAAGCTGCGGGCGTTTTTTATATCGAAGCCGTCTCCATAATACCTGCGCAAAAAATCCCCAAGCTTGTTCTGTTCGTCAATATATTTCTTCTGTTCCTCTGAAAATTTTTCTTCAAGCTCGTTTTTTCTTCTTGAAAGATTCAAAAACCGTTCGAGCCTTGTGTCAAGCAATGTAAGGTCATATATAGGCGAAGAAATATCCGAAAAATATATGAGCAGAAAATCGTCAAGCTCTTTTTCAAGCTCCGCAGCCTCTCCTTCGTTTTGGTCTGCGCCGTTGTTCCTGTCGGAAAAGCTGTCGTGGGCTTTGCTTTTATATGACGACAAAAGCACAAGCCTTAAGCCCCAAAGAAAGACAACAATTCCACCTATGGGCAGAACCGCCGCAAAAACAGGTGCCGACATAAGAAGCAAAAATATGCCTGCCGCAGCCAAGCCGACACCAAGAACCATAAATACGGCTCCTCTCAGAGCAAGCGGTCTTTCAGCGCCGACAAGGTCTTTATCCGCCGATATAAAGTCCCCTTTTCCCTTTTGTTTCAGACTTTCTATACTTTCAAGCTTTTTGCGGCCTTCCTCTATATCACTTTTTTCGGGCACTTTGTCTTTGAAAAATTCTTCAAGCTCCGAAAACTCATTTCTTTCATCGGGAGAAAGCCCGTAGGAATCAAGCTTTATCTTCATTTCGGACAGAGCCGCCTCGTCACTGTCCAGTCTGTCAAGCTCATTATCGTCAGGTTTTCCCACAGAGAAAAAGCTTTCAAGCTCCGAAAGCTCTTTTTCATCGGGTTCTGACAATCCTATACCCGAAAGCTCTGTGTCGGCGGATATAAATTCGTCATACTTTTTTCTGTATTTGTTTATATCCTCCTCGGAAGGCAGACCGTTTCGGAATTTTGACTCAAGCTCGGCAGGCATTGAAACGGACTTTTGAGGAGATCGTGTTTCGATCATATCCAACTCGCCTGCAATTTTCCGCAGTTCGGAAATTTCACCTTCATCGGGAAATCCCCCCGAGTATTTTTCATTCAGTTTTGATATTTCTGTCTCTATGTCCTTTTTTTCATCTTGGAGCCTTTTGTTTTCCTTTATAAGCAGCTCATTTTTTCCATATTCCATACTTTCGTCAATCTGATGACGGATATTATCGGTCTCGGTCTTTTTTTCTTTTATTTTTTTCTGTATTTCGCTGTGTTTGACAAGCCTTTCTTCAAGCCTTTTCCGAGCCTCGTTTCCTCTGTCTATACTTATGCGGACATCCGACAGGCTGTCCTCTGTTTCGTCAATGCTGCCGCCCCTTCCCTTATACAGCTTCAAAGAAGTTCTTTTTTTCTTTATGGCATCAACGGCAGCCTCAAGGCCTACGGAGGGATCCTCATCCCTGACGGAGCCTATGAGCTTTTCCTTTATTTTGTCGGTTCCGAACGAGGAGTCTCTGAAAAGCTGGGGTATGTATGCGCTGCGCATAAAAGAGCCGCAGTCAAGCCCGAAAAGCTCCTCTCCTATATTTTTTGAATAATCGCCGCTTATTCTGTTTGTATTGCTGTCAAAGAGCTTGAATCCATCGGAGGACGAGCTTTTTCCGAAGGTTCTTTCGATTCTGTATTTTTTCCCTCCCGTTTCAAAAACAAGACTGCCTCCGAAATTGCCTCCATTCCACGGGACATAGCGCTTTCGGTCGTTTTGTCTCAGATCTCTGTGGCCGCTTTTGGGTAGACCATAAAACATAGCCTTTATAAAATCCGCAAGAGTGGTTTTGCCAAAGCCGTTTTCTTCCTTTATTACCGTAAGGCCGTCCGAAAATGTAAAATCTCTTTTGGACAGCGTGCCAAAATTTTCTATGTGACAGCTTATAAGCTTCATAAAACTATCTCCTCCCCACTCAGCGCTTGTATGCCCATACAGATGATACGATCCTTTTGATCATCGGTATAGTCCGAATCCAACACAGTCCGCACAAACTCTCCCTTTATTGTTTTGTCGTATCTGTAGTCGTTTTTGTCTATAAAAAGCCTGCTTTCATCTCTTATCTTTACAAAATAGAACTTTCTTTGCATTTCGGAAAGAAAATACTTTATATCCTTCTGAGTATCGGGTCTGTATGAGCCTGTAAGAACAAAGCTCACAAGACTGCGCTCAGATATGCCCTCGGCAGAAGTCTCCAAAGCCCTTCTGATCTCAGAAAGCGTTGACAGACCGCTTATGTCGGTCTTTATTTCATAAAGCTGTCTTTGCGCAAAGGGTACAAACTCGTGTCTGATAATGTTGTTTTCGGTTTCAAGAACTACAAAGCCCTTGCTGCCGCATTCGTCAAAACCCCTGCCCTCAAAGCAGCCCGAGTAGCACCACTCGCCTCTGGCGTCAAGCTTTTCGCATCTGTAGCTGTGGAGGTGTCCCAGAGCGATATAGTCAATAAAGCGATCCTTTAACCTCGATATGTCTATAAGCTCTCTGCCCGTACGAGACGCTGCCTGTCCGTGCAGCATAACTATATTTATATCGTAACAGTTAAGCTCCGGCATATCGTATATTTCCCCATAATCCTCAGAGACAGGCTCTATGCCCGAAATGACGATTTGTCCCCTGCGATAGCTCTTCCATTTTTCGGAAAACATATATAAATTTTCGGGAAGTTTTCTGCCCGAAAAGGCTTTTGCGCTTTCGTCATGGTTTCCCCTAAGATAGAAGAAGTCTATTTCTTTAGCCTCTTTGATGGTATCGAGTATAAAGTCGGCTGTTTTTTTTGTGACACGAGAGGTGTCAAACATATCTCCCGAAATCAAAACTGCGCCAACTCCCTCCCTGACGGCATATTCGACCATTCTGCCAAAGCCTCCGAGAATTTCACGGTTTCGCTCCGAGGCCTTATCGGCAGTGAGATTGGTTTCCATTTTTGAATCCAGATGCAGATCAGAGCAGTGAATAAGCTTCATATGTACACACTTCCTTTTTTAATATCATAAAACGACTGAATGTACTAAATTTCAAATTTATAGGGCGTATAATGTGAAATTTATTTTGGTTTTTTGTTCTTGTATCTTTATTATATCACTTTGATTATACTATTTTTTTACAATGTGTTCAACCGTTTGCAGATATGTACTGCACATTTTTTTATGAAATTAATATAATTATATATAAAGGAGTTGATTTTATGAGAATTTTCATTGACCCCGGTCACGGAGGAACAAACCCCGGAGCAATAGGAATAGGCGGAATAAGAGAGGCTGACATAAATCTGGACGTATCTCTCCGCCTGGGAGAGCTGCTTGCCGCAAATGGTTATGACATAGAATATTCACACACGGGAGACGAAACCGTAAGTCTTGCCGAAAGAGCGTCAAGAGCCAACAACTTCGGAGCCGATTATTTTGTAAGCATACACTGCAACTCAAATCCCGATCCCGACATAGGAGGAACAGAAACATTCTATTACAGAGAGGGAATCACGGCGCAGAGATTTGCCGAAACGGTAAACGACGCTCTTGTTGCCGAAATAAATCTGCGCAATATAGGAACCTTTGCAAGAAATCTTGCTGTTCTTCGCCTTACAAATATGCCTGCCATATTGGTGGAGCTTGCGTTTGTGACAAACCCCACCGAGGCGGCTCTCCTTTCTATGCCGTCCTTCAGACAGGACTGCGCCGTAGGTATAGCCAACGGCATAATTGATTTTACGTCATAATTTTATTCCCAAAAACCTGCCGCCGCTAAAGCGGCCGGCCGCAGCTTCCCGTGCCGCTGAAGCGGCACGGGAAAAAGGAAAGAACCCCGTGCTGCGCACGGGGTTCCACGGCGTGTCGGCTTTGCCGACACGCCGTAAAAGAAATGCTTCGGCATTTCTTTTATTTTTTTAAATTTACCGCATCGTAATAGTTTACGCTGTTGTCTGTATCCGAGGTTTGCAAAACAGATAAAGTTTTTAAGTCTTTAAAGCCGTGGCAAAAGTCCAACTTTTTTGTATACCTTTCCAAGCGTTCTGTATGCAAGTCTGTTTGCTCTTTCTGCTCCGTTTTTCATTACGCTGTCAACATAAGCCTTGTCCTTAAGAACTCTCTCGTATTCTTCCTTTACGGGTCTCAGCTCCTCGCATACAGCGTCCGCAACGGCTGCCTTGAAGGCTCCGTATCCAACGCCTTCAAATTCTTTTTCGGCCTCGGCAATATTTTTGCCGCTTACGGCACAATATATATTCAGAAGATTTGTTATTCCCGGTTTTTCGGGATCGGCCTTTACGGAGTTGTCGGAATCAGTAACGGCTCTCTTTATTTTATTGGCTGTCTGTTTCAGATCATCACTCAGCAGTATAATGTTGTTTGCATTTGCGCTCTCTGACTTTGACATTTTTCTGGTAGGCTCCTGAAGTCCCATAATTCTGGCTCCGGTCTTTCCTATATATGCTTCGGGTATGGTAAATACATCGCCGTATATATTGTTGAATCTTTCGGCAATATCTCTGGTTATTTCGAGGTGCTGACGCTGATCTTCACCTACAGGCACAAGATCGGCCTGATAAAGCAGAATGTCCGCCGCCATAAGACAGGGATAGGTAAAAAGTCCTGCGTTTATATTGTCTGCGTGTCTTGCTGATTTGTCCTTGAACTGGGTCATACGGTTAAGCTCGCCCATATAGGTAAAGCAGTTAAGCACCCACGCAAGCTCTGCATGAGCCGACACATGGGACTGCGCAAACACAAGATTTTCGCCCTTGTCAAGCCCAAGTGCAATAAAAAGCGCAAGAACCTCTCTCGAACATCTTCTTTTGTCCTCCGGCTGCTGTCTTACCGTAAGGGTATGAAGATCCGCAATGGCATAGATACAGTTATATTCAAGGCTCAGCCTCTGCCAGTTTTTAAGCGCCCCGAGATAATTTCCCAAAGAGACCTCTCCCGAAGGCTGCATGAGACTTAAAATTGTTTTTTTCTTTTCCGACATAATTCCACCTCGTTAATTATAAGTCAAATATATACTTACGCAGCTCACGCCGCTCTGCCGCAGCCGACAAGCTTCACCGTTGTGAATTTTACAACACCTATACTGCGCCGCAAAGGTTTTTATAACCCGCATCAGCCTTGCTGTCGGTTATATGACAGTATAAATTTATCTGTAACAAAAAACACTCCATCCCACAACAATCGGGACAGAATGCCGAAATTCCGCTGTGCCGCCCTATAGATCTCATCAAGTCAAAATCTGAAAATTTGTTCAAACGATAAGCGCATATTTCGCTTTTTTCTCTGTCGAAGCTCTGCGAAACACTCACACAAAACCGCTGTTTTTGATCGCAGAGAGCACATATTCGGTTCGGGAAAATTATACCACATATCCTCCCGTGTTGTAAACCCCCAAATTAATTGCCTGCAAAAGCCTTCTTATAATCGGCAGGATACGTCCTCAACATCATAAAGCCATGAAACGATAGTTATGTAAACTGTACTGCCGCACATCGGTGCAGCAGATTTTCTTTTTTAATTTATTGTTCCATTTGCTTTCCCAAAAAAACAGCGGCTGTCTCGGCAAGCTTCCCCTCTACCTCGCCCATCTTGTCATTTTCAGAAAGCATAACGACCGCTCCAAGTACATCGCCTTCGCAGATTATGGGAGTGATAAGCTCATATTTGTAGCTGCCCTCCTCATCATCGTCCAGAATAGGCACAAAGCCTGCCTCCTCCCTTGTGGCCGAATAAGTGTTTCTTCTGTTGATGACCTCTTCCAGCTCACCGCTGATCTGCTTTTCCAACAGTTCCTTTTTGAGCCCTCCCGAAACGGCAATAATATGGTCCTTATCCACAATACAGGTTATATGCCCCGCATTCTGCGCCAGACTGTCTGCATATTCCTTAGCAAAATTCCCAAGCTCCCCGATCGGCGAATATTTTTTAAGTATGATCTCCCCTTCTCTGTCCGTAAATATCTCCAACGGGTCGCCCTCTCTTATTCTTAAGGTTCTTCTGATTTCCTTCGGAATAACGACCCTGCCCAAATCATCTATTCTTCTGACTATGCCTGTTGCTTTCATAGCTTACCTCCTGAATTTTTGTTTCATTAATTTTCATAAAGCCGTCCCAAGTCTCTGAAATTTTTGTAAATCATCTTTATACTTGCAATTCTGTAAATTGGCGGCTTGTAAATCTATTATTTGCCTAAGACAACATTTTATGCGACAATGCCAGCCGTCAATATCTGCCATATAATTTTATAAATAAACTGCATAACAAGTGCTTTTTAAAATATCGAAAATCGCAACTTTAATTGTCACATTTTAATTAAAATCCAATGAACGTTGTGTTCTTAGATTTTGATCCGAAGGTAAACTTAGCCACCACGACAGCAAGGGCAACAGCATTTACTTTTTTTGGGAATAAGTTGTAAAATAAAAATATGAATATTGAAGAATTAAAATAAGGAATCTAAAATATCAGTGAACCAAGGTGAACCGGATATGGAAACATTCGTCATAAGCTTGAAGATATTATTATCATTGGACTGTGTACTGTCATATGCGGAAGGGAAAATTTTGCCGATATGGAGACGTTTGACAAAAGTCGTCGAGAATATTCGGCGAAATTTCTTGAACATCCTAATGGCATACCGGACAGTGATACATTCAGACGAGTTTTTGAAAAACTGAACCCATCCGGACTTTCAACATGCCTGATTAACTGGGTATCAACAGAACGCACAAAACACGGGACTGTGGCAATAGATGGGAAAACAATCTGTGGAAATGGAAAGATAAGCATAAAGCATATCATGTTGTCAGCGCATTTGTGTCTGAAAATCAACTTACTTTGGGAGAAATTACTGTTGAAGAGAAAACAAACGAGATAACCGCTGTGCCGGAATTACTTAATTTGATTGATGTAAAAGGACCTATAATCGGAACAATAGGGGTCATAGTCGGAGTAGTACTTGGTGCTCTGAACTTCATGTTTAGTTCTTCAAAGAACAGTGAGAATCAGAAAAACGAAGTCCGTGCTCAGATTAACAACAATGTATTCCCACAGGTAAGAAGTCAGGTTTATCCTCAGATTGAAACAACAATAAAGGAAAAAGCAGCTGAAATAAAGAGCAGAGTAGACGAAAAGGTAAATACCAGAAGATCCACTCTTATGAAGGCTCTTGAGGACACAAGGGCAAAGCTCACCGCTGACAAGCAGGAAAAAGAAAAGGCAGTAGAAAAGGCGCAGAATTATCGAAATGAAATAGAGGAGATTAAAAATGAGTTATTATGATGATATAAACCAAGAGCTTTTTAAAAAGTTCAGGCTCCTGTGCAATATTGTAAGACAGGACAGGGCTCCCCAGCTTAAGGTAGATCTTGGCAGAATAGAACACATTATAAATGAAAAATTACCCGACACAGTAAAGAAGAATGCTCCACCCGACTACTATGAGCTTTATATGGACTTTAAAAATGAATATGAAAAATTCAGGGATTTCATACTTTATGACAGGCTTATAGGAAAAAGCATTGTGGCTCTCGGCGGCGGCTTTTCAAGCGGAAAATCCAGCTTTTTAAATGCCCTTAACGGAGAGCCTGCCCTGCCCGAGGACATAGACCCTACCACATCTGTGCCTACTTATATAGTAAACGGCAGCGAGTACGAGGTTCAGGGCATAAATATATTTGACAAAAAGGTGAATATAGAGCTTAACGAGATAAAGCAGATTTCTCACGGTTTCGGAGATATTTATGACGATGACGATGAGAAGGTGGATATTGGGGGAGATATAACATTGGGACACATACTTGAAAGCATATTCCTTTCTACTCCAAAACAGATTTATGAAAATATCGCCTTCCTCGATACTCCCGGTTATTCAAAGCCTGACGACAAAAATCATACCGCAAGAACAGATGAACAGATAGCAAGGGGTCAGCTCAATTCCGCAAACTTCATAATTTGGTTTGTACAGGCGGACGCGGGTACAATAACTGAGGAGGATATAAAATTCATAAAGACATTAAGAGACGATATACCAAAGCTCATTGTGCTTACCAAGGCAGACAAGAAGCCAAAAGAGGACATCGACAGCATAGTTTCCAAAATAAAAGACACCCTTGAAATAAAAGGCATAAGGTATGTGGACGTGTTTGCCTTTTCAAGCCGTGAGGAAGGCTTTGACGGCGATAAGATAAGGGAGCAGATTTCAAAGTGGAACAAGAAAATTTCCGAGACTAATTTCGCCAAAAATTTCAAGGTTATTTTTGCACGCTGCCGTGATTTCTACGATGACGCCATAGAAGACGAAGGCAGAGAGCTGCAGCGTCTCAACTCCTCCTATACCGACCTTGGCGCAGAGGACATAGACCCAAAAATTACAGAGCCTATAAAAATTATTATAAATGGCACAAGGAAGAACATAGAGGGGCTTAAGGAAATCCGCAAAAGCATAAAGGAGCTTCAGGACGAATTTTTTACCGAAATAAAGATAGTTGCTGACAGAGTGGGCATAGATATGCCTGAACCAAGCGATATCGACCTTATAAAGGACAACGCCTCCGACCCTATTGTTATATTTGAGGAATACACGAAAAAAAATGGCATAAAGACGGACAAGGCGCTTGTGGATATGCTTATGGAAACCTTTGAGGATATAAAGCCCGTATTTAACAAGCAGGCAGGCGGCAGTGAGTACGCCTCAGCACTTAGCGGCATTATAAAAGCCAACTGCATCTTAAGCCCCGATGAAATAAGGTTTGATGTCAATTTGTATGCCGAGGAATACAGAAATTTCATTAACATAATCAAGTCTGAGAAGAATCGATTAATTGAAGCCGATAAAAACACTGAGGAATATAAAAGAATTATAAGCGAAATATAAGGGGGAGGAATATGGAAATAAAAAAAATAAATGCTCTCAGAGAGTATATAAAAAATACAAAGGCTGAGAGATATCCCATAGAAAATGAATATTTTAAGGATAAGGAGGATTATGTCAAAAATCTCTATCTTAAAATGCTTGCTGCTATAATACTGCAGGGGGAAGAAGCAGACGAAGCCAAAACCACGTTTTTTGGCAGACTTGTGGCAGGAATAAGCACAGATTACGATTCTAAATTTTATATTAAGGAAGCTCTTGAAATAAGCACAGAGGATTTTGAAAGCTTTGTGGAAGAATTTAGCACTAAGCCCATAAAATATCGCTTTGCTCTTGACGCCCTCCTGCTTCTGACAATTTCAGAATATAGTGAGGAGCAGACAGAGCTTGTGGCAGGTATTATTGAAAGTTTAAAAATAGGCAGAGAAGATATGAAATTTATGTCAGCCCTTACTGTATATGTGATGGAGCTTGGTGAAAAGAAAATGGATTCTTTCGGATATAATATGCCAAAAGAATTTAAGATTGACTTTATTATGGATTATCTGAATCTTTTTCCCTCCTACTGGGTATACTTAACAGACGAAAAACTATTTTTTGTAAATGTAGAAGATGAAACAGAAGATGAAGATGGCGATAAATACATTGAAATTAAAAATTCAAAATATGTTTATATTAAAAATTGTGAAATAAAAGTTAGCCTTAGATTTAATAGCTTTGTTAAGAAATTAAATATTGATAATTGTTTATTCTGTGATATTATTTCAAAATACAGAATAATAGATGCAATCAACGGAGCTGATTATATATCAATCAAGGACAGCCAATTCAGAAACTGCGTATATAACTACAGTAGAAGTAGTTATGACTGGAAGCCTTTGGGCGGTGTAATATATTCGGAAAATGACGACTGCAAAACAGAGATATCGGGCTGTAAATTTACAGATATTATCACAAGGAATTCACAAAATTTTTATTCCTCAGAAATTATATGTAAAAGTAATAATGCAGATGTTTCAGACTGCATATTTGCAAACTGTTGGAATTACCACGGTGGTAATAATATTGACCCTAATAATAGTCAAAGGACTTTATTTGCAGAAGGTACGGCAAATAATAACAACAAAGTCATAAACAGCGCAAATTTTTCATAAGCGGCACAAATAACGAGGAGGATATTTTATGAACATTACAGACATACAGCTTGAGCTCAGAAAAATTGAAGAACAGCTTAAGGCTTTGGAGGTTGAGCTGGAGGAATTTAAGCCCGATAAAAATAAAATAAATGAAAGTCAACTCAAGGAAATAGAGAGACTTGCCAAAAAAATACCTATTAAAAATAAGGCGATTAAGGCAGCTGACGAAAGTGTAAAAAAATATTACATTCAGTTTTTGTCTATGCTTGCTTATAATGACGCCAAAAAAGTCGAGGACAAGCTTCTGTTTATATGCCGTGTAGCCTACGGCGCAGACTATAATTTATCTGCAAGCGAAATAAAGCTGTTGGGAGCGGACACAAATCAGAACACCCCGGGAGATATAATAGACCATGCGGGCAAATACTATATGTGGCTCATTACGGACGCCCTTATTGTGGCATCTTTAGGAGGTACGCCCAGTGAGGACAATATAAAGCTTATAACTACTGTGGCAAGCACAATGGGCTGCAGCAGGGAGGATATGAGGCTTATCTCAACCGTTGTCACCTGTGTACTTAAAAACAACTTTGACCCTCTTGATAAGCTTGAAATAAACTCCGGAAAATATCTGGGCATTTTTACACGCTACATACCTGAAGAGTGGCTTATTAAAAGAAGAGCAGCTGTACCCTTTGATAAAGAAAAACAGGTGGCAACTGCTGTTTATGTAAAAAACGGAGATGCTATAATAAGCGAGCAAAAAATATATAGATTCCACAAAATTGAAAAATATAATGATATGCTTCATTATTATGATAAAGAATTAGTTTCAGGCAGAATTTATGAAAAGGCACCCTCAGACGGCATAGTTCTTATAGATTATTCCGAAAGTAAATACAGCTATGCCGATTACGTTCAAAGAGGAGGAAAACATGACATGCTCAATTTATTCAACCAAAAAAGAGAAAAAAAAGACAAATACTATATAGTCAACTATTTTTATATAGTCAACTGTTTTGACGATGAGGAAGATGTCATAAAATATTTTGGCGGCAAAAAATAAGCATAAGGGGGTGTACATATGAAAATATTTTCAAACGAAAAAACCTATTCCGGAATAAAACTCTTTAATGAAAGCATCTGTGCTGCGGCAGAAAGACTTAAGCCTCCGGCTGTGGACTTAGCCGAGGAGAAAGACATAAAAGATCTTGCGGCTTTTATTAAGAATTTCGGCATAAAGTCAAATGACCTTTTAAGTGAAAACAGAAAGCTGAATATAGGCGTTGTGGGACAGGTAAAGGCGGGGAAATCGACCTTTTTAAACACTCTGCTCTTTGATGGAAGGGAAATACTCCCCAAAGCGGCAACTCCCAAAACAGCGGCTCTCACAAAGATGGAATATTCTGACAAAAACAGTATAGAAATAGAATATTATAACCTCGAGGAGTGGAAGGATCTTGAAGAAAACGCCAAAATAGACAATGACAGCGATGTTTTTACATCTGCAAGGGAAATAATGGCTATGATGAAAAAACGCAGCATAGACCCTTATGAGTATGCGAAAAGGGAAAAAGAATACATTGAATTTGACACCTATGACGACCTTATTCTGAGACTTAACGACTATGTGGGCGAGGACGGTAAATATACTCCCCTTGTAAAGGCGGTAGTGCTGCATCTGAACAGACCCGAATTTGAGGGACTTTCAATAGTTGATACCCCCGGCCTTAACGACCCTATTGTTTCAAGAACCCTCAGAACAAAGGAGTTTATAGAGGTATGCGATGTGGTTTTCTTTTTAAGCAAGTCCTCGTACTTTCTCGACCAAAGTGACTCGAATCTTCTTTTTGCTCAGATGCCCGAAAAGGGTGTAAAAAAGCTGGTTCTTATTGCGAGCAAATATGACGATGCCATATTTGATGTTTTAAGTCCAAAGGTAAAGGTAACGGACAGCCCCTTCAGCGAGGATGATACAAAGGCCGACAATATACCCGATGCCTGCAAAAAGGTAGTCCGAAAACTCAGAGGAAGTGCAAGAAGGCAGATAAAAAACTTGATAGAGAAAGAGAGGTTAATAGAAAACAACGATGTTATCATAAAGACCCTAAAAGAATGTAAGGGGCCTCTGTTTGTCTCTTCAATTGCGCATAATATGATAGGTAAGGCGCCCTCAGACTACAACAAGGAAGAGCAGAATTTGTACAAGCGCTTGGAGTCGTATTCAGAGGATATTGATGAGACGCTGAAGCTGATCGGAAATATTGACGATGTAAAAAGAGTGTTTGATGAGGTTGCTGCCCAAAAGGAGAGCATACTTATACGTAAGATAGAGGAATTTATTCCCACCAATGAAACTGAATTCAGAACGATTTTAAACGGCTTTAAAAACAAGTCGGAAAAAAAGCTCAAGCTTCTTTCGGGCAATGACAGGGATGCCATAATAAAACAGAAAAATGCGGCATAGTCTCAGATAAACAGCATAAAGTCTGATATTGCAGTTTTATTCGGAGAATGGATTTCAAAGTTAGAAAGCCGGAAGCTAAAGACCACCGGCGAAATAAGGGCAGCTTTGAGAGAGCACAAAAATGTTCGGGAAAGGACAGGGGAAGAACAGCATGAAGAGTATTATACTACCTATAAATATGAATTTCTGATTTTTAAATTGGGAAAGGAAACCCATTCCTATACCACCACAACAACCTACACCTATCTGTGCGTTTCCGACATTACAGACAGCCTGAGAAATTATGTGATGGAATGTGCAGGCAAAATAGAAAACGCCTTTGAGTCTACTATAAGTCAAAAGGAGATGAAAAGGAGGCTGCTTTCCACCGTTAAACAAAATTTCGATACCGGAAGTGAAAACTATGATGCTTCTCTTTTCATATTAATAGTTGAAAGATTTGTGAACAAAATCGAATTTCCTATTATAAAAATCGAAACCGAAGAAGCCGTAAGCAACATTGCCTCCAGCTTTAGTGGGGAGATAAGAAACTCCTCCGACAAGGACAGTCTGCGCAGGGCGTACAGCTCCGCCCTTGAAAAATTCTACAATATTCTCATAAAGGAGCTTGAAAAAAATATAATATCCTTCAAAAAAGGGCTTGAGGAAATACAGGAAAGCATTCAGACAGAGCTTCTGAAAGATGTAAACAGCGAATTTAACGAAATATCCGCCAAATTTGAAAACAAAGAAAGGGAAATAGAAAAGTATAAGAGTTATATTTCCGCCCTTGAAAACGAATTAAAAATAATTAATGTGTACTGATTAAATATTATAAAAATAATTGCAAATGACATAATAAGTAAAATCATCTCTCGCATTTGATGAGGCCTTCGTGACAGCATTTTCACGAAGGCTTTTTAAGCTTGTTTTTTACATATTGATTCTGATTATGCTTAAGTTTGAGTTTGAGTTTGCATACAAATATTTCAAGCCCATATCATGCAAAACAAGCCATGAGATAAGCATACCCATCCACGTCAAAAATTTTTCTGATATAGTTTATCTTTGTTTAAATGATACAACCACTTTATACGCACAGCACAAAAAACCTATGGCGAATTAAATTAAGCAACAAACCGGCTTCTTAATTCAAGCAGAGTCAGTTTTGTTTTCAGCTGAATCAGTTGTCTCGCCTCAGCAAAAATTTTGATCTTTGTTCTGTATATACACTCTGTTTTGAGTATAGAAAAGAGATTTTCAGCTAAGGTATTATCATATGAGTTCTAACGTCTTGACATTGACAATGTAATATCTTTTACTATTTCTTTTTCTATTATGACATCATTTCCGACGCCTTTTCCTATATTTCATTTTACCTTAGTACATTTTTTATGACATAAAACAATAAATTCCGTATAGCTGCCTGAAAAATTTTAAATTATGTACTTAGAAATCTGTTGATAACCCTGATAAACAGTGCTACCTTTCCATTTTCCGACTGTAACAATATTGTCAGCAGTAGGTAACCGCTCTTATTCTTAAGGTTTTTCTGATTTCTTTCGGAATAACGACCCTTCCCAAATCATCTGATTATGTCAAGTAGGTGCAAAAAAATTTTTTGATTTTCCAAGAAGTCGGATAGATCAAAAGGTTTCGGCTCTTTGAGCTGTTCGTCTGCAAGCCGCTCAAACCGTTTACCCTGTCCTGCTGCTCCGAAGCTGCCGGCTTGGAAAAATGGTTTTGCTCAAGCTGATGTTCACAATCTGCAAATTGTTCTTTAAGGTCATTCTGCTTTGTTGTCAGTGCGTCTTTGGCTGAGAGATATTCCTCGGCAGTAAGGGCTTTATCCCGATACTGTTCATACAGGCTGAACTTCTCCCGGTCAATCTCATCAAGCTGTTTCTTAAACAGTAAAAGTTTAACTGTAAGCTCGCCGCTCTTGCGATGGGCTTATTTTCGCTTCTTGTCTACATCGACTTTCACGATCTGGATTTGCTTTTTCAGAGCTTCAAAAATCATTTCTTCAAGTGTAGTTTTGCGCCAATGGACATTTTCGCAGGGTGTCTCATCATGGTAGCGGTAGCGATGTGACGGACACGCAAAGACCGTCCCGTTGGCTTTTTCGAGCTTCCCACCGCAGTGAGCGCAGAAGAATACACGATCTGATCTGTTATGGGCTGTCCTCGACGATTTACGCCGTCTTTGAATAGCAGCCATTGCAGCTTCGTATTCTTCAGTAATAACAATAGCGTCGTGGGCATTCTCTTTGATATACCATTCTTCTTTCTGAACTCTGCGCTTGTTTTTGTCGCGGATAAACCGGCTCTCCCTCGTATGATTTACCATTGTACCAGTGTACTTGATATTGTCAATAAGAAGAACACTTCTATGCGTCCATTGAGGCTTTCCGTGAGAAAAACTTCTTTTAATGTTCTTGACCTCGGAAAGAGTAGGCACACCTTCTGTGTTCAACTCCTTTGCGATAGCAGTGCAGGATTTCCCGGATATAACATCCATATAAATCCGGCGAACAACCGGTGCGGTTTCTTCATCAATAATAAGATGATGTTTCTTCCCCGGAGCTACTTTGCAGCCATACGGGACTACATTAATGTAGTTACATTCTTTCTGCTTCATGTTCATAGCAGACTTGACCCTTTTGGAGAGGTCCTTGCTGTAATAGTTATAAATCAGGCTGCGGAACGCAATGTCCATGCCTATCGTTTTACCTTCGTGCTTTATGCTGTCGTAATGATAGTTGATTGATTTGAAGCGGATTCCAAGGAACGGGAAAATATGCTCCAAATAATCGCCAACTTCAAGATAGTCTCTGTCGAAGCGAGACAAGTCCTTAACTACGATGCAACTGATTTCTCCGTGCTTCGCAAGCTCAATCATGCGCCGGAAGTCAGGTCGGTCAAAAGCTGAGGTTAGATAACGATACTTTTGAAAACACAGGAAAATCAAGGTTTTTCGAGCGACGGACAAGCTGGTATTTGTACTAACAACTGAATATCGACCGCAAAGGCGGCGTTTCTCAATCCCTAACCGGGAGAACAGGAACGCCGCTTTTTTTATGCCCTCTGTTACGCAATAGGGGCGAAAAAAGCCTTGATTTATGCGGCTTTGCGGACGCAAAAACCGAGGGGCAAGGGATTTATACCTTATCCCCCCAAAACCGCGTTTCTACTGCGTAACAAATCCACG
>CANRIS010000004.1 GCA_947630725.1 uncultured Clostridia bacterium
ATTATGGGAAAAATATACCATATAACAAAAGAGAGCTTGAGTTATATAAGCAGAGAGGTCAAGGCTCTTATTACAAATGCCATTCGGAAACACAGCGGTAGTGCAGTTTTGGATCACCCCGACGGTTCGGTGACAGAGGAAAAACTTAATACGACTGTCAGGACAAAGCTTAACAAAACCATAACAGCTAATGTAAGCGTTGACAGCGGTACGGGTACGCCGAGTGTCAAGGTCACGGAATCCGAGACCGACACCGAAAAGGTTTTCGATTTTGCATTTTCGGGACTTAAGGGCGCGAAGGGTGACAAGGGCGCAGCAGGAGCAACGGGCGCAGCAGGTGCCAAAGGAGACACCGGAGCCAAAGGCGACAAAGGAGCTACGGGAACATCCATAAGAAACAAAGGCGCATGGGCGACAAGTACTGCTTATGTATGCGACAGTACATATATTGACGTTGTTACATACAACGGTTCTGCCTACGCCTGCAAGACAGGCCATACATCGGGTTCGTCTTGGGACAGCTCAAATTGGACTTTGCTTGTATCGAAAGGCGATAAAGGAGACAAAGGAGCGCAGGGCGACAGAGGCGCACAAGGAGCAACAGGCACGCAGGGAGCAAAAGGCGACACAGGAGCAGCCGCAGGCTTTGGCGCTGTGACCGCAAGCGTTGACAACGGCGTGGGTACTCCGTCAGTTAAAGTAACCACCGGCGGAACAGACACGGCAAAAACATTTGACTTTGCTTTCTCGAATTTAAAGGGGGCAACAGGGGCGTAGGGTACAAAAGGTGCCAAAGGCGACACGGGAGCGGCAGGAACGGCAGCAACAATAGCGATCGGGACTGTCACAACGGGAGCTGCAGGCTCCGACGCCTCTGTTACCAATGTTGGAACGGCAAACGCCGCAAAGCTTAACTTTACCATACCAAGAGGAGCAACAGGAGCGAAAGGCGACACGGGAGCCGCAGGAACAGCAGCAACAATAACGATCGGAACCGTCACAACGGGAGCGGCAGGGACAAATGCCTCTGTTACCAATGCAGGAACGGCAAACGCCGCAAAGCTTAACTTTACCATACCAAGAGGAGCCACGGGAGCCAAAGGCGACACGGGGGCGGCGGGTACAAGAGGTTCGAGATGGTCGACAGGTACGGCGATAACAGGAAATTCAGCCACGGGAGCTGTATTTTCAAATACAGGCATAACGGATGCCCTTGTAAACGATATGTATCTGAATACTTCAACGGGATATGTTTATAGATGTACTTTGGCGGGCAATGCCTCAGTCGCAAAATGGGCATACGCAGGCAGTATAAAAGGCGCAACGGGCGCACAGGGAGCGACAGGGCAACAGGGAGCGAAGGGCGACAAGGGCGATGCAGGCGTAAACGCTACCACAACGGCCGTATTTTCAACATCGGCCAACGGGCTTGTGCCAAAAGCTACAAATACATCGGGATTCTTAAAAGGTGATGGGACATGGGCAATGCCGATAAGAAGATGTATAGTAGGTCAAAATACAGGAACAAACACTAAACCATGGTATAAATTTGGTTCATGTAAAATTGTTAATACTTTTACCGATACAAATATAACATTTCTTGTTAATTCTACGTTTTTTGATGCTGATTCTGTTGTAGGAATATTAAAGTGTCATTTTAGAACAGCTTCTTCAATAGGAGTATGTGAACAGGCTCATTTAGTATGGATCTCAGGCGGAGAAAATATCATACTCAATGACTTTGTTTTAGCATATAAAGAAACATCGGGAACAGATGTGACTTTTGAATTGTGGGTAAATATACCTACGGCATATAAGTATTACACGTTTACTGTTCTGGAAGAAAGCGGCAGAATAGGCTTTTATGATTATTGGACACTACATTCGGCATCATCGGCGGGACAGGCTGCAAGCATTACAAGCGGTTATACTCAGATACCATCAAGTTTTCTGAAACTGGGAAACCCTGTAAAGTCGGCTGACAGCGCAAATGCCGTGGCGTGGAACAACGTCAGCGGAAAGCCATCAAGCCTTAAAAATCCATACCCCTTAACATTAAAAGCAATAGATGAGGTAACATATGACGGTTCTGCTGCTAAAACATTGGATATATCTAATTACTTTTTGAAAGTCGTTGGGGATAAGTTATATGGACCTTTAACAATGGCAGCTGATCCGGGTAGTAGTTTGGATAGTTATAAAATTGAGTTTGCTGATAATAGTGATAGTGGT
This sequence comes from uncultured Clostridia bacterium, assembly GCA_947630725.1. GTDB lineage: Bacteria > Bacillota > Clostridia > Lachnospirales > CAG-274 > JAJQCI01. The sequence continues at coordinate 2,233 of CANRIS010000004.1, forward strand.
GGTAATGAGGCTTTTATTTATAGAGCCGGTGATACTTTACAAATAACAGCACCTGCGCTCTTACATCTCGGGGCAGACGGACTATCCTCACCGAATGATTATGTGGTACAGATAAATTCAGATAAGGAGATAGTTCTGGGGCGGAGCAGTTCAGCTATGCACCAGATACACTTTGGAACTGTGAATTTTGATGCAACCGGTCTGGCAAAAACCATAGCCTTTCCAACCAAATTTTCAACAATACCAACTGTTGTTTTATCATCAAGCAGAATTAATTATAGCGGTGCTTACGCCTATATCTCCGATATAACAACTACTAACTTTACAATTAAAGTAACTTCATATGGGGCATATGATGATCAATTTGAACAACAAGGCAAGATATACTATATAGCCATTGCGTAAAGGAGGGATAATATGCATCTGATACAATTCGATCCCGTGGATGGGACTATACTGGGGCTTAATTCTTTTTTTCTTTTGAATGAGATCTCGGACTGGTACAGTGTTTCAAAAGAGGCTTACGATTTTATACTGGAACACAACGGAGAGTATGTTGTTGATGTACAGTCTGTGGGTCTTAACGAAGATATAAACAAATATACTGCGGCTACAGAAGAAATAAAAAAGAAAACAGATTTGCTCCCCGAAGGCGTGAGCATAGACAGTAGCCGAGGTATTATGACCGAAATAAAATTTTTAGAAGAGAAGAAATCAAAATATGCCGAGATCTTGGAGAATGGACAAGCTGAGGATATTCCTGCGGAAACGGTTTTTACTGAAAGCGATGAAACAAAGCTTAAAGAAAAGCAGGAGCTTTATGCTGAAATTGTTGAGATCAACAAAGCAATAGAGTCCTTGCCTGTGGTAGTTGACACAAGCAGACTTACAATGCCTATGCCAAGCCTCAGAGAGGTCATAAACAGCAAAATAAACAAAAACACAGCCTATTGCCATATGCTGATAGAAAACGGCATAGATTATAGCTTTTCGGACGGGGTGGAGAGGCACTTTACATTTAAGGAAGAGGATCAGCTTAATTATGCCGAAACAGAAAAAATGGCAGAATCGGGACTTAGAGAGGTGCTTATAAGAGGCGCTGAAGAAACCGAATATTTTACTGTAAGCGCAACGGAGTTTTTGGGTCTGTACCGAGAGCTTGTAAGAAATAAGTATTATCAATTGTATTATCTGAGGGAATACAATAAGTATATAAACAGCATGACGGACATAAACGACATTCAAAGACTTCAATATGAAATAATATTGCCTGAGCCATATAGGAGCAGGCTTGATGAACAAATGAAAAAGATGGGTTTTGGGAGTGATGAATAATGGAATACTATTCCGGCAGCGGAAACAGGATAATGATAGGACATTTTCCCGGGCAGACAAAATATAAAGAGGAGGCTCTCATAAAGGAGCTTAAGGAGCGGATCATAAACGTCCCCGAAAATATAGGCTTTGTTACGCCCATAACAAAGGATCAGGCAAAAACCTCTCCTCTGTTGTATCAAATAAAAAAGAATAACTATGAGAACCGTTTTTATAATTCTTTGAGTGACAGAAATATGGTGTGGCATTCCCCTATGAAAGTAAAATATGTTCTGGACAGCCTTTTGCTTTGCAGAGAAGAATATGCCCTTGTCCTTGACGGAAACGATGTTGTGATACTTACTGACTTGACGGATATTTTCGACAGGTTCAATTCATACGGCAAAAAGATATTATACAACGCCTCGATATGGATGCACCCCCACGTCATTGTTGATAATGTGAAAAACAGAGGGCAGTACGGACAGTATTGTTATCTCAATGCAGGCTGCTGCTTCGGAAAGACCGCCGACCTCGCAGACTTTTATAAATACGCATACGAAAGCTTTATAAAGGACAAAAGGCAGGAATACGACAGCGAGCAGTATTACATACGAAAAGCCTTTGACAGGCGGCAGGGCGATGTGTTTTTTGACTATGATTGCCGTATATTCCAGTGCTGGCACAAACAGGAATATAAGTATGACGGCAACAAGTGTACTTTACTTTAGGGGGTGGGGTGAGGACTTTGAAAATACTGATATGCGGATACGGAAACGTGGGAAAGCATTTGTATGAAGAATTTAAGGAACTAAAGCCCGATATATACGACCCTGCTTATCCCGAATACAGTTTTTGTCTGTCAGACAGAAAATACGACATAGCTTTTGTGTGTGTTCCTACCGAAATGAGACAGGACGGAGCCTGCGACACAAGTATTGTTGAGGAAGTCATAAGTGGATTGCAGGCGTATGTTATCGTCATAAGATCCACCGTGCCTGTGGGAACGACAAAGCTTTTCGCTGATAAATACGGCAAAAATATTGTATTCAGTCCCGAATATTACGGCACGACTATACATTCGCCTAATGAATGTGACTTTCTCGTACTGGGTGGAGAAAGGACAAGTTGTGGCCTTGTGGCGGATCTTTACCATAAAGTAAAACCGGCAGATTTCACAATAAGATTTACGGACGCAAGGACGGCGGAGCTTGCCAAGTATATGGAGAACTGCTTTCTGGCATTAAAGGTTACCTTCTGCGGAGAGTTTTATGCCTTTGCGAAAAACAGGGGCATATCCTACAACGAACTGCGTGAAATATTCGTTATGGACAAGCGTATGGGAGCTTCCCACACATACATCGACCCAAACAAACCATACTATGACAGCCATTGTCTTAACAAGGACATACCGGGATTTATAGCCCAATGCAATATTGATGAAGGACAACTTATAAAAAGTATGTATAAAAGAAACAAAATATCTAAGTCGGAGGACAGATTAACAGGAGGTGAAACTGCATGAATGATATTTATGTTGCTCTTATAGGCGCAGTTGGCAGCGGACTTGGAACTGTTGTGGGCATATTTATAAACACCAAGCTTATCAATTACAGGCTCGAAAAGCTGGAAGAAAAGGTAAATAAACACAACAATCTCATAGAACGCACCTATGAGCTTGAGACCAAAGAAAGGCTTATTGAAGAAAAAATTGAAACCGTACATCACAGGATTGATGAAATAAACGAAAATATGAGATCCTGAAAACAGCAGCTTTATACAAGGAGGTTTTATTATGAATATTTCAAACGGAACAATCATCAGAACGGCGTTACTTATACTGGCGCTCATAAATCAGACTCTTACTATTTTAGGAAAAGCGCCTATACCAATTGACGATGAGCAGATAACACAGCTTCTAAGCCTTCTTTTCACTATAGGCGCTTCTGTCTGGGCTTGGTGGAAAAATAACAGCTTCACGCAAAACGCAATAAAAGCAGATGAATATCTTGCTTCATTAAGAAATGAATATGAGTGATCGACATACGGGTGGCAGAGTAAAATCTGCCGCCCTTTAAAATTAATGTGAGGAGGACAACATAAATGAACATAATTAAAAACCTTACTACGCAGAACTACAATGCAGGAACGGTAAGCCGTATAAAATACATTGTTGTACATTATACGGGAAACAACGGTGATACAGCTCTTTCCAATACAAACTATTTTAAATCATACAGAGGAGCCTCAGCTCATTATTTTGTAGATGAGACAAGTATATACCAGTCCATTGAGGACAAAAACATAGCATGGCACTGCGGAGCAGCAAGCTATTTCCACAGTGAATGCCGAAATCACAACAGCATAGGAGTGGAGCTTTGCTCATATATAAATTCATCCGGTCACTATGACTTTAAGGAGAAAACAATAGAAAATGCCGTGTTGCTCATAAAAGAGCTTATGGCAAAGTACAGCATACCTGTTTCAAATGTAATTCGTCATTATGATGTAACAGGCAAGAATTGTCCCGAACCCTATGTGAGAAATACAGCGGCATGGGAGGATTTCAAAAATAAACTTACAAATACAAACAAAACAGAGGAGGATAATGAAGTGGTAGAAAAAATTACAGTAAACATTAACGGAAAAAACTATCAGGCAGAAAGAATACTTAAAAATGATAAAAATTATATCTGCCTCCAGGACTTAGAACAGGCAGACTTTGACATCACCTACGATGTCAATACCAAGATACCAAGTATAAATAACAAGATAAAAACCTTGCTCATATCCGTTGACGGAAAGGAAACAGCGGTAGATGCTATCTTCACAAACGGAAGAAACTATGCACAGCTTCGCTCTCTGGCAGCCGCTACGGGAGCCTTTGACGTAGAGTATACAGACGGCGAGGTAAAAATCTACACAAAGAAAAATGCCGAAAAATGATGTTTACAATCGGCAAGAAATATAGTATAATCATTTAAGGCACTTTGCTAAAGAGTGGTTGGTCGAGCTTCCTGTAAAGGAGGTGAAGCCTCTTATGACTATGTTTGATATCATATACGGCTTCTTCGCAGTAAAGCAGTTTATGCTTGATGTGAAGTACATAGCCTTAAAATATAAGATGTCCCTGTCGTAGAGAAAAAGACCGCTCCACGTAGCAAATGGAAAAGCGGTCTAATTTTGAGGGTTTTAAACCCGCTTAATAAAATCGCCGACCAACCACTTTTGAAGTGGGGTGCCTTTGGGAGGATCAGGTATTAGCCGTATCTGATCCTCTCTTTATGTTTATATTATACTATATTTTTTTTATAAAATCAATATATTTCCGAAAATAATTGACAATAAAAATATCGAAAAAATGATGTTTACAATCGGCGAAAAATATAATATAATCATTTAAGGCACTTTGCGGAAAGGGTCGGTTGGCGGACTCCAATTGAAAGGAGTGATGCCTCTTATGACGATGTTCGAAATCATCTATGGCATTCTTATAATTAAGCAGTTCATGCTTGATGTGAGATACATAGCTTTGATATATATTTGCAACAAGTTGTAATTAAAAAGACCGCTCCTAAATAAGCAAATGCGAAGCGGTCTAATTTTGTAGGCTTAATGCCTACTTAAAAGATACGCCGACCAACCACTTTTGAAGTGGGGTGCCTTTGGGAGGATCGGGTATTAGCAGTACCTGATCCTCTCTTTATGTTTACATTATACTATATTTTTTTAATAAAATCAATATATTTCCGAAAATAATTTACGGCAGGCTTTGACATATAAAGTCTGCTTTTTTACTTTACATATGCTTGACTTTATGACTATAAAGAGGGATATATATAAGGAAGAAAAGGGGACGATTTTGTGAAAATATACAGTATTCTTATTATTATAAATAAATTTTTAAGGACGGAGAGTATAGGGCTTTTCGTCTTTTATTTTTGAAAAAGGGAGAAAGCTATACAAGATGTGCCGTTAAAGAGAGATTTTCCGAGTATTCAAGCCTTTATAAAATCAATATAAGCATCAGATTACAACATTTAAAATATTGTGGTCAGACAACACAGAAACGGAAGTTAAAAGGAGGTATATATAATGACACAGGATGTAACAAACAATACGCCAAAGGTATTCGTCATTCCTGCTACAAAGCGATCGATGAGGAATGGAGGACAGATAAAAAAGATTAAAAACATAAGGGTAGGGGCTTATTGCAGGGTTTCTACCGAGAATGAAAGTCAGAAGACTTCATATTCAAATCAGGTAAGCTATTATAGGGAATTTATAAACAACAGGGAAGGCTGGGAATTGGCAGAGGTTTATGCGGATGAAGCCATTAGCGGAACAGACCGCTCAAGAAGGATAAATTTCAATCGGATGATTGAAGATGCAAAAATGGGAAAGATTGACTATATAGTTACAAAATCAATATCACGTTTTGCCAGAAATACGGTTGATACTCTTGACTGTGTGCGGCTTCTTCTTGATATGACTCCACCTGTGGGGATATACTTTGAAAAAGAAAATATTGATACTCTGGATGCTAAAGGAGAGTTATTTCTGACAATACTTTCAGCTTTGGCACAGGAAGAAAGCCGTTCAATTTCAGATAACATCAGGTGGACATTTCAAAAGAATTTTAAAGCCGGCATACCTCAGATAAATTTAAACAGAATGTTAGGATATGATAAGGGTGAAAACGGCGAATGGCTCATCAACGAAGAGCAGGCCGAGACAGTCAGAATTATTTTCAACAGATATTTGAACGGCTGCTCTTCAAGGAAAATTGCTAAGGAATTAAACAGTCTCGGAAGGACTACGGTAAACGGCAAGGCTTGGGGAGCGAGTGGAATTTTAGGCATACTTCATAATGAAAAGTATGTAGGCGATCTTGAAATGCAAAAGACAGTAACCCGAAACTTCCTCACTCATCGCTCCTATAAAAATAACGGAGAGGCGCCAAAATATTATGTCAGCGACCACCATGAGGGTATAATTGACAGAGAAACATGGGACAGAGTACAACGATTGCTTCGGGGCAAGACGAGAAAGCCCGATGAAGAGACGAGGCAGAAATCCGGCATTTCTCCCTCTCCGTTTACCAATCTGATCTGTGGAGGAGATGTAAACGGCGTGGTTTGCGGTGAAAGATTTACAAGACTTACATATGCCGGAATGATAAAGGGATATACCGACAAAAGAAGTCTCGCCGCTGAAGGTCTAAGCTCTGATGATTACAGTGAATGCTATTCCTTTGGCTATCCTGTATGGAGATGCAAAAGGAGGATAACGGAAAAGAAAACCTCTTGTAACTCTGAGATTTTTCTCGAATATGCTGCCGAACAGACCATCATGGAACTGTTCTACAGGCTAAGAGAAGACTACATACTAAGCGGCGAAGACTCTGCGTTCTCAAAAGAATTTAACAAGAGGTACTATGAAAACTGTATATTCTCCAAAACTGACAGTGGTGGAGATTTTTATTACGACAATAGTTTAAACAGCGTGGAATATGACAGCAACTTGCCTGACACAGAGATAAATATTAAAACATCGGCCAGAGAAAATTATGAAGGCTTCATAAATGGTCTTATGGATCTTCCCAAAAATAATAACGCAGGTCAGAAACTCAATGTCAAGGGTACAATGACGGCAGACCCCTCAATACCTTATGATTACCTTATCTTTGAAAGAGAGTTTTACAGGGATTTTATAGAAAAAGGTTATGTTTATGGAAATAAAATAAAGCTTCATACCAACTTTGGTATTATTTTGGAAGCCGAGGGTATGAGCAGAAAACTTAAAGATTTTATAGGCTTCAGAAAGTGTAATGAGCTTGGCGAGGCAGAAATCATTGATACAGAGTGGAAAATCGGCAGTAAAACAATTCAGTACAAGAGAAAATTAAAGAAATCAGCAAGGCGTTAAAACACAGAATATACCCGACCCAGCTTGGAATTTCGCCATAAGGTTTATATATCTTTTGGCAAAATTCCTTGATCGGGTCTCTTTTTTTTGCCTAAAAGTACGATTTATTCTGTAACAAAATCTAAAAAAGTATGATGATTCAATCCAGAATAAACCTATTGGCGAAACAGATAATTACGCCAAAAGGTTAAACAAATCGGCAAAACATATCAGCCATTTCCTTGAGTAAATATACTGTTTATTCAGATACTCCAATATTGAAAAATCCCATATTTAAGGCAAAAATCAAACATTTGGCATAATAGAACCTTATGGCAAAAATAAAAATCAATAATAATTCATTAAAAAATCATTATGCCAAAAGGTTATACAATTTGGCGTAATTCAAACAATTTGGCGTTAATCCCCATTAAATAATATTGACCGATATACATTGTTGGCCTTTGTTATTTAAGCTGCACTTTAGCCGTAATGCACGCCAAATACCCATTTGAATAGAAAAGGGTGACCGTCGGATATGTGTCTACCCCTCAGATTCAGTTGTTGGAATTGTGAATTTTTGCTTTAGGAGATGTTGGGTATGGTTGTTATTTTTTTAGATTAATAAAGAATTATTAATATGTAAATTATAAGATTTAAAATTATTATCATAGGCTTGTTTATTGATGTGAAATATAATTTGAAAAAAGACTAAAACCATAAAATTAAATCTTTGTTTTTTATGTATAAATTATGACTTTTACATATCGGTAGGAGCATTAATAATGAAGAAGGCTAAAATAAAATATCCAACCTCAAAAATTTTATTAGTATTTATTATAATGATTATATCTGTTGTTTCCATAACTTGTGGAAGTCTTTGGGGCGATGAGATTTGCAGGGTGGAAGCGCCAATCAGCGGAGATATTATTGAAACGATAAAAGTTTCTTTGGGATATGCGCAACCCGGATATATGATGTATATATTTTTGTGGAGCAAAATTTTCGGCTCAACAGAATTTATTCTTCGATGCAGCAATTTGCCTTTTGTGATAATTTCAATTTATTATGTGTTCAATGTAATTAAGGCAAATAAATGGTCGGATTGGTTTAGTATTTTATTTTTTTGCCATCCCATGTTTATCTATTATATGGATGAAGCAACTCCATACATAATAGTATATGCCCTTGCTTTGGCATTTATATTTCACATATACTTTGTTGGAGAGGCTTTTAATACAAAAAAAAATATTATTAATATAAACTTAATATATTTGTTGGGCGTTTTTATCCATTTCATGTTTGGTTTTATAATAATACTTTATTTTATAAAATGTCTCATAGAAATGAAAATAAATAATAAAAACATAATAAAAAATCATATATTGATTTTAATTTTGTTTTGTGTAGGGTATTTACCTTTAGGCATTTTATATGCAAAATTTCTGATAGGAACTTATACTGCAACTAATTCAATAATAAAAAGTATAATGTATATAATTTATAACTTTATTGGAATGCAAGGAATTGGACTGTCAAGAAATGATTTGCGAGCAGGCAACTTTGAAAATATCAATATAATGCACATTATAATGCTATTTATCTTTTCACTTGTTCTTTTATCAATTTTGATTATAAGCCATAAGACAATATTAAAATATGTAAAGGATAATCCCGATATTGTTATAGGTTGCATAGTTTTCTTTATTGTTATATTAACTGTAGCCAAAATTGTCAGTATGGGATTATGGGATAGACATTGTATGACAGTTTTCCCTTTATTTGTTATTTTCTTATGTGGCATTTCAAGCGAATTGGTAAAAACAAATCATTGGTCTTTCTTGTTGTATGCATATGTTGTTTTATTGATAATATCATCTTTTAATATTAGATTTAATTATTATTACTCATGTGATGATATTAAAGGAGTAACAGAAGAAGTTAATAGGTTAATGGCTGAAAATAATGACCTAACTGTAATTACAACGACTGATGATAACAATTATTATAAATTTGAGCCAAATGACAATATAATCGTTAATGTAGAAAATGCAGATGTAAATGAAATTTCTCAATATATAAATAATTTAAGCAGTAAGTGTATTCTCATTCTTTTTGAAAAAAATTGCAGTAAGGAATTATATGATTTTTTTGATACAGACGATAATTATATAGTAAATGATAATTACAATTCGTTTAAGCTTGTCAGTGTAAATGATCAGACTGTAGGTGTATTTAATTTTGCTTAAATATTTAAGACTTCTCAGAGTGAAGCATTATATTAAAAATTTATTAATATTTGTACCTTTAATTTTTAGCGGAAAATTATTTGAAATCAACAAATTTGTTCCTGCACTTATGGGAACTGTTTGTTTCTGTCTCTTGTCATCTACTATATACATAATCAACGATGTAAAAGACGCTGATAAAGATGCTATTCATCCTATTAAGAAAAATCGACCTATTGCATCAGGAGAAATCTCTAAAAAAACAGCATTTATAATATTATGTTTTTTGATTATTTCTTCCTTTTTAGTATCTGTGCTTTTTATAAGAGGTTATTTTTCACTGATTTTTCTTGCTGTATATTTTATCTTGAATGTAATGTATAGCTTTGGATTAAAAAATGTTGCACTTGTTGATTTATGTATCCTTGTCTCCGGGTTTTTAATAAGGATTCTATATGGAGGCGCAATTGCGAATATAGTTGTATCTGATTGGTTATATTTAACGGTAATTTCAGCATCGTTCTATTTTGCTCTTGGAAAAAGACGAAACGAAATGGATAAATATGGCTGTGGTACACGAACTGTATTAAGTCAATATTCAAAAGAATTTTTAGATAAAAATATGTATATGTGTATGGGATTGACAAACGGTTTTTATGCACTTTGGGCTATTGAACAAGATAATTCTTTTTTAGTAATAACTGTTCCTATAGTCCTGATATTGTCTATGAGATATAGTCTTATAATTGAAGGCGATTCAGAAGGTGACCCTATAGAAGTATTAATAAATGATAAAGTAATGCTTTTGTCCGGTATGGTTTATATATTGATTATGTTTATCGTATTATATTTGAGTTAATTGTTATCGTAAGAATTAATTCGAAATGTTTACTAACAAGAGAGTGTTAATTTTTATTCATATGGTTTAGACAGTTTTAACTCTGTGTTATAAATATACTTTATATATTATTACCTTTATAAAACAGGACTTTGCCAAGAAAAAACAGAAAAAGGAACATAACAATGCAGTTAGATAAAGCATTTGGATATTATTTTGAAAATATGAGAGCCGAAGGGAGGGTCCACTGTCCTTATAGGATATGTCCCTTTGGGGCGCACGTTGACCATCAGCAAGGCTTGGTGGCGGGCTTTGCTCTCGACAAGGGCGTAGATATGATTTATGCCAAGTCGGAGGAGCCTATTGTGGAGTTTTATTCCCTGAACTTTGAGGGGCAGATGAGGTTTACGATAAAACGGAACCCTCATATTCACAAGAATTGGGGAGATTATCCCAGAGCGGCAATGAAGTCTCTTTTTGAACACGGATACGAACCAAGGTACGGTTTCAGCGGAGTGATAGAGGGGACGCTGCCCATAGGCGGACTTTCGTCGTCGGCTGCAGTCATACTCACATATATAGCGGCCTTTTGCAAGGTAAATGACTTTCACCCCGAAAGGTCAAAAATGATAGAAATGGCTCTTTGGGCTGAGCAGAATTTCATAGGACTTAACATAGGCAAGCTCGACCAGAGCTGCGAGGTATATTGCGAAAAGGATAACCTTTTGTACCTCGACACTCTTGACGACAGCTTTGAAAATATACCCGTAAGCAAAAATATGCCCAGATTCAAGATAGGCATTTTCTTTTCGGGAGTTCCGAGAGCGCTTGTCAACTCTGCATACAACGCAAGGGTTGACGAATGCAAGTCGGCTGCGTATGCTCTGAAAGCTTATGCAGGCATACCCTATGAAAAATTTGCCGATACATATCTGAGAGATGTACCCGAAACTGTTTTCAGACAATACAGAGATAAGCTTCCCGAAAGCTTCGCAAAGCGCGCAGAACATTTCTACAGCGAGTTTGCAAGGGTAAAAAGGGGTGTTGACGCATGGAAGAAAGGCGATATACACGCCTTCGGACAGGTTGTTTTCGAGTCGGGAAACAGCTCGATATACAACTATGAAAGCGGCTCAAAGGAATTGAGGACTCTTCACGAGATAATGCTCGATACTCCCGGCATATACGGAGGACGTTTTTCGGGAGCGGGATTCAAGGGCTGTTGTATGGCGATAGTCGATCCTGAATATACCGAACAGATAGAGGAAAGAATCACGACCAAATATCTGGACAAGTTTCCTGAGCTTAAGGACAAGTTTTCGGTTCATTTCTGCGATACCGCAAACGGCATAGAAAAGCTTTAAAAGATTGGAGCAGTTAAATTGATTTGTATTGTACTTGCGGCAGGATATGCGACAAGGCTTTATCCTCTGACTGAAAATTTTCCAAAACCGCTTTTGGATGTAGGCGGAAAGCCCATACTCGATCATCTTCTGAATGACATAGACAAACAGAGGGACATAAAAGGGATTGTTGTAATAAGCAACCATAAATTCATATCTCATTTTGAAAAGTGGAAAAATGAACGCTCGTTTAAAAATCCCATAACCGTACTTGACGATGGCTCCACCGACAATGACGATCGCTTAGGCGCAGTCAGAGACATAGAGTTTGCCGTAAGGGAGCTTGATATAAAGGACGATCTCCTTGTTATTGCAGGGGATAATGTTGTGGATTTTTCTTTCGGAGAATTTATAGATTTTGCAAGAAAAAAAGACACTTCGTGCGTTATGTGCCACGAGGAGCATAACATAGATAAACTGCGAAAAACCGCAGTAATAACAAAAACCGATGACAACCTGATAACATCCTATGAAGAAAAACCGTATGACCCCAAGGGCAGCTTGGCAGTCCCACCGTTCTACTTCTACAAAAACAAAGACGCAGGGCGAATTGGGGAGGCTATACTGAACGGCTGCGGAACAGACGCTCCCGGCAGCTTTGCGGCGTGGCTAAGCAGACAAACAGAGGTTTACGCATGGGATATGTCGGGTAAAAGATACGACATAGGCGATATGGAAAGTTACAGAGCCGTTCAGCGTATTTTCGGAAAGAAAGTGAAGTAAATGTTGGATTTTAACGTAGACATTGAAAATAAAACGATTCTTGTGACGGGAGCGGCAGGCTTTATAGGGGCAAACCTTGTAAAAAGGCTGCTTAAGGATCATAAAAATATAAAAATAATAGGTATAGACAATTTAAATGACTACTATGACGTAAGCCTCAAGGAATACCGCCTTAAAGCGCTAAGTGAATATCCTTCGTTTATTTTTATTAAAGGAAACATTGCAGACAAGGCTCTCGTTAAAAATATTTTCAACAAATACAAGCCCGATATTGCAGTAAACCTTGCTGCTCAGGCAGGGGTGAGGTATTCGATAACTAACCCCGATGCATACATAGAATCCAACATAATAGGTTTTTATAACATATTGGAGGCCTGCCGTCATTCCTACGACAACGGCGAAAGGGGAGTTGAACACCTTGTATATGCCTCCAGCTCATCGGTTTACGGTTCCAACAAAAAGGTGCCGTACTCAACGGATGACAAAGTAGACAATCCCGTAAGCCTATATGCTGCCACAAAGAAATCGAACGAGCTTTTGGCTCACGCTTACAGCAAGCTTTATAGTATACCTTCCACGGGACTCAGATTTTTTACGGTCTATGGACCCGCAGGCCGCCCCGATATGGCGTACTTTGGCTTTACAAACAAGCTGACGGCAGGCGATAAAATACAGATATTCAACTATGGCAACTGCAAAAGGGATTTCACCTACATAGACGATATAGTTGAAGGAATAGTACGGGTAATGCGCCACGCTCCCGAAAGATCCACAGGTGATGACGGACTGCCCATACCGCCCTATAAAATCTACAACATAGGAGGCAGCTCCCCGGAAAACCTTCTCGACTTCGTGGACATACTTTCCGAGGAACTCATAAGGGCAGGAGTCCTGCCGTCAGACTATGATCTCGAATCCCACAAGGAGCTTGTACCCATGCAGCCCGGCGATGTCCCCATAACCTACGCCGACGCCTCGGCTCTCGAAAAGGACTTCGGCTTTAAGCCCCAAACCCCCTTAAGAGAGGGCTTAAGAAACTTCGCCGAGTGGTACGCTGAATTTTATAAATAATGATACTTTAAGAATCATTATACTTGTTTGTTATAGATTGGGTGGATATGTATGGAAAATATACAGTATAAAAATTTTATAAAACTTATATCTGCCTATATAAACAGCGATTATAACAATCTAAGCTTAAACGCACCTGATTGGGAGGAAATATACAGGCTTGCTTATCTTCACAGCTTGGGCGGACTGTTATATCTTTCACTTACAAACAGCGGTCTATGCGATAATCAAATAATATTGGATAAATTTAAACAGATATTTCTGATTTCTGCAACAAAATCAATGGTGCAGGAAGCAACAACATTAAAATTGTTGGAAATATTAAATAAAAATAAAATAAGGCACATTATATTCAAAGGCCTTGCGCTTAAGAATTATTATCCCAATAAAGAAGTAAGAACAATGGGAGATATTGATATTATTATAGATAAAGAAAACCAGCAAAAAGTGCATGATCTACTTGTTTCTGGAAGCTTTGTCTTTGATGAATTTGCATCCCATAGAGATGTTCGCAACTACTGCAAAAACAGCGTGTGTTTTGAAATTCACACAAAGCTTATTGAAAGTAATATATTTGAAAATGTAGACTTGATTGGCTATTTTAAGAATTGCTTTGATAAAACAGTATTGAAATCCAATTTTACATATGAATTTTCTCCGGAAAATCATTTTATTTATTTGATTGCCCATATGGCAAAACACTTCAAGACAAGTGGCTGCGGAGTCAGAATGTTTCTTGACTTGGCTGTATTTATCAAATACTTTGAAGATGTTCTTGATTGGAACTACATTTCAAATGAGCTTAAGACTATAAATTTATATAATTTTGCAGATATTATATTTTATTTATGCGGAAAATGGTTTGATATGAAAGTCTCTTTTTCTTCATTGAATAAATCCACTGAAGATATTGAGGATTATATAATGAGTGGCGGAATATTTGGTTATGAGAATAAAAATTATGATGCGCTTAGGATAAATCAACATGGAGAATCATTTTTTGAAAGAATAATTAACCTTTTAAAATTAATTTTTCCTAAATATGAGCATTTAAAGAGCAGATATGTATGGGTTGAAAATACTCCTAAATGGTTGTTGCCTATTTTATGGATAAAATACTGGTGCTTTAGGATTTTTAATTATAAAGAAAATCCTTTTTTGAGAATAAAAGAAGCTTTAAAAAATAATGATGATGCAAAACGTCACAATGAAATACTTAAAAATGTTGGTTTATAATCCTTAAGTATGAGTATCCGTAGCACAATAGACAAAATGTTCAAAATTATTTATTTATGGAGCAAAAAATGAAATCAAAGGATTTGTCGGTATTGACGGCTCGGGTTATGGCAACAATGTTTGTTTTAATCGGTCACTGTCTTCTGTTTTATAAAATGGGAGGTCACAGTTGGGACGATGCCTCTTTAATCGTATGTAAAACTGCGGATATACTAAAAAATTATATATATAGTTTTCATATGGCTTTGTTTATGATGATTTCGGGATATGTATTTGCTATAGCATATCTTCCCAAGGCAGATAATATTGACATAAGGCAATTTATATATAATAGATTTAAGCGTTTGATTATTCCTCTTATTTTTGTAAAGCTTTGTTTTTGGAACACAATAAATGTATTGATAGGAAATTATAAATGGATATCAAGCGCCTCATTTTTTGAGGTTGGACATTTATGGTATTTGGCAGATCTTTTTGTAATTTCTGTTTTTTCAATGTGTTTTTTTAAAGTCGCTTGTGCATATGTGGGCGAAAAGAGTAGATCTTTATTTATACTTACAATTATTTTCGCTGTAATTTCTCTTTTATCTGACTTACTTCCGTCAGGAGGAAAATCAATGATTGAAGGAGTTTATTATTATTCTGTTTTTTTCGGATTGGGAATGTTGCTCAAGGAATACAAAATTTTTGACAAATTAAATTCGTTTATTTTTTTGAGCAGCATAATTTTTGGCATTTTAATTAGTTATCTAACGGCGGTTTTACTACTACAGGAAAATATAATTTTTAAATCTGTAACAGCCATATTCAGTGCCGTTGGATGGTTTGGTATGTGTTTTGCTATCAAAAGCATTGCATTGACAAAATTTTTTGTTTTAACGGAAAAATACAGTATGTCAATTTATCTGTTTCATGTACCGCTCATATATTTTTTGTTGGGCAAAACTCAGCTGCAAAGTCATTATCCATTGACAGTTATGATTGTTTTGTTTTTTGCAGGATATATTTTTAGTATTATGATTGAAATAATTTTAAAATTGTTAAAATTAGATTTTCTTGTAGGTAAGTGATACGATTTTTATTTTGAGGTGAGAATTTTATGATAATAACCAAAACTCCATTCCGAATGTCATTTTTTGGTGGAGGCACAGATGTTGAAGAATATTTCAAAGAGTATGGCGGTAGTGTTCTTTCCACTACTTTTGATAAATATTGCTATGTGAATGTACGGCATTTGCCAAGATTTTTTGATTACAGCACAGAAGTTGTATATTCAAAAACCGAAAGAGTTACAAAGGTAGAGGATATAAAACACCCTGCTATCAAAAATGCGATGACTCTTCTGGATATGCATGAAATAAGGCTTACATATGAGGCTGATCTTCCTGCCCGTTCGGGGCTTGGGACAAGCTCCTCTTTTGCAGTAGGTATGCTGAATGCTTTTTATGCCTTGAAGGGAAAGTATGCTGATAAAAGAAAGCTTGCCGATAAGGCAATATACCTTGAAAGGGTTTTATGCAATGAATCGGGAGGTTGGCAGGATCAGATTGCAGCTGCCTTCGGAGGCTTTAACAGAATAGAGTTTAAAGACCGAGACTACGAGGTCTTTCCCGTTATTATATCCCCTGAAAGAAAATGTGAACTGAACAAAAATCTTCTTATGTTTTTTACAGGGTTTACACGATTTTCTTCTGATATTCAGAAAACAAACAACATAAACGGAAAGGACAAGTTGAGTCAGCTTAACGAGATGAAGTCTCTTGTGTATGAAGCCGAAAAAATACTTATAGATAAAAATTCTGATTTGGATGATTTCGGCAGACTTATGGATCATACATGGAAACTGAAAAAACAGACGGGTTCGGCCGTTTCCACTTCAAATATAGATATGCTTTATGAAAAAGGCATAAAGGCGGGAGCTTTGGGAGGAAAGCTGCTTGGCGCAGGCGGTGGCGGTTTTCTTGTATTTTATGTTCAGCCTGAGTACAAGGAGAATGTAAAAAAGGCCATGTCTGATCTGCTCTACATTCCGTTTGAGTTTGAAGACGGCGGAACAAGGGTCATATACTATAAGGCTGAAAACTATGTGCCTTGTGAAAAATAATAAATTGTTTTGGTGATTTTTATGAAAGCTGTGATTATGGCAGGGGGCAGGGGAACCAGAATCAGTTCGGTTGCCAATGATATACCAAAGCCAATGATCAGGATCAAGGATAAGCCTGTTCTTGAACACGAAATTATATGTTTAAGAGAGCAGGGTTTTAAGGATCTTATAATAACCGTAGGTTATCTCGGAAGTATAATTATGGACTATTTCGGGGACGGCAGCGATTTTGGCGTAAATATCGAATATTATTTTGAAAAGGAACCTTTGGGAAACGCAGGGGCGCTTTTCAGAATAAAGGACAAGCTTACGGAGGATTTTTTGCTGCTGAATGCCGATTCTGTTTTTGATATAGATTTCAACAGATTTGTGAATTATCACAAAGAAAAATGCGGTCTTGCAACACTTTTTACTCATCCTAACAGTCATCCCTATGACAGCGGACTTATCATTGCTGATGAAAGTATGGCTGTCAAGAAGTGGCTTACCAAAGAGGACAACAGACCCGAGTTTTACAAAAACAGAGTAAACGCAGGACTTCACGTCATTTCACCAAAGCTTTTGTCGAAGGAGATAACAACATCTAAGATCGACCTTGACAGGCAGATTTTAAAGCCTTTGGCAGGCACAGGCAAAATGTTCTGTTATGACAGTCCCGAGTATGTAAAGGATATGGGTACCCCCGAAAGGTATGAGTCGGTGTGTCGGGATTTCAAAAACGGTACTGTTAAGGCAAGGAACCTTAAAAACAAGCAAAAGGCAATATTTCTGGACAGAGACGGCACCATAAACAAGTATGTAGGTTTTCTGCGAAATATAGATGACTTTGAACTTATAGACGGAGCTGCCGAAGCCATAAGAAAAATAAATGCCTCCGGCTATCTTGCGATAGTCATAACAAATCAGCCTGTTATTGCAAGAGGGGAAGTAACCTTTGAGGAATTAAACGAGATACACAATAAGATGGAAACTCTCTTAGGCCTTGAAGGCGCATATTTAGACGGCATATATTATTGTCCGCATCACCCCGACAGCGGCTATGAAGGGGAAATACCCGAGCTGAAATTTGACTGTGACTGCCGCAAGCCGAAGCCGGGACTTATATATAAAGCGGCAGCGGACTTTAACATTGACTTGAGCAGATCGTGGTTTGTTGGTGACGGCGAAAACGATATAAAAGCCGGCAAAGCTGCGGGCTGCAGAACAGCATTGATAACAGATGAAAGCAAAGATACGGAACAGGATATGACAGTAAAATCACTTCTTGATTTTATTCGTATATTTGCGGAGAAATAGATATGGATAAACATATAGACCTTCTTATAAGCAGATACCCAATCTTGGAAAGTGCAAGACAGGACATACATAAGGCTTACATAATACTGGAAGAATGCTACGAAAACAAAAGAAAGCTTCTTGTTGCTGGAAATGGCGGCTCGGCTGCCGATGCAGAGCATATTGTTGGGGAGCTGATGAAAGGCTTTAAGCTGCCGAGAAGGCTTGACAGCAATATGCAAAATAAATTGATAAGTCAGGATAAAGAGTTGGGACAAGTTCTTGCCGACAATCTCCAAGGCGCCTTGCCTGCGATCGCTCTTGACGGGCATCCTGCCCTGACAACGGCCTATATGAACGACTGCGAACCGCTGCTCTGCTTTGCCCAGCAGGTAAACGGCTACGGCAGCGAAGGAGATGTTTTTCTTGGCATATCTACCTCGGGCAACAGCAAAAACATACTTTATGCAGCCATTACGGCAAAGGCAAAGGGTATGAAGGTCATAGGCATGACAGGTGAAAACAAAAATAAGCTGTCGGATATAGCCGATGTGTGCATAAAAGTACCACAAACCGAAACATATATGGTGCAGGAACTGCATTTGCCTGTTTATCATTGTTTGTGTTTAATGTTAGAAAATAAATTTTTCGTATAAGATTCTTAGGTGAGAAAATGACAAAAGTGCCTTTGCTTAATATATATGCCGATAGCTTAAGTATGCATGAAACAATAGAATGTATTGAACAAATGATTAACGATGGAGTCAGTTCATATATTCTTACGGTTAATGTTGATGTAATAGTAAAAATTGAGAACGACGCATATTTAAAAGAAATATCGGATAATGCAGATTTAGTTCTTATTGATGGTATGCCCTTGGTGTGGATATCCAAATTATATAAAAAAAATATATGCGAAAAAATTTCAGGGTCGGATCTTGTGCCATTATTATGTGAAAGAGCCTCACACAGTGGACACACAGTTTTTATCGTAGGCGGTAAGGATGGCGTAGCGGAACAAGCCAAGATAAATCTTGAGGCGAAGTATAAAGACATTAAAATTGTAGGTACATATTCGCCACCTTTGGGTTTTGAAAATAATTCGGTTGAAATCAATAAAATGAATAGAATTATTTCCGCAGCGTCGCCGGATTTGCTTATTGTTTGTTTCGGCTGTCCCAAACAGGAAAAATGGGTATATGAGAATTATCATAAATATAATGCAAAGGTTTCTATATGCGCAGGAGGAACAGTAGACTTTTTGGCCGGCAATATTAGCAGAGCGCCAAGATGGATAAGTTCTATTGGCCTTGAGTGGTTATACAGATTCTTGCATGAACCCAGAAGATTGTTTAAAAGATATTTTATTGATGATTTAAAAATTATTAAGATGATATGGAAATATAAGTTCTGCAAAACAAATAAAAAAATATAGACTATCTTTTATACATATTTTATGAAAGTATATAAATACAATCAAAATAAATGTTTATAAACCAAGTTATCGGGAGGAAAATAATATGACAGTTTTGGTTACCGGCGCAGGAGGTATGGTTGGATCGCATATGGTTGAGTATTTTTATAAAAAAAATGTGAATGTTGTAGGAACATATTATAAGCCCACTACGAATATTAAAGAGCTCGACCCAAATATAGACATGATAGAATGTGATATAAGATATTCGCATAATATTGAGAAAATTATATTTAAATATAGACCTGATCAGGTTTTTCACTTAGCCGCTCAAAGCTATCCTACCGTATCCTGGGATAAACCCTATGAAACTATTGATATTAACATAAATGGGACGATAGCAGTATTTGAAGCTATAAAAAAAGTAAAGTCTATGATTGATAATTCATATGACCCTATTGTAGTCGTGGCTTGTTCAAGCGCTGAATATGGCGAAACTTTGAATATGCTTGGAGAAGATAAGGTTTATGTCAAGGAGACAGCTAATCTTTTGCCTCTGCATCCGTATGGTGTCAGCAAGGTGGGGCAGGATTTGATAGCATTTCAATATTATATGAACGATAAAATACGTTGTATACGCGCAAGAATTTTCAATTCTACGGGAACAAGAAAGGTTAATGATGTTACATCTGATTTTACTTACAGAGCTGTATTAGCCGAAAAAAACAATAAATATGAGCTTAGGGTTGGTAATCTGAATACATATAGAGCTATTATGGATCAGCGTGATTTGGTATCTGCTTTGGAACTATTGGCAAATAAAGGAAAAGCCGGCGAAGTTTATAATATATCCTCTGAAAACATATATAAAATGAGCGATATTGTAGAAATGATAGAAAAAGAAATAGGACATAAGTTTGAAATAAAGATAGACAAAAAGCTGTTACGTCCTACTGACGAAAGGATTATTGTTGGTGATGTCTCAAAGCTTAAGGCTCATACAGGATGGAGACAGTTAATACCTATGGAGAAAACTATTTCAGATATGATAGAATACTGGAGAAAGACTATATGATACAGATTACTTTAATAGATTGACAAAATTATTTGCGGTCTATGAATAAACTTAATTTTTCCAAAGAAATGTTGAACAATTCAAAAATGAATTTGTTTTATTACGATAAAAAAGCAAGAGGTGTAGGTATGAACAGATGCCTTATAATAATGCCGATGTTATTCATGGGCGGCTCAGAGAAGCAGGTAAGGCTTATAATTGATGGAATTGAAAAAGAAAAACTGCCTCTGACGGTAATTGTCGAAAGCAATAATAAAGATATGCATGCTCTCGAAAAAGAATTTATAATATCGCACCCCAATACAGACTTTATTTTTATGAATTCATCTGCGGCAGAAGCAAAGTACAGCAACACGATTCGAAAATATTCGATTAAATTTGTTTCTGTATTCAGGTTGATGATTTGTTCTAAAAAAATAATAAAAAAGAAACATATTAATAAAATAATGATAACCAATTTGACCGGGCTTGTTCTCGTACCATGGTTTAATTTTTTGGGGTGCGATGTAATATATAATGAAAGAAACTCGGGCATTAAAGTTTGCGATTCGACACATAAAAAATGGCTATTACAAAAATGTAGCATTCTTGTGTGTAATTCCGGATTTGCCTCAAAGATCATGGAAAGCAAATTGCATAAAAAGGTTGAAATTATCAATAACGGTATCAATATGACAAATAAAATTAATAAACCTTTTAACGATGGCATATTCAGGGTTATTGTTCCCGCCAGAATTTCTGAGATAAAAAATCAACTGACAGTTTTGAAAGCTATAGAAAAGTTAAAAGATGAAATATGTATAAAGGTTACTTTTGCCGGTGCTGTTGAGGATAAAGATTATTATAAAATATTAAATAAATTCATTGAAGAAAAAGGTCTTAATAAATATGTCGAGTTTGTCGGATTTATTTCGGATTTGAATAATTATTATGAAAACAGCAATCTTCTTATATTGCCATCCTATGAAGAGGGTACACCTAATGTGCTTTTGGAGGCATACACATTCCGACTTCCTGTTCTTGCATCTGATACACCTATGAACAATGACTGCGCACCTGTAAAGGAATTTCTGTTTGAAACTGAAAACGCCGACGAGTTAGCAAAAAAAATAAAGCAAATAAGTCTTCTTGAAAATGATGAATTAAAGATTAAACTTGATAAAAATTTTAATTTTGTAACACAAAATTTCAATATTGAAAAAATGCAGGATAGATATTTGAGACTTATTTATAATTGGGAGGTTTGTTGATTGTTTGTTAAAAAAGATATGCAGAATATTGTTCTGCTTAAGGATATTTTAAGAGATTTTGGCTTTAAAATTGCTATGTGGAGTTTTGCTGATACTGTCGCAAGAAGAACACCATTTGAAAACTTATATCATAAGACTCATGGTAAAAGGTATGGTTTATGCAAAAACTATATTTTGAAATCCTATGCAGATAAGCTTAAAGAAGAAATACATAAATACAGCAATATCAAAGCAGAAAATTTGCCGAAGCTCAAGGACGATTATAAAATTTGGGTTTTTTGGTGGCAGGGATTAGACTCTGCCCCAAAGCTTGTAAAGGACTGTGTTGATAGCATTATAAAGCACTCAAACGGGCACGAAGTTGTAATAATCACAAAAGACAATATAAAGCGATATGCAAACCTCCCGAGTTATATATACGAAAAAACAGAAAAAAAACAAATATCCTTAGCTCAATTGTCTGATATATTAAGAGCGCAGCTTTTGTCCGAAAACGGAGGCATATGGGCTGATTCTACGCTTCTGATGACAGAAGATTTTACTTCAGATGCAGAAAAACACAGTTTTTTCACAATAAAGCATAAGAACAGTGAAGGCTGGCATATAAGTAATGGATCATGGGCAGGCTTTTTTCTTGCAGGTGCAAAGGGAGATCCTGTTCTAAGCTTTTGTAGAGAAATGCTGTTTGAATATTGGAAAAGAGAAAAAAGCCTTATTTGCTATCTGCTAATAGATTGCATATTTTCTGTGGGTTACGACCTAATACCTGTTATAAAGGCTGAAATAGACGCTGTTCCCAAAAATAATACAGGCGTTTTTGATCTTTTACATGAACAGGGCAATATGATATGCTCTGATGAAGATATAAATTCTGCTCTTAAAAGGGCTTATATTCATAAGCTTACATATAAAGAAAAATTTACAGAAACTTTAGACGGTAACGCCACACTTTACGGCAAAATAAAACAAATTGCATTATATGAGAAGGACTGAAAATGAAAAAGAAAACCATAGCTATATTAAGCGGCAGACTGGAGGCAGGCGGTGCCGAAAGAGCTGCATCAAATTTATCAATAACTCTTTCCCAAAATTTTAATGTTATATTGATAGTTTTTTCAGGTGAAAATATAACCTATCCGTATGGAGGCACTCTCATTGATCTGCATGGCAAGAGAGAATATAACAAACTGGAAAGAATTTCTCTAACATTGGACAGAATAAGAAAAATAAGAAAAATAAAAAAAGAGTATAATGTGGATTATTCTATAAGTCTTTTATCTGCTCCTAATCTTATCAATTGCCTTACTCGAATAAATGACAAGGTAATAACATCATACAGAAATTATATGTCAATTGCAAGACGCAGTATTTTTGACAAAATTTCCACAAAATTTGTGGACAGGCATTCAGACAAGATTATTTCACTTTCAAAGATGACGGAGATTGATCTCATAGAGTCATTCGGCGTCAATCCGAACAATGTTATGACAATATATAACTCCTGTGATCCCGATTTGTTAAAGAAACTGGCAGAAGATACAAGCTATAGTATTCCTGAATACAGATATATTATTACAACAGGAAGACTAATGTATCAGAAGGGACAGTGGCATTTGATCAGGGCATTTAAACTGATACATGACAAGATTTCTGATTTGCATCTTATTATATTAGGCGAAGGAGAAATGCGCAAGTCGCTTGAAAATCTTTCAAAACGAGTTGGTCTTGAGAAGTATATTCATTTTTTAGGGTATGAAAAAAATCCTCATAAATATATGTATAATGCGGAGGCCTTTGTATTTTCATCTATTTATGAAGGCCTTGGGAATGTCCTGCTTGAAGCACTTGCTTGTGGACTTCCCATTGTGTCTACAGATTGTCTTGCAGGCCCTCGTGAAATTTTATCATCGGATTTTAACCCCGAAAGAGCAAAAAAACAAACAGATAAAGCCGAATTTAATGATTATGGCATTCTTGTTCCGCCTTTTCCATTAGCGGAGCCGGATTTTGAAAATATTGAACCAAGCCGCGAAGAGAAAATAATGGCAGAGGCTGTTGTTGTACTCCTTAACGATCCTACTTTGATAAAAAAATATAAAACTTCAGCACAGAAGAGAATTATGGATTTTTCTCCCGAGCTGATTAATAAACAATGGATCGATATGCTCAATAGTTTATAAACCTAATAAAATTATTTATTTTGTATGAGGTATAATTATGAATTATAGATATTGGATAGGCAAACTTATACACAGAAATCATGTTGAGTTTGCTAAATGGATGGGTGTTAAGGTGGGAAAAGGCTGTAGATTTTCGGGTGCTCCGGGATTTTCAGAATATTATTTGGTAGAAATCGGCGATCATGTTATGCTGGCCGCCGGAGTTTTATTTGTGACACACGACAGCGCAAATTGGGTATTCAGAGAGCAAGAACAATATAATAAAACTATGAAATTTGGTAAAATAAAGGTCTGCAACAATGTATATATAGGCTCCAGAGCAATTATAATGCCCGGTGTAACTATTGGAGAGGGCTCTGTGGTAGGCGCAGGAAGTGTTGTTACTCACGATGTCGCTCCCGGAACAATAGTGGCAGGAGTGCCTGCAAAGGTAATTAATACTGTTGATAATTATGCAAAAAGACTCCTTTCCGAAATGCCTGAATATGATGAAGAACTTTTAAAACAGGACAGGCAGAAAGGCGTTTTGGAATTTCTGAAAAGATATAACGAAAAAAATAATAAGATATAAAATCCATTTTCATATTTTGAAATAATAGGATCTTCTTGTTAAATTATTTTGCGTCATTAACTTTTCAATAGTTAAAGGAGGATTTGTGAATGGTAAACTCCGTTTCATATAAAAAAAACGATTTTTACTTATTTATTATATTTGCAATACCTTATATGATACCTTCCGGTTTATTATATATTTCTGGTTTCTTTTCAGTGCTTGCCAGTATAAAATTTATATTTTTCCCTTTTTTAATTTTATTTTGTATGAATAATGGTAAAGCACGAATCAGTAAATTTATGTTTTCGGTTATTCTATTTATGCTTACATTGCTTATTATAACTATTTATAAAAACGGCGATGTCACTGCCGCAATAAAGCAGTTTATTGACTATTTATATCCTATATTTTGGATGGAGCATATATTGGATAATTATGAAAGACCTATGCTAAGGCTTATTTTACAGTATTTTGGACTATTATGCGTTGCAAATGTGCTGATCGCTGTTATTTTACCTGAAGGCATAGCGCGGTCTGGCACCAATATTATTTATTTATTGGGCTTAGACAATAAAATTTCTTTTACTTACATTCCTATTTTTGCCCTATCATTAATGTATATAGAGAAATTCTGCAATAAAGATCGAAAGTTGCTTTTCTATATTATTTCTATAATAGTTTTTACTGCATCAAATGTATTGGTTTGGGCAGTCGGAGGATTGATGGGTTTTTCGTTGATGCTCATGTTATGGTTTGCCAATTTTTATATGTCCAAATTACATACCTTGCGTAAACTAATCAATTTCAGAAGTTGTATAATAGCAGTAGCGATTGTCTGTTATCTTGTTGTATTTTCAAAAATATTTCAAAAAGGTATTTTGGCTGATTTCATTGTCAATGTTCTGCACAAAACGGTTTCATTTTCATCTCGTACCGTTCTTTGGGAACAGGCAATAACAAAGGTAAAAAAGTCTTTATACATAGGTTATGGATTGACAAAAACAACCCTTTTTGATTTTGCATTTTTTAACAGGAACGGTATTCTTAAAGGTTTCAGTTCTCATAATGGATACCTGAGACTGCTGCTTGAAGGCGGTATTGTTTTATTAGTGATGTATTTCAATATGTTATTTTCTGTAACAAGAGGCAAAATAAAAGAATGTAGTGAGCATAAGGAAGTTCAGGCCCTAATATTTGGAACAGCGGGATTTTTGCTCGCGTGTATTTTTGAAGCTGAATATTGCAGCGCATATTTTCTTATGCTTTTAACGGCAATACATTATTATCTGAATAAAAAAATATAACATCCGGGGTTATTTTTTTCAGATGCAACATTCAGATATAACAATAAAGGTCTGTATTGTAACTAAAAGAATTTAAACCAGAGATTAATAGAAAAACATTAACCTTAGAGGGAGATTAATTCTGAAAAATGAACGAAAAGAATTTTCTCAAACATTTTACAATAATAGGCGCAGGTACTTTTATTAATATGTTGCTTGGAGTGCTTACAACTCCAATTATTACAAGGATTGTTGATCCAACGGAGTATGGCCAGCTTTCAATTTTTACTATGTATTCCGGCATAGCCCTGATGATCTTGTGTCTTGGCCTCGATCAGGCGCTTGTAAGATATTATTATGAAAATGAAAGTGAAACGTATAAAAGAGCACTATTATTTAAATGTATAAAACTGCCATTAATTTTAAGCGTATTAATAAGTGCTATAATAATAGCATTATCGACTTTTGATCTTATCAGATTAGAGTTCAATACATTTATAATTGTACTTTTGTGTGTATACACAATAATTCAGTTGTTATACAGATTCAGCCTTCTTCTTGTCAGACTGGCATATAAGAGCAAGCTCTTTTCTTTTCTGAACGTATTACATAAACTTGTATATGTTATTTTAGCTTTGCCATTTGTTATGTTTATATTTAACGATGATCTCAACGCTCTTGTATTTGCTACAATAATGTCAGGGTTGGTATGCCTTGTTGTTAGTATTGTTGCGCAGGCAAAACTTTGGAATATAAGCAGCAATAAAGCATATGACTGTCGTATTACAAATCGGGAGCTTATAGTATATGGATATCCATATATTTTGTCTATGGGTCTTTCAACAGTCTTTTCCGCTGCGGATAAAATAGCCTTAAATATGTTCTGTACTTACAGAGAAGTAGGAATATATGCATCCACCATGACTTTGGTAAATGTCTTTGCAATAATTCAAAGCACATTTAATAATTTATGGGCGCCTATGGCAGTTGAACACTATTCCAATAACAAAAACGACAAAAAGTTTTATCAGCAGGGAAATCAAATAATAACTGTACTTATGTTTTTTGCAGGCATATCGCTTGTTTTATGTAAAGATGTTTTTGCGATACTTCTTGGCGAAAAATATCGTGAAGCAGCATATATACTTCCTTTTTTGATTTTTAACCCTATTATGTACACTATCTCGGAAACAACAGTTTCGGGGCTTGTATTTATGAAAAAAAGCAAGATGCAGGTTGTTGTTTCGCTTGGAGCCTGCTTGACGAATATTATAGGAAATGCTGTGTTGGTCCCTGTTTATGGATGTAAGGGAGCCGCTATTTCTACAGGTTTGTCATATATTGTTTTTTTTACATTAAGAACAGTGCTTTCCAACAGATATTTTTATGTAGATTTTCAGTTGAAAAAATTCTATGTACTTACATTTATCGTTGTAATTTATAGCTTTTATAATACATTTGTACACTTTAATATAGGTTCTGTTATCGGCTATATAATTTGTCTCATCGTTTTAATTATATTATACTCCAAAACGATAAAATGGAGTATAAATTATTTAATTGATTATATAAAAATCTTTTACAATAAATTCTATACTTGACATAGACAGTATTTTTTATGTCTGTGCTTTGGTGAAATTCTATATTTTGTTGGAAACAGAGTTTACTGTCGATAGCTTTATAGAATAGAGGACTTACTTTTTCGGTTAAAAAGTGAAAGGATGATTATTTTGAGCAGTACAACAAAGGATTTTATCAGAAGAATGCTTTCTTTTATGCCCGATAAGGAATATTTGGATTTAATGTATTTTTACAGATTTCATAAAAAAATCGATTGGAAATCTCCAAAAACATTTAATGAAAAAATACAGTGGCTCAAGGTTAATGACCGTAGGCCTGAATACACAAAAATGGTTGACAAGTATGAGGCTAAAAATTATATATCTAAAAAAATAGGAAATGAATACATAATTCCGACTTTAGGAGTCTGGGATAGATTTGATGATATAGATTTTGAAAGCTTGCCAAATAAATTTGTACTTAAGAGTACCCATGACAGTGGCGGACTGGTTATCTGTAAAAATAAAAATGACCTTGATATTAAAGTAGCAAAAAATAAAATTGAAAAAAGCCTTAAAAGAAAATTCTTTTATGTTGCAAGGGAATGGCCTTATAAAAATGTTGAGCCAAAAATAATTGCAGAGGAATTTTTATTTGAAAAAAACAATGAAAACGAACCTATTGATAACTGGAAGTTTTATTGCTGCAACGGCAAAATCTTTGTTTTTTATGTTACGAAGGGAGGCGGTCATTCAACCTCTTTGCGCATGACCTATTTTGATGAAAACAATAATATATTGCCGGTAAGGCATTTTCAGTATCCTCCGTGCGAAGGAAAAATTGTACTTCCGGACAAGCTTGATATAATGAAGGAATGTGCAGAAAAGTTGTCAGTGGGAATACCTTTGATAAGAGTTGACTTTTATTATGTAAACAATAAGGTATACATTGGCGAACTGACACTATATCCCGGGGCAGGCTTTGAGCCTATTATACCGATGGAATATGACAAACGTTGGGGAGATTGTATAGATTTATCTTTAGCTTTAAACAATTTAATTTTATAGGAGGTCACTATGGAAATAGTTATTTGCTTTTTACTGTCAGGAATAGTTCTATCCTCAGGAGTATTCTATACTTGTTTTATTCGTAACGAATTTAAAAATAATAAAAAAGATAACAAAAGGGGTAACAAATCATGAATGTTTATTTATTGGGTGTTATTGTTTCATTAACGGTTTATTTACTGGTTGGAATCTTTGTGGGACGTAAAATCAAAGACGTAAATGACTATTATGTTGCAGGCAGAAATGCATCGACTTTATTGATCGTAGGTTCTCTTGTAGCATCATTTCTCAGTACGGGAGCATTTTTGGGTGACACAGGAGAGGTTTACTCAGGTTATTTTATTCCTATTGTCATTGTAGGAGTTATGCAGGCGACAGGTTATCTGTGGGGGTCTTGCCTATTTGGACGATATATCAGAAGGAGCGAGGTTCTTACGATCCCCGAATATTTCGGAAAGCGTTTTAAGTCGGACAAAATAAGAAGCTTAGCAGCTTTTACAACGATTATAGCTGTGTGCGCCTATATGCTTTCGGCAATGCAGGGAATAAGCACTCTTATGACTAATATTACAGGACTTAGCTACAGAACCTGTGTCCTTATTGCATGGGCGTCTTTTACAATATTTACTATATATTCTGGATCAATGGGTGTACTGCTTACCGATACAATTATGTTTTTAATATTCTTGTGTGCTGCTGTTATAGCAGTTCCGTTTGTTGCAAAAAATGCGGGAGGTTGGTTTACTGCCATACATAATCTGGCAGATTCGGTTACAACACCGGGAATTATTTCATGGCATTCCAATCTGGATTATATGTATCCTACAGGTGCAGGCAATATAGCATGGGCCATTACATATGGAGTTGTATGGGCTGTTGTTGTTATGGTAAGCCCATGGCAGACAAGCAGATATCTTATGGCAAAAAATGAACATATTGTTTTAAGATCGGCTATATGGGCTTCTATGGGAGTTATGCTTACTACAATATTATTGTATTTTACAGCTGCATTTGTACAATCTGTAAATCCGGATCTGGTTCCCGCCGAATCTATGATTTGGGCAGCAAAAAATATGATGCCAACAATAGTAGGTGTAATTCTTTTGGCAGGAATATTGGCTGCCGGCGTTTCTTCTGCTTCTACTTTTCTTTCCTTGATAGGTTTTTCTCTTACAAATGATATATTCAGAAAACTTATGAAAACAGAAAACAGAAGATTGAGAGTGTCACGATTGGGAATGTTTGCAGCAAGTATAATTATTTTGGCCATAGCTTATATTAATCCGCCGCAGATCTTTGTAATTATGTATTTTGGTGGAACAGTTATTGCATCATCATGGGGTCCTGTGGCCTTAGCAAGTGTATGGAGCCGCGGACTGTCAAAAACAGGTGCATTTTTTGGTATGCTGTCAGGTTTTTTAGGCTGTGTTTTTATTAAAATCATTAGCGGATTATATCAGGGTAGCTGGCCGATTTATTTAGATCCCTTTATCATTGGAGTTTTAGTCAATATATTAGGAATGATTATAGGCAGTAAAATCAGACCAGTATCTGAGGATGAAAAAAATGAAAGAGAATTGATATTCAAAATACCTGACAGTGAGTTAAACGATAAAGAAATAAATAAGACAAGACGAAGCGGCTATTATTATATAATGTTCGGAATATGTGTATTTATATTTTTTATTATTGCATGGGCAATGCCTTATATGAAAATGTTTTGATTCATTTATGCCGATGTATTAGGCATTTTGTATAAAGCTTGACTTTTCTGGGCTGATAAGGATAACAGGAGGGTGGATTTGTGAATAACAAAGATATAAAACTGTTGAATGCAGAGGCTACAATTGAATACTATATGGATCGTTGTGAGCTTTTAGAAAAAGAATTAAATGAACAGAGTTATCTGGTAAAATCAATCATAAAAGTAGAAAATAAGTTTCACGCCTTATTAAATAAATACAAAATAAAATCTTTGTATATTAATTCTCATGGCCTTAATACAGACGAAAAAAGAGATAAAAAAGTCATTGTTTCTTTAACAAGTTACCCTGGGCGTATTAATTTTGTGCCGGAAACAATTAAAACGATGCTTTTGCAGACATATAAGCCTGATATGATTATATTGTGGTTAGGAGAAGAGAAATTTCCAAATCAAAAATTACCGCCTGTATACGAAAAGTTGCGTAAATGTGGTGTAAATATTTTTTTTAGACCCGATCTCAAGTCTCATACAAAATATTTTTATGCAATGCAGGAATATCCAAATGATATAATAATAACAGTAGATGATGACAGTTATTATGAAAACACATTGGTGGAAAAACTAATGAACTCATATTTTGACAATCCTGATAAAGTTTCGGCACTGAGAACTCATAAAATTCGTTTCAATAATGATTTTACTTTAAAAAATTACTCTGAATGGATATATGAATATAAGGGAAAAATCGGGAACTGTTCTCATAGTTATATGGCAACTGGAGTAGGCGGAGTTTTGTATCCGCCTCATATATTGCCTTCAGAAACATTTAATTTGGACGTTATAAAAAATTATTGCCATAATCATGATGACTGGTGGCTTAAAATTATGGAGGTTATGGGTGGCATAAAGGTTGTTTTGGCAGAAAACGGTAAACATCGAACATTTAAGGGTATACGAGGCTCTCAGAAATCTGCACAATGGCGTGAAAATGTTGTTGAAGGAGGAAATGATCAACAGATGAACGCTGTTTTGGATTATTATAAATCATGGAACTTTAACGGGTATAGCCTTACAAAATTAATGGCATTGGATATAGATGTTCAGGACATAAATAAAAATTGAACATTAAATAATATGTTAATAAAATAAATTTACATTTTATTTTTCCATAGTTTACCATAATATTTCTGCTTTTTATATGCTTAATCTGGTTTTATATAAGTGTATAATTTTTTTCATCTGTACTATTTGATTTTACAATGAGCCTTTACAAATAATTTTAAAAAAATTAAAAAAAGGGGTTGACAAAGTGTATGATTTGGTCTATAATATTTTTTGTTGCTGATGAGGGGTTGCAAAAATGTCCGAGTCGGCAAGGTACTTAAGCAGTCGTGGTGGAATTGGCAGACACGCAAGACTAAGGATCTTGTCCATATTGCTTGGGTGCGGGTTCAAGTCCCGCCGACTGCATTGATGAACAGTTTCGAGGATTTTCTCGGAACTGTTTTTTTGTTGTTCTTGTTCTCTGTTAAATGTTAGGATTCGGCTTATAAGATAAAAAATATGAACATTTGGCTTTCTTGCAGATAATTTTTTATGAGAGCTATAATAGATGTTTGGCGGAGAAGGTTCCAACATTTATTATGGGATTTCTGTTTTTAAAATATTATGATTATAAATTCAATGTGTAATGTTATAGTAAAATAGATAGGATAACAAAGGCACAAATCGGAACAATATGAGGCAGGGAAGGTATGATGAGATTTGGTGAAGGGGGTTTTGAAAAAATAAAATTTTGGGGTTTACAAATATGGGGGTGTGTGATATAATGGGGTCAGTTGAAATAGTTTTAAAGTCGATGATTAAGAGTAGTAGCCTTAAATGAGCTTTGCAGAGAGTTCTGTAACGGTGGAAGCAGGATATGGGAGTTTTTGGTGAATGGACTTATGAGACTTTGGGCGAACGGCAATTTCTTCTGATGACAGGGGGTTGCTTCAGTAGCTTTAAACGTGTCCTCACGTTACAGAGGTAGGGTATGACGGTACCTGAGCTTTTTGCTTTAGTGCGTAATGATTTGCATTGGGTGGCATAGCAGAGTTATATTCTGTCCCAATATGGGATGGAATTTTTTATTGCATAAATATTGGATGATAATCGGTTCTTTCCAAAAAAATCAAACAAATATATCTTTATAAATGACAAAAATTTGAAGCTTAACAAAAATAATTTTAGTTAATAATTTGTAGGTGTATTTGTTGCTTACAAAGCGAAAGTAATCGAAGGATGGCTATATTACAGTCAAAATATCATAATTCAGAAAAAATAAAAGTAAATTTTTAAAGTCTGATTTATAACTTTATAAATGACAAAAAATTTGAAACTTTACAAAAATAGTTTTAGTTAATAATTTGTAGGTATATTTGTTGCTTACAAAGCGAAAGCAATCAAAGAATGGCTGTATTACAGGCAAAATATCATAATTCAGAAAAAATAAAAGTAAATTTTTAAAGTCTGATTTATAACTTTATAAATGACAAAAAATTTGAAACTTAACAAGGATAATTTTAATAATAATTTGTAGGTATATTTGTTGCTTACAAAGTGAAAGCAATCAAAGAATGGCTATATTACAGACAAAATATCATAATTCAGAAAATAAAGGGCAAATTTTTATAATCCGATTTATGAAAAAGATACACTAAGAAAATAAAACGGGCAGATCCATATAAAATAATTATATATGTATAAACTTCGGTTGGGGTTTATGGACTTGCGATTTGGTAAAAAACAAATGAAAATTCTTGAAAGCCGATTCAAGAAAAGATATATTATATTAAATGAAATAAAGAAATATGCAGAGGTATTAAATGGAAATGGACAACTTGACTAAGTTGATTATATAGTCGGCAGATGGGTTTGTCGGGCTTGCAGGCGAAGGAGCCTGTGGAGAGGGCTTGCGCAGCCGATAACGATATTGTATTTTGGGAGGTAATTAAAATGAAGCACCTTAAAACCTATGAGAGAGTTTTTCCCGGAGATACGGAGACTCCGATAACGCTTTTTTTCAAGTATGTCAAAGACGAAAAGGGCTTTATACTGGAGGGGCGCGGAGACGGAAAAATCAACTTTTCTTTTCTTGGGAAAAATCCCGTGGCCTGTCTTTATGGCTCGGACAAGCTGACGATAGAGGAACAGGGAGTAAAAAGAGTTTATGAGGGAAAGCT
This sequence comes from uncultured Clostridia bacterium, assembly GCA_947630725.1. Lineage (GTDB taxonomy): Bacteria > Bacillota > Clostridia > Lachnospirales > CAG-274 > JAJQCI01. The sequence goes on from CANRIS010000004.1 coordinate 35,643, forward strand.
TCTTGACGGAGTGAGAGAATATCTGAGCGAGTATCACGTTGAGACAGACCTTGAATTTTCCTTTGTGGGCGGCGCTGTCGGCACAGTGGGGTATGACGTTATAAGACAGTATGAAAAGCTCCCCGACAAGAATCCCGATGTTATAGGCGTGCCTGTTGTTAATCTTATGGTGTTTACCGAATTTATAATTTACGACCATATGCACGACTGCATAAGGCTTGTCGTTCTGGATACCCCCGACCATTACGGAAAAAACAGAGCCGAGGCAATGCTCGACAAAATGGAAAAGGAAATAATGTCGGTAGTGCCTGCCGAAAGATATTCAATGCCCGAAAAGCCATCCAAAATAAAGGTTACCTCCAATGTGACGAAGGAGGAGTATATGGCTATGGTCGAAAAGGCCAAAAAATATATATATGACGGCGATATTTTTCAGGTGGTTCTTTCCCAAAGGCTTACCGTGGAAACCGACAGCAGGGCAATCGACCTGTACAGAAAGCTAAGAACAATAAATCCCTCTCCGTACCTTATATACTACAATTTCGGAGACTATCAGGTGGCGGGCTGCTCTCCCGAAATGCTTGTGGAGGTTACGGGCGACAGAATAAAGACCTGTCCCATTGCAGGTACGAGAAAAAGAGGAAGAAATGCCGAGGAGGATATGGCTCTGGCGGCTGACCTCAAGAGCGACACCAAGGAACAGGCCGAACACGTTATGCTTGTGGATCTCGCCAGAAACGATATGGGTCGTGTGGCCGAGATAGGCTCTGTGGAGATCTCGGAGTTTATGCAGGTTCATTATTATTCCCACGTTATGCATATGGTTACGCTTGCCGAGGGACAGAAGAAAAAAGATGAGGACAGCTTTTCGGTATTGTCTACCTTTCTTCCTGCGGGAACGCTGTCGGGCGCTCCCAAAATAAGGGCAATGGAGATAATAGACGAGCTTGAAAACCTCCGCCGCGGCACCTACGGAGGAGCCTGCGGATATTTCAGTTTCAACGGCGATATGGATACATGCATAACAATAAGAACTATGATAATCAAAGACGGAAAGGTATATATGCAGTCGGGGGCAGGAATTGTGGCTGACTCTGTACCCGAAAACGAGTATGAGGAGTGTCGGAACAAGCTCAGGGCTCTCGTAAATGCTATCGGAGGTGATATCTGATGGTCGTTCTTATAGACAATTATGATTCGTTTACATTCAATCTCTATCAATATATCGGCGAGTTCGACAGGGATATAAGAGTTTTCAGAAACGACTGCATAAACGGCAGCGATATACTTAAGCTCAACCCCGACAGACTTGTTATATCGCCGGGTCCCAAAACGCCCTATGAGGCAGGAAACTGCATTGAAATTATAAAAACCTGCAGCGGAAAGCTGCCTATATTGGGAGTCTGCCTCGGACACCAGTCGATAGCGGTAGCCTTTGGGGGAGTTGTTTCAAACGCAAAGGAGCTTTATCACGGCAAGGCCTCTATGATAGAGCATGACGGAAAGGGCATATTCAAAGGCATTGAAAGCCCTATGAAGGCTGCGAGATACCACTCTCTTTCGGTCGTAAAGGTACCCGAGTGTTTTGATGTGGCTGCCGAGTATGAAGGAGAGGTTATGGCAATAAGACATAAGGAATATCCCATAATAGGACTTCAGTTTCACCCCGAATCCATATATACGCCCGAGGGAATGAAGCTTGTGGGCAATTTCATCAGGGAGGGACTTGTGTGATACTTGACGACATATGCGCAAAAAAAGAAATTACCCTTGCCGAAAGTAGATATATGTTTGACGCAAGAAACCTGTACGAAACAATGAAAACCGACAAGACCGCCGATTTTAAGGCTGCTCTTGAAAAGTCGGGGCTTTCAATAATAGGGGAAGTAAAAAAAGCATCTCCGTCCAGAGGTATAATAAAAGCCGATTTTGACCCCGTTGAAACAGCAAAGATATACGAGGGCTGCGTTGACGCTGTGTCGGTGCTGACCGAGGAGCATTTCTTTCAGGGTTCGCCCGAATATCTTAAGCAGATACACAGTCGGATAAAGCTGCCGCTGCTCAGAAAGGATTTTGTTATTTCTCCCACTCAGATATTTGAGGCGAGGGAGCTTGGCGCGTCTGCGGTGCTTCTGATATCAGCCATACTTAAGGATATAAGGATATTAAGGGAGTATATAGGCTTTGCCAAGGGTGTTGGTCTTGACGCTCTCGTGGAGGCTCACAACGAGGAGGAGCTGTCTCTCGCTCTGGAGGCAGGCGCAGACATAATAGGCATAAACAATAGAAACCTCTATGATTTTTCGGAGGATATATATACCTCCGTCAGACTTGCGGAGCTTGTGCCGAAGGATAGGGTGCTTGTCAGCGAAAGCTCTATCCACACTGCGCAGGATATAGAGATCATCGCCTCGGCAGGCATATCGGCTGTTCTTGTGGGCGAGAGCTTTATGAGGAGCGTTGATATAAATAAGAAAGCCGGTGAGTTCAGAAATGCATACAAAAAGGCCGAAAATAAAGATATGCGGGCTTAGAAGACCCCAAGATGCCGAATTTGTAAACGAATTTCCCATAAGCTATGTTGGCTTTGTGTTTGCCAAAAGCAAGAGAAGGATCGACATAGCCACCGCTCTTGAAATAAAGAAAAAGCTGAGAGGGGATATAAAGACGGCAGGCGTTTTTGCCGATATGAGTATTGACGAGGTAAGGTTTATTGCCGACAGAGCAGGGCTTGACATTGTGCAGCTGCATTCCAACGAGGACAACGATTTTTGCAGACATTTCAGAGATAAGATCGTGTGGAAAAGCATTGCCGTAGCCGATGAAAAGGCTCTCGGAAACGCCACTCTGTATGAGGGCTGCGGCTTTGTTCTGGACGCATATGACAAGAATCTGCGAGGGGGAACAGGCAGGTCGTTCAAATGGGAGCTGGCTGCGGATTTTGCAAAAAATCACTTTACGGTACTTGCGGGAGGGATTTCCTCGGCCAATATTATCGAGGCTGCCGAAATAGTAAAGCCCGATGTTATAGATCTTTCGTCATCTCTTGAAGCCGAGGGCTTTAAGGATTATAATAAAATAAAAGAATTGTTTGAAGTATTGTACAATAACGGATTATACGAAAGGAATTGAAACTATGAGCAAGGATTTTGGAATATATGGGGGACAGTTTGTTCCCGAATCTCTTATGACGGTTCTGAAGGTGCTTGAAAGAGAGTATGAAAGCTATTGCAGCTCAGACGAGTTTAAGAATGAGTTTATGTATTATATGAGGCAGTATGTGGGCAGACCCTCGGTGCTTTATTATGCCGAAAATATGACAAAGGCTCTCGGCGGGGCAAAGATTTATCTCAAAAGAGAGGATCTGAACCATACAGGCGCCCACAAGATAAACAATGCCATCGCTCAGGCTCTTCTGGCAAAGCATATGGGCAAGACAAAGGTCATTGCCGAAACGGGAGCAGGTCAGCACGGCGTTGCAACGGCTACCGTTGCGGCTCTTTTCGGAATGGACTGCGAGGTCTATATGGGTACCGAGGATATAGAGAGACAAAAGCTTAACGTATTCAGAATGGAGCTTCTGGGCGCAAGGGTCATACCCGTTTCGACAGGCACGGGCACCCTTAAGGACGCTACGAACGAGGCCATAAGAACATGGGTCGCAAGGGCTGAGGACACCTTCTATATTATAGGCTCTGTGGTTGGCCCTCATCCCTATCCCACAATGGTGAGAGATTTTCAGAGAATAATAGGCGACGAAACAAAAAAGCAGATCCTCGACGCCGAGGGAAGGCTGCCCGACAGAATATATGCCTGCGTAGGGGGCGGCTCCAATTCGATGGGCATATTCTATCCGTTCTTGGAGGATAAGGAGGTCGAGCTTATAGGCGTTGAGGCGGCGGGTCTCGGCATTGAAACAGGCCGTCACGCCAGCGCCTTTGCAGGCGGAAAGCCCGGCATACTCCACGGTATGAAATCGTCCATACTTCAGGACAACGAGTGTGTTGTAAAAACCGCATATTCTGTTTCGGCTGGTCTTGACTATCCGGGTGTAGGCCCCGAGCACGCCTATCTTCACGATATAGGTCGCGTCAGATACACCGCAATAAAAGACGATGAGGCCATTGATGCTTTCAAGGCCCTTTGCAGATATGAGGGAATTATGCCTGCAATAGAAAGCTCTCACGCCATAGCTCAGGCTATGAAAGAGGCTCCGGCTCTGTCCGGTGACAAGGTTATTGTCATAAATCTTTCGGGCAGAGGAGACAAGGACGTTAACACGGTTGCAAAATATCTGGGAAAAGAAATCTGACAGGGGGACTATCAAATGAACAGAATAGACAAAAAATTTGCCGAGCTTAAGGCTCTCAACAAAAAGGCTCTTATAATGTATATTTCGGCAGGCGACCCCGATATAAAAAAATCCGAGGAGTTTGTGTATGCTCTTGAAAAGGGCGGCACCGATATAATAGAACTTGGCATACCTTTTTCAGATCCTCTCGCTGACGGCCCCGTTATACAGGAGGCGGGACTGCGCTCCATAAGCGGCGGTTTCAATTTTGAAAAGCTCGGTATTCTCGTTAAAAGCATAAGAAAAACAAGCGAAATTCCTCTTGTGGTTATGGTGTATTATTCGTCTATAATATGCTATGGAACCGAAAAATTCGTTTCTCTTATGGAGGAGATAGGCATTGACGGAGTTATAATACCCGATCTTCCCTATGAGGAATATGACGAGGTAAAGCCCTATATCGATAAAACAGATATTTATATGATTCCCCTTGTGGCTGTCACATCGGGAGACAGGGTTCCTATGCTTGTAAAGGATGCTAAGGGCTTTGTATACTGTGTATCCTCTCTCGGCGTTACGGGAGGAAACTCAAACTTTGACGCAAGAATAGACGGTTTTCTCTCTGAGGTAAAGAAGAACACCGACACTCCCGTATGCGTAGGATTCGGAATATCAAAAAAGGCGGACTGCGACCGTTTTAACAGAATATGTGACGGCTGCATAGTCGGCTCTGCGCTTATAAGAACCATAAATTCAAGCGGCGGAGACCCAAAGGCCGTAGAGGACTTTGCAAGAAGCTTAAGGTGACGGTATGACAGATATGTTAAATGACTTCGGAAATCCGATTGATTATGAAGATACAGAGACTGTTGATCCCGATGAAATCGATATTGCCATGATCGAAGAAGCCGAAAGGCTCAACGATGAGACCTATATTACACTTGAGGAGCTTGCGGAGAGGTTGAATATAAAAAAATAACAGGGGACAAGTTTATAAACGGTTGTAAAAAATTAAAAAATATAAAAATATTTAGATTTTCTCTTGACAAAATCGGTCGATAGTTATAGACTAAATGCAGGGTCTATAATTATCGACCTGTTTATTTGAAAGGAGATATGCTCTATGGATAATTATCGTCTGTGCGACAGCGAGTATAGGTTTATGTCGATAGTGTGGGATAATGCACCCATAAGCTCGGGGGAGCTTGCAAGGCTTTGTCTCGAAAATCTCGGTTGGAAAAAGTCAACTGCATACACTGTCATAAAAAAGCTGTGCGAAAGAAATTTTATAAAAAGCGAAAACGCCGTTATAACGGTCGTAGTGCCGAAGGAAAAGGTTCAGCTTGACGAAACCGAATATTTTGTTGACAGAACCTTCGGCGGCTCTCTGTCGGGGCTTGTGGCTGCTTTTCTGAACGGTCGGGGCATATCCGACAAGGAGGCCGAAAGCCTTAGAAGGCTCATTGACGAAAGCAGGGGTGCTAAGCTATGACGGAGAATATTTTTATGCTGTCGGTCATAAATATGAGTATTGCTGCGTCATATGTAATTATAGCCGTTTTTGTCATAAGACTGCTTATAAGAAAGCTGCCTAAAAAATACTCCTATGTTCTCTGGCTTGCCGTGGGGCTGAGACTTGCTTTGCCTTTTTCGTTTTCGTCTGTACTCAGCATATTTAACCTTATCGGCAAGGGTATGAATGTCTACGGCGGAAGAATGGAGTTTGTGCCTATGGATATAGAATATGCGTCATCTCCGTCCATAAGCACAGGCATAAGACCTGTTGACAGCGTTGTCAATTCTGCGCTGCCGAAAGCCACGCCTCAAAGCAGTATAAATCCCATACAGATATACATATTTATTATTTTTCTGATATGGGCGGCAGGCTTTTTCGCTATAACCTGTCGGGCTGTCTATGCTCATATAAAGACTAAAAAGCTTGTGGGACAGGCTGTGCGATTCAGGGATAATATATATGAGTGCGACAACATACCTACGCCGTTTGTTATGGGCATAATAAGACCTAAAATATATATTCCTTTCAGACTTGGCGAAAAAGAGAAAGCCTGTATAATAGCCCACGAAAAGCACCATATAAGACGCTTTGACAACGTCATAAAACCTGCCGCCTATGCTCTTGCCGCCGTTCACTGGTTCAACCCCCTTGTGTGGCTTGCATATCGGGCTATGATAAAGGATATGGAAATGAGCTGTGACGAGTGGGTGCTTTTGAATATGGGCGATGAAATAAAGACCGACTATGGCACTCTGCTGCTTTCGTTTGCCCATAACCGCAGATACGGCGGTCTTAGCCCTCTTGCCTTTGGCGAAAATGCCGCCTCGTCAAGAATAAAGAATATACTGGGGTTCAAAAAACCAAGGCTGTCGGCCACATTGTTTGGGGCTGCGGCGGTTGCTCTCGCCGTTTTGCTATGCATATCAAACGGAAAGAATATTAGTGACGAGGCAGATGTGAAACGGTGGGCGCAGGCATTTTCGGACAGAGACACCGACACAGTCGCAGATATGTCGTCACGGGAGTGTATAGAAAATCTTAAAAACGATGGTCTGCTTTTGGGAGAGGAGGAATACTCTCTGGGGTGGTCCAGTCCGTGGCCGTGGGGAACAGAGCAGTACAAAATAGCCGAGCTTGACGAAAAAAACAGCAGTGCCGAAATACTGTACTATGCTGTTGTCTCTGACCCTCATATATGGGTATGGAGGCAGAGCATAAGCTTTTCGGGCAAAGGCGACAGCTTCAGTGTAAACAACGAAAAAACTGAATTTTATGACGATATTTCAAGCGGCGAAGAATTTTTTTCGGCATATCCCAACGGAGAAATAAAGGACACCTTTATGGACTATGGCTCCAACGGTTTCGGAGAGGGGTTTTTATTGGGAAATGCAGACGAAAGCCGCCAAAGTGAGCTTAAGGAGAGATATTCATTTTTTTATGACGATCCTGCCGAAGCAGCGGCATATATACTGAATATAAACAATGACGAAAATATAAATGTATATGCGGAAGAGCAGGACGATCCCGACGAATGTACCGTAATAGTGGACTTCGGCTCGGATGAGACGGGTCATAGCGACTGCATAGGCATAAAAACCGAAAAGCTGTTCGGCGATGACGGCATATGGATACCTCGAAACGCCTTTGCCATAAAATAATAATACAAGCATAAGGAGAAAATATATATGAGACGAAAAGACAGAGAAGTGACCGACCCAAAGGCAATTGTTGACATAATAGACGGGTGCAGCGTTATAAGGATAGGTCTGGCTGACGGAGACTATCCCTATATTGTGCCGCTTAACTTCGGCTATACCGTGACGGACGGACAAATTTGCTTTTATGTCCACGGTGCTATGGCAGGCAGAAAGTATGAGCTTATGAACAAAAATAAAAAATGCTCCTTTGAGATGGATATTCCCTTGAAAATCGACTGCATAGCCAAGGAGAAAAACGTCACAATGAGGTATAAGTCCGTTATGGGAAAAGCCGATATAGAATTTCTTGACGGAGAAGAAAAACAGAACGCCATCGACAACATTATTATGGCGCGCTATGAACAAACACGCAATTTTGACTATAACAGAAAAACAGTCCCCATAACTGCCGTTGCAAGGCTTTCGGTAACAGAGCTGAGCGCAAAGGTAAACCCCGTGGGGGAAACAAAGAAATAAACAGAATCGAAACAAAATCGCGGAGAAAAGTATAATTGACAATTCAGACTGTCGGTTTCTTTTCTCCGCCTTATTTATTTTGACGTATAAATTGTAAGTTTTATGATTTGCGGCATTATCCGAAAAATCAGTCGGCGTGAGCAAGCTCCTCAAGGCTTATTTTTTTGTCGAAATAAAGCTGCATATATTTTTCGGTGCATCTGCGATAGCTCCAAAAAAGCCTTGCTGCGTCTCTGACGCTGCCATAAACCTTCCAATATCCGCATAATTTATAATTTTTGCCTTTATTGTCTATAAAGCCCTTTACGTCCTCCAAAGGATAGCTTAAAAACAGTCCTATCTCATGGGGAAAGACCGTTTCCTGAGAGAATCTTCTGCTGAGAGTCTCCATAAGCTCTTCCGCCGAAAATCCCCGATAGCCTATTATCATAAGAAATCTTCTCACGGCGGCATTTTTCATATCCATTAAAAGCCTCTTTTTTCTGCATACATATACAAGGGAAAAATCCGACCTTCGTTTTATGACGAATATGCGTATGCCCTCCGCCGAAAGCCTTTTGTTAAGGGCGTATGCCTCGTTTTCAAGAGCCTCCCGCTTTTCGGTGCAGCTGAACAGACAGCCCGTTTTTAAATCCCCGAGTACGGGAGAACAATATCTTATTATAAGCTCCTCCATATTCGTATCACCCCGGGAAATTTTGTTGCGCAAACGCCAAGAGATTTTACGCAAAATGATTTTTTTATTGATAAGAGCACTATTCTAAAAATATTTTCTCCCGAAATCAAAGTATAATTCCACACTTTTTTATTTTGCAAAAAATCAGTCTGTCGGACGTATGGTTATTCTTCAAATATGTTGTCGGTTTGGCTGTCTGTATAGTCAACGGTATTGTTTTCTTCTTCGGTCGGTGTTTCATAGGCTGCCGTGTCGTTTGGCGTGTTTTCGCCGTCCTCTTCATCGTCATACTTTTTAAGCGATCTATAATATGCTGCGTAGGCAAGGTTGAAATAAAGACTGAACGCCACAACTACGATTATTAATGCAAAAAACTCCAGAATATAAAACACTGTTGTAATTGCCGTACCGGTGCCTGCTCCCAAAATAAGGCGCGGAAGGTAGGTAACGCCCAAAATAACGCCTATAACAACAACCAAAAGAAGCCACAGACCCACAAAACAAAGGTTAAGGAGAATAGTTCTGATTATGTTGTTCTTTGTCAGACTGCGAGCCCGCGAAAGGGTTTCTCTCATAGAGATACGGGGAGCTTCAGCCAGTATATACGGCACAAAGCTGAGTTGTATCACAGGATGAATAACAAATGCAAAAAGCGGAATAAAAAACAGCAGAGCCAATATAAAGGCTGACACAGTCGTCAGAGTCCGGTATACTGCCGCCACGATACCAAAATACACGGCAATGGGAGCAGCTATTAAAAGAAAGTAGTAAAGACTTGCCAGAACATAGGTTATTGAAAGCTTTACAGAGCCTTTCTTATACATACCCAGAAAAGACGATACCGAAAAATTCTCGTCCTTAACGGCGCTGAGCTGCTGACCGCAATAGCCTATGTACATTGGATTAATCAGCAGCATTATTATAATCATTTCTAAAATATAACAGATTATCATTAACGCCACAGATATAATGCTTGCATTACCGCCGTTTGCAACTATCACAATACGCGGTACAAGACCGAAAATCATAAAAGAAAGCAGCTGCACTATATACTCTATACCGCACATAAGCAAATACGCAAGTATAAGCTTAAGTCCGTATTTTTTAAGACTTCTGAAGCCTGTTTTCATTATTTCTCTTAATGTCATTGTTATACCTCCTCAAAATATATTTTTATAATTTTAGCATAATTTTATACAAATAGCAAGCGCCGATTTGTGCCTTGTACTAAACACATAAACCTTAAAATATCCGCATATATATTAGAAAGGCTTTGTTATGCGCTGTTTCAGAGGTATGCAATGATAAGAAAAAGAATAGCCGAGGGGCTTGAGATCCCCGAAGAAGCTTTAATAGACCTGCCCGTTATAACTCTGAGGGGCAGGGACAGATTAACAATAGAAAACGGGCGGAGGATACTCATTTTTTCGGACTCGTTTCTTAAAATAGGCACAAGAACGGGTGCGCTGTCCATAGAGGGCGAGGCATTGGAGCTTGAATGCATAAAAAAAGGATATATGTCGCTGAAGGGCAGAATTTCTGCAATTTTTTATGAAAGAGGTAAACAATAAAAAAATGTTTCTTAAAATTTATTTTTTTATATTCGGCAGCGCAAGACTTTGTATAAAGGGCTTTGGCTGCAGCAGGCTTTTGGGAATGCTCATACACAACAATATATACATATGGAACATAAAACCCGTTCACGGAGGCATAGAGCTTTCGGCAGGTATCGGCGATACAGAAGAAATAAAGAGAATGGCATTAAAAGCGGGCTGTCGCAGCGAAACTGTAAAACAGGAGGGGCTTGTTTTTTTTCTTAAAAGACTTTCGGCAAAATATTTTTTTGTTTTGGGAGCGATTTTTTTTGCCGTTTTTCTGATGGGCGCAACGAGATTTATATGGCTCATAGAGGTCCGGGGAAATTTCTCGGTCCCCACAGGGGATATACTGGAATTTTGCCGTGAAAACAATCTGACCTACGGAACGCCGAAGTCCTCTCTCGACACCAATATTTTAGAAAGGGATATGAAAAACCGCTTTGATGAGCTGACATTCGTTTCGGTGACGGTCAAAGGCACGAGGGCACTCATAAGCGTTTCCGAGAAGCTGCCCGAGGGGGCTCCCTCTCCGAGGATATTTCCTGCCGATGTTGTTTCTTCATATGACGCTTTGGTTACGTCCGTCACGGTGAGGTCGGGCAGACCCCTTGTGAATAAGGGTATGAGCGTTGCAAAGGGAGATATACTCATAAGCTCGGAGGTAGAAGTCAAAGCAGAACAGGAGGTCGTGGGAACAAAAATCGTCCGCGCCGAAGGAGAGGTCTACGGAAGAGTGAGAGAAAGCTACACCTTTAAGGTTCCCTACAGGGAGAGCGTCAAAATATACTCAAAAAATAAGTCAAATGAGTACGAAATCGAAATTTTTAACAAAAAATTCAGAATAAATTCAAATAAGGGGGATACAAATCGTCAAAATTGTGATAAAATAGAAAGTAAGAATCAGCTCAGGCTGTATAACGACATTTATCTGCCGTTTATAATCACAAAAACCGAATATCTTCCCTACACCGTATCATACAGGAGCCTTGACCCGAACGAGGCAAGACAGAAGGCTCAGCGAATAGTTTCGGCAAGGATAATAAACACCTATCCTGCGGACAGCGAGATAGAGGGCAGGGAGCTTGTTTTTTCTGAAACGGAGGACGGTCTTGACGTAAGAGCCGACATAACCTCCGTAAGGCAGATAGGAATACAAACGGATCTACGAAAGGATATAACTAAAGATGGAGAAACAGAGGATAGAGGCTGAAAACAACATTATGCTCACTGTATTCGGCAGCTTTGACGAAAATATAAAATATATCGAAAAGCTCTACGGGGTGAAGATCGTCAACCGTGACGGAAGCGTGAATATCTCGGGCGAAAACAGCTCAAAAGCCGAAAAGCTCATCGAACTTCTTATACACGAGGCCAAAAAGGGAAACGAGATCGACCGCCGTATGATAAACTATTTTTCGGAGGAGCTTGAAGAGACTACTCCCGAGGCTGTCGGGGGACTCAGCTCCGATCTTATATGTATGACTGTCGCAGGCAGAGCCATAAGACCCAAAACTCTCGGACAGCAGAAGTATGTGCAGGCTATAAGAAAAAACACCATCGTTTTCGGCATAGGCCCCGCAGGAACGGGCAAGACCTATCTCGCCATGGCTATGGCTATAACTGCCTTTAAAAATCACGAGGTCGGCAGGATAATACTCACCCGTCCCGCAATAGAGGCGGGAGAAAATCTGGGCTTTCTTCCGGGGGATCTTCAGCAGAAGGTAGACCCCTATCTCAGACCGCTCTATGATGCTCTGTATGAGATAATGGGGGCTGAGACCTTCGCCAGAAATATGGAAAAGGGCGTTATTGAGGTGGCTCCTCTGGCGTATATGAGAGGCCGCACGCTTGACAATTCGTTTATTGTGCTGGACGAGGCGCAGAACACCACTCCCGAACAGATGAAGATGTTTCTCACCAGAATAGGCTTTGGCTCAAAAGCCGTTATAACGGGCGACACCACTCAGATAGACCTCCCAAGGGGAAAAAGATCGGGACTTCTTGAAGCTGCGTCCATACTTGACGGCATTGAGGGCATTGATATAAACACACTCACAAACAGAGACGTAGTAAGGCATCCTCTTGTTCAGAAGATTATAAAGGCCTATGACGAATATGAAGAAAAAAAGGCCCGTGAAGAACAGAAAAGCCACAGGGACGACAAAAGGGACAAGAGAGACGGCAGGGACACAAGAAGAGACGGCAGGAGATACAGAAGATGAACGACAACAAAAAAAACAGCGGCATAGTTGACCTTATATTTCTTGCGGTGGCTTATCTTGTTACGATAGCTGCGGTTTTTTCGACCTATTATGTCCACACCGAAAGCGGCATTCAGATAGGAGCAGTCTCCGACAGAAAATATATTGCAAACGCTACCACCGAAAACGTAAGAGAGACCGAAAAGCTCAGACAGGCTGCCATGGACGCAGTAGGCCCCGTATATGTGACGGATAACGATGTTATGCCGAGGGTTCTTAAGGAGCTGGAGGACTATTTTGGGCTTATAGAAAACCTGAGAGCCGAATACAACGCCGATGAGGATATGACTCTGCTAAGTTCATACGGGGAAATAACTTCCCATAAAAGCATAACGCTGACACAGACGGAGCTTAAAACTCTGGCGGAGCTTTCTGTCAGCGAATTTTCGGCATTTGAAAACGAAGTTACCCAGCTTGTTACTAATGTGCTTGAAAGCGGCGTTTCGGACGTGGACGAGGCTTTGCTCAAAATAAAGGAGGATATGTATCTTTCAAGCATAGACAACTCCCTTGTCGGGGTCAGCTATGACATTGTTTCGGGCGCTTTGGAAAACAACGTCTATATTGACGAGGAGGCCACAAACGCCGCCAAAAAAGCGGCGGCAGACGAGGTATCTCCCGTACTCATACAAAAAAATCAGAAAATTATAGACGAAAACGAAATTATCACCGAAGAGGCGTATTATGCTCTCGAGGCCTGCGGATTTATCAGAGACATGGACTACGGGGCAAATCTTCTTCCCTTCGGGGGAAAGTGTATTCTCATTACAATTATGTTTATAGGGCTGCTTCTGTACTTCCTCAACTTCAACCGAAAGAGAATACTCGGCGGAAACGAGGGACTTCTGCTTTTTGCGCTCTATATTTCGCTTATACTTCTGTCCTTTGCCGCAAGCGGCCTTGATTATATCTTTGTGCCTATTCTGGGATTTCTTATCATAATCACGCTTTTGCTCTCTACTGGCATAGCGCTTATATTCATACCCATAGTCACATCGGTGACAATGCTTGTCACAGGCGGAGACGTGGGATACTTCCTCTATTTTATTGTCAGCGGACATATAATGGTACTTATGATATGCGCCACCAAGGAAAGGGGACGAGCCATATTAAACGGCTTTATAGCCTCCATAGCAGGCGGCATAATAATGCTTGGCATACAGATACTGGAGGGAAAGCCTCTGAGGCTTATGACCTTCGGTCAGGCGGCGCTTACTGCCTTTATTACATTTATATATGTTATTATCGCCGTTGGCAGCCTGCCCATGTGGGAGTCGGTTTTCGGCATTGTGTCGGATCTCAGGCTGTCGGAGCTTATTAACCCCAACAAAACCCTTATAAAGAGACTTATGCTTGAAGCCCCCGGCACCTATCACCACAGCCTTCTGCTGGCGAATATGGCTGAGACTGCCGCATACGAGATCGGGGCAAACCCCATACTTGCCAGAGTGGGGGCTTATTATCACGATATAGGAAAGCTCTCTAACCCGGGGTATTTTACCGAAAACATAGCCAACGAATCCCCCCACGACTTTATGGATCCGTATACGAGCGCAAGGATAATAAAGGAGCATATTTCAGAGGGGCTTGAACTGGGCAAAAGATACAGACTGCCCGCTCCCATTATGAATATAATCTATGAGCATCACGGCACGGGGCTTATTAAGTTTTTCTATTATAAGGCAAAAAACAACAAAAAGTCTACGAGAGAGGTCAGGGAGGAAGACTTCAGATACCCCTGCCGCATACCTACTTCAAAGGAGGCTGCCATAATAATGATAGCCGATACCACAGAGGCAGCCGTAAGAAGTCTGAGATCCAACAACAATGAGGAACAGCTCAAAAACCTTGACGGCTTTATAAAAAACATAATAGACGAAAAAATGGCTGACGGCCAGCTCAACGACAGCGGCTTGACTATAAAGGATATAGAGATCATACATAAAACCCTTTTGGATACCCTTAAGGGTATGTATCACAACAGAATAGCCTATCCCGATGACGACAAGACGGATAATGCGGATAATGCTGACAATACAGACAAAAACGAAAACAACACCGACAATACCGGGAATACCAAAAATACCAAAAATACCAAAAACAACGATCGCAAATAACACAGGGAGAAGAATATGGAGCTTTTGTTTGAAAACAGATCGGATATTGAGCCGAATGAAAAATGTATGGATATGCTGAGGGAGCTTATTTGCGCATCTCTGCGGCACGAGGGACTTCCGACGGATATTCAGGTGGGGCTCAGCTTTGTGGGCGGCGATGAAATAAGGCGGCTCAACAACAAATTCAGAAAAATCGACAGAGAGACGGACGTTCTGTCCTTTCCTATGTATGACCTCAGAACCGAAAAGCCTAAGTTCGGAACAGGCGATGTGTGCCTCGGCGATATAGTTATATGTATGCCGCAGGCTGTCAGACAGAGCGAAGAATACGGCCACAGCATAGAAAGAGAGCTGGGGTTTCTTACGGTACACAGTATGCTCCATCTTATGGGATACGACCATATGACGGAGGAGGACGAAAGAGAAATGTTTTCTCTTCAAAAACAAATTCTTGACGAGGCGGGGCTTAAAAGATGATAACATGGGAGGAGCTTGAAAGAATTGCACAAGGCTGTCACAGGTGTCGGTTGGCAGAAAAAAGGCATAATGTCGTTCTCGGCACAGGCGACCGAAACGCAGACGTTATGTTTGTGGGCGAAGGCCCCGGCTATTATGAGGATATGCAGGGAGAGCCGTTTGTCGGTGCCGCAGGACAGCTCCTTGACAAAATGCTTATGGCGATAGACCTTTCGAGAAAGGACGTATACATCGCAAATATTGTAAAATGCCGCCCTCCCGCAAACAGGGATCCTCTGCCTGACGAACAGAACCTGTGTATAAACTATCTGCGCAGCCAGTATATGCTTATAAGACCAAAAATAATCGTCTGTCTCGGCAGAATAGCCGCAAAAGCTATGATAACTCAGGATTTTCTCATTTCACGGGACAGGGGAAAATGGTATTATAAAAAGGGCGTGTGGTTTATGGCTACATTTCACCCGTCGGCTCTCTTAAGAGACGAAAGCAAAAAGAAATATGCGTGGGAGGATATGAAATCCCTCAGAGACAAAATAAAAGAGGTACAGAATGAAAACAGACAATAAATTCCGTTCGGGCTTTGTGTCCATTATAGGCAGACCGAATGTGGGAAAATCCACGATAATGAATCTTCTCATAGGCGAAAAAATCTCCATAATAAGCCACAGACCCCAGACAACGAGAAATCAGATAAAAACCATACTCACGGAGGAGGACTTTCAGGCGGTTTTTATAGACACCCCGGGTCTGCACACTCC
This sequence comes from uncultured Clostridia bacterium, assembly GCA_947630725.1. Lineage (GTDB taxonomy): Bacteria > Bacillota > Clostridia > Lachnospirales > CAG-274 > JAJQCI01. The sequence goes on from CANRIS010000004.1 coordinate 51,511, forward strand.
AAAGAGCAAGCTCGGCGACTATATGATAAAGGCCGCCGAAAACGCTCTTAACGAGGTAGATATAGTATTGTATGTCGTTGAGCCGTATGACGATATAAAAAAATCCGATATGGATATTATCGAAAGGCTCAGAAAAATAAAGACCCCCGTCTATCTCATTATAAACAAAACAGATACGGTGGAAAAAAATCATATCCTTAAGGTTATAGACGCTTACAGAAGGGTTTTTGACTTTAAAGAGATAACTCCCTTCTGCGCCATAAAAGCTTCCGACAGAGATGGGCTTATAAGCCTTATAAAAGGCGGTCTGCCCGAGGGACCTATGTATTTTCCCGAAGATATGATAACCGATCAGCCCGAAAGACAGCTTTGCTGCGAGATAATAAGAGAAAAGGCGCTGAGACTTCTTGACCGCGAGGTGCCTCACGGAATCGCCGTAGAAATAAACTCTATGAAAAAAAGGGATGACAGGGAGCTTATAGACATAGAAGCCGTTGTGTACTGCGAAAAAAATTCCCACAAGGGAATAATAATAGGCAAAAACGGAGCTATGCTCAAAAAAATAGGCAGCAGCGCAAGATATGACATAGAACGGCTTTTAGGCTCAAAGGTCAATCTCAATATATGGATAAAGGTCAGAAAAGACTGGCGAGACAAAGAAAATCTTCTGAACGAGCTGGGATATAATCGTAAGCAAATTTAAGCACAATGCGTCAATTTTTTTGACTGCGTGATTTTTTGTGTTGGTTAAAATAAAAGAGAGAAAAACTTTTTTTGATTTGTCAAGACAAAAATTTCTTGTTTATCTGACAGAGAATAACAAGTATATTAAAATCCCATGGGGTGAAAATATTTGTATAAGATCATATATACAATCTTATATGTTATTTTTTACAAACGATCATGGGGGTTTTGATATGGAAAAATTTTTTTGGCATATATTTGAAAAAAGCGGAAATATAGAGGCCTTTATGTGCTATAAGGAGTGGAAGTCGCAGAGCGGAAAGGGCGAAAGCCTTGCTTCGGCTGCCAAAGAGGAGGAGGCCGTCAGATTATGAGTACGGAAAAGCTCAGAGGAATAGTGATAAGAGAAATACCCGTAGGGGAGTCCGACAAGATAATTACTCTTCTGACCCAAGAAAAGGGCAAGGTCACACTCAGCGCAAGAGGAGCAAGAAAGACATCGAGCAAGTATCTTTCGTGTTGCGAGCTGTTCGCCTGTTCGGACATTGTGGCTTATGTGGCAAGAAAAAATCCTGCTCTTTCCTCCGCTGTACTCATAGACAACTTCTACGGACTGCGAACGGATATAAAAAAATTCGCCGCAGCCGCCTATATGTGCGACCTCTGCGATAAAACTATATTTGAAAACGCCGACTGTAGGGAGCATCTTAAGCTTCTGACGCTTTGTCTTAAGGACATCGAAAGGGGAATACACGATCCCCTTTTTGACGTTCTTGTGTTTGAGCTTAAATTTATGTCGGATGAGGGACTTTTGCCGCAGTTCGGAGTGTGCGGACGCTGCGGCGGAAAAATCGGCTCCGTGGGCTTTCTTTCGGAGGAGGGAGCGCTTTGCGACAGATGCGGAGAGGGCGAACCCATATCAGCGGGAGCATTAAAGGCACTTTGTTACATAGAAAGCTCTTCTGTGGGGCGTGTGCTTTCGTTCGGGGTCTCTCGGGAGGTTCTTGCGGAACTTATGCGCATAAGAAACCTGCTTTTTTCAAGGCAGATCGACATAAAGCTAAAAACCTATGATTTTTTAATGGGACTTTATAAGGTCTGATGAAATTAAAGTTATATAAGACGTAAAAGAGGCTGTTTTCTCTAATCAGGGGAAAGGCCTCTTTTTTTTGCGGAAATTTGATTCGTGTTATACGCTATGCTCCCGCGAGGACTAAAAAAGACATTATAAGGCATTGACTTTTTTGACTTATAATTGTAAAATTATAGTAATGGAAATATGATATGCCGACACGCAGCGCAAATTCGGCGCGGATCGGTGTATGGATCGCTGAAAAAATGAGGTGAGGGCTATGAAAAAAAGAATAATTCTCAAGCTGAGCGGAGAGGCTCTTGCAGGAGATAAGGGCATGGGTTTTGACGAGACCGCATCCGAAAAAACCGTTCTTCAGATAAAGACTCTTGCGGATAAGGGTATCGAAACGGCTCTTGTTGTGGGAGGCGGCAACTGGTGGAGAGGAAGAAGCTCCGATTCAAAAATGGACAGGACAAAGGCCGACTCCATAGGAATGCTCGCAACTGTTATGAACGCCATATATCTTGCGGACTGTTTCAGACAAAAGGGCATAAGGGCAAGAGTTATGACACCCATAACGATAGGTTCTATGACGGAGGTCTTTTCAAAGGACAAGGCGGTTCGGTGCCTTGAAAAAGGGGAGATCATCATATTTGCCGCAGGCATAGGACATCCGTTCTTTTCTACCGATACGGTGACGGCTCTCAGAGCCTGCGAGCTTGACGCAGATGTTATACTCTATGCAAAAAGCGTGGACGGAGTATATACCGCCGATCCCTCAAAGGATCCCATGGCAGTCAGGATAGACGAGATACCCTGCCGTGAGATAGTTGAAAGAAATCTGGGGGTTATAGATATTGCGGCGGCAAACCTGTGCGCAGAGCATAAAATACCCCTTGTTATATTCGCTATGTCGGAGGACGGGGCTATACTTAAAGCCGCCATGGGCGAAAAGGTGGGCACTAAGGTTACGGTATAAAACACGAACGTAAATATAAATTCAAATACAAAAGTTAAATACAAAAGGAGGATTACTACAATGTCTGAAAAAACAAAGGTCTATGAAGAAAAAATGACAAAAACCTGCGCAAGCCTTTCGAGCGATTTTGACACCATAAGAGCAGGCAGGGCAAACCCCAGAGTTCTGGACAGAATAACGGCAGAGTGCTACGGTACGACAATGCCCCTTAATCAGCTCGGCAACATAACCACCCCCGAAGCGAGGATAATACAGATAGCCCCCTATGATTCTTCCACCATAAAGGCTATCACAAAGGCCATAGCAGGCTCCGACCTCGGCATAAACCCCAACAGTGACGGAAAAGTTATAAGACTTATTTTTCCCGAGCTTTCGGAGGAAAGACGTAAGGAGCTTTCAAAAGACATAAAGAAGAGAGGCGAAAAGGCCAAGGTAGCTGTCAGAAACATAAGACGTGACGCCATGGACGTTTTTAAAAAGCAGAGCAAAAAAAGCGAGATCACAGAGGACGACCTTAAGGATCTCGAAAAGGAAATACAGAAGCTCACCGATAAATATATAGGCAGCATAGACGACATAGTTGAAAAAAAGAACAAAGAAATTATGGCGATCTGAGAGACTTATCAAGCGAGGCAGGATTCACCTGCCTTCTTTGAGTGCTGTTAATTCTATAATAATGTAAGGCGACCGAAGGGGTGAAAAAAATGAACTTGCCACAGCATATTGCGGTAATAATGGACGGAAACGGAAGATGGGCAAAAAAAAGACTTATGCCCAGAATGATGGGACACAGAAAAGGCTCCGAAAATCTCAAAAAGCTTATAAATGACTGTGACAGGCTGGGACTTGAACATATAACCTTTTATGCTTTTTCTACCGAAAACTGGAAGAGATCCCAAGAGGAAGTCAAAAACCTTATGGATCTATTGAGGGAATATCTCAACGACCACATCAAGAACGAAAAGGACAACAATTTCAAAATAGATTTTATAGGCGATATGTCGAGACTCGATGAGGACATAAGAGAAAAAATGATCATCGTGCGGCAGCTCTATTCAACTCACAAGGGCATATTCGTACACATCGCCATGAACTACGGCAGCAGGGACGAAATAAGACGCGCTGTTGTAGATATAGCCAACGAAATAAAGTCCGGCGAGCTGGAACCCGACGACATAACCGAGGAGCTTATATCACAGCACCTCGACACAAAAAATTATCCCGACCCCGAGCTTCTCATAAGGACAAGCGGCGAAATGAGGCTTTCTAACTTTCTTATGTGGCAGCTTGCATATTCCGAATTTTATTTTTCGGACAAGCTGTGGCCTGATTTCAGAGTGGATGATCTCATAGAGGCTGTAAACGAATATAACAGCCGTGACAGACGTTTCGGAGGAAGAAACGAGGTGAATTGATATGCTCACAAGAATAATAACGGCCGTTGTGGGTCTGCCGATACTTATTTTTATAATTTATATAGGCGGACTTCCTCTGAAGCTTGCCGTGGCTGCTGTGAGCCTTGTGGGAATGTATGAATTTTACAGGGCTATGAGCAAAAAAATAAAACCCATTCACGTTATGGGTTTTCTTATGGAGCTTATACTCCTGCTGATAATATATACCAACATACCCAAGGTAATGACCTACAGCATATGCCTTATGGCTCTTGTGCTGGTGCTGCTTTTTATAGTGATAGGCCACAAGGACTATAACGTATACGATGTGCTTATAACGGTATTCGGCTTTTTGTATGTGGGAGCCATGCTTGCGTCCATATCGGTCATAAGAGACTATCCCAGAGGAATGTTTTTTGTATGGCTTGTGTTTATTTTTTCGTTTGCAAGCGATACGGGGGCTTATTTTGTAGGCACCTGCTTTGGCAGACACAAGCTCACTCCCGAGCTTAGCCCCAAAAAATCGGTCGAAGGCGCTATAGGCGGACTTTTTTCTTCGGCTGTACTTTCGGCTTTGTATACATATATATACATAAGATCCGCGGGAATGACCGCCCTTATGTTTATTTTGGGACTGATAGGCTCGTTTTTTGCCCAAAGCGGCGACCTTGCGGCATCGAGTATAAAAAGAAATGTGGGCATAAAGGACTATGGAAAGATATTCCCGGGTCACGGCGGTGTTCTTGACAGATTCGACAGCGTGCTTTTTACGGCTCCGTTTGTGCTTTTCTGTCAGGTCATCGTAAAGGGCATACACCTGTTCTGACACCGCAGGCATATCACAAAACAACTTAAACGTCACCGACAAAAGCCTTGCTCTTTGGTATGCGGGGCTTTGGCATATGTATAAATATAATGAAACAGAGGTAATTCAAAATGACTGAAAAGCTGGTTATTCTCGGCTCTACAGGCTCGATAGGCACACAGGGGCTTGAGGTATGCGACAATATAGGCAGCATTGAAATAACTGCTCTGTCCGCAAACAGAAACATAAAGCTTCTGGAAGAGCAGATAAGAAAATACAAGCCCCGTATAGCGGCTGTTATGGACGAGGAAAAGGCTGCTGTCCTCAAAAAAAACATCGAGGACACCGATACAAAAATACTTGCGGGCGAGGACGGGCTTTTGGAGGCTGCGTCCTGCGGCGAGGCTGATACCGTACTCAACGCCCTTGTGGGCAACGTGGGTCTGCGTCCTACCGTCTGCGCCATAAACGCAAAAAAAACCCTTGCTCTCGCCAATAAGGAAACACTTGTAACGGCAGGGGAGCTTGTTATGAATCTGGCTAAGGAAAAAAACGTCAATATTTATCCCGTAGACAGCGAACACTCGGCGATATTTCAGTGTTTGCAGGGAAACAGCGGAAATAAAATAAAAAAAATACACCTTACGGCATCGGGAGGCCCTTTCAGAGGCTATAAGAGCTTAAAGCATGTCACAAAGGAGCAGGCGCTGCACCACCCCAACTGGGAGATGGGCAAAAAAATCACAATTGACTCTGCCACGATGATGAACAAGGGGCTCGAGGTTATCGAGGCGAAATGGCTCTTCGGAGTGGACGTGTCACAGATAAATGTTGTGGTACATCCTCAGAGCATAATACATTCGATGGTGGAGTTTGAGGATTCCGCTATTCTGGCTCAGCTCGGCGAACCCGATATGAGACTGCCCATTTCTTATGCGCTCACTTATCCTAAGAGAGTCCGAAACGATTTTCCGAAGGTGGATTTTTTCAAGACAGGCACGCTGACATTTGAAAAGCCCGATTTAGAGGTATTCAAGTGTCTCAAACTGGCTCTTATGGCTATCGGAACGGGCGGAACCATGCCCTGCGTCCTCAATGCAGCCAACGAAGTGGCAGTAGCGGAATTTCTGGCAGGCAGGATAGAGTTTTATCAGATAGGCGAGCTTATAGAAAAAGTCACATCGGCATATAATGTAAAATATAACTACGATCTTTCCGATGTTTTCGAGGCCGACAGATGGGCGAGAGAATATGCGGAAAATGCTGAGGTGTAAATATAAATGGGCATAGTTATTACTCTGATAATATTCTGCATAATCGTTATCATTCACGAGGAAGGACATTTTTTTGCCGCAAGGCTTTCGGGCGTAACCGTTGAGGAATTTGCCATAGGTATGGGACCCGTGGCTTTTTCGTTCAGAAGGGGCGGCATTCTTTATTCGGTGAGATGGCTGCCTGTAGGCGGATTTTGTCGTATGGCGGACACCTCCGACAAAAAAACCGATAAGGTTGGCTTTAACGATGTCAGCGCCCTCAGAAGGATATTTATATGTATAGCGGGGCCTTTTATGAATTTCGTTCTGGCGGTGGCTATACTGGGCTTTATAAATTTCGGCTGCGGTCATTCGACAGTTGTGGTTGACGAGCTTTCGCAGGGCTATCCTGCGGCGGAGGCAGGCATAGAGCCGGGCGACAGAATCTATTCCATAAACGGCGAAAAAATACACATATATTCGGATCTGTCATACTATATGAGCATTCAGACGGGAGAAAAACTGACCTGTTCGGTCATAAGGGACGGAAAAAAGCTGGACTTTGTTTTCAGCCCCAAGGCAGACGAAAACGGAGTTTATAAGCTTGGCATAATCAACAGATATAAAAGCGGCTTTCTTATGCGGGAGGCAACCGAGTACAAAACAAATATAGCCGAGGCCTTTTATTGCGGATTTTATGATATGCTTTTTCTTGTGAAAATCACCGTAAAGGGACTTCTTCAGCTTGTTACGGCGAGCATTTCTCTTGACGATGTGGCAGGTCCCATAGGTCTTTCGGCTGTTGTTAGCGATGTATATACACAAAGTATGGAAACACCGGGAATGCTTTTCCGCATACTTATGGTAGTTATAAATATGCTGAATATAACCGCTCTTTTAAGCGCAAATTTAGGCGTTATAAACCTTCTGCCCATACCTGCCCTTGACGGGGGAAAAATATTTTTGTATATTATAGAGCTTTTGAGAAAAAAGCCCATTCCTCCCGAAAAGGAGGGCTTTATAAATCTCATAGGCTTTGCGCTCATTATGGGTCTGGGTATAGTTGTGGCTTTTCATGATGTATTCAGACTGTTTTCATAGAAGATAGAAAGGGGATACTATATGTACGGAAGAAAAAAGACAAGAGTTATCGACATAGGCGGAGTAAAAATAGGCGGCGACAACCCCATAGCCATTCAGTCCATGTGCAACACCGACACAAGAGACGCCGCATCAACCATAAAACAAATAAACAGCCTTGAGGCGGCAGGCTGCGAGATCGCAAGAGTGGCGGTTCCCGATGAGGAGGCGGCAGAGGCTCTTAAAGAGATCATAAGAAAAATAAACATTCCTCTTGTGGCGGACATTCATTTCGACTACAGACTTGCTCTCGCCGCCATAGACGCAGGAGTTGACAAGCTCAGGATAAACCCCGGAAACATAGGCTCCGAGGACAGAGTGAAGGCCGTTGTGGATAAAGCCAAGGAAAGAAAAATCCCCATAAGGATAGGGGTCAACTCAGGCTCTCTCGAAAAATCCATACTCGAAAAGTACGGAAGAGTCACCTCCGAGGGGCTTGTCGAAAGTGCCCTCAAACATACGGCTATACTTGAAAAATATGATTTTTATGATACCGTAATTTCTATAAAGGCATCGAGCGTGCCAAAGTCCCTTGATACATATACGCTGCTTTCGGAAAAGGTGGACTATCCCCTCCACGTTGGCATAACCGAGGCAGGCACGGTCTATTCGGGCACAATAAAGTCGGCTGTCGGCATAGGCGCAATTCTGTCAAGGGGAATAGGCGACACCATAAGAGTATCCCTTACGGGTGATCCCGTTGAGGAGGTCAGAGCGGCAAAGAAAATACTCAAATCAATGGAGCTGCGCCGTTTCGGCGTGGAGTTTGTGAGCTGCCCCACCTGCGGAAGAACATCTGTGGATCTCATAAAAATTGCGGGTCTTGTGGAAGAAAGATGCAAAAATATACAAAAGGACATAAAAGTAGCCGTTATGGGCTGCGCAGTAAACGGCCCCGGCGAGGCAAGAGAAGCCGACATAGGCATAGCAGGCGGCAAAAAAAGCGGACTTATATTCAAAAAAGGGCAGATCCTCAGATCTGTACCCGAGGACAGGCTTGTTGACGAGCTTATGAAGGAGATAGACAAGCTGTAAGGAATGATTTTATGGAAAGTAGAAATTTTACAAAGGTTTTCGGCTCTCTCGAAATGCCTTCGGCGGTCAGAACGGGACTAAGATCTCTCGATGTTGAGGGAGTAAGCATAAACAGAAGCGTACCCTCAATAGAAATATGTCTTAAGGGCAGCCACATAGTCAATGAAAGTCATATAGACAAATTCAGACAGTGTCTGCTCAGAAGTCTCGGCTATGTCAAAAAAGCCGATATAAAAATCAAATACGACATAAAGGACGATGTTTCTGTTATACTCAACAGCTATTTCGGAAACATTCTTTCGGCTGTGGAAAACGAAAACAGATTCTGCCGTTTTGCCCTCGAAAAAAGCAAGCCCGAAATAAAGGAAAACAAAATTGTATTTGAGCTTGGCTGCGTGGGAGCATTTCTTCTCTATAAAAACAAAACCGACAGGGTAATAAAAGAGCTGCTGAGAGATCGTTTCGGACTGGAATATGATATTGAATTTAAGGATTCAAAGGCTCCCTTAAAGATAGTCCGCAGAGAGGAAACCCGTACGGAGCGCTCCTCTGAGGATATGTATACGGACGAATACAGCGGCAGAGTACCGACCGAAAAAAGAACGGAAAACAGGACTGTCGCAAGCCCGAAACCCGAATATAAAAAAATGCCGAGATTTTCTTCAAGGGTTACAGAAATCACAGAGGAGCCCATACCCATAAGGGGAAACATAATTGACGGAAAAGAGGTCGTTTTTGCAGGCAGGATCATAAAAACAGAAATAACCGAAACAAGAAAGAAAAAATATATCGTCAAAATGGATATAACGGATGACACCTATTCTGTCACGGTAAAATTCTTTACGGATCCCGAAGAATATGAAGACAGCTACAGGGATATTGTGGAGTATGACAAAAGCGCTTTTGAAAAAAAGAAGCTAAAATATGTTATTGTCAAAGGCGTTATAGGCTATGACAGCTTTGCAGACGAGCTTATACTCAATATGAAGGCAGTCTCAAAGGGGCAGCCCCCGAAGCTTATGAGGGCGGACAACGCCGAAAAAAAGAGGGTGGAGCTGCACCTCCATACAAACTTAAGCGAAATGGACGGGGTTTCGTCTTTCAGCTCATATGTCCAAAGAGCCGCCGAGTGGGGTCACAGAGCCATAGCCCTCACCGATCACGGAGTGGTGCAGGCATATCCCGAGGCTATGTCTGTGTCAAAGGAATATGGCGTAAAGGTTCTCTATGGCTGCGAAGCCTATCTTATGAACGACATCGACTTTATCTGTCAGGGCAGCGCAGACAGGAGCTTTTCGGACGAGTTTGTTGTGTTTGACATAGAGACCACAGGCCTTAAAAAGGAAACCGACAAAATTATCGAAATAGGCGCAGTCAAGCTTAAAAACGGCCAAAAGACAGACGAGTTCAGCGCTCTCATAAATCCGGGGCGAAGGCTCACCGAAGAAATAACAAAGCTGACGGGCATAACCGATGAGGACCTTGCGGACAAGCCATCCGAGGACGTTGTTGTCCCTCAGTTTATTGATTTCTGCAGGGACGCAGTTATTGTGGGACACAACGTGGGCTTTGACATCGGCTTTATACGAAAGTTTGCCGTTGAACACGGCATTTTTCTCGACAATACAGTCATTGACACCATGGGGCTTTCTCAGCTCCTTTTCGGAAAGCTTAAAAACCATAAGCTTGACACAGTGTGCAGTCATCTGGGAGTGAGTCTCCACAATCACCACAGAGCCGTTGACGATGCCACGGCTACCGCAGGCATATTTTCCGAAATGACGAAGCTGCTTGAAAAAAGGGGCGTTTCATCCGTAAAGGACATAAATGCCTACGCCCTTGAAAATATGGAAAAAAACAATATAAACGGCTATTATCACGCCATTATACTTGTCAGTGAGCAGCAGGGAATCAGAAACCTCTATGAGCTTATTTCCGATGCTCACCTCAAATACTTCAAGCGCCGCCCCAGAATACCCAAAAGCGAGCTTATAAGGCTGCGTGACGGGCTTATCGTAGGTTCTGCCTGCGAAGCGGGAGAGCTTTTTACCGCCCTTTATGAGGACGCACCCGAAAGCAGGATAAAGGAGCTTGTGGATTTTTATGACTATCTTGAGATACAGCCTATCGACAACAACGAATTTATGATAGACAACAAGTCAAAAAGCGGAAAAGCTGTCCGTGACAGAGAAAAGCTTATCGAAATAAACAAAAGGATAACGGCTCTCGGCGAAAAATACAACAAGCCCGTTGCGGCCACCTGCGACTGCCATTTTCTTGACCCCGAGGACGAGCTTTACAGAAGAATAATAATGGTAGGCAGCGGCTTTGAAGGTGCCGAAAAACAGCCTCCGCTTTTTTACAGAACGACAGAAGAAATGCTGGAAGAATTTGATTATCTCGGCAAGGAAAAGGCCTATGAGGTGGTCGTTGAAAACACCAACAAAATAGCCGATATGATAGGCGACATACTGCCCATACCCAATGGCACATATGCTCCCCATATAGAGGGAGCGGACGAACAGCTCAGGGACATATGCTACAAAAAGGCTCACGAAATATACGGAGACAAGCTGCCCGATGTCGTTAAGGACAGGCTCGAAACAGAGCTTTCCTCCATAATTTCCAACGGATACGGCGTATTGTATGTAATTGCCCAGAGGCTTGTGTGGAATTCAAACGAAAACGGCTATCCCGTAGGCTCCAGAGGCTCGGTAGGCTCCTCCTTTGCGGCCACTATGGCTGGCATAACCGAGGTAAACCCCCTCGAACCCCACTATTATTGCCCGAAGTGCCGCTATTCGGACTTTGACTCCGACATAGTGAAAAAAATGGCAGGCACAAGCGGCTTTGATCTGCCCGACAGAAAATGTCCCGTTTGCAATACGGAGCTTATAAAAGAGGGACAGGCAATACCTTTTCAGACATTTCTCGGCTTTGAGGGCGACAAAGAACCAGATATAGACCTGAACTTTTCGGGCGAGTATCAGGCAGGCGCCCACAAATACACAGAAGAGCTTTTCGGAAAGGACTTTGTTTTCAAGGCAGGCACTATTTCTGCCCTAAAAGAAAAAACAGCCTATGGATATGTCAAAAAATATATCGAACAAAAGGGCTTATCCATAAACAACGCCGAAATAAACAGGCTCGACCAGAGATGTATGGGCATAAAAAAGACTACGGGTCAGCACCCCGGCGGACTTATGGTCGTTCCCAGCGACAACTCCATATACAATTTCTGCCCGATACAGCACCCTGCCAACAAAATAAGCTCGGACGTTATAATAACCCACTTTGACTATCACTCCATAAGCGGCAGACTTCTGAAGCTTGACGAGCTTGGACACGATGTGCCTACCATAATGCATATGTACAGGGAAATGACCGGCGTAGACCCTGTGAGCGTCCCCATGGGAGACAAAAAGGTTATGTCGCTGTTTACATCTCCCGAGGCTCTGGGGCTTACTCCGCAGGATCTCGGCGGCATAAAGACAGGCTCTCTGGGGCTGCCCGAGTTCGGCACCGAAAACGCAAGGCAGATGCTCATAGAGACTCAGCCCACAACATTTTCGGAGCTTGTGCGGCTTTCGGGACTTGCCCACGGCACGGACGTATGGGCAGGAAACGCTCAGGAGCTTATAAGAAACAAGACTGCCACGCTGAAAGAGGTTATCGCCACAAGAGACGACATTATGACATATCTCATTTCTATGGGTATTCCCAATAAGGATTCGTTTACCATTATGGAAAGCGTCCGAAAGGGCAAGGGGCTGACACCTGAGTGGGAGGCTCTTATGAGGGAGCATAACGTGCCCGAGTGGTATATAGAATCCTGCAAAAAAATCAAATATATGTTCCCCAAGGGTCACGCCGCGGCATATGTTACAAGCGCAGTCAGAATAGGTTATTTTAAAATATACTATCCCTATGCCTTCTATGCAGCAATATTCTCTATGAAGCTGGATCAGTTCAGCTACAGAACCTGCTGTTTCGGCAGAGAAAGGGTTCTAGCCCGTATGAAGGAGATCGACCTTCTGGGCAAGGAGGCATCCGACAACGACAAAAAAGAAAGAACCGTCCTTGAGCTTGTGAACGAAATGTATCTGCGTGGGCTTAGGTTTGTTCCTATGGATCTCTACAGATCCGATTCAGCCAAATTCGTGCTGACGGACGAGGGAATGCTGCCGCCCTTCGCCACCATACCAAAGCTTGGCGGAACGGCTGCCCAGAGCATAGTCGAGGCGAGAGCGGACGGAGAGTTTGAGACGGTCGAGGACTTTATGGAAAGAACCACCGTAGGCAAAAAGCTTGTTGACGTTCTGAGGGAGGAAGGCCTTTTCAGGGGTATTCCCGAAACAAGACAGATCACGCTTGATATGATGTCGGGAGTTTTCTGAGGAGCATATTATATAAAAGCTGTCATAAAAAAGCTTTATCGGAATAATTTTTTATAAAGATTTTTTGTGAGGTTTTTGTTTTGAAAAGAAAATTTGCCGTTTTTGTATGTGGACTTGTTTTTGCAGCGGTATTTCTGTACTGTATAAGGTACTATATGACCCGTGAGACATTTGAACAGACAAAAGAGGGCGTGCCTGTGCCTATACTTATGTATCACAACATAACCGACAAGCCCTCGGGTGACAAATATACGGTCACCCTGAGAGAGCTTGAAAGCGACCTCGAATACATAAAGGCTAACGGCTATACCGCAGTAGGGCTCAACGACCTTATAGCATATACAAAGGGAGAAGGGGAGCTGCCCGAAAAGCCTGTGGTGCTTACGTTTGACGACGGATACGAAAGTGTCTATACGCTGGGCTTTCCGCTTTTCAAAAAATACGGCTGCAAGGCTGTCGTAGGGGTTATAGGAGAGCTTACAGAGCTTTTTACCAAGGAGGAGGATCACAATATAGCCTACTCCCACTTAAACCTCGAAGAAATAAACGAAATGTCCGCATCGGGGCTTGTGGAAATGCAGAACCATACATATTCGCTCCACGAAATAAAGAACGGGCGAAAGGGAGCCGCAAGAAAAAAGGGCGAAAGCCTCGAACAGTACAGAAAAATACTATCCGAGGACGTTGACAAGCTCAATGTCTGCATACTGGAATACACGGGCATAAAGCCCACCGCCTTTATCTATCCTTATGGAAATTTTGACGACAGCACCGAAAGCATAATAAGGGAAATGGGCTTTGAGGCCATACTCAACTGCTATGAAAGGACAAATTATATAGACGGTCCCGAAGATCTTTTTTCGCTGTGCAGATATTTAAGACCATCGGGAGTATCCTCGGCGGAGATATTTGAGAAAATAAACAGAAACGGACAATAATCAATTTTTAAGGACGATTTGTACCGATAATGCCTTAGTAAATATTAAATTTTATTAATTTATGTTCAAATAACAAAATTTTTTGTTGTATATCCGTATATATGTGTGTTAAACTATACATTAACGAAAATACATTTAAGGAATCTCTGATTCAAAGATGATATACCAAGGAGCTATGATAATGAATATATTTGAAAAAATTTTCGGCACCTACAGCGACAAGGAGCTGAAAAGGATCAGACCTATCGTTGCAAAAATAAACGGCTATGAAAAGGATATGGAAAAGCTCACGGACGAGGAGCTTAAGGCAAAGACTCCGTATTTCAAGGAGCTGCTCTCTCAGGGAAAGACTCTTGACGACATACTTCCCGAGGCATTTGCCGTGGTGCGTGAGGCGTCAAAAAGAGTTTTGGGTATGAGACATTTTGACGTTCAGCTCATAGGCGGCATCGTACTCCATCAGGGAAGAATCGCCGAAATGAAAACAGGCGAAGGAAAAACCCTTGTGGCTACGCTGCCTTCTTATCTCAATGCCCTCGAAGGCAAGGGCGTTCATATCGTTACGGTAAACGAATATCTTGCTAAGAGAGACGCAGAGTGGATGGGTCAGATACACCGTTTTCTGGGACTTACTGTGGGGGTCAATCTCCACGATATGTCAAAGGCCGAAAAGCAGGAGGCATACGGCTGCGATATAACCTATTCCACAAACAACGAGCTGGGTTTTGACTATCTCAGAGACAATATGGTCGTATATGAAAACGATATGGTACAGAGAGGACTTTATTATGCCATTGTGGACGAGGTCGATTCGGTGCTTATTGACGAGGCGAGAACACCTCTCATTATTTCGGGAGCCGCAGGAAAGTCAACGAAGCTCTACGATATGGCCAACGCCTTTGCAAAAACCCTCACAAAGGGACGCATTCTCAACGAGCAGGAGGCTCTAAACCCCCTTATCCGTGAGGAAATGCAGGAGGAGGGCGACTTTGTCGTTGATGAAAAGGGCAAGACCGTGTCCCTCACTCAGGAGGGCGTAGAAAAGGCCGAAAGATTCTTCGCCATAAAGAACCTCTCCGATCCCGAAAATATGGAGCTGCAGCACTATATCAACAACGCTCTTAAAGCAAACTACAATATGAACATAGACGAGGACTACGTTGTCAAGGACGGAGAAATAATTATCGTAGATGAATTTACGGGACGTATGATGCCGGGCAGAAGATATTCCGACGGACTTCATCAGGCCATAGAGGCAAAAGAGGGCGTTGAGGTAAAGCGTGAGAGCAAGACCCTCGCCACCATAACATTCCAGAATTTCTTCAACAAATACAACAAAAAAGCAGGTATGACAGGTACGGCTCAGACCGAGGAAGGAGAGTTCAGACAGATCTACGGTATGGACGTAGTCTGTATCCCCACAAATATGCCCGTCATAAGAAAAGACTTGGGAGATAGGGTATATCAGACCGAAGCGGGAAAGCTTAAGGCCGTTGTCGAGGCCATCAAAGCAGCCTATGAAAAGGGTCAGCCCGTACTTGTGGGCACAATAACCATAGACAAGTCGGAGCAGCTTTCAAAAATGCTCAAAAAAGCAGGCATACCTCATCAGGTTCTTAATGCCAAATATCACGAAAAAGAGGCCGAGATCGTTGCCCTTGCAGGCGAGCCCAAGACAGTCACTATCGCCACAAATATGGCAGGCCGAGGCACCGACATAAAGCTTGGAGAGGGTGTCGCCGAGCTGGGCGGACTTATGATAATAGGCACCGAAAGACACGAATCGAGACGTATCGACAATCAGCTCAGAGGACGTTCGGGCAGACAGGGCGATCCCGGCGAGTCAAGATTCTATATATCCCTTGAAGACGATCTTATGAGACTTTTCGGCTCAGAAAAGGTTGGCAAGGCCATCTCAGCCATGGGAGTACCCGAAGATGAGCCCATAGAGGCAAAAATGCTCACAAAGGCCATAGAAAATGCCCAGAAAAAAGTGGAGAGCAACCATTTTGCCACAAGAAAACATCTTCTGGAATACGACCAGGTAATGAACGAACAGAGAGAAATTATATATGCCGAGCGTAAAGAGGTACTTTCGGGCGAAAGTCTCAAAAACAAGATAATCGGTATGGCTGAATCGGTTATAAAGAGAAATGTGGAGCTGCACGCTCCTGCCGACTCAAATCCCGATGAATGGGATATGGCGGCTCTCAACGAGCAGATGAGCTCTATATTCACTCTTCCGCCTATCGTACTCAGCGAGGACGAAATAAACGGAGCTTCAAAGATAACGTCAGCCGACATAGAAGAAAAGCTCATTGACCGCGCAAAGGTTCTGTATGACGAGAGAGAGGCAGAATTCGGCGAAGAAATGATGCGTGAGGTAGAGAGGGTCATCACTCTCAAGGTGGTCGATCAGAAGTGGATGAGCCATATAGACGATATGGATCAGATGAGACAGGGCGTGAGCCTTCATTCTCTCGCTCAGAGAGATCCCTTGGTCGAATACAAGTTTTTAAGCTATGATATGTTTGACGAGCTGAGCAAAAACATACAGACAGACGTATGCAGAGGTCTTTTCCATGTGCGTCCCGCCGCTCCCGTTGAGAGAGAACAGGTCGCAAAGCCCCTCGCCACAAACAAGGACGACACTGTATCGAGCGGCCCCAAGGTAAGAAAAGAAAAGAAGATAGGCAGAAACGATCCCTGTCCCTGCGGCAGCGGAAAGAAGTATAAATACTGCTGTGGAAGAAACGCATAACGCCCAAGCCTTTTTGGGCGTAGAACTTCCGCATCTGACAATAAAAAATGAGGAGTGTTTATAATGCTGGCACTTGACCAGATAAAAGCAGAAATATCAAAATATGACGAAAAGCTTAAGGAGCTGAGGGACAGCCTCAGCATTGACGAGGCTTTGGGCAGAATAGAGGAGCTTGAAGAAACCGCAGGAGACCCCGACTTCTGGAACAATATGGACGAGGCTCAGAAAATTCTTCAGCAGACAAAGCAGCTCAAAAACAAGGTCGAGGGCTTCAATATGCTTTCGGATACCTATGATGAGATAATGCTGCTTGTCGAAATGGGCAACGAAGAAAACGATGAAGCCTATGTGGACGAGGCAAAAGCCCAGAGGGACAAATTTCTTACAGAGTTTGAAAACTTAAGAATATCCACTCTTCTCACGGGCGAATATGACAGCGGAAACTGCATCGTCACGCTTCACTCGGGGGCAGGCGGCACCGAGGCCTGCGACTGGACAAGTATGCTCTATCGTATGTACGGAAAGTGGTGTGACTCTCACGGTTTTTCAGCCGAGGAGCTGGATTTTCTGGCAGGAGACGAGGCAGGCATAAAGTCGGTCACCTTCAGGGTCGAGGGCGAAAACGCCTATGGGCTTATGAAGGGTGAAAAGGGTATTCACAGGCTTGTGAGAATATCTCCCTTTGACGCAGCCAAAAAAAGACATACCTCCTTTGCGTCCTGCGATGTAATGCCCGAAATAGACGATGACATAGACTTTGAAATAAATCCTGACGATATAGAAATGCAGGTGTTCCGTTCAAGCGGCGCAGGCGGTCAGCACATCAACAAAACGTCCTCGGCAGTAAGGCTTATACATAAGCCTACGGGAGTTGTCGTAAGCTGTCAGACCCAGAGGAGCCAGCTTCAGAACAGAGAAACCTGTATGAAAATGCTCAAATCAAAGCTCTATGAGCTGGAAAGAGAAAAACAGATGGAAAAGCTCGCCGACATAAGAGGCGAGGTAAAGAAAATAGAGTGGGGTTCGCAGATACGTTCGTATGTTTTTCAGCCATACACTATGGTAAAGGATCTGCGTACAGAAGAAGAAACGGGAAACATAAGCGCAGTAATGGACGGCAAGATTGACAATTTTATAAATGCGTATCTCAAATGGATAAATTCATAAAAAATACGGGTGAGCTTATTTGAAGGAAATATTTATTGACGAAGAAAACGAGGGTCAGAGACTGGACAAGCTTTTGTTCAGGTATCTTAACAAAGCGCCTAAATCCTTTGTTTTTAAAATGCTTCGCAAAAAGAATATAAAGCTTAACAAAAAAGCGGCCTCTCCCGAAACAAAAGTCAAAAAGGGTGATATCGTCACCCTTTTTTTGGCAGATGAGACCATAGCCGCTTTCAGAGAGAAAAAAAGCCCTCCCAAGGTCTCTGCCGATGTTGACATTATCTATGAGGATAAGGACATTATAATTGCGGACAAGCCTGTGGGGCTGCTCAGTCAGGCTGACAGACCCGGCGGCGATTGTCTCAACCTGCGGCTTATTTCGTATATGGACAAAAAAGGAGAGCTGAGGGACGATTTTGTTCCGTCTGTGTGCAACCGTCTTGACAGAAACACAAGGGGGCTTGTTACGTTCGGAAAAACTCTCAGGGGCGCCCGGGAGCTTTCTATGGGCTTTCGGGAGCATTTTATAAAAAAATACTATCTGACTGTCGTAAAGGGAGTAGTCTGCGAAGAAAAAAATATAAAAGCGTTTATTTCAAAGGACAGCGAAAAAAATATTGTCACCGTAGGCAGCAGAGCCGAAAAGGACAATGCCGAAACATCCACATATATAATGCCTGTTGCAAATAACGGCAGCTACACTCTGCTTAAAATAAGGCTCGACACGGGAAAGACCCATCAGATAAGGGCGGCTTTGTCCCACGAGGGGCTGCCTGTGGTTGGCGACAGAAAATACGGCGACAGGGCTGCAAACGAATATTTTAAGCACAAATACGGTCTTAAAAATCAGTTTCTTATATGCTATGAAATATCCGTGGAGCCGAACGGCAGAGATTTAAAGGTCTTAAAAAACATAAATGTCAGAACAGTTTGTAACGAGCATGAGAAAAATGTTATAAAAGCTGAATTTGGACTTGATTTTTGATTTCTGCGGTGCTATAATAAAATCCGATGTGTTGTGGTATCGATACTTTAACCTTAGCCGAGTAAGGGAATCGTTATATACTATACATAATGTTAAATCACTATGGAGGAGTAATTATGAAAGCAGTCATTCTGGCTGCAGGCTATGCCACAAGGCTATACCCTGTTACCAAATATTATCCCAAGCCTCTTCTTAAAATCGGAGGCAAGACTATGATGGATTTTATTGTAGATGAAATAAATACGATCCCCGAGGTCGATAAAATATATGTTGTCACAAATCATAAAATGGCAGGCTATTTTGTAAACTGGCACGCCACAAGAAAAGACGGCGGCCGCATAACCGTGCTTGACGACGGAACGACCGAGGAGGGCATAAGACTCGGCGCAATAGGCGACATACTCTATACAATAAAAAAATTCAATATAGACGATGAACTTCTTGTGATTGCAGGGGACAATTTCTTTACCTACGAGATAAAGGATTTTTATGATTATTATAAAAAAATGGGTACGGACTGCTGCTGCGTAATGGATATACCCGACAAAAACAGGCTTAAGCAGCTTGGGGTTGCCGAGCTTGACGAAAATGGCAAGCTTGTGGGCATGGAAGAAAAGCCGCAGGAGCCAAAAAGCAGCAAGGCCGTCTATGCCACATACTTCTATACAAAAAAGACTGTGGGTCTGTTTGAAACATATATAAAAGAGGGAAATCCTCCCGATGCTCCCGGAAACTTTCTCAAATGGCTCTGCAAGCGTGAGGACGTATATGCGTGGACAATGACAGGCGACTGCTATGATATAGGCACCTGCTCGGAATATATAAAAATAAGAAACAGATATTCCAAATAATCACTCCATAATACCCGTTTGCCTGTGCGGACGGCATTGATTTTGACACCGACAGCAAACTGACGAAATTTTTATGGCTGTGGACAAAAAATTTTGGCAAAATATAGAATATAAAAAGAAAAAAGTATATGTCTTGACAAAGAAAGGTTTATTTGATATTATTATTAAAGCTTAAACAAACAGGAATTGGAGGAGATACTATGTATGACGCACTGACTTTTATGAAGTGTTTTGTCTTAAAACCATTTATCGCGGTATCTTCTTTGATTTCAATAAATTATTCGTCTTTTACAGGCAATATTACAGATTAAGGCACCTGTGGTATTGTCTTTTTTTATGCGTGGATACAGTTTAAACAGAGCCCTGCGTGCTATCCTGACAAGGGCTAAATGTGAGCTCCTACGATTTCAAAGGGCTTATGTGAGAAAGGAGAAGGAGATATATGCTTAAAAGAAAGGATCTGCTCGGTCTGAGGGATCTGGGCAGAGATGAAATTATCGAGATACTTGACACCGCAAAGGAAATGAAGAAAAAAATAGATAACCCTGCCTTAAGAGACTGCACTCTCGGAAAGTCAAGCATAATTACCCTTTTTTATGAAAACTCCACAAGAACAAGAATGTCCTTTATGCTTGCGGGGTCATATCTGGGAGGTATCGTGCAGGATCTCGGAGTGGCGGCAAGCAGCGTCAGCAAAGGCGAAAGCCTTATTGACACAGGTCTGAATCTGGACAAAATGGGAGTCAGGTTTATGATAATGCGTCATCAGATGACGGGAGCGGCCGCTGTTCTGGCAAGAAACGTAAACGCCTCCGTCATAAACGCAGGAGACGGCACCAACGAACACCCCACGCAGGCTCTTCTGGATATGTACACAATAAGGGATTATCTCGGAGGCTTTGAGGGGCTTAAGGTAGTTATACTCGGGGACATAAGCCATTCGAGAGTGGCAAGGAGCAACGCCTTCGGTCTTGTAAAGCTGGGAGCCGAGGTTACGCTGGCGGGGCCGTCCACACTTGTTTCGGGCAGTATGAAGTCACTGGGAGTAAATGTCACAAGCGACATAAAGGGGGCGCTTGCCGATGCCGATGTGGTTATGGGGCTGAGGGTACAGTTTGAAAGGCAGAAGAATATGCCTTTTCCCAATACGAGAGAATATTCGACCCTTTACGGCATAAACAGCAGTATGCTTAATTACGCCAAAAAAGACGCTCTTGTAATGCACCCGGGGCCTGTCAACAGAGGCGTGGAGTTTGCATCGGATATTATTGACGGGCCTAATTCCGTCATAAACATACAGGTCAAAAACGGGGTCGCCGTCAGAATGGCAATACTTAAGCTTCTGTACGAAGCAGGCGCCTCGACAGACCGATAAGGAAAGGAGAAAGGAGATAATATTATGAGCTTGCTTATTAAAGGGGGAAGGGTCATCGACCCTGCAAACGGCATAGACGAAATAATGGATATATTCGCAGACGGCGGAAAAATCGCCGAAGTCGGCAGGGATATAGAAAAAGCTGCCGACAGGACAATAAACGCCGAGGGAAAATGGGTAATGCCCGGCCTTATAGATCTCCATGTCCATTTCAGAGAACCGGGCTATGAAAGAAAAGAAACCATACGAACGGGTTCGAGAGCCGCAGCTATGGGCGGTTTTACAACGGTTTGCTGTATGCCCAACACAAATCCCGTGACAGACAATGACATAGTCGTTGAATTTATAAAACTCAAGGCTGAGAGGGCAGGCATTGTCAACGTGCTGCCCATAGGCTCTCTTACAAAGGGAATGGAAGGGGAGGTACTCTCCGATATAGGAAGAATGGCGTCCGCAGGCGTATGCGCTCTCTCGGAGGACGGAAAAAGCGTTCTTAACGCTGCTCTTATGAAAAATGCAATGAGGTACGCCTCTATGTTCGATCTGCCCGTATTCGATCACTGCGAGGATCCGTCCCTTACGGGAAAGGGTCAGATGAATGCGGGGGCTCAGGCGGCATATATGGGGCTTGCAGGCATATCAAACGACAGCGAGGAGGTCATTGTGGCAAGAGATATGATACTTGCCGAAAGCACAAAGACCCCCATACACCTCTGCCACATAAGCACAAAGGGCTCAGTTACGCTTATAAGACAGGCTAAGGAAAGAGGAGTGAGGGTCACTGCCGAGGCCACTCCTCACCACTTTACACTCTGCGATGAGGATATAAGGGACTATGACGCAAACTACAAAATGGCTCCTCCTCTCAGATCAAGAGAGGACAGAGAGGCCATAAGGCTTGCTCTTAAGGACGGCACCATAGGGGTCATTTCTACCGATCACGCTCCGCACCATGTGGACGAAAAAAACTGCGAGTTCCAAAAGGCTTTAAACGGAATTATCGGCCTCGAAACCTCCTTCTGCTTAGCCCACACAGAGCTTGTGCTGGGAGGGTATCTTACGCCAAGTCAGCTTGTTGAAAAAATGAGTACAAACCCCGGCAGAATACTCCATAACGGAAAGGGTACTCTTTCGGCAGGCGCTGACGCCGATATAACCATAGCCGACCCGAACGAGCAGTATACGATCGATGTTGACGATATGGTGTCAAAAGCCAAAAACACGCCTTTCGGCGGAAGAGAAGTAAAGGGCAGAATATTATATACAATAGTAGGCGGAGAGATCGTAGTTGACGGCGGAAAGCTTATCAAGAAATAACGCCTTTTCCGTAAGGAGATATACAGGGTGGACAGGCGCTTATATCAAGGAGGACACAGAATGATAATTGACAGGCTGATAGAAAAAATAAAAGAAACCGAAAATCCTACGGTGGTGGGACTTGACCCCAGACTTTCATATATTCCCGCATATATAACGGATAAATATTTTGAAAAGTACGGAAACACGCCCAAAGCCGCCGCAAAATCAATGCTTAAATTCAACAAGAAGATAATTGATTCCATATATGATATTGTTCCTGCGGTAAAGCCTCAGATAGCTATGTACGAAAGATACGGCATTGACGGACTCAAGGCATATGCAAAGACCATAGAATATGCAAAGCAAAAGGGGCTTGTGGTTATAGGGGACATAAAAAGGAGCGACATAGCCTCTACGGCAGAGGCATATTCGGACGGCCATATAGGCGTTGTGGATATAAACGGCCAAAAATACAAGGGCTTTGACTGCGATTTCATAACGCTTAATCCATATCTCGGTTCGGACAGCATTACGCCGTTCCTCAAAGACTGCAAAGCCTATGACAGGGGACTTTTTGTACTTGCTAAAACCTCCAATCCCAACAGCGGAGAGCTTCAGGACCTTGTCTGCGGCGGCAGACCCATATACGAATACGTAGGCGCCCTCATAGAAAAATGGGGCGAGGAATATATCGGCAAATACGGCTATTCTTCGGTAGGCGCTGTGGTTGGAGCTACCCACAGAGAACAGGCCGCAAGACTTCGCAGCATTATGCCCCACACCTTCTTTCTTGTGCCGGGCTATGGCGCTCAGGGAGGAAAGGCAGAGGATCTGGCTGTGTGCTTTAAAGACGGCATAGGAGCTGTCGTAAATTCTTCAAGAGGCATAATAGCGGCTCATATGAAGGACGAATACAAAACGTGCTATAATGACGAAAGATTTTTTGCCGCTGCGGCAAGACAGGCTTGTATTGATATGAAAAATGATTTAAGGAGATGTATCTGATGTTGAAGAAAAAAGTTAAAGCCTCTCTTATACTTGAAAACGGCAGGGTATTCACGGGTATGGCTTTCGGCTATATTAAGGAAACCGTTGGAGAGGTGGTCTTTACCACAAATATGACAGGCTATCAGGAAACTCTGACCGATCCATCCTATGCGGGACAAATTGTAGTTATGACGTTCCCCCTTATAGGAAACTACGGCATAAATCTTGAAGATATGGAAAGCAGAAAGCCCTTCCTCAGAGGCTTTATCGTAAGGGAAAAATGCGATGTGCCGAACAACTGGCGCTGCGAAATGGATCTGGAGGGATTTTTGCGCCAGAATAAGGTAATGGGTCTTGAAGGCATAGACACGAGAGCCCTTACGAGAGTGCTGAGGGACAACGGCACAATGAAAGGCATAATCACCACAAGAGCCAAGGATCTCACACAAAGTCAGATAAAGCAGAAGTTCGACACCTATACAAACAGACACGCCGTTGAGGAGGTCACCATACCCGAAAAATATGTTCTGAACGGCAACGGTCCCCACTTCGCCGTATTGGACTTCGGCATAAAGCACAGCATACTTAAGGAGCTGAACAAAAGAGGCTGCAAGCTCACCGTTTTTCCCGCATTCACAACGGCGGAGGAAATATTGGAGTGCAAGCCCGATGTTCTGTTTCTTGCCAACGGCCCGGGCGACCCCGAGGACGTACCCTCTGCGGTAGAAAATGTCAAAAAAATAATTGACGCAGGGCTGCCTATTTTGGGTATATGCCTCGGCAATCAGATAGTCGCTCTTGCGCTCGGCTGCAAGACAAAGCGGCTCAAATTCGGCCACCACGGAGGCAACCACCCCGTAAGAGAAGTCGATACGGGCAAGGTTTTTGTCACCAGTCAGAATCACGAATTTGTTGTATGCGATCTTACCAATGACGTTGAAGCATCCTTTATAAACATAAACGACAATTCAATCGAAGGTATACGCCACAAGACAAAGCCCATATATACTGTGCAGTTCCACCCCGAGGCATCTCCTGGGCCTCTGGACGTACAGTTCCTGTTTAACAAATTCGTCAAAATGTCGGAAGGAGTGAGAAGAAATGCCTAAGGACAATTCAATAAAAAAGGTTCTTGTTATAGGCTCCGGACCTATAGTTATAGGACAGGCTGCCGAATTTGACTATTCGGGTACACAAGCCTGCCGTTCAATAAAAGAAGAGGGTATAGAGGTAGTTCTCATAAACTCAAACCCTGCTACAATAATGACGGATATAGGTATGGCTCACTATACATATATAGAGCCTCTTACAATAGACTTTATCGAAAAGGTCATCGCAAAGGAGCGCCCCGACTCCATAATAGCGGGAATGGGCGGTCAGACAGGTCTCAATATGTCCTGCGAGCTGTATGACAGCGGTATTCTCGACAAATATCATGTAAGGGTCATAGGCACCTCCATTGACTCCATAAAGGAGGGCGAGGACAGAGACAAGTTCAAAAACCTTATGGAAAGGACAAATCAGCCCATAGTCGAATCCGACATAGTTACAAGCGTGGAGGAGGGCGTGGAGTATGCCTATTCCATAGGCTTTCCCGTTGTGGTAAGACCTGCCTATACCCTCGGAGGTACGGGCGGAGGAATCTGCAAAAACGAGGGCGAGCTGAGAAGTATCCTCACTCAGGGACTTCACCTGAGCCGTGTGGGTCAGTGTCTTATAGAAAAAAGTATTGCAGGCTGGAAGGAAATCGAGTTTGAAGTAATGCGTGACGGCGCAGGAAACTGCATTACTATCTGTTCTATGGAAAATGTTGACCCCGTAGGCGTTCATACGGGCGACTCCATCGTTGTTGCTCCTGCTCTGACGCTCACCGACAAGGAATATCAGATGCTGAGAAAGGCAGCCATAAACATAATAAACTCCATAGAGATAAAGGGCGGCTGCAACATTCAGTTTGCTCTGGATCCCAACAGCTACAAATATGCCGTAATTGAAATAAACCCGAGAGTAAGCCGTTCTTCGGCTCTTGCGTCAAAGGCTACGGGCTATCCTATAGCAAAGGTAGCGTCAAAGATAGCTCTGGGATATAATCTTGACGAGATACCCAACGCCGTTACAGGCAAGACCACAGCCTGCTTCGAGCCTACGATCGACTACTGTGTGCTTAAATTCCCAAGATGGCCTTTCGACAAATTCTTTGGCGCAAAGAGGACGTTAGGCACAAAGATGATGGCTACGGGCGAAATTATGTCCATAGGCTCATCCTTTGAGGCTGCTCTGCTGAAGGGCATACGTTCCCTCGAAATAGGTCAGTATGGCCTTGAGAGAATATCCTCCAAAAAGAAAACTATCGAGGAGCTTAAGAAAAGCGTTGTTTCTCCCGATGACGAAAGAATATTCGACTTGGCTGAAATGCTGAGAAGGGACTATAAGGTCGAAAAGGTATGCCAGATAACGGGAATGGATCTTTTCTTTGTCGAAAAGATAAGAGGTCTTGTTGAAATGGAGGAGGATCTGAAAACGCTGACCCTTGAGGAGCTTGATAAGGATACTCTTGCGCTTTATAAAAAGAAAGGCTTTTCGGACAAGGCTATCGCAAAAATGCTTGGCTGCGAGCCTCCCGATGTATATGCGCTGCGCAAAAAGTGGAACATTATGCCTGTATATAAAATGGTTGACACCTGCGCAGGCGAGTTTGAGGCAGTCACACCCTATTATTATTCCTGCTATGAGGAGGAGGACGAGGTCGTTGTATCGGACAAGAAAAAGGTCATGGTAATAGGCTCAGGCCCCATACGAATCGGTCAGGGCATAGAGTTTGACTATTGCTCGGTACACTGTGTAAACGCTCTCAAAAAAGCAGGCATTGAAACTCTTATCGTCAACAACAATCCCGAAACGGTTTCGACCGATTTTGACACATCGGACAAGCTTTATTTTGAGCCTCTGACAGAGGAGGACGTTCTCAACATAGCCGAGAGAGAAAAGCCCGATGGAGTTATTCTTCAGTTCGGCGGTCAGACTGCCATAAAGCTTGCAAAATTCTTTGACGAAATGAACATACCCATTTTCGGTACAAAGGCAAAGGATATAGACGCTGCCGAGGACAGAGAAAAGTTTGACGCCATACTTGAAGAGCTTAATATAAAAAGACCGAAGGGAAAGGGCGTATGGTCGGTTGACGAGGGCATAAAGGTAGCCGAAAACCTCGGTTTCCCCGTGCTTGTCAGACCGTCATATGTTCTTGGCGGACAGGGAATGGAAATTACACATTCAAAGCCTGAGCTTGTGCAGTATCTGGAGGAGGCTTTCTATAAGGACAGCAAAAACCCGGTGCTTATTGACAGATACCTTGCCGGCAGAGAAATTGAGGTCGATGCCATATGTGACGGCGAGGACGTATATATCCCCGGCATAATGGAGCATCTGGAGCGCGCAGGCGTACATTCGGGCGACTCGATCTCCATATATCCTCCGCAGCACATTTCGGACGATATTAAAAAAGCCATTATGGACGAGACAAGGAGAATATCCGTTGCCCTTGATGTAATAGGTATGATAAACATACAGTTCATAGAATACAAAGGCGAGCTTAATATAATCGAGGTCAACCCCAGATCTTCAAGAACCGTACCGTATATCACAAAGGTAACGGGAGTTCCCGTGATAGATATAGCCACA
The DNA here is from genome assembly GCA_947630725.1 of uncultured Clostridia bacterium. Lineage (GTDB taxonomy): Bacteria > Bacillota > Clostridia > Lachnospirales > CAG-274 > JAJQCI01. The sequence goes on from CANRIS010000004.1 coordinate 78,314, forward strand.
AGGGTTATGCTGGGAGCAAAGCTCAAAGATATGGGATACGGCACAGCCATAGCACCCGAATCAAAGGTAGTCGCTGTAAAGGTACCCGTATTCTCGACCGAAAAGCTGCCGAAGGTAGAGGTTTCACTTGGCCCCGAAATGCGTTCGACAGGCGAGGTTCTGGGCGTTGGCTACAACCTGCATAATGCTCTTTATAAAGGCTTTACTGCGGCAGGAATGACTATCCCAGAGCAGGGAAGTACGATTCTCGCCACGGTAACAAGAAAGGAGCAGGAAAACTTTGCTGCTTTGGCTGAAAGATTCGCCAAAATGGGCTGCCGCTTTATAGCCACAAAGGGAACAGCAGCCTGCCTTAAGGCTCACGGCATAAAGGTTCAGACGGTCAAGAAAATAAGCGAAGGCGTGCCGAACGTACTCGATGTAATAAGGAGCGGCGTTGTGGATCTCATTGTGGATATACCCAGAAAAGCAAACAACGCAAACTCGGACGGTTTCAAAATAAGGCGTACAGCAGTCGAAAGCTCCATAACAATAATAACGGCTATGGACACCGTAACGGCTATGTGCGAGGTTATGGAAAAGAAAATCGACAGGGATAAGCTTGATATCTTCGATCTTAACAGAGATATAGCAAAATAAAAATCAAAATTAAAGTTAAACTTAAAAAACGACAAAGGCTTTCAATAAGGCCTTTGCCGTTTTTTATATGGGTATAAAAAATCGTATCGACAGGTATCAGAGTACCTTGTCAAGAAATTCTTTAAGACGTGGATTTGTGGGATTTTCAAAAAATTCCTTCGGGGAGTTGTCCTCGATTATGCGGCCATTTTCCATAAATACCACACGGCTTGCAACCTCTCTTGCAAATCCCATCTCGTGGGTTACACATATCATAGTCATTTTCTGCTTTGCCAGAGCCTTCATAACATCGAGAACCTCTCCGACCATTTCGGGGTCGAGAGCCGATGTGGGCTCGTCAAAGAGCATTACATCGGGATTCATACAAAGCGCCCTGACTATGGCTATTCTCTGTTTCTGACCACCCGAAAGCTGATTCGGATAAGAGCCTGCTCTGTCAGCAAGCCCAACTCTTTCAAGCAGCTCCATAGCCGTCTTTTCGGCCTCCTGCTGACTTTTTTTGAGGAGCTTGACGGGGCCTATAGTCATATTTTTGAGGACTGTCATATGTGGGAAAAGATTAAACTGCTGAAAAACCATTCCCATTTTCATTCTCAGCTTGTTTATGTTGTTTCTCGGATCGGTGATGTCCTGTCCTTCAAAAATGACGCTTCCGCCTGTGGGGACTTCAAGAAGATTCAGACAGCGCAAAAACGTACTTTTGCCCGATCCCGAGGGGCCTACGACCACCAGAACGTCACCCCTGTTTATATCGATCGACACATTGTCAAGGGCGTGGGTGCTTATTTCACCCTTTTTTCCGAAAACCTTTTCAAGATTTGTTACCTTAATAAGGGGATTATCAGCGTTCACCTGCTCTCAGCCTCCTTTCGAGAATATTCAAAAGCTTAGAAAGAACCAGCACCACAATAAGATAAATGCAGGCTACGGTAATAAGAGGAATAAAAGCCGAATATGTACGGCTTCTTATAATATCGCCGCCCTTTGTAAGATCCTCTATGGCGATATATCCTGCAACTGAAGTCTCTTTTATAAGAACGATAAACTCGTTTCCCAGAGCAGGCAGCACATTTTTAATGGCTTGCGGAAGAATAATGAATATCATCGTGAGAGGGTAGGAGAAGCCGAGGCTCCTTCCTGCTTCGAGCTGACCCTTGTCTATGCTCATTATGCCGCCTCTGACTATTTCGGCAACATAGGCAGCCGAGTTAAAGCCGAAAGCGCAAATGGCAGCAAAGGTCTTGTTTACATTTACCGTGCTGAAAATTACAAAATAAATTATGAGGAGCTGAACAACAACGGGCGTTCCTCTGATTATTGTTAGGTAGAGGTTGCATATTTTGTTGGCAAGGCTTAGCAGGATCGAACCAAGCCCGTTTTTTGAATGATCCTTGTTCATATCATAGGACGAACGAATGATAGCTATTACGAACCCTAAGAGCAGACCTATTACTATAGCTACCAAAGCTATTTTGCAGGTGGTAAAAAAGCCGTTTACTATGTACATATAGCGGTCGTCCTGTATAAAATTTGCATACAGTTTTTGTATAAAAACATCAAACATATTTTTTTCTCCTTGTAACGGAAGGACTAAGCCCTCCTGCAGAAAAAGGGTACGGCATAACCATACCCTTTTCGGACAAAATGTGTTAAATTTTAATTTTGACTATGAGAAATTATTCCTCTGCTGCAAGAGATGCGTCCTCGGAGCCTGCGTCCTCGCCGTCAGCCTGTTCGGAAACGGGAGCCTCTTCGTCAGCCGATGTTTCTTCCTCATCGGATCCTTCCTCGTCTGAAACCTCCTCATCGGCTGTTGCATCGCTTGATTCGCTGTTCAGATATTTATCGAAAATAGCCTGAAGAGAACCGTCCTCCTGCATTTCTGCAAGGATGTTGTTTACTTCCGAAAGGAGAGCGTCATTGTTCTTGTTCATTGCGATGGCATATTCTTCAACTGTAAGATAGTCGTCACAGAGTTTGATGCCTTCGTTTGAAGCTACGAAAGCCTTTGCGGGCTCTCCGTCAATAACAACTGCGTCGATCTTGCCCTGTATAAGAGCCTGAACAGCCTCAAAACCCTTTGTATATCTCTCTACGGTAACTCCGCTTATGTTTTCGGTAACATAGAGGTCGCCTGTTGTGCCAAGCTGAACGCCGACTGTCTTGTCTGCAAGGTCAGCCTCGCCCGTAATTTCGGAATCCTCGGCAACAATGATAGCCTGTCCTGCGTTTACATAAGGATCGGAGAAGTTTACATTCATAAGTCTGTCCTCGGTAACGGTCATTCCCGCAATACCTATATCGGCCTTGCCTGTGGCGATCGCCGAAACGATAGAATCGAAATTCATATCGGATATTTCAAGCTCGCAGCCAAGCTCATCGGCAATTCTCTGAGCTATTTCAGCGTCAATGCCCACGATCTCGCCGCCTTCACGATACTCATAGGGCTCAAACTCTGCGTTGGTTGCCCATACAAGAACGCCGGGAGTGTTTGTAAGCGCTGTATCCGTGGCAGCTTCTTCGGATTCTCCGCCGCCGCAGCCTACTGCTGAAAATGCAAATATACCGGCAAGTAAGAGAGCCGATAAGGATTTAAATTTTTTCATAATACTTTGCCTCCTTAAAAAATAAAAATTCATTTTTAACTATTTTACCGCATATTTATTCGGAATGCAAGGGAAATATAATAAATTTTTTGATAAAAAATTTTTATTTAAAGAAAATCCTTTCTCTCAGGGGTGAATATGTCGAGGAGAACGCCTTTCTTTCCCAGAAGTCTGCATCCGTGGGGCAGCTCCGAGGGCATATAGAGAGTGTCTCCCGACTTTATTGTCTTTGTCTCGTCTCCCACAGTAAATTCAAATTCGCCTTCAAGACAATATGTGGCCTGAGTGTGCGGATGCGTATGGACTGTTCCAACGCCGCCTTCTTCAAAAAACACCTTTACTATCATAAGATCATCGGTGTGGGCAAGTATCTTGCGGCTTGTCTTTCCATCGGGAAGATCAATAACAGGCGATGCCGCATCATAACAAAAATAAGACATAAAAAATTTCTCCTTTCATAATTCATAATTTTAGAATTTTATAATTTCATAAACAGAAAAGGAGCTGATCCTTTGCATAAGCATAAAAATCAGACTCCAATTCTCTGTTATATGATAAATTTTACATTCATAAAATAATTATCAACCGAAAAATATCGGCATAAATTACTTCAAACCATATTTCTTATTGAATTTATCAACACGTCCGCCTGCATCTACAAGAACCTTCTGATTTCCTGTGTAGAAAGGATGACACTTTGAACATACTTCCACTCTGATTTCCGGTTTTGTGCTGCCGGCTGTAAAAGTATTGCCACAGTTGCAAGTAACCTTAGCCTGATAATACTTGGGCTGAATATCTGCCTTCATTAAAATAACACCTCTTTCAAAAATTTGTATACATTTTGGCATACCGTATCAATTCGGCTATCTGAAGTTATGATAACCGCATTGATTTTAACAACTATATCAGTATAACACATATATCCTGCGAATGCAACCCTTTTTTTTAAATACTTTTTTATTCTTTTGTTGAAGGTCAAATGATTAGATTTCTTTTGATAAACTGTAAGTTGTTTCCTGCCATCTTCCGAATGACAGCAGACAAAATTATTTTGAAAAAGTTTAAAAAAGGGGGTTGACAAATACGTCAATGCGTGGTATTGTAAAAATACAGCAAGGGCAACACAACCCAAGCGAGTAAGTCGGCAAGTGGCAGAAAGGAGAAAATATGGACGACGAAATGAACACAAGCGAATTGTTAAAGGAAGTAGTGGAAGAGAATCAAACTCGTAAAATTTTAGCTATTATTTCTAAATGCTCAACTATTGAGGAAGCAACAGAAAAAATTGAAAGCTTATTAAAGAATAATTAAGACTTTCGACCTTAGTTAGAGAGGAACGGCAAAGAGGACTTGCCCCGTTTGCCGCAACCTCTCAAAGCTATAATTATTATAGCACAAACAAATTGACGGGGCAAGCAAAAAAGAGGGTGATTTTTATAAATTTAGGCGAAGATATAAAAAAAGCCCGTATTGAAAGAAATATCTCACGGGCAGAGCTTTCCAGACTTTCGGGTGTTCCTCTCAGGACTCTTGAAGAATGGGAAAGCGGAAGAAGGAATGCTACGCACATTAAAGTTATAAATATATGTGAAATACTTGATATTGACATTCACAACTACATTTAAAAAAGGGTGCAGGCTCTCAACCGACCAAAGCGACAGCCTGCACCTCAAAATAAAGCTTGAAAGAAGCTTCACATATATATTACCGTATTTAAAGGCTTCTTTCAAGATATAAATCAAATTTATTTTATATTGCAATTAAAGTTTAATTTTTTTTATAAAAGCTTCATATCTCCCGGGTGTATCCAGCCGATTTTTTTGAGGACGGCAGCGAAAGCAGGGCAGAGCAGGGCAGGCAGGACAAACGAAATAAGAATAAGTCCCGCTGCGTCAAAAAAGGTGATTCCGGGCTTTATGCCCTGAGCCACATCGTTTACCCAGCCTGTGTATACTCCTATCTGACCTACAAGTCCGCAGGTACCCATACCCGATGATACGGGCGTTCCGTTCATTTCGAGGTGAAAAACACAGGTCGCAAGGGGGCCTGTTATGGCGGATGTGAGGATAGGGGGGATCCATATGCGTGGGTTTCTGACGATGTTTCCCATTTGGAGCATTGACGTGCCTATTCCCTGTGAAACAAGTCCGCCCCAGCGGTTTTCGTTAAACGACATTATGGCGAAGCCTATCATCTGAGCCGAACAGCCTGCAACGGCCGCCCCTCCCGCAAGCCCCGTAAGTCCCAAGGCAGCGCATATGGCAGCAGATGAAATTGGCAGCGTAAGGGCAATACCTATTACCACCGAAACCAGTATGCCCATAAGGAAGGGCTGGAGATTTGTCGCCCACATAATTATATCTCCCACCTTCATTGCGAGACCGCCGAGAAACGGCGCAATGACAGCCGACAGAAGAATACCAACACCTATTGTCACAAGGGGAGTAACAAGTATATCTATTTTTGTTTCCTTGGATACGGCTTTTCCCACCTCAGCGGAAATTATCGCCACAAAAAGCACCGCAAGGGGGCCTCCTGCGCCGCCGAGAGCATTGGACGCAAATCCCACCGATATGAGCGAAAAAAGCACAAGGGGAGGGGAACTGAGGGCATAGCCTATGGCAACAGCCATTGCGGGGCCGCTCATGGCAGAAGCAAGCCCACCCACGGTATATTCTATGCCCGCTATCTGGGCAACTGTCATCGTTAGGAACGGTATGTTTAGCTGCTTTCCAACGGCATCGATTATTGTGCCGATAAGGAGAGTACAGAAAAGTCCCTGCGCCATTGCGCCGAGAGCGTCAACGCCGTACCTTTTCAGGGAAATCCTTATATCCTTTTTTTCCAGAAATTGTTTTATGTTCATATATCATTCTCCTTAACTCAGAGCGTAATGCAAAAACCGTGGCTTTCCAAAAGTCCGCAGGCTTTTTTTACATCGCTGTCGCTTTCCAGACTGATAGTCATAACGCCGTCCGAATAATCTCGATTGTTCATAATGTTCATATTCTTTATGTTTATGCCGTTGTCGCCCAAAAGCTTTGCTATCTCAGCAATTGCGCCGGGTCTGTCCGAAATATCCGCCTTGAACGAATAGCTCTTGTGGGGGCCGCGGCCTTTTCCCGATTCAAAGCTGTCCCTGTATGCCTTGGCTTCCGAAAAAAGCTGCGCTATGCCGCTTTGGTCTCCGCTTTCTATTTTTTGTTTGAAATCGCCTATGGTTTGCGAAAAAGAGTCCAGCACCTTAAGTATCTCGTCTTTGTTTTCACAGCATATGCCCGACCACATTTCGGCTCCCGATGAGGCTATTCTCGTTATGTCTCTGAAACCTCCTGCGGCAAGGGTGTGCATATATCCGTCATTGTCAAGGCTGCGTACGGTATTCACAAGGCTCACAGCAACAATGTGGGGTATATGGCTTATGGCTGCCACAATATAGTCATGGCGGTAGGGGTCAAGTATTATGGGTATGGCTCCTATTTTTTCAACAAGCTCCTTATACTCCTCCACAAGCCTGCTTTCTGTATGGGCAGACGGCGTGAGTACATAAAAGGCGTTTTCGTACAGGCTGTCCTTTGCGGCGTTATAGCCTGTTTTTTCGGAACCTGCCATAGGGTGTCCGCCTATATAATTAAGCTCCCTGTTTTCCGAAAGTACGGCAAAAATTTCTCCCTTTGTACTTCCCGCATCGGTAAGTATGCAGTCCTTTTTCAATATTGGAGCAAGCTTTTCGGCATAGCCGCAGATACGGTCAACGGGAGTGCAGAGAAAAACAATGTCGCAGTCCCTGAAAATGCCGAGATCGGAGACGGAATACTCCGACAGTATGCCTTCGCCGAAGGCTTTGAGAAGGGGGGCTTCGCTCCTGCTGAAAGCGACTATTTCAAGATTGCATCTCTTCTTTATGGCAAGGGCTATGGAACCTCCTATGAGGCCGAAGCCCAGTATGCCTGCTTTTTTTATAGTCATTTTATATCACCTTATATCACCGCTTTGAAAAGACCTTCCCTCCAGAGCCACAATGGGTCTTACTGAGGTCATAACATCGCAAAAATCTTTGAAGTTGAGAGCCTGAGAGCTGTTTGTCACCGAGCAGGCAGGCGTCGGGTGGACTTCTAAAATAAGTCCGTCAGCTCCCGCAGCCGCAGCGGCTTTTGAAAGGGGCTTTATATATTCCACCACATATGCCGAGTGGCTTGGGTCAACCACAACAGGCAGATGGCTTTTTGCCCTTATAACGGGTACTGCGCTCAGATCAAGAGTGTTTCTCGTAGAGGTCTCGTAGGTTCTGATACCTCTTTCGCAAAGTATGACGTTGGGGTTTCCCTCCGACATAATAAATTCGGCAGATATGAGAAGCTCATCAACGGTTGCTGCAAGTCCTCTGCAAAGCACCGTTGGCTTTTTTGTCTTTGCGCATTCCTTAAGTATGCCGTAGTTTTCCATATTGGCAGGTCCCACAAGCAGAATATCCGCAAGCTCAGCCGCTTTTTTGACAAGGGATTCTCTCTTTACCTCCACAATAAGCTTAAGGTCTGTGGATTTTTTTATTTCAGACAGAGCCTCGCTTATTTCGGGCACGAACACACCGCATCTCAGAACGTCTGCTCCTGCGTCCTTTACAGCCTTTGCTGTTTCAAGCATCTGTTCAACCGATTCTATACGGCAGGGGCCTGCCGCAACGGTAAAGGTCTTGTTTCCGAATTTAATGCCGTCTGCGTCAACAACCGTGGGCTCGGTCTTGAATTTTTTGTTTGCAAGCTTATAGCTTTCGGTGAGATGAACAAGCTTATCAACTCCCGGGAAAAGTCTCGTTGTATCCGGTACCTTTCGCCTGTCGCCTATTATGCCGATTATGGTTATGCTCTTTCCCCTCGAAAGGTGTGTACTGAGCCCGAGGCTTTCGACATATTCCTTCACGGCGTTTATATTTTCTTCCGTTGCCGTTGGTTTCATAACTATTATCATATGATTGCGTCCTTCCATACATATATATACACATAGCCGCACAAGAACCCCGAAGGAGGCTTATATTTAGCCGTGCAGCCTGTTATATTACTTGATTTTAACGCTTTAAAGCGTAGATGTCAATATAAAAAAATTATTATAATATTAAAATTTTTTCAAATTTTTTTCAAAAATTTAATAAATAAAAAAGGATAATTGTCCGATATGCAGAAAATATATATATAGTGGATTTTTCAGGAATAGATAAACTTCACAACGGCTTAGCCAAAATACAATTTGTATGTATTATATTTTTACGAAAAGGTGGTTTAAAGATGAAAACGTATTCTTTAAAGGACGTAAGGAATGTTGCGGTACTGGGACACAGCGGCTGCGGCAAGACAACTATCTGTGAGGCTGTGCTCTACATAAACGGCGTCACAAAGCGTTTCGGTAAGGTAGAGCAGGGCAACACTGTAAGCGACTATGACTCAGAAGAGATAAGACGCAAGGTTTCTATCAACACCTCGGTCATTCCCGTTGAGGTTGAGGGAAAGAAAATCAACTTTCTCGACACTCCGGGTTATTTCGACTTTGTGGGCGAAGCCAAGGAGGCTCTTGCCGTTGCGGACGCTGCGCTTATCGTTGTCAGCGCAAAGAGCGGCATTGAGGTAGGTACCGAAAAGGCGTGGGAGCTTGCCGATGAAATGGGAGTGCCCAAGCTTATCCTTATAAACGGTATGGATGACGAAAACGCCGACTATCACAGAGTTGTTTCGGAGCTTGAAGATAAATTCGGAAAGAGCATAGCTCCCGTTCATCTTCCTCTTATAGAAGGAGGAAAATTCGTAGGCTTTGTTAACGTCATCAAAAACAACGCAAGACGTTTTTCGGGAGACAAGTTTGAGGATATAGCTGTTCCCGATGATCTTGCAGACGATGTTGAAGAGGCAAAAATGCTTGTCAGCGAGGCTGTTGCCGAAACAGACGATGACCTTATGGAAAAATTCTTTGAGGAGGAGGAGTTTACGGAGGACGAAATGTCAAACGGTATCAAAAACGGTATCTTAAGCGGCATAGTTACTCCCGTATTCTGCTCATCTGCCATAAATACAGTCGGCATAAGAACACTTCTCGAACAGATAATAAAGTATGTTCCCGCATCGAACGAAGTAAGACCTACCGCAAAGGCCATAAGTCAGGACGATGAAGAAGTCGATGTTGAGATCAAGGAGGACGCTCCCTTCTCGGCATTTGTTTTCAAGACCATCGCCGACCCCTTTATAGGACGTCTCAGCATATTCAAGGTTATGACGGGTTCTCTCAAGAGAGATATGGTTATCAGAAATGTAAACAAGGGCTCAAACGAAAAGGCAGCTCATATATATGTTATAAGAGGCAAAGAGCAGATAGAGGTCGATGAGGTAAGGGCAGGCGATATAGCCGCACTCGCAAAGCTTTCAAATACATCTACCTGTGACACCCTTGCAGATCCCAAGTTCAAGGACGCTTATGCTCCCATAGAATTCCCCACGCCTTATATGAAGAAGTCAGTCAGACCCGCAGCAAGAGGCGATGAGGATAAAATGGCATCGGCTATCTCAAAAATGCTCGAAGAGGACAAGACACTTGTATTTGTTGTTGACAACGAAACGAAGGAATCCGTTATTTCGGGTACAGGCGATACACACCTTGACGTATTTGTAAAGAAGCTTAAGTCCAAGTATAAGATCGATGTTGAGCTGAACGATCCCAAGATCGCTTATAAAGAAAAGATCAGGGCTACGGTTACTCACAGACATAAATATAAAAAGCAGTCGGGCGGTTCGGGTCAGTACGGCGATGTTCAGATCGAATTTTCACCCAACTATGACGATCCCGAAAAGCCATACGAGTTTGAAGAAAAGATATTCGGCGGTTCCGTACCCAAGCAGTACTTCCCCGCAGTTGAAAAGGGTATTCAGGAAAGCGTAAGAAAAGGTCCCCTTGCAGGTTATCCCGTTGTGGGCATAAAGGCTTGTCTCAACGATGGTTCTTATCATGCTGTCGATTCAAACGAGAACGCTTTCAGAACTGCTACAGTAATGTGCTTTAAGGAGGCTTTCCTTAAGGCCAACCCCACGATCCTCGAACCCATTATGAATGTAGAGGTTATCGTTCCCGACAACTACACGGGCGATATTATGGGCGATATGAACAAGAGAAGAGGCCGTGTAAACGGTATGGAAAGCTACCACGGCAAGCAGAAGATACTTGCGCAGGCTCCTCTTGCAGAAATGGCATCATATGCAACGGATCTCCGCTCTATGACTCAGGGCAGGGGAGATTTTACAATGACGCTTTCGGGCTATGAAGAAGCTCCCAAGGACGTTTGCGACAAGGTTATCGCAGCATCTAAGGAACAGCAGTAATAAAGCCGACAGCTAAGCAAATCGGGCAAATCGGATAGAGTTACGCAGCGTAAGCAAAGTACGAATATCCATGACAAAGGGCGGTTCTTACCTCAAAGGCCGTCCTTTTTTAAGGCAAAATACAAAAAATACAAAAAATACAAAAGGAGGGAATTTGTTATGACCGAAGTAATTTTAGGAAAAACAGGCATAAAAGCGTCCAAAAACGCCTTCGGAGCCTTGCCCATACAAAGAGTCAGCCTTGAATATGCAGGTATGCTGCTTAAAAAAGCCTATGAGTCGGGAGTGAATTATTTCGACACCGCAAGATGGTATACCGACAGCGAAGAAAAAATAGGCTGCGCCTTAAGCGATGTAAGAGACAAAATATACATAGCCACAAAAACAGGCTCTCTGAACGCAGAGGGATTTTGGAAGGATCTTGAAACGTCTCTCAGAAATCTTAAAACCGACTATATAGACGTATATCAGTTTCATAATCCGCCGTTCTGTCCCGAGCCGGGAGATGAATCGGGGCTTTATGACGCAGCCCTTAAGGCTAAGGAACAGGGCAAAATCAGACACATAGGCATAACGAACCACAGGCTTTCGGTGGCGGAAAAGGCTGTAAGATCAGGGCTTTATGAAACATTGCAGTTTCCCTTCAGCTATCTGGCGGACGAAAAGGATATTGCGCTCGTAAGGCTCTGCAAAGAAAAAAACGTGGGCTTTGTGGCTATGAAGGCTCTTTCAGGCGGACTGATAACAAATTCCGCAGCCGCATACGCATATCTGAACCAATATGACAACGTGCTGCCTATATGGGGCGTTCAGAGAGAATCGGAGCTTGACGAGTTTTTAAGCTACAACGACAACGAGCCTGTTATGACCGATGAAATAAAAAATATAATTGAAAAGGACAGAAGCGAGCTGCTTGGCGAATTTTGTCGCGGCTGCGGCTATTGTATGCCTTGTCCCGCAGGAATCGAAATAAACAACTGCGCAAGAATGTCTCTGCTTATAAGACGTTCTCCGTCTGCGTCACATTTAAGTCCCGAGGGACAGGAAAAAATGTTCAAAATAGAAAACTGTTTGAACTGCGGCCACTGTAAGAGCAAATGTCCTTATGGACTTGACACGCCGAATCTTCTTAAAAGAAATTTAGAGGATTATAAAAATATACTTTCGGGAAAAATATCTGTGTAATGACTTAATTATCAGAGCTAAGGTACATTTTGGGGCTGTTTTGGATAAAAGCAGCCCCAACTATTCGCAAAAGTTACGTTTTGCGAATAGTTGTAAATGTGCCTATAAAAAAAGGGCGGCTGCCCCTTTTCACCCTTTTTAATGCTTTTTCACAGTATTTACAGTATTTACAGTATTTACAGTATTTACAGTATTTCCTCAAAGGACATTATGTGATACTGAGCCGTCCTTTTTACATTTTCCCAGTCGTGACTGCTATAGTCGTCAAAAATTCCGCAGGTTTTCATACCTGCTTTTTTTGCGCCCGTTATTCCTCTTGATATATCCTCAAACACAAGACAGCTTTCGGGTTCAAGCTTCATTCTTTCTGCGCACAAAAGATATATGTCGGGATATTCCTTACTTCTTTTTACCTCATCGCCAAAGGCATATGCGTCAAAATATTCGTATATGCCGTTGTTTTTAAGACACGGAATAAAAAGCTTGTCGGAGCTTGCCGTTGCAAGAGCAAGCTTATAGCCCGATTTTTTGAACATATCCAGAGCCTCCGAAACGCCCCTTTTAAGCCTTACATTGTTTGAGTACTCATATTCTGCCATATTTTGCCATTCAAGCATAATTTCCTCGACAGATTCTCTTATATTATATTCTTTTTTGGTAAATTCTGCCGTTTCATAAAAGCTCATGGAATTTATCTTTTTTACATAATCTTCGGGAATATCCATACCCCTTTGGGCAAAAAACATTTCGTCCACCCTGTGCCATACATATCCCGAATCTATGAGCGTTCCGTCCAAGTCAAGTATAATGCCCTTTATATTGTCAAACATATATTACAACCCCCTATTTCCCCTATTTTGCAAAAACGCCGTACATATGGTTCAAGGGGCCGTTTCCCCTGCCAAGGTCGAGAGAATGCTCTATGACTAAGCTTATGTACTCCTTTGCCCTTTTCACAGACTGCTCAAAGCTTAAGCCAAGACTCAGGTTTGCGGCTATGGCAGACGAAAGAGTACAGCCCGTGCCGTGGGTGTTTTTTGTGTGTATCCTGTCCGAACAAAATTCGACAAAGCTCTCCCCGTCATAGAGTATGTCCGTAGGCTCGCCCTCAGAGTGGCCGCCCTTAAGAAGTATTCTTCTTATTCCCATAGAGTACATTTTTTTGCTGGCGGCTTTCATATCCTCTATGGATTTTATGCCGATGCCCGTTATTCTCTCGGCTTCGGGAATATTCGGCGTAACAAGCTGCGCAAGAGGAAATATCTTTTCCGCAAGAAACCCTATACATTCCTCACAGATAAGAGGAGTTCCGTCCTTTGCAAGCATAACCGAGTCAATAACAGTGTTTTGGGGCTTATATCGCATTAAACCGTCATAAACGGCTCTTGCTGCCTCATATCCGAAAATCATACCTATCTTTACGCTGTCGGGAAAAATATCCTCAAATACAGCCCTGAGCTGCGTATACACGCTGTCGTATGAAAGCTCCGTTATGCCCAGCACCCCTGCGGTATTTTCTGCCGCCACAGAGGTTATTACGCTCATTCCGTATACGTTGTGAGCGCAGAATGTTTTGAGATCCGCCTGTATGCCTGCCCCGCCCGAACAGTCGGAGCCTGCTATCGAAAGAGCCGTTTTCATAAGCTTTTCTCCCTCCTGCGTTTGAAAAATTCTTTCATAATGCGAGAGCATTCCTCTTGTCTGATACCCTCGTCAAGCTCTACCTTGTGATTGAAACGGTCATCGTCCATCATATTGAGTATGGAGCCGCAGCAGCCTGCCTTTGGATTTCTGCAGCCGAATACTACCCTGTCGATCCGTGACTGCAAAATTGCTCCCGAACACATGGGACATGGCTCCACAGTCACAAAAACGGTGCAGCCCTCCAGCCGCCAGTCGCCTACGGTTTCGGCAGCCTTTGAAATGGCCTTTATTTCGGCATGACACAGAGGATTTTTGTCCGTTATCCTGGTGTTGTGTTCCCTCGCTATGACTTCTCCCTTATACACTATCACACAGCCTATAGGCACTTCGTCTTTTTCATAGGCTTTTTTAGCCTCTTCGAGCGCCATATCCATAAAATATTCATATTCCATTAAAGCTCCACCTTTATTATATATCTGATTTATCTACCTGCCGATAAAAAAATTCAGTATTGCTTGCATAATAAGTCGTTTGATGTTATACTTTATATTAACATATATAAACGTAATTGTAAACTACACTTTTTGGGAGGAAATGCAATGCCTGATTTTAAGCTTGTACGCAAGGGTTATGATACATTTGAAGTAAACCGATATATTGAAAAGCTCCAAAAGGAAATCGACTCATTCAAGGAGCAGGAGGCATACATAAACAGAGCCATAATAAGCGCCGAGGCGGCAGCCTCCGATATAAAGGCCAAGGCCGCAAAGGAATGTGAGGAGATCACAGCCAAGGCCAAGGCAGACGCCGAAAAGGTTCTGACAGATGCCAACAACGAGGCGGAAAAGCTCCTTTCAAAGGCTCACAATCAGCTTGAGCTTATACGCCGCAGAGAAAAGGACAAGCTTGACGATGTAAAGCTTTTTATACAAGACCAGCTTGAATATCTCGCAAGATTCAAGGAGGACTATGACTCGCTGGTAAAAAAATACTTTGAGGTATATCCCAACGGAAAGGAATATGACAAAATAATAGAAAGCCTCAATAATATTTCTTCTCTCATAGACAACTTTGAAAACACCGAAAAATAAACCTTCTGTGGCTTTTTTCTGTTTGTCTGCCCGTACGGACATATTATTTAAAAAATGCTCACCTAAAAATTTATACTAAAAAAGGACAATACAAAAAATATTGTCCTTTTTGTATTGTCCGATGATTGTTTTTTTCTTTTGTCTATCTTTTGTCCACAAGGAAAATTATAGAGGTTTTTGTCTCGCCGTCAACCTCTATCTGACTGAATGCGGGAATACATATCAGCTCAATGCCGTTGGGAGCCACATATCCCCTCGCTATGGCAATGCTTTTTACTGCCTGATTTACCGCTCCTGCACCTATTGTGTGTATCTCAGCCGAGCCTCCGCCTCTTGCGATTGCGGCGATGGCTCCTGCTACCGATTTTGGCACAGATGTTGTCGAAACCTTTAATACTTCCATAGTTGCCTCCTGTGTATAATATATATCGGAAAATATCACCCGATAATATTATTTGCAGAGACGCTGTGTTTATTCCTTAAACTTTTTTATGGCATCGGCGGCGGCGTTCTGTTCAGCCTCTTTTTTGCTTCTGCCCTTGCCTGTGCCGAGAACCTTTCCCTCGTGGGTAACATTTGTAACAAATTCTTTGTTGTGAGCAAGCCCCGACTCGTTTATTACCGTATAGACGATGGGCTCGTGACTTCTTTTTTGTATAAGCTCCTGAAGATATGTCTTGCAGTCACGGGTTTTAAGGCTGTTTTTTATGCCGTCCACCTTATCTGCAAGAACGCTCAGAATGGCAGAATTTGCGGCGTCAAAACCTCCGTCAAGATAGACTGCGCCAAACACCGCCTCCATAGCATCGGCAAGTATAGAGGCGCGCTTGCGGCCTCCTGTCAGCTCCTCGCCCTTTCCAAGTCTTATGATATTTCCGAGACCTATCTCGCCTGCAGCCTCGGCCAGCGTCTCCTCGCACACTACCCCTGCCCGAAGCTTCGTCATTTCGCCCTCCTGTATATCCTTGTATCTGTTGAAAATATAATTGCTCATCGACAGTTCCAGAACGGCATCGCCCAAAAACTCCTGTCTTTCGTTGTTCATATTTTCGGGCAGACCCTTCTCGTGGGCGTATGAGCTGTGGGTCAGCGCTATTTCCAGAAATTCCTCGTTTTTGAAGGTATAATTAAGTATACTATTCATTTGCTCACTCCTTTTCGCAATATTTTAAACGGACATAACTAATAAGGCAGAGCGGCTGCCTTGTTAGTTAAATCAGCTTATACGGAATATGAATATCAACAAAAGGGGGAACGCCTTTGAAACGTCCCCCATAAAATCAGACCTATCAGCCCTTGGCTGCCTTGATATACTCTACAGCGTCTCCCACTGTTTTGATATTTTCGGCATCTTCGTTTGCAAATTCGATTTCAAAAGCGTCTTCGAGCTCCGAAATGATCTGGAAAATATCAAGAGAATCGGCATCCAAATCATCTGCAAAAGAAGTTTCAAGCGTTATCTCATCTTCAGAAACACCCATCTGTTCCGCAATGATTTCTTTGACCTTATCAAATTCCATTTTATAAGTCCTCCTTAAAAATAATCTGCATAATATAGAAAGCTTATCCTACTTTTTGACTGCAAGTGCTTCCTTAATAACTACTATACTAAATATTTCCGTATTTAGCAATACCCAATTTATAAAATTTATATTTTTTCTCTTATTTTATTTACAATGTCCTTTTCTATAAAGGAACGGCACTGATTTATGGCACCTACGACAGCCCTATTGTCGGATGCGCCGTGAGCCTTTACGACAAGAGACTTAAGCCCGAGAAACGGCGCTCCCCCCACTTCGGAATAATCCATACTCTTTAAAAGGCCTTTGAGGGGTTTTAAGCAGAGCAGCGCCCCTATTTTGGAGACAAACCCCGACATAATAGCCTTTTTTATCATTCCTAAAAGAGAAACTGCCATTCCCTCGCCGAATTTGAGAATAATATTGCCTACGAAGCCATCGCACACATATACGTCAGCCACACGCTTCATAATATCCCTTGCCTCGGCGTTCCCTATAAAGTTTATGTCATTCGTTTCGGAAAGGAGTTTGAAAGATTCTCTTAGGAGCTGGTTGCCCTTTTCTTCCTCCGTGCCTATGTTCACCAAGCCTACTTTAGGGTCTTTTTTGCCCATTACGTTTTCAAAATAGACCGAGCCCATTTTTGCAAACTGCACCATAAAGCTTGGTTTGCAGTCGGTGTTTGCCCCTACATCCATAAGCAGCGCAGGTCCTTCTTCGGTGGGCACAAGAGTGGCAAGACAGGGTCTTTCGACTCCCTTAAGCCTGCCTACGATAACGGTTGCTCCGGTAAGCAGGGCTCCCGTGTTTCCTGCGGAAATAAAAGCGTCGGCCTTTCCTTCCTTTACAAGTTCAAGACCGATGACCATAGAAGAATTTTTCTTTCTTCTGATGGCGTTTGTGGGGATCTCGTCATTTTCTATGACCTCGGGCGCATGAACAACGATTATTCTTTCCTTATCGTAGGTATATTTTGAAAGCTCTTTTGATACATCGTCTTCTCTGCCGACAAGTATCAGCTTGTCGCTGCCTGTCTTAAGAGCCTCGACACAGCCCTTTACAATTTCACAGGGAGCGTTGTCGCCGCCCATACAGTCAACAGCAATCTTTATATCGCTCATACAATCATCCTTAAAATATATGCCGTCCCTGAATAAATCAGAAAGAAGCAAATAAGAGTAAATTGACGTTTTTAAAAAAAACAGGAGACGAAAACAGTCCCCTGTTATGTCTGAAAATTAATCCTCAACCTCAACAACGGTTCTCTTGTTGTAGGAGCCGCACTTTCTGCAAGCTCTGTGGGGCTGCATTAATTCGCCGCATTCTGTGCATCTGACAAGAGTGGGAGTAACTATCTTCCAGCTCTGAGCCTTTCTTTTATTCTTTTTAGATTTGGACGTTCTGCCCTTGGGACAAATTGACATACTTTACACCTCCTAATCGCAAATAAGGTTTATTACAAGACAAATCAGTCCTGTTTATCGTTAAACATTGAAAGAAGCTTTTCAAACTCAGGATTCATCTCGCCCTTCTGACAGCCGCAGTCGCCTTCGTTAAGGTTTTTTCCGCATTTGGGACAAAGCCCCTTGCAGTCGGGTCTGCAAACATTTTTCATAGGGAAATTCAGAAGAATTTCGGTACGTATCATAAGTTCGAGATCAATCTGTGAGTCCTCAAAAACATAGCAGGCGTCCTCGCTGTCGTGTTCTTCTCTGTCGAAGATCCCAAAAACAGGAAACTCAATGGTTTTGGAAAATTCGGACAAACACAGGTCGCAAAGAAGTCTTGGCTGTGCCTTTAAGCTTCCCGAAAAGCGAAAGCCCTCTTTTGCCTTTTCAAGCTCTCCCTTAAGAACGAAGGGGACTTTGTTGTATGGGCTGTAGGACTTCGGAATTTCTATACTGTCCTCGATATAAACTTCTTTCTTACACTCTGTTTCAATATCATCTATATTAATAATAAAATTATCGTTTTCAAAAGACATATTGACAACTCCCACAGATGCATAAACAGTTCAAATAAGATTATAGTATAGTGAGTGAATTTTGTCAAGAAATTTTTGAAAGTTTTTTCTTAAGGGGCAAATCGCAAAGACAACAGTTTCCGAAATAAGCCCCTTAAGAATATCCCTATCTGCGCCGTCAGGACGTTTGTTTATCCTTAAGCCATACAGAGCATATTGTGGGTATTATGACAAGCGTAAACAAAAGCGATGTTGTAAGACCCGACATAAACGCTATCGAAAGTCCCTTGAAAATTACATTTCCCGCAATGGCAAGAGGTATAAGACCCAAGACGGTCGTTGTGGTGCTGAGAAGTATAGGTCTGAAACGCTTTTCCACCGCATCGAGACACGCCTGCCTTATTTCGGAGCCCTTCTGTATCTCTATGTCGATATAGTCTATAAGCACTATGGCGTTATTTACAACTACACCCAAAAGGCTTATTATGCCTATAACGGCAAACATTGAAAGGTTTTGTCTCGTTACCCACAGTCCCACCGATGAGCCTATGAGCGAAAACGGTATGCTGGCAAGTATAATGGCAGCTCTCTTGAGAGAATAGAACTGCACATAAAGCACGAATACTATTCCGAAAAGGCCAAGAAACGCTCCGTAAATAAGAGCCGACATAGCCGTATTGAATACGTCAAAATCTCCCAGATATTTTACGTTAAGACTGCCTATGTCCTTTTTGCTCATAGCGGACTTAAGAGCGCCCGATATTTCAACGGCGCTTTTTCCTCCCGTGACGTTACACGAGAGCGTAATGCTTTTCTTTCCGTTGTATCTTGTGACAACGCTGCTTTCCTTTTCAGCCTCAACATCGGCAAACTGACGGAGCTTGTATTTTCCGCCTGTGAGGGACGAAACAAAGGTATAATCCTTCAGCATATCCGTGTCGGATATGTCGCTTTTCACGATTATGGGATATTCCTGCCCGTTTTTGCGGTATATGGAGGCTTCCCCTCCCATAACTGCAAAATTAAGCTCGTGCTGTACCTCGGCCTTTGTGAGCCCGCAGGTGTTAAGCTCGCTTGTATCCATATCTATATAATAATTGTAGGTATCGAATTTTCTGTCCAGATGGACATTTTCTGCGCCCTCTATGCCTCTGAGTATGCTTTCGGCTTCGTTTCCCACTCTGTTAAGCTCTTCTGTATTTTCGCCGTAGAATGTAACGCTGACGGGTTCGGTTTTTGAAGGCACAATCGAAAGCTCCGTCACGGCGGCCTTTACGCCGCTTACATTTTCGTCAATGAGATTTTGGAGATGTTCTCTGTACTGAGCCTTTGTCTTGAATCTTCCGCCCTTCTTTATGTCCACGTTATAAATTATGCTGCCCGTGTTGACAGAGTCGGTGGCAGGTCTTGTGCCGAAGTCATATTTGGGGACGTGTCCTCCGACTGCGCAGAGAAAGCCGTCATTTTCAGGCTCTTGGGACAGTATATTCTCTATGTCATTCATAACATTCTCTGTTTTTCTGATGTCATAATAGTTGAAGGCTGTCACCTCAATATCTATTATCTCCTTGTCGGAGCTTGGAATAAGCTCCAGATCAAGGGTAGAAAGCAGAAGTCCCGATGCTGCGACCGAAACAATACATATCACAAGGGTAGTAAGCTTATGATCCATAGAAAGCTTAAGCAGGCTTTTGAATTTTCCTCTTACGTTGAATCTTGACGCTTTCTTTTCGACAGATTTCTTCATAAGAAGATAGCACATCGCAGGCGTAACAAACAGCGCCGCCACAAAGGAGCAGACAAGAGCCGAAATGACTATTATGGGCAGCCCTACGGCAAGATCGTGCATAGCGCCCGGAAGTCTGAAAAATACGCTGTAAATAATTACCGTTGTAAGCGTTGAGGCAAAAACGGGCAGCGCCACCTCTTTTGTACCGCTTACGCAGGCATCGAGCCTGTCGTCTCCCCTGTCGATCCTCACCTGTATGGCATCGCTTACCACAATGGCGTTATCGACCAGCATACCGAGGGCGACTATAAGGGATGCGAGAGAAACAAAGTTTATCTCCACGTTCAGAAGCTTCATACAAATGAACGATGCAAATATGACAAGAGGAATAACGACCGAAACTATGGTACCGTTTCTTATGCTCATTCCCACCATTATTACAAGGAGAACTATTACAACGCTCTCTATGAGGTTCAGCACAAAGTCGTTTATAGAATCGGACACATCATCGGGGAGATATACTACCTTGTTTATTTCCACACCGTCCGAAAGGGTCTCCGAATAGTCCTCAACGACATCCATTACATCCTTGCCTATCGAAAGTACGTTATCGCCCTCCGAAAAATAGAGGCTGAGTATAACGGCCTGTTTTCCGTTGTATGTATAGTATTTTCCGTCATCGTCAAAGCCCGTCTCAACATCGGCAATATCCCCCAGCTTTATTACCGAGCCTGTGTTTGGATCGGCGGATACGATTATGTTTTTTATCTCATCGGTATTTTCGAGCTTTCCCGATGTGTTTATATTTATTTCATCATTTTCAAATTCAAGTGTGCCTACGGGGATATGGCTGTTCTGGGCTGATATAAGAGTGGCTATGTCCGTAAGAGGAAGCCCCAGATAATTTGTCTTTGCGCTGTTGACAGTGACCTTTATCTGTTCTTCTCTGTCGCCGTCTATTTCGACCTTGCTCACACCGTCCATACCCATAAGGTCGTCCTTAAGGTGTTCGGCTCTCTGCCTCAGCTCCTGTTCGGATATTCCGTCACCCGTAAACGCCAGTATAAGTCCTGCGGTGTCAAAGGCATCGTCATTGTAGTTCAGGCTCGTAACGCCATCGGGCAGCGGCGTATCCTCTATATCTCTGCGGAGATCGTCCTGACATTTTTTAAGCTCATCGGCGTCAAGATCCTGATCGAACACCATTCTTATTATGGAAAGGCTGTTGTGTGACTCGGATGTAACATAGTCAAAGCCATCGGCAGCCATACAGGTATCTTCAAGGGGAGACGTGACAAGCTCCTCCATATCCTCTGCGCTTGCTCCCGGATATACAGCCGAAATTATTACCATAGGCAGGGTTATGACTGGGTACTGCTGCTTTGGTAGTATGTGATAACACAGAGCGCCCGTAAGAAATATCATAGCTACTATAAAAATCGTTATTCGTCTTTTTGAGACAGCCTGATAAATGGGATCGTATTTTTTATTCTTCATTCTCAGCCACCTCTTTGATGCTCACCTGTCTGTTGTCGCTCAGATCGGTCACGCCCTCCGAAATAACATATATGCCCTCGGGCAGCTCGTTCGCCAGTATTTTGTCTCCGTTGACCTCTCCGAGAGAGACTTCCTTTCTGGCCGTTCTGTAATAGCCGTATCCGTCATCCTCAACGGTGTATACGTAGTCTACGCCCTCCTGATTGAAAACAGAGCTTATGGGTATAAAACAGCCGCTTGTTTTGCCTATGGGTATTTCTACGTTCACAAGGCTGCCCATAGCTATGTCAATGCCCTGATGGGGGGTTATTTCGACCTGATATGTCCTTGTGGCCTCATCGGGATAAAGGGCTATGTTTGTTATATCTCCCTCATATGTACCGCCGTTGTAGGTAATGCTCGCAGGACTGCCTACGGAAATTTTGGGATAGTCGGCTGTGCCTACGCCTATGTCTATCACCTGACTGCCCGATTTTACACAAACCACGGGAGTACCCGCCGATGTGACCTCGCCCGCTTTCATAACCACCTCGGTAACATATCCGTCTACTGTGGAATAAAGCTTTGCGTCATTCATATTTTTGTTTCCCTGTTCAAGGGCGATACGAGCCTGACTGAGCTTTATGTTGGCTGCTTCAAGCTGAGTGCGTGAGTTTTCAACGGCGGTCTGCTGAAGCTTATAGTCGTTCTCCATATTTTCGATTTTCTTGTTTTCAAGGCTTACATCGTTTTCCATATCGGACTGCGCCGTGCTGAGCTTTTCCTCAACGGTATCCATAGCAAGCTTTGCGTCCTCATAGTCGGTCTGACTTATATATTCGCTTTCATACAGCTCACTTGCTCTTTCAAAGTCGGCTTTTACATCGTCATAGTTGAGCTTTATGGTATTTATCTGAGACTCATAGGAGTCCTGTATTTTTTTGAGGGTCAGCTTTTCGGCGTCTATCGCAAGCTGAGCCTTTTCGAGGGTGAGCTTTTCGGCCTCGAGGTTGTTGTTGAGCTGAGATATATTGTTTTCAGCCATTTTTATGTCCTCCTTGGCGTTGTTCACGGCAAGCCTTATGGATTCGGTATCCAGATCCGCAAGAAGCTGCCCCTCCTTGACCTCATCGCCCTTTTCGACATATACGTCAGAGATCCTGCCCGAAAGCAGAAAAGAAAAATTCTTTGTTTCGTCAGCCTTTGCATACCCCGTACAGCTAAGGCTTTCGGTATACCCCTGCGCAGCCGTTTTTACGACCGACACCGTTGGCGGAGCCTTTTCGTCAGCGCCTCCGCCGCAGCCTGTGGCCGCCGTCAATAAAAGCGTCAATAACAACAGATTTCTTTTTTTCATAGCTTACCTCCGAAATTGTGTATTTTTTTATATAAGAGAAAAAGCTCCTCTTTGTTAAGCTCCTCGGCTCTGTCCTCGGCTATGCCGAAATGACTGCAAACCTTTTTGGACAGTGAAAAGAAGCAAACAGCCCTTATAATAAACATAACATACAAAAATATATTTTTTTCATTGATCTGAGCCTTTAGCTGACTGTCGGAAAAATTGAGTTTTGAAAGCTTCAGTATCATATCGGTTTTGTTGTCCTCCATAAAAAGATCCACAAGACCCACCGACAGAACATCGCTTTCGGAGCGTATATTTTCGAGCAGCGACTCAAAATTCTTCTTTATATCCGAAGAATAGCTTTCGTTCAGCCTGTTCAATATTCTGTCGAGACTTTCCTCCAGAAGAGCGATAAATATATCATCCTTACTCTTAAAATAATAGTACAGAAGAGATTTTGTTATTCCCGCTCTTTTCGCTATTTCGTCTATCCCCGAGCCATAATAGCCCTTGTCTCTGAAGCATTCCTTTGCGGCCTTAAGGATCATATCCCTTTTGGCGTTATCCTTCACAATATCACCGCCCCATTTTTTATTGACCGTTCGGTCAAAAATATTATACCCCCGACAAACATCACTGTCAATATAAAATATAAAAATATAAAAATTTTTCCAAACAAAAAAAGATATTTTTTAAATTTTTAAAATTTTTTGTTAAAATTAAAAGAAATGTGTGATATAATTGTGTTATAATAAAGAAAATATACGGATGTGGGTGATAATATGAAAAAAACAGCGGCCATTCTGTCGGCTCTGCTTATGGTGTTTTCGTTGTGCATAAGCTTTGAGGCCGCAGGAGAATATTATATAAAGGTAAACAGAACAACAAACTGCGTTACGGTCTATGATTCCGAAGATAAACCCGTAAAGTCTATGATATGTTCTGTGGGTGACTCATCGGAGGGAAACTCCACCCCCGCAGGCAGCTTCAGGACATCTCAGAAGCTGCGCTGGCACGCCCTTTTCGGCAACGAATTCGGCCAGTACTGCACAAGAATAGACGGCCCCATACTTTTTCATTCGGTGCCGTATTTTTCCGAAAATCCCGGAGATCTCAACACTGCCGACTACAACGCCCTTGGCAGTCAGGACTCTCTGGGCTGCATAAGGCTTTCGGTGGCTGACGCAAAATGGATATACGACAACTGTCCCATAGG
The DNA here is from genome assembly GCA_947630725.1 of uncultured Clostridia bacterium. Taxonomy (GTDB): domain Bacteria; phylum Bacillota; class Clostridia; order Lachnospirales; family CAG-274; genus JAJQCI01. The sequence goes on from CANRIS010000004.1 coordinate 102,086, forward strand.
CACAAGCGTAAACATTTTTGACGGCAGCGAAAAGGACGATCCCTTGGGCAGACCGGATGCCATAAAGTTAGGCGCCGAAGCCCCCTACCCCACATGGGATCCCACCGACCCCGATGAAAACAACCCGTGGAAGGGCTGCGGCGTTACCATAACGGCGGAAAAAAACATACATTCGGTATATCAGAACAGCTATCAGAGCGCCGAGGACGTAAAGGAATATCTTAAAACAGGCGTAAAGGCCTATGACAGCGCAAAAAACGAAATAGACTTCACCGTTGAGACGGACGCAGACCCCACCGAACCGGGGGTATATAAGGCGGTTTTTTCGGCTGTAGATTCTCTGGGTAAAAAAGCCTCCAAAAACGCCGTGTTTATAGTTCTTCCGGGAAAGCTCATCTCAAACGCATCGATAAAAGAATAGATTTTTGTCGGCGGTATACTTGGGGCAAAATATGCATAAACTATCCGGGAATCATTCTTATTGAACGGAGCTGATGAGCATATGGATCGTAGCTGCAAAAAGACAAATTCCTCATGCAAATACTACCGACCCCTTGAAGGCGATTTTACCGTTTCGGATAAATGCGGAAACTGCGGCAGTTGTGTGTATTTTTCTTCAAAAAACTGCCGCAGGCATTCTGCGGACGAGATACCCGACTTTTTTGAGCCATACTGACAAAATATCCATAACAATTTAACATCGGACATTCTCTCCTCATATAAAGTATATATATGCTTTGTTGGGGAGATTTTTTTATGTGTATGGGACTTGTTCTGGGAGGCGGAGGAGCGAAGGGAGCATATGAGGCGGGCGTATGGAGAGCCCTTTCTGAGCTTGATATGACGAAGGATATAAAAGCCGTCAGCGGCAGCTCTGCGGGAGGTCTGAATGCAGCCCTTTTCGCCATGGGAGATTTTTGCTCCTGTTTTCGTCTGTGGCGCAGCATAACCGAAAGCGACATACTCAGCGATGATGGCGAGGGGCTGAGTCTTTTGTCGGTCGCCCTCGGCTATGACAGTATTTTTTCACGCTCCTGTATCGAAAATATCATAAAAAACAACATATCCCCCATAACGGACACCGACTGCTTTATAGCCTGCTCCGACATATCGAGGATACCTTTCTTAAAGCTTTTGCCTGCGGAACTTTTCATAAACAAGCGGCTGTCGCTTTCTCCCGAATATTTCAATCTTAGGGGCGAGAGCGAAGAAAGAACAATAAACATACTCCTTGCAACCACGGCCATACCGTTTATATACGAAAGTGTAAAAATAGGCAAAAAGCGCTATTGTGACGGAGGACTGTGCGACAATCTGCCCATAAAACCCCTTTATGATGCAGGATACAGAAAAATAATTGCCGTTTCCCTTGACATTGACAGCGAGATCGAACAAAAAAAATTCCCAGATTCGGAGATCGTACTCATAAAGCCGTCTCGGGATCCGGGAAATTTTTTCAGCGGCACATTGAATTTTACAAGGGAAAAGCTTGAAAATATGATATATCTGGGCTATACCGACACCCTCGCCCTATTGGGGGACAAAAGACCGCCTCTATAGAGCCTGTGTGCTTATCAGTATGCCTTTCCCCACGCTACCATAACCTTTGCGGGCTTTCCGCAGCATACGCACACATCGGACAGGTGCTTCTGTTCAAAGGGCATACATCTGGAGGTTGCACCTGTTTTTTCTTTTATTTCGTTTTCGCAGCTTTCGTCACCGCACCACATAGCGTTTATAAAACCGGGGTTTTCTTCAAGCTGACGGGCAAACTCCTCCATAGTCACAGCGTCAAAGGTATGCTCGTTTTTGTGAGCAAGAGCCTTTTCATACAGGTCGTTCTGCATTTTGTCAAGCATTTCGGGAACGACCTTTTCTATATCGTCAAGAGAAACAACCGTCTTTACTCTGCCCAATCTTGAAACAATTACGCATTTGTTGTTTTCAATATCTCTGGGGCCTATTTCGAGGCGCAGAGGTATGCCCTTCATCTCCTGATCGGCATACTTCCATCCCGGGCTTTTGTCGGTGGAATCCACCTTTACACGACAAACCCCCGAAAGCCTCTGCCTTATTTCCTCAGCCTTTTCAAGTATACCTGCTTTCCTCTGCATAATAGGTATTATCATACACTGTATGGGAGCGGCTTTGGGAGGCAGGACAAGACCGTTGTTGTCCGAGTGTACCATTATCATTGCGCCTATAAGCCTTGTAGTCATTCCCCACGATGTCTGGTGAACATATTTGAGCTTGTTGTCCTTGTCGGTATACTGTATGCCGAAGGCCTTGGCAAAGCCGTCTCCGAAGTTGTGGCTCGTGCCTGCCTGAAGCGCCTTTCCGTCATGCATAAGCGATTCTACCGTATAAGTAGCCATTGCGCCGGCAAACTTCTCCTTTTCGGTCTTTCTGCCCTTTACAACGGGTATTGCGAGAAATTCCCTGAGAAAGTCGGCATATACATTCAGCATTCTTACGGTTTCTTCCTCGGCCTCTTCTGCCGTGGCGTGGGCTGTGTGTCCCTCCTGCCACAAAAATTCCATAGTGCGGAGGAAGGGTCTTGTGGTCTTTTCCCAACGTACCACCGAGCACCACTGATTATAGAGCTTTGGCAGATCTCTGTAGGACTGCACAATATTCTTGTAGTGGTCGCAGAAAAGGGTTTCGGAGGTGGGTCTGACACAGAGCCTTTCCTGAAGCTTTTCGGAGCCGCCGTGAGTAACCCACGCCACCTCGGGCGCAAAGCCCTCAACGTGATCCTTTTCCTTCTGCAAAAGGCTCTCGGGTATAAACATAGGCATATAAACATTTTCGTGACCCGTCTCTTTGAATCGTCTGTCAAGGTCGTGCTGTATAAGCTCCCATACGGCATAACCGTAGGGCTTTAATATCATACAGCCCCTTACCGATGAATAGTCGCAAAGCTCTGCTTTTTTAACTATATCGGTATACCATTTGGCAAAATCCTCCTCCATGGAAGTAATAGCATTTACCATTTTTTCATCAGCCATTTTTATATCCTCCTTAAATAGCCTTAAATAGCCTGACTGCTCTGTTTAAAAAAACAAAAAAGCCTCCTGCCCCCACAGGGGTCGGAAGCCGACGGTACCACCCTTTTTAGCGGCACGCCAAAGCATGAGCCGCTCACTCAAAGCCCCATAACGCAGGGATCTGCGCCGCATTTTTTGCGAAGCTCGGGAGGTGGGCAAAAAGACGTCCGCCAAAGGCTTGCACCAACCGCCTTTTCTCTGAATGGCAGAACATTCTCCTATGTTCTCCGTCAAAGCATTTTTTAATTTTCGTTATTTCTATATATAATATATTTAATTTTGAATTATGTCAAGACTTTTATGCTCAAAAATCGTATATAATCGTATATATCGATACATATGTGACCCTGACAAGGACATACACGCCAAAAACATTTATATTGCCATAAAAATTCATAGTTTGAATTTACAGATAATAAAAAAATATTTGACAAATCGTCATATCGTCGAAGATTTAAAGCGTCGCAGACTTTAATCCGCAGGTAGTGTCCGAAAGACGTCGGATTGCCCAAAGGGCAACTTTTCCGTAAGAAAAAGCACTGAACGTGAGCTTTGCCCGTCCAAGGAATAAGTTTATAAAAAGCGTCGCAGACTTTAATCCGCAGGACGAGCTTTGCCCGTCCGAGGAATAAATTTCAATTTGCGAAAAAACGCAGTTTTTGGAACAAATTGAAATTTATATTCCTTTATCCAAATGAAGTCGCCGGCTTGCCCGGCACGCACATTTGGCCTCATCAAAATGCGACTGCATTTTGATGACAGCGTGTCGATTTTTTCGACACGCTGAAAATTCATAGCTTGAATTTATTCTCGGTCTGTAGTATAATACTGAGGGAACGGACGATATTGTTATCGCTGTCCATAGTCTTTATAATTACGCATCGCTGAAAACAAGCTTGTCGCAGCTTTAAACGGTATAAATGCTTTTGAGAAATGAGGTTATATTATGAATGATATGTTTCGGTTTGACGGCCCGTTGTTCAAGATAGGTACGCTTATAGGAGATCTTCTCATACTCTCCCTTCTGTTCATTGTATGCAGCATACCTATAATAACTATAGGAGCCTCCGTCACAGCTCTGTATTATGTCACCACAAGAATGATCTCCGGCAGAGAGGGCTATGTGTCAAGGGACTTTATGAGGAGCTTTAAACAGAATTTCATAAAATCCACAGTTGTTTTCGTACTCATCGCCATATGCGCCTTTATTCTTCTGTGCAACTTCACTCTTTTCAACTATGTGTACAGAGCGAATCAGTTTATGCTTGTATTTCAGGTGGTGCTTTCGGCAGAGCTTGCGGGAATATCCGTATATATATTCCCTCTCATAGCAAGGTTCGATATGAAAATCGGCCAATACTTTAAAAACGCCTTTTTCTTTGCAAACAGACATATTTCAACAACGGTAACCTGTCTGGTATTTCTTGCGGGAGCCGCCATGCTGTTTATGAGGCTGCCCATACTTATAATAATCATAACGGGAGCATACAGCTATTTTTCGTCCAAGCTTCTTATGAGAGTATTCAGAAAATATCTCCCCGATATGGACAGAGACATAGACGACTATCATATAAGGGACGAGGCTCCCTCGGATGAAAACAAGGTTGAATAAGCAGATATTTTAACCGACAACTAAGTCCCCCTGTCTCTTCAGGCGGCGGAATCCCCTGTCGGTGGTATATACAGTCAAAAATAAACCGAGGTGTAATCAATGCTACAAAAAGCAATGGGTTCAAGAAAAAATTTCTATGACGGCAGCAGAAAAATGAACCGTTATCTTAACTGTGTGGAGGATCTGTTGGAGGACGAAAGCGTTCTCAGGCTTGACAGCTACAGTCAGCACATAGGCACATCACGCCTGCAGCACAGTCTCAATGTATCATACTACAGCTATCTTTTTTCAAAGCTTCTCGGCTGCGACTTCCGTTCGGCAGCCAGAGCGGGAATACTCCATGATCTTTATCTATATGACAGACACACCGACAAAACCGATGAAAACCACGTTTTTCGTCACCCACGAGAGGCACTGAAAAATGCGGCTATGCTTACTGAGCTGAACGATATAGAAAAAGACGCAATAATAAAGCATATGTGGCCTCTCAGCAAGGGTTTCCCCAAATACAAGGAGTCATACTGCGTCAGCGCTGCCGATAAGTACAGCGCAGCCCTCGAATTTACCTTTCAGCTCGGAAAAAAGGTCAAAAACTTCATAAATGCTTCATAATCAACAAATAAGGGGGCTGTTTTCGGCCCTTTTTTGTTATATGTTTTTTTAAAATACATTGGAAATTATGTTCGGAACGGTGTATAATAAGTATAAATCTATGTGGATTTTTTTGATAAACAAATAAAATTTTGTAATAAAGCAGTGAAAAAAAGAGGTGGCGAGTGTGAAAGTATTGGTAACCGGCGGCTCGGGTTTTCTGGGGTCTATGTTGTGTTATTGTCTTGCTGATGCAGGATATGAGATCATTTTGCTCGATTCCGATATTTTTGACGGAGAAAACAAAATCAAAAACTGTAGGTTTTATTTTGGCGACTGGGCAAACAAAAAGCTCCTGAGCAAAATATTTGAAGAAAATCCGGGGATAGAAATTACGATACATTGTGCGGAAAAATCCTCTGTCGCAATGTCCATAGAGCATCCCTATGAATTTTATTCTCTGAATGTTGTAAAGAGTATGGAGCTTTTCAGAAATCTCTGTGATCTCGGCTGCAGAAAGCTCATATTCTCATCATCTGCGGGAATGTACGATGACCTTCCCGGTTATATGGCTACGGAGCTGTCTCCCATAAAACCGAGAAGTCCTTTTACACGTTCAAAATATATGACCGAGCTTATACTCAGAGACTTCTGCAATGCCTATGGTCTCAGGTGCATAGCTTTGAGATACTTCAACCCCATAGGCGCCGACCCCAAGGGAAGAACAGGCCCCGATGCGGGCGTTAACAATCTTCTCAGAAGTCTCTTTGACATTATACAGGGAAAATCAAGGGAGTTTGTCATTACGGGTAACGACTGGATGACAAGAGACAACACATGTATAAGGGATTATATACACATATATGACGCAGCTCAGGCAAATATAAAGGCTATAGAAAACTTCGACCATGCCTTTTCTCAGAAAAACAGCCATACCGATCTGAACTTTATAGCCCTCAACATAGGTTCGGGCGTTGACGTGACTGTCAGGGAATTTATATATGCTTTTGAAAATGTAACGGGAGAAAAAATCCCCATAACCTTCGGCCCCAGACGTCCCGGCGACATAGGCGGCTCATACGCCAACATAAACCTTGCAAAAAGAGCCATACACTGGGAGCCTAAGCTGTCTGTCGAAGAAGCCATACTCGATTATATAAAATGGGAAGAACTGAAGGCAAGGTTTTATGAAAATTCGGTTAATTAACATACTGACAATTATTTTTATATTTGCGCTCACAGGCTGCGGAGGTCTTGCGGAAAGTATGGACTCCATACCCGATGAAAAAGATGTCGGGGAGGAGGTCTCCGAGCCATCGAAGGCAGAAAAGCTTTTGGATGAAATGACTACCGATGAAAAACTGTATCAGCTTTTCTTTGTCACGCCCGAGGAGCTTACGGGAGAGGAGACCTCAACAGACGGAGAAAAGACAGCCGAGGCTCTCGGCACCCTGCCCGTAGGCGGCATAATATATTTTTCGGATAATCTCATCTCAAAAGAACAAACCGAGGATATGCTTGAAAAAACCGCCGCAGCCTCGAAAATTCCGCTTTTTCTGGGAATTGACGAAGAAGGCGGCAGAGTTTCGAGACTTGGCGGCAATCCCCTTATGGGCTCAGATGCCGTACCTTCTATGGCGGAAATAGGCAAAAGCGGCGACAGCTCAAAGGCAGCAGAGGCAGCGCAGACCATAGGCAGCGAAATAAAGGAGCTTGGGTTCAATACGGACTTTGCTCCCGTTGCAGATGTACTCTCGAACACCGACAATACCGAAATAGGCGATCGGTCATTTTCGTCCGATCCCGAAGTATGCAGCTCTATGGTAAGGGAGTTTGTCACGGCGCTTCAGAAAAACAACATCAGCGGCTGTCTTAAGCATTTTCCGGGTCACGGCAGCACATCGGCAAATTCTCACGAGGGGCGCAGCGAATCGCTCCGAACCCTTTCGGAGTTCCGTCAGACGGATTTTCCGCCGTTTGCGGCAGGCATAGAGTCGGGAGTTGATTTTGTTATGGTATCCCATATGACCGCCCCCGACATTGACAGCGTGCCATGCTCTGTTTCCGAAAAGGTTATGTCTATGCTGAGAAACGACCTCGGCTTTGAAAATATAATTATTACCGATGCGCAGAATATGGGCGCAATAACAAGCCTCTATGCTCCGGGTGAAGCCGCCGTAGCCGCAATAAAGGCAGGAGCCGATATGGTTCTTATGCCCGAAAATCTTTCCGATGCATTCGAGAGGCTCCGCTTTGCAGTATATGTCGGAGACATTCCCGAAGAAAGAATCGACAAAAGCGTACTCAGAATACTTAAAATAAAAGAAAAAAGAGGTCTGCTTTCATAGGATACACCCTATGTCGGCAGATCTCTTTTGATTTGCTTATGATGTGATTATTATTTATTATTTATTATTTGATGGTTATTATTTGAGATCTACGCACTTCAGGAAGTCCTGATCGTCATAGTCCTTGTTTTCGCCTACCATACCCCAGATAAACGTATAAGCCTTTGTGCCTACGCCGCTGTGGATCGACCAGCTCGGAGATATAACGGCAGATTCGTTCTTCATAACGATATGTCTTGTTTCCTCGGGCTTGCCCATCATATGGAAAACTACATTTTCATCATCCATATCGAAGTACAGATATACTTCCATTCGTCTTTCGTGTGTATGACAGGGCATTGTATTCCAGTTTGAGCCGGGTTCAAGCTTTGTGAGTCCCATAGCAAGCTGGCAGCTTCCGTACTCAACGCCGTCTCTTGCGGAAAGTCTGCCGAATACATCGTCATGTATATACTGATTGATAGTTCTCTTGTTGCAGTCCTCGAGAGAGCCCAAGGGCTTGTGGTTAGCATCGTCATAGGAGATAAGAACCGTGGGATAGCTCTTATGAGCCGTACCTGAGTTCATATAGAATTTAGGCGGATTTGCAGCGTCCTTTGCATAGAAGGATATTGTCTTTGCGCCCATTCCTACATAAATAGCGTCGCCATTGTTAACAACATATTCCTTGCCGTCAACCTCTACAAAGCCGTCTCCGCCGATGTTGATAGCGCCGAGCTCTCTTCTCTGAAGAAAATAATCAGCCGCAAGCTCCTTGCTGCCTTCCAGCTTAAGGGGTTCGGTCGTAGGTGTGATGCCGCCGAAAATTATTCTGTCGTTGTGGCTGTATACGAGCTTTGCCTCTCCGGGTACAAAAACATTCTCAACAAGAAAATGCTCTCTGAGCTGCTCTGTCGTATAGTGCTTTACATCGTCAAAATGATTTGAATACCTTGTTTCTAAAGTCATTTTATAAAGACCTCCTTAAAAATTCGGGGTGTTTTGCTTTAAAACACCCCTTTTTGTTTGTCTGCGATTATTATTATCTCTGAACTCTTCCCGATGCGTCGCCGCCTGCAAGCGTTTCAACGTCTGCTCTTGTAACAAGGTTGAAGTCGCCGGGGATAGTATGCTTAAGAGCCGATGCAGCAACAGCAAACTCAAGAGCGTCCTTCATATTCTTTCCGTCAACAAGACCGCAGATAAGTCCGCCTGCGAAGGAGTCGCCGCCGCCTACTCTGTCTACGATGGGGTTAATGTCATACTTTTTGCTGTGATAGAACTCTCTTGTCTTTCCGTCCATAATGCAAGCCGACCAGCCGTTGTGCGAAGCCGAATAGCTCTCACGAAGAGAAGAAATTATGTACTTGAAACCAAACTTGTCAGCCATCTGATTGAAGATGTCAACATAGCCTGCAAGCTCCAGCTCGCCCTGTGTTACGTCTGTGTTGCCGGGCTTGAAGCCGAGAACAAGCTCTGCGTCCTCTTCGTTACCGATACATACGTCAACATACTGCATAAGGTTTGTCATAACCTTCTGAGCCTTTTCGGACGACCACAATTTCTTACGGAAGTTAAGGTCAACTGATACGGTAACGCCGTGAGCCTTTGCAGCCTTAAGAGCAGCCTCTGTAACCTCTGCCGCAAGATCCGAAACTGCGGGAGTGATTCCCGTAAAGTGGAACCAGTCTGCATCCTCGAAGATAGCGTCAAAATCAAAAGCCTCGGCAGGAGCAGTTGCTATGGAAGAAGCAGCTCTGTCATAAACTACATTTGAAGCTCTCATTGATGCGCCTGTTTCGAGATAATAGATGCCAAGTCTGTAGCCGCATTTTGCGATGTGCTTTGTGCAAACGCCGTACTTGTTGAGAGCAGCTACTGCGCAGGCTCCTATAGGATTGTCGGGAACAGCGGTTACAAATTCAGCCTCATGGCCATAATTTGCAAGAGATACGGCTACGTTAGCCTCGCCGCCGCCATAATTAATATCAAACTGTGTAGCCTGAATGAACTTCTGGTTTCCGGGGGTCGAAAGTCTCAGCATTATTTCGCCCATAGTTACAACTTTTGCCATTTGAAAATTCCTCCTGTTTTTCTTAAAATTTTGTCGGAAACTTATAAAATTTCACTTAACAAGTCCCCTATTTAATACAATTATACCATAATCTGCCGAGCATTTCAACCGCTTTTATAAAAATATTTCAAACCCTTATTTATGAAATAAATTTTCAAAATAAAACCCACCGTTAAATATTTTAAGTATTTTCCAAAACTATATACTTGGTTGTAAACCCAAATAAAGCATGAAAAGTAAAAGTCATAACAAATTATACTATGGTACACATATAATAATCAAGAATTTAACAATAAAGTACATGTTATTAATAGTGAGTTGAAAAATTTATTGATAAAAGATTTTTTGATAATAAATTCTTTACATTTATTATTAATGCCTTTATTTACGCAATAAATTTCAAAAAGGTTTATATTATTAAAATAATTATTGTATAATACTACATTATGTTTTATAATAAAAGTGTATATTAATAAGTATTAATTATATAAAAGTTGATTTTTAATTCTGTAGTTTAATTTACAAATATCGAATGTAAATTTAATATTATTTATAAAAAAGAGGTGCGAAATATGGAAAACTGGAAATTCAGACCTAATACGCTTGTTACCAAAAATAAAGATTTATCAAATTCAGTTATTAATGAGTTGTATCTTGAAGGTATAATTATGCGAGCTTGTGATGAACATGAATTGTCATATCCAAATGCCTTTATGTACAGAAATGAAAAAGAGGCCGAAAAACCTTGGGGTAAATACAAAAAAATTCAGAACAGAGTTTTTTTCAACGCATTTTCCAAAGTATGCAGAAATTTATGCATAAGCACCCGTAATGGCATAAATATAGATACTAAAATAAATTGTATAGAAAGTGATGCAACCGCTGCCGAATTTATACTCGAAAATTATTCTGAAAATGTTACGGAATATAAAATTATAAGAGATATTTGTCATTACTCAAATAATGACGGAAAACAAAATGGAATAAGCTATATGTGTCCATTCATAGGATATGACGAGATAGCTTTTCCTGTTTATTTATATGACAGGCCTATGGGTGTTCTTATTGTTGGACAAATTCCTCTTGAAAGGCACAGGGAATCATATTACAAAAAGATCGAAAAGATTTATGAAAATCAAGACTTCTCAGAAAGTATTGATGAGTTAAAAAATAGTTTTAAACCTGTGAATAACCTTGAAGATATAGTAGATAAAGTAAAGGCTGCTGTTGCTGACATAGAAAAAGAGCTTATTGGTTCTTTTGAATCAAGACAAAACAGATATGTAAATAAAGAAAGTAGACATTTAATCGAATTTTTCAGAAATAAATTAGAAGAAAATGATTTTTCGACAAAAGCAAGTAATACTAAAGATGTTTTTCCTGCGGAAAAATATTGTGACAAATACGATAAACTTGGAAAAATAGTCAATGATGTTATGAAAGAATTTTGTAAAAATATAGGTGTCGATGAATATACGGTATTTGTTCCCGAAAGTAAGAATCTTATAGACAATGATTACACCGTTCTTACTAACGATGCCTTAAAGCTGCATACAGATAATCATGAATCGGGTATAAAGCCTTATTACTGCAATGATTTATACAAATATATAGATGGAGATTTATATAATCTTAATTTTATGCTTTTGTCAGATATTTCGGCTGTTCCAACATATCCTATAGCTTTGGTTATAAACCGAAATCCTGCATTTGAAAACGTAAATAATTCAGAGGAAAAGGACTGGCTTAAAAATAATCTTAAAAGTATATTTGATTCGGTCGTATCCTATATTCAGCTCATAGGAACAGAAATTAAATCCGATTATTTCAGAGTATATCTTGAAAATTCCATGAGCATTACAAGACACGAACTGGGACAAAGCAGCAGCGGCAATAAAATACTGATAGAAAAATTTAAACAAGCAAGAAATAACCAAGGTGAATTATATTCAACATATAAACTTGATAAAAATCTTCAGAAGATATTAAATAACTTTCTTGATAACTGCGATATATGCATAGAAAACTTTGAAAGCTTTTTATATACATCAGAAATAAGGATAAATGCCTCAAAATACCTGATTGATTTTTCTAACAAAGAAAATTGGTGTTATTTTTACCCTTATGAAAAATTTTTGTTTAAATGGAGCATTATTTTTAAAGATTATGCAAAGGAAATGAAGCTCAGATTCAGTTTTCCTTTAATTGAACATTCTGATAAAACCAGACCAATGATGTATGGCGATCCAAATATGATAGAACAGGCTGCCTACAATCTTACATACAATGCCTTTAAATATGCGCTTAATGGCACCGAAATATATTTTGACTGCAAACTAAACAACGATAAATCAAAATACGAAATTATTGTTAAAAATTTGGCTCATTCATTTAACGAAAACAATACGCACGATGAGTCGGAGAAAATATTTGAATATGGAAAAAGAGGATCAAACAATGAAAAAGAAGGCAGCGGTTTAGGGCTTTACCTTACAAAAAAAATTGCGCAGGCTCATGGAGGAGACGTTGAATGTATTACCAAAAAAATAAGTGATTATGATATTTCTTTAATAGATCTTTATATAAAATACTTTGATGAAAATAAAAAATCGTGTTCAGATAAAAAAATCTATGAAGAAATTAAACAAGAGATCATTGACATAGAAGACGACTATATCATCAGTCCCCTACCCGAAAATGCATTTACTCCCTTATATGTTAATGGCAATATCTGTAAAGGTACCACAGAGTTTACATTTATATTCTGGGTGCCTTATGTAAAGTGATTTAAGGAGGAAATTACTTATGAAAATTTTTATTTTAGAGGATGATGCCAATGTGTTCATACTTGTAGATTGGCTCAGAGAAAAACATACGGTTATACACGCTAAAAACATAGAGGACGCAGTATACTATCTTGAATATGAAGAAGAAATAGGTCAATGTGATAAATTTATATTTGATGCTGCTGTTCCGGCTGCAACAGTAGAACATTTGAATGGCGTAACAAAAAAATATAACAAAACACTTAATGGAATAGATCTGCTTATTGATAATATTAAAGCCTGGAATCTTGACAAGGATTTAAATAAAATCGCCATACTTACCGCATTTGATAAAAAGGTAAAAGATGAGCCAAAGCTGAAGGATTATATAAATAATATAACCTTAATTTCAAAACACGGCAGCGATCTCGTAAATGATATTATAAATTTCTTAAATAAATAAAATTTTGGGAGGTACTATATGGCTGAAAAAGGATGTTGTTCATGTTTTAAAGATACAGGTATGAAAATGGTTAAGGCAACTGTAAGTACAGTTGATATTCCATATACTATTGAAGAGCATTTAAGAAGTTTTAGAGATGATGAAAACTATAACATTCTTTACAGCAGCTGGAAGCTGGAGAAAAAGGAGTATGAAAATCGACTTAAAAATGTTAATATACGATATCAGACCTACAGCGTCCACGATGCGTCTCATTCGGAAACTATACTTAGGCAGATAGAATTTTTTTTGGGTAAAAATCGCATAAAACAGCTTTCTCCAACAGACACATGGCTTATATTGGAATGCGCTTATTGTCACGATTTAGGCATGATAGTTACTGCTCATGACCTTTATAACGAACTTTCGTCATACGGAAAAGACGACTTTGACGAGCTTTCAAAGAGAATGTACGAAAGCAATAATGCTGATGTAGTTATGGCATGGAGTTATCTCGAGCCGCTGTTCAGACACAGCACAAAAAAAATTTGTAATGATAAATGTAATTGTAACGAAATTTTTGATAACTACAATAATGAAAAGTATAAAAATTTGGAAGATCTTATTTCCATATTTCGTGGTGAGTGGTATGAATGGCCTATGCATTTCGTGAGCTCTTTTATGGTACTTATTCAGGAATGGTGCCGTCCGAAGCACGCTGAAATGTCCTACACTAAAATCGTTGATGAAATGGATGAAAAAACCTATGACGGGCTTATACCAAGAAGATTGAGGTATCTTATTGCCGATATATCAAAGCTTCATACAGACGAAAGAGAAAATGTAATAGCCACACTAAGTCGTGAAGTACAAGGCTTTTACGTTGATTATGCGCACCCAAGATTTGTAGCCATGCTCTTACGCATAGGCGATCTTTTGGATCTGGACAACAACAGATTCAACAAATATCAGCTTGCAGTATCAGGCAATCCCAGCTATAACTCATTTGCGCATCAGCTTAAACACCATTCTATGAGAGATTTTCTCATTACACCGGAAGAAATCGAAGTTACCGCAAACTTCAGAACTGATGACGCCATGGCAATGCTGCAGAATAATCTTCTCCGAGAAATATTTGATTATGATATAGAAAAAGATGAGGAAAAGAAAGAAAAAGCTGTGCTTTTGTCATTGAGGGCATTCAAGGAGCTAAGCGGTTGGTTAAAAATGCTTAGGGAAGAGCTATCTTATTTCAGCCAGAATTGGCTTAGCATTATACCAAAGGGATTTTCCGGCAACTGTCCTGTATTTCATACCGAGATTATTCTGCTTGACGGCGAAAACATAGATAAAGAGCTTTTGGATCTCAAATACCACATTACTGCCAAAAGAGCCGCAGAAATAATCGAGGGTTCAAGTTTATACAGAAATACATTTGATGCTTTTGTCAGGGAGGTTCTGCAGAATTCAATAGATGCAACCAAACGCCGTGTGTATAGAGAACTTAAGAAAAAAAATAAATCAGGATTCAGTAATCCGCTTGAATTTTTCAGATATATTTCTAACGATCTTGAGCAGATTTCCGTTTCAATAAATTGCACAATAGAAAACAAATGCTTCAACTTTACAATAAGAGACAATGGTATAGGTATTACGGCAAGTCGTCTAAAGGGTATGCAGCATATCGGGAATACATTTGACTTTGAGAGCATAAAAGAAGCTGAGGAAATGCCCTGTTGGTGGAAGCCTACGGGCTCCTTTGGCATAGGTATGCAGACGATATTTTATTTTACAAGAATGTTTACCCTTATGACCAGAACCGAAGAAGATAACCTCCTTAGAAAAATGAGATTTCATTCGACGCAGATCGGTGGTAAAATTGATACTTTTTTCGTCAACGATAAAGTGCTGGCGCAGGATTTTGGTTATGGAACAAAACTTGAAATAAAGATTCCTCTTAATATAATGCAGCGTATGCAGGAAAGAGGAGGGCTTGATGGCGTTGATTATTTTGGAGATGAAATTGAGGAATACTTAAGCAGAATAAATATGACCCTTCAGCAAATAATTGGAAGTTTAAGCCTTCCCATTATAACATTGTCACCAATAAGCAAATATCCTACCCCGGACAGTTTTTTACTTAAAAGCTTTGGAAGATATTTTATAAATATTGACAATAATAATTCATTTGTAACAAATGTATTGGAAGGAAAGTCTGCGGAGAGTTGCTGCGATTATCAACATGAAGGGTTTTCATGCTGGAACTCAAAGACCAATATTCTTATAAGATACAGATGGATAAGATACGAAAAAGAATATTCAGGCGAAAATTTGAAAATATATTTTAATGAAATCCTTGTGGATGACAGACAGCTTCAGAATATGATAGACATAAAATTTTTTAATGTCGAAGTATATATATTTGATGCACATTCAGATGATTTTCTGGAAATAAACAGAGATGATTTTTTGAGTGAAAAACATCAACAAATTATAGATTCAATAACAGAAACTCATTTTGAGTGTATAAAACTACTGTTGTCTGAAAATCTAACGCCAGAATATGATAAATATATATGGGAATCTGATAAAAAATCAGGTTATAAATACAGAGTCAAATGTTATCTGAATTTTCTATTAAACAAAACTAATGTTGAACTGCGAACGGATATAGGTCTTAAATTATTCGAAAAAATAAATTCGATGATATTGCATCTTCATGACTCAAATGTTGATTTTTTACATACGGATGATATTGAAAGTATATGGTTAACAAATATAAAGAACAAATATTGCGGACATATGCGTTTATCTTCTACTGAAAGCGGGGACAATTATTACATAATTGAAGATGCTATGTGTGGATACAGTAATCTCGCTGTCAATACAATCAAGTGTATTGAGGATATATATGGCTCTTATCTTGTATTATACAAAACAGGAGAAAGAAAAGGCAAGGTAATTGACATATCCAATACAAGCTTTGATAATTATATAAAATATTTATACGAAAAAAATATAAACGAAAATAACAACGGTTTATACAAAAGAATAATACTTCCCGGAAAAAGTGAATATGAAGCCTTGTGCGTAAAGAAACTTATATTTAACCTGGGTACAAGATTTGAAAAGCAATTTGACAGCGCTATTGTACTGCCATTAACTATTTATGAAATAAAGAAAAGCCTTGATTTATATGAAAAAAATAATATCAATGATTTTATAGCTATTATCAAGAATGAATATATTGAAAATACTAATAAAAGCAGCTACAAGAAAATAGTTAATTATATCAAAGAACATAGAATAAATGAAACAGCTCAATTTGACAAGGCAAAAATTGAGGAACAATATATAAAACTTATACTAAGAATAATTGATGTATTAAAATAGCATAAAAACCCCTAATGTTTAACTATATGATCTGTCAAATGACAGATATAAGCTTCTAAAATTAAAACATATTATTACTTTAGATATAGACAACCCCTATTCTAAGTTTCGGAACAGGGGTTGTTTTAATATTTTTTTATAAAAAACTATATAAAAATTAATTAGCTGAAACCTCAATAATTATAGTTCCAATATTGTTTACCTATGTATTCTGCAATTTTAAAATCCTCTTCTGTATTAATATCAACTGCTTCAAAATTACTTACAAAATAAATATATGGTTTTGCACCGATACGACAACGATACTTTTTCAAAGAAGATTTCGACATACCATATAAGCCTGTAGTTTCTTCAATAACAGGCGCCATATCTTGACTGCGAGGAAGTATACAAGGTCTGTAATTTATCGCTGTATCATTAAGCCAGAAAAAGCCCTGATGTTTAATAGCTGTAAAACATGAATCATAAACGGTACTTTCAATCAAAGCATTGGCACACTTTTTTATCGAATCAGGTTGCAAATAAGGAGCTGTAGCAAAAAGCTGAAAATAATAATCATAATCTGGATATAAATCAAAATGATAATTAAGCAAATCGTTGCCATTAGCCGTGTTTTTTGCCAATACTTCTTTCCTGTCAATAACTTTACAACCGTTTTTATCACAATATTCCTTGATTTCATCACTGTTTGTATCGATGAATATATCGTCAAATACTTCAGCTTCTTTTGAATGCTCTATTATATATTCATACAATTTTTTTCCGTTCAGCATCCTAAAATTCTTTCCCGGTACTCTCTCCGAATTTGCTTTAATAGGTATGAAACATGCAGTTTTCATTTGTAATCACTCCTTGATTTTTTTGAATTTTAAAGTTTTTAACATATTAAAAAAATATTTTTTATTTAAGATCACAACTATAACCGTTAACGCAATAATCATATATCTTGCGCACCAATTATCATAAAATAATGTTATACAAAATACAAATAATATTAATATAAAAGACAACGTTAATATAAGTTTGATATTGTATATTCTTACTCCTGAAGCTTTTTTATTTAATATAACTATATGAAATAAATAATGTACTAAAGAAAATAGAATATAACAAAATAAGGTGGTATATCCTGCTGCAATATATCCATACTTTGGAATAAAAATATAGTTTAGTATTATATTTGATGCAGCACCAATAACTGACGCACACATAATAAACTTATTTGCTTCAAAATAAAACTCTATATTCCCAAATAAATTATATAAAACAGTAAAATATACTGACAATGCAACCGGTGGTACAATCCATCTCGCTTCATAATAATCCTTAGATGCAAATAAACGAATAATCTCAGGGCCAAAACAAACTATTACAATAAGAAAACAAGCCCACATAATCATAAGAATGTCAACAATACTACCTATATCCGAATACTTTTTTTCTTTCATGGATTTATATGTATAAGGAATAAGCGATCCATTAACTGCAGAAGTAATAAGTACCATCATCTGTGATATATTATATGCAAGTCCATATATTGCCGCTTCGGACATTCCTATCATTCTACTTATCATAATTCTATCAGCCTGCCCAAGCACCGTCATTGACAAATAATGCGGTATAAGCGGTATATTAAACCATAGAGCATATTTCCAAAAAGATTTGACATAAAACCTCTTACCCTTATAAAAATTTACAAATGTAAGTATAATACCAACACATATTTGAATACCAACATAAGATAAAACTCTTGCTTCCGCCTTATGTGTACTCAACAAAACAGCAACAACACCGACAATTGGACTTATTATAGTCAATAAAAATGTTACAACAACAAGAGGCTTGTATTTATAGTCAAATCTTTGTCTTACGCTCCATAAAGAATATGCGGGAACAAATAATAATTCTATAAACATAGCAACAACCAATAAAGTTGGCAAGCCAAGGAGTCTGTTAAAAAATGAATGCCCCAATAAATAAACAAAAAACAATAATGAAGTCACAGTAATGGATAGTCCATTCAAAGCAGAGGTATATTTTTCTTTTTCATTTTCATATTTTATCATTCCATTGTTAAAAACACCCGCCGACAAATTCAATGTAGCAAATATAGTCAGAATATTGTACCAAGACTGATATATTGTGAAAATACCATATTCTTCTGTTGTAAGTATTCTTGTAAAAATTGGCAAGGTTAACATATTTATGCCTTTTTGCAAAAAGTTACAAACAGTAAACCAAACGGACGCTTTTACCGGTGATGATATATTATCGTATTTTATTAAAAAAAATTTAATTTTATCCATTTAAATAACCTTTAAAAGTAAATATCTAATCATAATTACATATAAATATTATGACTAATTTTTCCCCCCCCCACACACACATTTTTAATTATAAGATAAAAATCTGGTATCTTGTTAATGATTTTTATTATGCAATACAAAATATACATTGTTAATACAGTAATTGCGAACTCAGTAATTATATTATAGTATAGTATATCCAATGCAATCCGAAGTCATTTGCCATATATTTAAAAATATATCTCGTAAAATAAAAATGAACGCATAAAACAATAATCGAATATCTACCAAAATATTTTATTGTATTATTAAATCTCATAGCAATGTAGGCAAGCAAACAGGTACCCATTATAGAGGTTATATATAATATTAATTTATACTTACCATAAATTAAGGCTATAATATTTATTTCCCCATTATAATAACTAAGTATTATCTAAACAGGCAGTATCAAATACCATTTAAAAATCAACCTTTTTATAAACACCTTTAGCTTTACGTCTTTGCATAAGTCTCCTATTGTAAAAAAAGATATGGACAATGGCAGCAAGTCGATGCAAAAAATATATCTGTTGTTTATTAATAATGACATTAATATCATTACTAAAACAAAAATGGTTTTAACTCTAAAATCAAGTGCTGCAATAAAATAATATATCATTTCACAAAAAAACAGTGACAATAAAAACCATAATGGAGTGTTTATTGCAGGAGTACCATCTATAAAAATGAATTCTTTTATAAATTCAAAATTAATATTTCTAAGTAATAAGATTTTTATTAAAAGCTACAAAGACGCATCGTATCATACAATAATCAAATATGGTAACAGTAAAGTCATAAATTTTTTTAAAAAGTTTTTATATTTATCTTTTGTTTTGAATAAATATCCCGATATTATAAAAAACATTGGCATATGAAAAGAGTATATTAAAATCCTGATTGTATCTTTGGCATGGGCTGTATGACCGAACACAACTAATATAATGCCTAGGCCCTTTAACATATCAATCCAATCTATCCTGTGAGACATAAAGTTAATCACTCCCTCAATATTCAATATTTTTATCATATTGATGCAAGTAGTTCAGCAAGTTCAGTATATGTTTTTGGTCTTTTTATAATATCACTATTTATATCAGCTATAGTCATCTGAAAGCCGGATGCAACCTCATGAAGAAACTGTTTATTTACTTTTTCATATTCTGTCAGCATTATTATAAGCTTTGGTCTGACATTTATGTTTGAAAGTATATTAAGAACAGCACTTGAGGATATTGTAATAAGGACTTTATCTTCGAGGTTCATGTTAAGGGCGATAACTTCCCATGGAATTTCTGTATTTGTATTTGTCTTAACCCCTATTTCTTTAAATCTGTTTATAGGGTTTCTGGGGTGTATTTTAACATAAATTTCATTTTTTCCTATAATATCAATAAGGTCATTCATAATTTCCATGTCGCCAATATCTTTACCATCAGCAAAATAACAATCCTCAAAAAAAATATAATCTTTATCATATTTATCGTCAGATTGATCAAATTTAAAGATTTTGTTTATGATATTTAAATTATTAATATTATTTTTTGAAAACTTTTCAATAGAAAACACAGGAAAATTTGGTTTCCATTCCATTAGATTTGGTATAAAAACATATAAACCTTTGGTTCTTTTATATTCTCCCACAGTTAAATTTCTCAAGAATTTTATCGGACTGTTCTTTAATTTATCAAAAAAAATTTTATTTTCTTTACTATATGCTGAAGTGCCATCTTCAAATAGATACAAGGAAAAATTTTTTCCCTTTTTTTCAGCTATTTTTCTATAATTTCGAACAATCTGATTTTTTACCCACTCATAATTTGTTGGCAATAATATCTGATCATACATATCATTAAATATAATATCAACCTGTGTAAAATATGGTTTAATTTTTAAAGATAAATTTAAAAAGAATTTATAAAAAAAATTATTGTACTTAATTGATCTATCTTCATAGTCTTTACGTTTATATGAAAAAACATCTCTATATATTCCACTTTCTTTAAGATTATCAATTAATAGGGAATAATTAGATATTGCATCTGTTATCACTATATCAGAAATGTAATCTTTATATATTGTCATCTTTAAATTTGTTGAAACCATAATATGGTATGGAGTTGTACATATAAACAATACATTCATAAGTATAGTCCCCTCTTTAAAAATTAATTATAATAATATAAAATTCTAATATTATTTGTACAATATCAATATTTGTATATATAAATTATCTCAATTCAAGACATTTTATAAGCAATTCACGATGAGATTCGCATTCAATATAGTTTTTCAACATTAAAGAATACCTGTCATTAAATTTATATTTCAACATATAAGAAATAATTTTTTTCATTTTAAGCTTATTCATTATTTTAAATAATAAACAGCGAGATGATAACGAATAAAAATAGTTTAGCTTCATCGCAGAAACAAAATCGTTATATTTTCTTTCAACATAATCTTTATTTTTAATACATTCACTACGTTTTTTAAAGTCTGCTAAAATATCAATAGCTTGAGTTTTATCGGCCAAACGTACACAATTATCGTATTTAACCAAAGGTATGAAAGATACTGTAAACTTATCATTTACAGAAACCAAAAGACTTGTATTAACATATTCATTGTTTGCTTGGTCAAATAAGAAATTTCCTTGTCCATAAACTATTGTACCATTGTTATATTCTTCCATGCTTCCAATACAATGAGTATGTTGACAAATAATTAAATCAGCTCCTTTATTAATAAGTTTTCTACATATTTTTTGTAAATCAGGAGATGGATAACGATAATATTCCTTTCCACCATGATAAAGAACTATAATATAATCACATTTCTTTTTTAATTCAACTATGTGATCAGGTGATTCAAGAGGATCAAACGGATTTGCTCCCCATGAGTTATTGGTTACTATAGAAAATTCATGTTCAGCGCAGGCATAAAGGCCGATTCTTTTTCCGCAGAATCCAAAAATATATGGTTTTGAAGCTTCCAATGGATCATTACCGACACCTAAATAAGTAATGTTGTTTTCTTTTAAAATATTAATTGTTGATAACAATCCCTGTATATCCTGGTCTAAAATATGATTATTTGCAAGTGTAAGAATATTTGTTCCAATTGCTTTATATCCATTTATTGCCTCAACAGATGCCCAAAGGTTAGGTCCATGTTTTTTAATTGGAGATATATTTTCTGTTAATGGAGTTTCTAAATTAAATATTCTTATATCGGCATTATCAAGTATATTTTTCAGCTTTCTCCCTATCAATGTATTTGCATCGCCATTTTTAAAAAATTCTATATTGGATTCAGTCGGAACTATATCTGCGCCTATAATTATTTCCATTATTATCCTCCCACAATCACATGGTTTTAGCATTAATCAAAACAAATATGCAAATATTGAGACTAAAACAAGCATAAGTTTTATTCAGAACATTAAACTGTATTCGCACTGTCAAAAATAATGACAATAAGGAATGTACTTCTACCCATTATCTCATCTTTATTATAATCAACACATTAAACAAAGTTTATTTAAACAATAAATGTTCACTGAAGTACATGTATTATGATTAATTAACAAAAAAATATTTACATAGTTACTACTGAAGCAGGCAGAAAAATTTCCTTCATTTACACATATAATTAATGCGTTTTATCACATGGTAACGTCAGCCATTCACCCATTTTCATTTCAAAACTTTCCGGCGTAATTTTCTCAAATCCCGAACCATGATAAAAAGTCATTTCTCCAAAATAAACTTGATCGCCAATACAATAAAAATCTGTTCTGACATGAGGAATACCATAAGAAAGAATCCCTGCCAGTTCAAGCATTTTATTAAGGCATTTAGGTTTTTTAATACAGTATGTAGGATCTGTTGGAAATCCAATTACAGCATCTATATATTCCCAATCTAACGTATAGAGATTTCTTTTATGGTCAACAAAACGATCAAAATCAACCTGAATGAATTTAGATTCTCCGTTAAAATTAAATACTTTATAATCTTTAAGTTCAACACCTGATTCATCCGTAAGATACGGTTCGGCAATAATTCTCCTTTTTATGTATTTATACGGCCATTCACGCCCTACCCAATAAAAATTATTATTTAAGAATTTATTAATTTTATTCTTAACCTCTGCCAAATCCATTTTACTTTTGTCTTTTACTATAATTAGTCCGCCGGAATCATGAGTACATTTAAGCACAAATTGCTTAGGCAAACTATCAAAATCAATATCTTCAAATCGTTCCCAAACCCCCAATGTAGGAATTATGTATTCTTCTCCGATTTTGTCAGCAACCCACTTTTTTACCGTATATTTATCAACAATATCTATATATTCGGCCTTGCGGTCATGGAGCTTTAGCCACTGTATTTTTTCATTAAATGTTTTTGGATGTCTTAAATCAAGTTTTTTACCCAGTAATTTTTTATAAAGTATTTTCAGAAATAATCTGTCCGGTATAATTTTCTTTATATATTTCTTACACATTAACAACGTGCTCCTCTTTTTTAATTTTTTGATATTTTTTTTCGGAATCATATACACACGTCAGAGATATAATTGCAAGAGTTTTAAAGAAATTATGCATTATTTCATAATATGATACAAATCCGTATTCAAAAACCATAAACATAAAAAATATTATAAATGAAAATATAACATAAGTATTTCTTTTAAATATTTGAAAAACAGTTGCTTTTATAATTTTAACATAATATGTATAATATAATAAAAAACCTATAATACCAAAATTACACAACATTTCAACATAGTTACAATGAGAATATACATATCTTCCAAAAACACCTTGCATTTGAATTGCAAAACCATCCGTACCCCAGCCAAAAATTTTCTTTTTCATAAAAAGATTCAACCCAAGTTCGATCATATATTTTCTTTCATTTATACTAACATCATTTGAATTGGAGCTAAAAAAGCTCAGATAAAGATTATATAGTCTTTCTCCAATCATATTATACAAAATGGTATTAGACATTATTAATTTAATAAGTAATATACCTATTACAAAAAAGGCAATAATATAAATAGTTTTTTTTATAAAATTGTTTTTAAAAAAAACAAACATCAGCCAGGATAGAATGGCAATCAGCACTCCTTTACGGGAACAGCCTAAAATCACTATAAAAATCATCATTAACCATCCTATTACATAGATCAGCTTTTTTTCATTGTAATACATTAATAAAGCACATACAGATAAAAAAGCTCCCATCATGGCAAACATATTTTTATCAAATTTATTATACATCATAAATAATTTTTGATTACCATATGCAAAAAATGGCGTAGCAACAAGGGCTTTAATTAATATAAATGAAGCAATCAGAATCGAGATGTCTATTAAATATTTCAGTCTTTCTTTGTTGCCTGAACACCAAATAAGTAAACTTATTTGTCCCAAGGTTGAAAAAAACATAATTAATGTTTTTCCAAAAGATGCATTAAAGTCACCTGACCAAAATGAAGCTGCGAACATCAGGATAACAATAGATACCATCCATAATATATACCCATAAGCTATTTTACAATATTTGCAAATGTTATTATTATATCTGCTCATATTAAAAAATATATATAAAAAAAGTAAAAGAGCAAAACCGTAATTAAGCGCTTTATACATTCTATCTGAATAATATTGAAAAGCAAGCAGGATAAAAACATATAAAAATATGATTATTCTATCCGGTCTTATTTTTATTTTATTCACTCACTAATTCCTCCCACATATTACATATTGATGATGTTTTATATTTTTCATTAACCGATCTCGCGTTATTTGACAAAGTTTGACGAAATTTAAAATCATTTGCAATAAGAAGCATTGCCTTTGTTAGTTCGACTGCATCTCCAACAGGAGTTAAAATACCATTAATGCCATTTTTTATTACTTGTCTGGAACCGCCTATTGGACAATCTGTACATATAACAGGTAAACCGAGTGCCATTGCTTCAAGCATGGAATTAGATATTCCTTCATAATTTGAGGATGATATATACATCATTGCATTAATTACTTCCTCATGTATATTTTTAATAAATCCCTTAAGGAATACTTTGTTTTGTAAGTTTTTATTTATGATATATTGTTCGATTTCGTCATATAGTTCTCCATCTCCGTATATATTATAAATATATTCCGGGTGTGTCTTCAAAAAATCAGAAAATGCGTCAATACCTAATTTTATATTTTTTTGAGCGGTAATTCTACATATTGAAACCACTGTTTTTTCTCTGTAGCCTGATTTTTTTACAGGTAAATTTGACTTAATAGGATTTTCGATTATAACACCTTTTTTTCTTATAATTTTAGGAAAATAATCCATTGCATCTTTAGTTTGAAAAACTATCTTATCGGCAAACAGATATGAAATTGTACGTATTAATCTTCTTAATTTCCCCGGGGGGTCATTATACGGATCATTTCGTTCTGAAACAATTAATTTCTTTTCTAACAGAATAGTTGCAAGCACAGTATCTCTTATAGCAGTATATAGAAAAGAAATAATAATTGTATTTTTTAAAAGAACTCTCAATTCTTTTAAATTTTTAATATATTCTGAGATTTTAGGCTTCCTTTTCCAATTCAGATAAATTGTCTCAACATTTGGATCTATGTCATAATCAATAATATTTTCATATAAAACAATAACCCTAACCTTATACTTGGATAAAGCAAAATAATTAATGAGAATACTCATAACTCGTTCTGCTCCTCCTTTTGCCAAATATTGGCATACAAATGTAATATCCTTCATATTGTTTTCTCCTGTTGTTTTATTGAGAATCAAAATTTTTTAAAAAACAGAGAATATTAAAATATGGTAATTTAATTTTAAAAATACTTTTTAAAAAAAATAGTTTACAATAGTTATTAAAAAAATCTTTTTTAAATGTAAAAGGATGCAATAGATAATAAAATAAATTATGTGTTGCCGTAAGGTTAACAACATCGTAATTCAAAAACTTAAACTTTTTAAATTTATTAACTATTATATTTTGTGGAGGATTTACCAACCTACTGTATATGTTGTAAAAACTTTCAGGTGAAATATCTAATACTTCTGATATGCCACTTTTATTGAAATCTTTCACAAATCTAATAGCTTCCTTCTGCATATTTACAATTAACTTAATGTTTTCCTCGGAATGTTCGGGCAATAATTTTATTGGAAAATATCCATTCTCATCATGTCCATATGACACTGTAGAACCATCTGTAGAAAGAAATAACATTTCAAATAAATTAACTGTAAACATAACTTCATTTTTAATTTTTTGGTTTTTTACATTATCAAATAAGAAAGCCTCTATATTATCGTTATTGTCGCTTTTAATTGATTTTTTTCCAATATAAAACCCTAAAATATTGTTATTTGGAAAAATTCGTTGCAAAGCTTTTTGTATTGTGCCATTCCATCCAACATCAGCTACAGCAACTTTTCCCTTAAAAGGAAAGTTATTTAAATAACCCTTAATATTATTTCTTTGTTCATTTATTTTTTGAATTATAGTTGGTTTTATCGTGTTAAATAAAAGTTGTTTTTCTTTTTCTTTTAAATTAGAGAACAATATATCTTTTGATAAGCGTATTTTTTTCGTAATATCACTGATTTCACCATCCGAAAGACAACATAAATCATAAATATGATTTATAGGAAAATCGAAACCTCGGATCAAATATAAATCCAACAAATCATCGAAATTATTAATTGTCTCTAACGAAGGAAAAATTGTGGCTTTTCGTGATACACAAATAAGAAAACTGTCAATATCCGAATTATCATACATTACATCAAAGGCAGCCTTAAGTAATTTCCCTTCACGTGCCAAGAAAAAAATTTTGTTTATGTCTTCCGATTTTAATCTGTTATATAACCATTTTACATATCCAAATAATATCGGACCTAATACACTGTATCCAATACTGCTAAAAAAATCCATATCATTAAGCGTGCTATTATTTATATAGCTGCTTAAAACTTTAAAATCAAGCGAATCATGATTTTGAGATTTAAGCATATCATTTAAAATAACTTTTTGCGGTATAAGACATGCATTTATTCCTAAGGTTTTAGGCATAATATAGTCGCCTAAAAAAGCATCGCCAATATGCATAAGCTCATTTGGCTTGATAAATTCCTTATCTATAATTAATCTGAATAAATTACCGCTTGCTTTTGTCAATCTACATTTGCTTGATAAATATATTTTTTCCCACCCACTATAACCATTATTTTTTAAAATATCAATAATAGTTTCTTCAGACAAATACATATCTGAAACTATGTATATTTTGATGTTGTTTTTAATACACCAATTATAAATTTCAAATATTTTTCTATTTTTACAACAGAATTTAAGCTCTAATTCAATTTCTTTTTCTATTAGCCAAGATATTTGACCCTCACTCAGATCTGTCATATAAGAATATATCTCACTTAATGTTACATCTTCAAATGAAGATTTTATATGTGCAATTTTTTCACATTCAATTCGTCTTTTTTTAAAATTATAACTTAAATTAAATTTTTGATTAAAAATTTTTTCTAAAATAGAAAAAATATCAGAAGGAGATTCTACATTTCGTTTTATTAGTGTATCAAATATATCAAATGATACATATTTTACGTTAGCATATTTTATTTTTTTAATAACATCATCATAAGATGTCGTGCAAAAAAAAGAAATCTTTTTTACTATATTTTTCTTTAAACTTTGCATATTAATTACCTCTTTTAGTTAAAAAATGAGATAGTCTCAAATTATAAACTTAGATAATACAGTATTAATATAATAATATTCCTGTAATTTAACTTATAAATTATTGTAATAAACATTATCTTTAACCTAATATTACGTAAAACTGTTTTATAACGATATATAGTCTGAACTTGCAGAAAATAAAGCAATATAAATTTACATTTAAATAAAAACGTATGTTATTAGTCTTTTAATTTAAGTATATTAATCCAATTTTTTCTCTCCTGAGAATATTCTATAGCGCCTTTCATATCATTGATCATTTGTTCTATAGAGTATTTATATCTGAAAATAGCTGAAAATAATCTATTTATCCAAGCTATTGGCAGCAAAAACGGAAATTTTTTTAAATATTTATATCTATAATCAAGTAATTTAACAGAGGGAAAAAAGATTTTTCTTAGTACTCCTATGTTGTCGTCTTCGATCTTTGCAGCTTGTAAAGCTATGGTATTGTTTTGTTTACCAAATACACCATTAAGCAATAAATATTCAACAAATTTTTCAGCATCTTTTTCCGGAAAATTTGTTATAGATATGTCAACATTAAAAAACTGCTTTATACTATTTATGATATATACATAAATATTCCAAACTTTTTGTTCCTTACAAGCAATTTCAACTAAATCAAAATTAATTTTATTTTTGTATTTATTGACAAACAAAGCAATATCACATAAATTTCTTATTCCCGCGCCTGTCCACAGACAATGCTTACCCGTATGCACAATTAGATGAATTAAAAAAAGTGTTTGATCGGGATAATAAACAGTACCATTTGACATTATATTTTTAAAAAATAAATTATCCCATTTTTTTGGATTAACACGCATTTCCTCTTCGGTAGTAGTGAATATTTCCCAGTAGAAATTTTCTTTTTTACAAACAATGCCAAATGCATCTTTTTGCACTATATAACCATTTGCCTCAAAAATTTTTATAATTTTATTAATCTCATTAGGGTGTACAAGTATATCGAAATCACCCATGGTTCTAAGTTCAGGTATTGGATATATCGATCTGATAATACACCCCTTTAATCCAATAAATGTTATTTTATCTTCGAAAACAATTTTAGCTATTTTTAAAAATTCTTTATAACGCTGAATATTTAATCCAATTGTAGTAAGCATGACATTTTTCCATTTTTTTAACAATTCATCTGCAGGTTGTAATTCAATATCCAGCTTAGTTACAGAACAATACAACAGGCCGGCAATATTCTGTTCCAATGATTTTTTGAAAATATAATTCCAATCTATTCTTTTTTTCGGTTTATTTGGTTCAATATCAAATATTGATCCTTTGACTAAATCTATAATATATCTATTATTGTAATCCATGTATAAACCACCCTATTTCAACCAACATATTTTAATATTTGCACATTTTTTGAGCGCATTTGTATTGTGTCTATATTGAATATCTTTCTATAATCCTTTAGCAATTTTTTATATATCGCAATATGATAAAATTATTATTATATTATATATGCATTTTGATGACATTTTTTATATATTTAAATTTTATTTTTCACAATAATATTAGCTGAAAATAAGATTAATATCACATGAGCAAACATCAAAAGATTTTTTTCATCAATTATTGTAAATAACTTTGATTAAATGAAATTAAAGAGCTTTATTCCAAGAATCATGGGGACGATATTTCCACGAATCAGGAAAAATAATATCAGTTAAATTACAATTAAATCTATCTATATTAGATTTTATACAAATAGGTGCTGTATCATTAATTAAATAATTGCATTCCTTATTAATTATGGCTTTAATCATAGGTATCTTTTCATAATCAAATCCAATAATTTTACATATAGTTATATCCATTGATGCTGCATTTTCACTTGCGATCAGAGTACCCATTTTTTTGGGTTCAGGCTGACATGGTCCGTT
Organism: uncultured Clostridia bacterium; assembly: GCA_947630725.1. Taxonomy (GTDB): domain Bacteria; phylum Bacillota; class Clostridia; order Lachnospirales; family CAG-274; genus JAJQCI01. The sequence goes on from CANRIS010000004.1 coordinate 131,403, forward strand.
ATGATCCCCGGCAATTATCATATCACCAAAATTTAATATTTTTCGCTGCGGTGATTTTTGCAGTTTTCCATTTTTATCAGCAAATTTTTCAATGTAATTTAAATCTACCACAGTGCGCCATATAGTGTCATTACCATACCATATTCCCTTTATATAAGGGTCTTTGCCAAAAATACGTTCAAAAACAAGCAGAAAACAATAAATATACCTATCAATAGCAGCTCGTATTAATTTATTGTTATCTTCGTGAACAATTTTATTATCAAGTGTTTTATCTATGATCTTTTTTATAAAACTTTTGTTTTGATAAGCGTCTCCACCTTCATCTGTAGAGCCCTCAACTCTATGAGGCAAAGATGCCTTATTATAAGCAATTCCCACCATATTTTTCATTGCAGCAGTAAAGCCGGCAAGCCTATGGGATTTGGGCTTGCAGAAATTAATGATAACATCTGATTCCAGAACGGTTTTATTTATAGAATAGATATGTTTACTTTCGGAATGATAGGTTTCTGTTTCATGCCGATCGTAGTTATCAACTTGGTAAGTCTTTTTTCCGGATCTTTTTTCATGCATAGAAAGGTTGCCCATATCTACATCTATACCAACTCCATCTTTATAAATCTTGTCCACTATGACCTTATGTTTATTGAAATTGGACTGATATTTTCTAAAATCCATAAAATATACAGGTTGTTCATTATCTTTATAAAACTTTAAAATATTATTAAAGTGCGCCTTTTCTAAAAGCACAGGCAAATCACAATCCTGCATTGGTGCATCTCCGATAATAACCTTACCGAAACCTTTAAGCGCTATAAGGCAATAGTCACAAATAGCTCTTAAACATGAGGGATGCGTAACGAGACATTCCAAACTATTTTCTTTGACATTTTTCGCACCGTTAAAATGCATGACCCAGTTAGGTTTAATTAAAACATTATCTCCGGGTTTTATATATTTTCCCAACGGATTCCATTTATCGGTACCATAATTTTCTTTATCAAGTTCCAATCCGATTAAACATTGACGAACCATATCATAAACAACATTGTCATCTGATTGAATAGTTTCCTTTGGGAATATATATTCAGGATAATAAGTTGAAGGATTAAAATTATTTTTGGGATAATCAGCTTTATTCCTATGTTCAATATATACGGTATTCATTATGTTTTGCCTCCATAAGACAAGCTTAGATCTATCATATCCCCCATTTTCCTTCCAAATATTTCGGGAGTAAATTTTTCATATCCTCCCCCATGATATAATGTCATCTCTCCAAAATAAGTCTTGCCATTTATAGAATATAAATCAACCCTTACTTCGGGAAAGCCATGTGACAGTTTTTTTGCTATTTCAATCATTTCATCCAGATTAATCGGTTTGGGAATATCCGCATTCGGATCATTGGGACATTTTATGGTTAAATCAATAAATTCCCAATCAATTGTATATAAATTTCGCTTATGATCAATAAATCTGTTAAAATCAACCTGAATTAATTTGGGTATCCCATTAAAACAAAAAAACTTATAATCCCTAAGATCTTGTGAATCATTATCAATCATATATTTTTCTGCAATTATACATGGTTTGACATTTTTGTATGCCCATTCTCTGCTAAGATAAAAATGGTTTTGTTTAAGATGTTTTTTCAATTTCTTCTTACCGGCATTCCAATCAAAATTATTTTTATCTGTGCATATTACAATTCCGCCGGAATCATGATTACATTTTAATACAAAACATTCGGGTAATTTATCAATATCTATATCCGATACTTTATCCCATTTACCTAATAACGGAATAAGATATTCAGCGCCTATTCGGGTTTTAACAAAATCCCTGACTTTAAATTTATCTACCAGATCAGTATATATCGGGTTTTTATCATATAGCTTAATCCATTGTATTTTTTCATTAAATGTTACAGGTGCATCTAAGTGTAGTTTTTCACCTGTAGCCATTTTATACTGAAATTTTATAAATGCTTTATTGGGTATAAAATTAAATATACCTAAATGATAAAGTCTAAGATACAGTGCTCTTATTACTTTTTTTAACATAATACTTTTTGCCCTCTTTGAGATTATGGTATAGCAAATCACTATAATACTGCATCAATTCATCAGCTGCTGTTTTTATTTCATAACCATTTTCTATCAATTCTTTTTGAGTGCGCTTTCGTACATATCCATCTTTGTATTTAAGTATTGTTTCAGCCCATTTATCTGATGAACTGTTCAAAGAAATATAGTCTACTAAATCGGTCATACATACTTCACGAGGTACGGCATCGGAAACTACAGATCTTAAACCAACTGCCTGCGCCTCAGTAATTACATTACCTAAACCTTCATATAAAGACGGCAAAACAAATATATCCATACCTTGCATTAATTCATTAATATTAAAACAAGTGCCAAGGAATTGAACAAAATCATCTAATCCATATTTATGTACTTTACTCTTAATACTGTCGGTTAGATAACCATCGCCTATAAGAACAAGAATAGCATTGGGCATTTTTTTATGAACATCTGTAAATATATCTATCAAAAATTCATGGTTTTTTTGTTTTGTAAAGCGACCCACATGACCAATAACATAATGTCCTTCCCAATTATAATTGTGTCTGATTTTGTTTCTTGTTTCATCTTTATAGCTAAATTTATCCAAATCTATTGCATTACGAATAACTTTGATTTTTCCGTCTTTAAAATTTTTTTCTCCGAAACACCATTTTCCGGCATACTCTGAGCAAGCTGCGTAATGAGTAGCAAGTATTTTAGAAGTCGGTCGTAAAATATATTTTATTAAAGACTTTTTTAACTCATATTTTAAATTTGCAGTTGAGTGATTTGCCGCTATTCTAATTTTAGCGCCGCCAAGATATGCACCAAGTAAAGGGAAAAAGTTTAGTGCATTCAATTGGGAGTGTACTATATCATAATTTCCATTTTTCACAACTTTGCTAATGTCGTTAATACTTTTATATAAATTTTTTGTATAATCAGAAACATTGATAACGGAATCTCCATATTTATTTAATTCTGATTTATAGTAAGGTAAACTATCACCATAAAACAAAAAGTCCATAGAAATTCTATCATGATCTATATTTTTATAGTAATTTAATGCAATAGTTTCTGTTCCTCCGCTTTTACATTCACCAATTATACGCAAAACACGTATTTTTCTATTAGTATTCATGATTAAATCACCAAAACTTAATTAATTATAAAATTCAGCGTACCACTCTGCGAAGTTTCTTAAGCCCTCTCTTAAGGGTGTCTGGGGCTTGAAGCCGAAGTCCTTTTCGAGAGCCGAGGCGTCGGCGTAGGTTATGGGGACATCGCCGGGCTGCATGGGTACAAGCTCCTTGTGGGATTCGAGATCATAGTCTGACGGCAGGACTCCTGCCCTTATGAGTTCCTCGGAAAGTATGTCCACGAAGTCGAGAAGGTTTTCCGGGGAGCTGCCTCCTATGTTGTAGATTTTATAGGGCGGTATGGGCAGTCCGTCATCACCTGTGGATCTTTCGGGAGCGTGGCGCATTACCCGTACTATTCCTTCAACTATATCGTCTATGTAGGTGAAATCCCTTTTGCAGTTGCCATAGTTGAATATCTGTATTTTATCGCCTGCCGTCAGCTTGTTTGTAAAGCCAAAGTACGCCATATCGGGGCGGCCTGCGGGTCCATAGACCGTAAAAAATCTGAGTCCCGTGGAAGGTATACTATAAAGCTTGCTGTAAGCGTGAGCCAAAAGCTCGTTCGATTTCTTTGTGGCAGCATATAGGCTTACGGGATTGTCTACTTTGTCATCCGTTGAGTACGGCACCTTTTTGTTGGAACCGTAAACCGATGAGCTGGAGGCATATACAAGGTGTTCAACTCCCCTTTCGCCGTTGTCGTAGGAATGACGGCAGACCTCCAATATGTTATAAAAACCTATTATGTTGGATTCTATGTATGCATCGGGGTTAGTTATCGAATATCTCACTCCCGCCTGGGCGGCAAGATTTACTGCAATATCGGGCTTGTATTTGTTGAAGGTATCGTCAACGAGAGCCTTGTCTGCAATGTTTCCTTTAATAAAAATAAACGAAGGATATTCACTTAGCACTTTAAGGCGGTATTCCTTGAGGCTTACGTCATAGTAGTCATTTAAGTTGTCTATGCCTATTATTTTTATATTTCTATGATCCTTAAGCAGCCTTTTTACAAGGCTTGCCCCTATAAAGCCTGCCGCTCCCGTCACAAGAATCGTTTTATTTTCAATGTCTACGTTAAGATCCAACATTTACTTCACTTTCTTTCCGAAGATACGTTGAACGGCTCTGTAGCTTTCCATATCGCCTATGTCGTATCTTTTACCCGACATATCCCATGCGTAAACCTCTGTTTGTCTGCTGAGCCATGCCGCAAAGCTGCCGGGAGCGTCTGTTCCGCAGCCGTTCAGTATAGCTTCCCCAATTCGCCCTGCGTCTTTGTTTTTGTAAAAATAGAACGGCGGGACTGCCAGACAGCCCTTGGGGTCATACGGCTTTTCTTCATAGGATGTTATCAGGTCGTCATCGGTTTTTGTTATTACTGCGGTTTTGCGCAGTTTATCTATGTTATGCTCCTCGTGGCACATAACGCACGAGGTGTCTTTTTTTCCTGCAAAATCTATAAATTCTCCGAAAGAAAAATCTACAACATTATCTCCTGCAATAACAAGGAGATCGTCCTTTATATCAAGCTCCCTTACGGCAAACTCTATGTCTCTGACTGCGCCCAAGCGATCGTCATTATCGGTGGAGCCATCGTCAAGTACGGTTATGGGATTTTTAAACGAGCGCTCATTTTTCCACTTTTCAAAATGAGATATGAATTTATGGTTGCTTATTACAACGATCCCTTTTATGTCCCCCTGTTTGTCTATGTCATTCAGAAGATGATCGAGTATGGGCTTTCCGCCTACATCCAAAAGCGGTTTTGGAAAATTTTCAGTCAGAGGATAAAGCCTTGTCGCATATCCTGCCGCAAGTACAATACAAATCAATTTAACTGCTCCAATCTTTTAAAGCTTTTCTATGCCGTTTGCGGTATCGCAGAAATGAACCGAAAACTTGTCCTTAAGCTCAGGAAACTTGTCCAGATATTTGGTCGTGATTCTTTCCTCTATCTGTTCGGTATATTCAGGATCGACTATCGCCATACAACAGCCCTTGAATCCCGCTCCCGAAAAACGTCCTCCGTATATGCCGGGAGTATCGAGCATTATCTCGTGAAGAGTCCTCAATTCCTTTGAGCCGCTTTCATAGTTGTATATCGAGCTGTTTCCCGACTCGAAAACAACCTGTCCGAAGGCGTGTATATCGCCTTTCTTCCATGCGTCAACACCCCTTTTTACCCTTGCAAACTCGCTGTAGAAATGTTCTGCGCGCTTTGCGAAGCTTTCGGGGAGTTTATCTCTGTATTGTCTGAAAACAGTTTCGGGTACATCTCTCAAATATGTATCGGCAAATTTTTCATAGGGTATGCCTGCGTAGGCTTTCAGAGCATACGCAGCCGACTTGCATTCATCAACCCTTGCGTTGTATGCCGAATTGACAAGAGCTCTCGGAACCCCCGAAAAGAAAATGCCTATCTTGAATCCCGGCATTTTTTTGCTTACGGGTATATTTTCAAAGCTATCGTCAAGAGTGTCGAGGTACAAAAGGTTATCCTTTTCGCAATATACCTCGCAGCTCTGGTCAAGCTTGCCTATGTTAAGTCCTATGAAACTCTGCTCGGCCCAAAGAGCCATTTCTATCATTTTTGACCTTTCGGGGTGAAAGTCGTTCACCTTGCAGAAGGCCGCTATATATGTGAGTATGACCGCAGCCGATGACGAAAGTCCGCCTATGGGCAGCGTCCCCTCTATCACTCCGCTGAAACCGTACCTTGGTTCATATCCATGTTCAAAAAGAGACTTCATTGCCGCTCTGGGATAATCTCCCCAATTCTTGTGAATATGAGGATTCCGTTTTATCGTGAACCTCATCTGCCCCTCAAAGTTCAGGGAATAAAGCTCCACAATAGGCTCCTCCGACTTGGCATAAATCATATCTACGCCCTTGTCGAGAGCAAAGCCCGCCACCAAGCCATGCTGATGGTCAACGTGCGCCCCAAAGGGACATATCCTATAAGGACAGTGGACCCTCCCTTCGGCTCTCATATTTTCAAAATAATATCCAAATGCTTTATCTAACTGCATTGTTACGTTCCTTATTTATACAACCGAAAAATAATTAAAAAAATCCAGATCCTCTATATATCTTTCTCTACAATTTCAACAACTGAATCTGAGGGGTAGACACATGTTTACGGGTTAGTGTTTTTTGTTAGTTTTGAGGAGGATTTTGTAAAAAGATTTGATTTTTTGTAGGGATATTATGAAATGAATTATTATTTATGGCAAAAGATTTAATTTGAACAATGAAATGAATAAAGACTGTTGTGTACAGAAAAAGACCTTCGCTTTTGCGGTTGGTGTGGGCGAAGGTCTTGGGGGAGGATATATGTAGGGGTTATAAAATGAATGGAGCGTTTAGGTCTGTTTATATTGTTTGTGGTATTAAGGTTGGTTATGTATGTAAAAAGACCTTCGCTTTTGCGGTTGGCTTGGACAAAGGTCTTGGGTGTGTCAGACAGAGGGCATTCTGATACATTGTGGGTTGGTTTGTGTTGGTGGGCGGGGTCAGTTTTTGGGGGGGGGTGTCAGACGGAGGGGGCGTTTATGGTGGGCTGATTCATTGTGCGTTGGTTTGTGTTGATGGGCTGGGTCAGCGCCGGGGGATCGTTTGAGGCGGATGATTGGCTGCTGAGGGCGTTCAGGCTTGTTTGTCTGACTGTGGGGACAATTCCCATGTTTCTCTTTACCATTTCGTATTTTAATGCATCGGTCTCGACGTTATACTCGTCAATCCATTTGTTTCTGCTTTGCGCCTCTTTCTTTTTTATTTCATAATTTTCCATATCTTTTAAGTATTGCTCATATGCCTTGTCCTCGGCATCCTTTTTTTCTTTCGAGGCTATAAGCCTTGAAAATCCTGACAATTTTTCGACTTTTTGGGGCATTTCGGGCTCATTTGCAAAAAATCTTACTGGCTGCGGCTCGCCCTTTTCGTCCAAGAGCATAATTGGCCTTATCCAACTGTTATTTTTATTATCTAAGCCTAAATTTTTTTCTAAGCTTAGCCTGAGCGCATCGCTGAGTATTTCGGCTTTGACATTATCATCAGCGGCTTTCTTGAAGCTATCCATATCGGAGACACGCTTTCCGTCTATAATGATCCTGTCCGCCATTGCCAGAGCCTCGGCAGCGTTCTTGGCTCCCGTAAATGCGCATATAAAACCTTCATGGTCATTTTCTTTTGAAAGAGAAAGTGCCTTATCTATATCCACATAATGTCCCGGGGGCTTTAAGCCTGCTGATTGTATCAGATCGGTACATTTTTTAAGCTCGTTGTTATTTGCCGTACCGCTCAGAAGCGCAGCATAAGCCTCCCCTATCTCATTGCCTGCCTTATGCTTTTCATTTGCCGCTAAATATGCCTTATAGTCGGCAAGCTCTTTTTCAAATTTCTTTACATCCGCTTCATATTTAGCCTTATCTGTGTATCTTTCCTTTTTGGGTCTGCTGTTTTCGCTGACAGGATAAAGTTTTCGTTCTTGGATCTGTACTGCCTTATAATTATTCGCGCTTGTCCTTACACTTATAAATTGGGAACCTTTATTATCAATGCTGTTCTGAACCATTTCAGACACTTGTTTTTCAATTTCCTTCATCTTTGAAAGATCGGGATCATCTGTTATAGCCAATGATATTCGTACTCCGCTTACGCTACGCACTCATAACCGACGGCTTCTGACGAAGCCTTTGTATTCGTATGGGAGCTTGCATCTCCCACCGAATACAAATAGTAAGTACCCACCACCTAAAGAGGCGGTGGACTTACTTGTCGGTTAAAATATTCAGCCGCCGACTGAGAATTTATATATACTTTTTCAAGAGTGGCTCTGAAAAGCTTTTTGTCGGTGATGGAAGTAATGGGACAACCCGTAATATACGACAACAAGCCTTCACAAGCGCCCTCGCACCGTTCGGTGTTCGATACGCTGCCGGCAACCTCTATCGGGTCGCCTGCTTTGCTTTTATGCGGATTCGGAGCGCCTGATATGCCGCGCACAATATCATCGGTAGAAACCGTAGGATTAGTATTTATGGTTACGGCTGTGGTGACGGCATTCGACATAATGTCGCTGTCGGGAATATCCCTTGATTTTGAAAGAGTATCTTTATATTTATTCACCGGATCACGGAATGTTTCGGAATTTATCGTATCGGTCAAAGCGTTGGGCTGACCGTCGAGGAATTTTTGGATTTCTTCATTAGGTAATAAGATGCCGGCGTTAGCGACATTCCCTATCATTTTAGAACCAAGATCGGCTGCCTCCATACCCATTGCGCCTAACGCCACATTGTTGAATAAATCTTGGCCGATCGATTCCATAACCGCCTGATAGGCGGACGCCATTTTATGGGTGTATGCTGTCATCGGATTTTTGATGGGAGCCGAAACATCGTCTGTAAGATAAATATTTGTAGTAAGATAAGTGAGCCTATCATCCAAAATCGACTTGACAGGAGTCACTACGGCGTTCATTGAATTTACTATCGGCTTGAGGTTTCCCTGCTTTTCTATCTGCTGAAGAATATCCTGAGCTATAGTCACTTTCGTAGATGTAAGTCTTGCTGCATATACGCCGTCCCTGCTGTTGACATCCCCCAAAGTGATTTTTGTCTTAAGCATCTGTTCCGTCATTTTATAAAGAGCGGGATATATAACATTGTTATAATTATCTACATTCAGCTGATCCTCCAGTTCTTTATTTCCGGGGGATTTTATACGCTGAAAAACCTGACAGAACTCCCTGCCGATTTCTCTTTTCTGTTGATTCATAAACTCGGAGTTATCAGTGAGAATATCGTCCAGTGTGAAATTTTTATTTGTTCTGGGATCTATTTTTGTAAGCATATAAGCATAACAGAGATCATCTGGTGATCTTCTTGTAAGAAAATCATGGAGAGGACAATCAAACAGCTTTGCAACGACTGAACAGTAGTTTTTATGATTCAGTTTTGACGGGTCAATAGTCCTAAGCTGCTCGTTGGTATACTCATTCTCGTGTATCTCTTCTTTTCTCAGATCCTGACCCGCCCCAATTGTGGGATCGGGCGTTTCAAACAGCGATTCAAAAAATAGTTTTGCATCTCTGTCCCTGATTCCGGTTATCTCTGCTTTTGTAAGATCAGCCTCGTTGGAAATAGACTCTTTGAAGCTTTTCACAAAGCCAAGAGTGTTTACTATCTTCTCATTATCTGCTTCTGTGGGCAGGACGGCTCTCGGCTTGGCAGTTATCGAATTTTTCTTCATTACGGCAACAAAGGAACCGCTTTCGGGAGAAAGAGCATTTCTTACCTTATTGGCATAGTCGTCAAGCTTAGCTTCGGGGCCGAGCCTGTCAGAAAGATTGAGTCCGTTTATATAAATGCTCTCTAAGGCGGTCTTTATGTTGTTCTCGTTAAGATCGTCCATACCCGTAACATTCTTTATATATTCAAAATTGTCTTCGTTGTCCCTGACGCTGATAATGGTGTTATCCGTCACAAAGTCAAGGTCAAAATCGTTTATATCTTCTATAAACTTAGCGTCTCTTTCATGCTTTTGCTGTATTTCGTCATCGGTGAGAACCGAAGTATCGTTGATGTCCCGCATTTTTACATAGTTGTCGGGCTTAATACCTTCAAAGCCGTCCTGTGTTTTTATCATAGCCACATTATGGCTTTGAACGTCAAGACTTTCTCTCAGAGTGTTTGCTGCTTCTTCAACATCAACGCCTGCAAGACTGCGCCCGTTTATATAAACATCCGACAGAGCCCTCTCTACTTCATCAACTGAGCCCAGTGTACGTCCCAGTACAGCGGAAAAGAATTTTATACATTCCTCTTTGTTTACATCGGGATCTCTTGAAAAAGTATATAAGCCATATATTGCCATACAAGCATTCACCTCTTCTTATATTTAAAAACTTAAATTTTATTTTTTCATTGATATTATTATACCATAATATGGCAGCAGTCCGGCTGCGGTTTGCGTTTCGATATGAGCCGTTTGTGCCAAATGCCCCGAACGACAAAAGACCTCCGCTTTTGCGGTCGGCGTAGGCGAAGGTCTTGGGGGTTTGTCAATATTGTCATGCGGTGGGGGTGTTCATGGTGGGCTGATCCATTGTGCGTTGGTTTGAGTTTTCGGGTCGTGTCAGTCTTGGGGGATTGTTTGAGGCGGACGATCGGCTGCTGAGAGTGTTTAAATCAGTTGTCCTTACGGCGGGAGCTGCGCCTGACTTTTCTCTCAACATTTCCACCCTCATTAAATCGGCCTCTGTGTTATATTTCTTGATCCATTCGCCGATTTTATCATTTTCCGCCTTTTCAGCCTTATATTTTTTCATTTCTTCTTCGTATGCTTTATATTTTTTGTCTGCATCGGCTTTTTCTCCCGACGAAGCTATAAGTCTTGAAAAGCCCGACAGCCTTTCAACCTTTTTGGGTTCTTCGGCGGCCTCAATAAAATATTTTACAGGTTCAGCCTCTCCTCTTTCGTTTTTGATCATAAAGGGCACTCTTATCCACGAATCGTCTACTTTTGCGCTTTTATCAAAGGCCTTCTTTATTTCTTTTCCCATTGATGTGATCATCATATTTACGATTTCATCGTTCATATAAGGAGAATATGCGTACTCCAAAGGCTTTTTGTTTATTAAATATCTGTCTGACTTTGCCAGAGCCTCCCTCGGAGAGTCGGTGCCCGTAAATGCGCATATAAGCTTTGCATAATCGCCTGATTCGGCATACTTCCTGACTTCTTTAAAATTTATATATTCTGCCGGAACCTTTATGCCGCTTTCGCTTAACCTTTCGGAACAATTTTTAAGCTCGTTATAGGCTGCCGTTCCGCTCATAAGCTTTGCGTATGTGTCTGCCGTTTCATTGCCTGCCTTGAGCGCATTTACCTTATTTTCGTACAGTTGATATTTGCCCATGGCCGTTTTATATGCGGCTTCATTGTTGAAGTATGCTCTGTTGGGCATTTCCAAAGCTGATTCCTGTGGTTTTATCTGTACAGGTTTGAAATTATTGGGGCCGCACTTCAATGATACAAATTCGGGGCCGTTATTTTCAATGCCCTGAATGAGCTTTTGGGCTATGGTTTTTTCTATCTCCTTCAATCTGTCAAAGTCAGGAACCTCGTCTAAATTAAAGTACTCTGTGGCGGGCTTTGAATTAATATATATTTTTTCAAGACCCCTCCATATAAGAGCCTTATCCGTGTCGGGGGTCAAGGGACAGGACGTAAGGGTCATAAAAAAGCTTTTGTTCATACCCTCACATTCCTTTGCGCCTTCACCGCTTTTGAGAATTTTTCTTAAGCCGAAATCGGGGGTACCAAAAAAGGCGCGCTGAACCTTGTCCAAAGAAACAGCGGGGTTGCCCTCTTTGACAGGATTGACCGTGAAAGGCAAATATGTATCAATGATATTGTTTAAGGCATCATCACTGCCTACCTCCTTCGCCTTTTTATAGCTTTCCTTGAAATCGGATATGGCGCTTTGAGCCTCCTCGGAGTTCAATTTATCGCTTATCGGATTGGGTTCGCCTGCAATATATTTTTCTATATCGTTGACTTCCACTCTTGTAATCTTATTAAAGTATGCTTCACCCAGTCTGTTATAATTTTGGTTTAATACTCCGTCTACTGCGCCCATAGGCACATTACTTAGGTTTTCTGCGCCGATCTCATCCATTGCGGCCTGAGCAACGACCCCCCTCAGAACGGTATTTTGGGCATTTCTTATAGACAAATCGCCTGTTCTGAAGCTTTCGGAACAAAGAAAATCACTTCTGTTTTCCGTAATAGGATTGCCAACGTATGTAACGGCATTGGTAGAGTTTATAAATTCCCCGAGGTTTGAGTTTTTTTCAAACTGCTGAACCATATCCTGTACTATGTGGTATATACAATTAGCCCTGCGCTCCTTAATTATGCCGTCCTTGCTGCATACGTCCCCAAGCTCTGCCTTTACCTGAACGAGCCTTTCCGTCATTTTGCAAAGGAGCGGATATACTTCTTTGTTATAATGCTCTGCATTAAGCTGTACCTCAAGACTTTGCTGCTGCGGCGTGAGAGGCTCGTTTCCGTTTCGTTCAAGCCTTATTGCTTTAAAAATATTACATACTTCCTGCCCTGCCAGCTTTTTCTGTTCAAGCATTTCATCGGAATCGTCAAACAGAATCTCGTCCATTGTGAAATAATCATTTGTTTTGGGATTTATCTTTGTAAGCATATAGGCATAGCATTCGTTCTGGGGCTCTCTGTCAAATATAAACTTTTCAAGAGGATCATCGATCAGCCTTGCAACAAAATTCTCATAATTCTCCGAGCTAAGCCTTGCGGGATTTATAGACGCAAGCACTTCATTAGACACTCCATTAAGCTTCGCTGTGGTTTCCTTCAGATTAACACCTGCCATAGCATATGGGTTCGGAGTGGTAAACAGGGATTGAAAAAATATTCTGCGATCCCTCTCCTCTCTGTTTTCCTGATCCGCGCTGACAAGCCTTGCTTCGTTGCACATAGTGTCTCTGTAGCTTTTTGCATAAGCCAGAGCGGCAGCCGTCTTTTCTCTTGCCTCGGGCGCCGCAGCGTCCTCATATACGGGCAGAACCACCTTCGGCTCACTCAGCACCGAATTTTTCTTCATTACGGAAACGACCGAATCATTTTTCAAGTCGAGAGCATTTCTTACGGCATTTGCATAATCTTCGGGCTGTGCTGCCTCTCCAAGACTGTCCGAAAGATTCCTTCCGTCAATATAAATGCTCTCCAGGGCGGTTTTTATATTGCTTTCGTCAATATTTTCCATTCCCGTAACATTCTTTAAATACTCGATGGCATTTTCGCTGTCGCCTGCTATAATAACATTTTTCTGCTCTGACAGATTCACACGGTCAATATTGTTCATATATTCTATAAACCCGCTGTCTCTGTTGGTTTTGGCGTCCTTAGCCTCCTGCTCGGGAGGATCGTTGTCAAGAATGTCTCTCAGCTTTACATAATTGTTATCCTTGATAGGTTCAAAAACACCGTTGGTTTTCACCATTGCCACGTTAAGGCTTTCAACGTCAAGACTTTCTCTCAGAGCGTTTGCGGCCTCCTCAGCCTTGGTGCCTGCAAGACTACGCCCGTTTATATAAATATCCGACAGAGCCACCTCTATTTCTTCAATGGAGCCCAATGTCCGCCCCAGAATCGCAGAAAAGAATTTTATACATTCCTGTTTGTTTACATCGGGATCCCTCGAAAAATTATACATACCATATACTGCCATACAAACATTCACCTCTTTTTAATTAAATTTATATAATTATACTTAATACCATTATACCACACCGCAGCAATGTCAGAGCGGCGTTTTGCGTTTCAATATACGCCGTTTGCGCCAACAGCGCCGCTGATACTCCCGAATCAACAACAAAAAGCCTTTATTTTGATTTTCTTTTGGAAAAATTTTAAAAAGTGCTTGCAAAGTGGGAAAAACTGTGATAATATGATTATTGTTGTGATTTGTTACAACACAGACACTTATTACACACACAGCTTATTTTTCTGTGGCGCTGTGCCATGTCGGTGGTTGCCGCAGAATGCTGTGGAGGAATAACTAAAAGGAGGATTTTAAAATGAGTGTTATTACAATGAAACAGCTTCTTGAAGCAGGCGTTCATTTCGGACATCAGACAAGACGCTGGAACCCTAAAATGGCAGAATATATTTTTGCCGAAAGAAACGGTATCTACATCATCGACCTTCAGAAAACCGTAAAAATGGTTGAGGACGCATACAATGCAGTTGCCGAAATTACAAAGGACGGCGGAGAGCTTCTTTTTGTAGGTACAAAAAAGCAGGCTCAGGAGTCTATCAAAGAAGAAGCCACTCGCTGCGGTATGAACTATGTAAGCGAAAGATGGCCCGGCGGACTTCTCACAAACTTCAATACAACAAAAACAAGAATCAAGAGACTTAAGGATCTCGAAGCTATGATCGAGGACGGCACAATGGATCTTCTTCCCAAGAAGGAAGTCGCAAAGCTTATGCACGAAAAAGAAAAGCTTGAAAGAAACATAGGCGGCATCAAGGAAATGAAGAGAGTCCCCGACGTTATATTTATCGTTGACCCCAGAAAAGAGCATCTTGCAGTTGCAGAGGCTCACAGCCTTGACATACCTATCGTGGCTATCGTTGATACAAACTGCGATCCCGAAGAAGTAGACTATGTTATCCCAGGAAACGACGACGCTATCCGTGCCGTAAAGCTTATCTCATCGAGAATGGCAGACGCCGTTATCGAATCACGTCAGGGCGAGACTATGGCCGCTCCCGAAGAAAACACCGAGGACGCTGACGAGACAACGGAAGAATAATATAAATCGAAATATAATTGGAGGTAATTTAACTATGGCTGTTACTGCTGCAATGATAAAAGAATTAAGAGGACTTTCGGGCGCAGGCATGAGCGCATGCAAAAATGCTCTTGTTGAAGCCAACGGCGATATGGATGCAGCTTTTGATATACTGAGAAAACAGGGAGCCGCTACAGCCGAAAAGAAGGCAGGCAGAATTGCTGCCGAGGGCTTAAGCTTCCCCTATATTACCGAGGACGGCAGCGTTGCTGTTGTCGTTGAGGTAAATTCCGAAACAGACTTCGTTGCAAAGAACGAAAAATTCAGAAACTATGTTCTTGCACTGGCAAAGCAGATCGCAGGCTCAAAGGCCGCTAACATCGAAGAGCTTCTCAAAGAAAGCTGGAACGATGATCCTTCAAAGACAGTAAACGAGGCTCATATCGAAATGGTAGCCACAATAGGCGAAAACCTTACTATCAGACGCTTTGAGAGATTTGTAAACGATGGTTCTGATCTTTTTGTAAGCTATACCCACGGCGGCGGAAAGGTAGCTGTTCTTCTTGACCTCACAGCCGATGTAAAGACAGACGCTGTTGTCGAAGCAGGAAAGAACGTATGTATGCAGATCGCATCAATGAACCCCAGATTCGTTGACAGAAGCGACATTGACGCCGAATTTATCGAAAAAGAAAAGGCTATACTTGTGGATCAGGCCAAGAACGACCCCAAGAACGCAAATAAGCCCGAAAATATAATTGAAAAGATGATCACAGGCAGACTTAACAAGGAATTTAAGGAAATGTGCCTTGTAGATCAGGAATATGTAAAGGACGACAGTATGACAGTCGGCAAGTATATTGATTCGGTTGCCAAGGCAGAGGGCGGAAAGGTCTCGGTAAAGAGCTTTGTACGCTATGAGACAGGTCAGGGCATCGAAAAGAAGAACGAGGACTTTGCGGCTGAGGTTGCAAAGGTTATGGGCTAAGCCTGCCCTTTGTCTGACTTGACGTTGTTCTTATAAAATACGACTCTGAAAGCCGATAAAACCGAAAAATGGTCTTTATCGGCTTTTTTGCTTTATGAAAGAGCTTTACGAAAAAATATTACAGAAACATTTGTTAAGTGCTTAAAAAGCCAGTAAAATAAAGGGTTTTACAACAAAATAATGTGCTTACTACACCATTACTACACCATTTTTTGAAAGAGCTTTGATTTGACATTTTTTACAACTTAATATTAATTTTTAGTGATAAGAGCAATTATGTAGTATAGTTGCTCTTTTTTTATACAAGTTTTTTGATTATAGGAGGTAATTATGATTTTACATATGGACAAAGACCTGACACTTGAGGAAATGGGTGTTGTTGCAACAATGATAAATCTGCCTGTGGCTGATTACGCAACAGCCGAGTATCTTGCTGAACTAAGCACAGATAGCGTTGAAAAAATCAACAGGATATTGGCTAGTCTTATGGAAAAAGGCTATGTATTCAGTATAGAGGGTAAGTATGCTGTAAACAAAGAAAAAATACCGCAAATGGCAAGGAGGCAGTGATATGTCAGTATTCAGAGTGGAAAAGACCAAGAATTATACGGTAATGTCAAACTATCATCTGAAAGATACAAGTCTGTCATATAAGGCTCGAGGAATATTGTCAACTATATTATCTCTACTCGATAACTGGGATTATACCCTTATAGGCTTGGCAGCAATATCCAAAGACGGAGTTGCTTCTGTGAGAGCAGACATAAATGAACTGGAGGCTGCCAGATACATAGTCAGGATACAGAGCAGAGATAGTAAAGGACTCTTTGACAAGAATGTATACAATGTTTATGAAATTCCACATAAAGAGCCAAAGCCTTTGGAAAATAAGGATATACAACCGTTATGCAAAAATCACACAACGGAGGTTTCGCCGTCATGCGATTTTCCGATAACGGATAATCCGTCAACGGGAAATCCGTTGTCGGAAAACAGCACACAATTAAATATTAATATATCAAATACAGATAAATCAAATACAGATAAATCAAATACTGAAGTATCAAATACTCAATCTATCTTATCTTATCCTGATAGGATAGATATGATAGAAAAGTATACCGAGCTGATCAAACAGAATATTGACTATGCAGCTCTTACTTCTTACAAAAATCAGAGCGACAAAGAAAGGGTAGATGAGATTGTCAGCATTATGGCTGAAACAGTTGCCTTTAGCAACAAATCCATATACATAAATGGGAACATCATTCCTTCGGAAGTTGTAAAAAGCAGGCTGCTTAAATTAGATTTTGAGGATATTCAGTATGTTTTGATAGCTCTTTCACACTGTACCTCAAAAATAGGCAATATAAAAGCCTATCTATTGGCAACATTATACAATGCCAAGTCTACAAGAGCAAATTATTACAGTACGGAAATACAGAGGGACTTATTTGGTTCAAAGTCTACCTGACTTGCCCTGAATACAAAAATTACAAGGAGGTGTTGGCTTGTTCAGCATAGATTTTTTGATAACCCGAAATATAGAATACTTGCTTAACAAAGCTGAAAATATTGTGGACAAGACCGAGATATTGCTGCATCTCATAGAATTTCCGAGATATTTTTCGGAATATATGCAGGAAATAAGTGAAAAGTGGTATATACATACAAACACAAGGTATAACGAGGAGGAGTATATTATACCCGATGATGATATGAATTTCATACGGGAGTATGCCGATAAAATCAACAACATTACAAAGGTCAAGGAGCTTATAAACAAGCTCGCAAGCCTTAAAGACGGTGTATATGATTATGATGCAATAATGGCAGAAGCGGAGAACGATATTTCTCTCTTTACCCATATAGATGATTTTAATTTTACAGGCAACAACAATTCAAATGGCAGCAAAAAGCCAAGTATAACTTCTCTGTTGAAATTAATGCCGCACAAATAAATAAAGCTACAACAAAGCTCTGTTCCGAATACGGAGTTATTTTATTACAAGGAGATGATGAAAATGCGGGTCATTAGACCACCCTGAAACTATACTATAAGGAGGTGATTACTTTGTTGGAAGAACAAGGTAACAGCTTATTAACTAACTCGGCTAAAAACTTATTGAGATTTTTAAGCAGACATACAGGGAATATTATAAGGTATTCACCCCGAAAGGCTGTAACACACTATTCCGAAACAGGAAAAAAGAGTGTTAAAAATCTGGTCAGGAAAGGGCGTGACTTGGAACTGACACAGGAAATTGAATCCAAAGAAAAACTGAAAGCTATATGCAGTCAATGTAAGCGGCAAAACATAGCCTTTGCAATAAAAAAGACTGAAAATGGGTATCAATTATTATACCAAAAGAAGGACAGCTCATTGGTCAATGACAGCCTTAACAGAGCATTGGCAAAGCAAATGAAGTTTAAAAGTCCACTTAACAAGCTCCTGCAAAACTATCAGAAAATTAAACCACAGCACAACAGGGCAGCTCATACCAAGCAAAGGGAAAAGAACAGCCGATGAAAAAAAGCAATATCGTATTTTTAGCTGTTATTGCCCTTTTGGTCTTTTATGTGGCTGACCGATGTTACGAGATATATTCACTATCAGCATACACCACAATGCTTGATAAGCTGAACGATATGGCGGAAAACTACAATGTTATGTTTAGCAAACCGCATATAAGTTTTGAAAAAATGCGATGCTATGCGGTTTTGTCGGTGTTTTTTGTTATTTCCTAGCTGTCGTATATTATATATTCGGCAGAAAAAACTATATGCAGGGTATAGAACACGGCTCTGCAAAATGAGGAACAGCATCTGACATTGGCAAATACATAGATAAATCTTTTCAGAACAATATGCTTTTCACAATGACCGAAAGAATGAGCCTTAATACAAGGAAAACAATGCGTAACAACAATGTTCTTGTAATAGGCGGTTCAGGAAGCAGTAAAACAAGGTTTTGCTTAAAGCCAAATCTTATGCAGCTCCATTCAAGCTATGTGATAACCGATCCGAAAGGTTACAATAATGGAGGACAGAGAAAAGACCACGGTTTTCAACGTGATATTTTCTGTGTACTACATTAAAAATCAGGAGGGAAAGACGATGGAAAACAAGAAAATCAAGTACACCGCCTTATATGAGCGTCTATCCAGAGATGATGAGATACAAGGCG
>CANRIS010000005.1 GCA_947630725.1 uncultured Clostridia bacterium
GGGACTTGCCACGAACCGTCCTCTCTCAGGTATCTTGTTTCCTGATACACTGCCGGTCTCGGAGGAACCAATCCCTGTAATTTTCCTACATATATTTCATAGGTGGTATCTGTAGGCGTTGCCCACGTTCCATCACCTTTTAAGAATCCCGATGTATATGTTGATTTTGGCACAAGTCCGTTGGTCGATGTTGAAAATACAGCCGTTGTGGTAGCGTTCACGCCTGCGTCGCCCTTGTCGCCCTTTGCTCCCTTTAGATAATCGAAAGTAAAGGTAGTGGTTGTTCCGCTCTTAGATGCCGTAACTTTCGGAGTACCGACTGAATTTATATAAGAGCCTGCGGCTGCTGCGATCGTGGGAGTCGTTCCTGCTGCTCCCGTGTCGCCTTTGTCGCCCTTCGTTCCCTGTGCCCCTGTTGCGCCCTTGATTGATGCGATATATTTTCCCACAGGAGAAGAACCTGCCGTAGTGATCTGATACATATAACCGCTTGCAGAAACTATCAGATCGCCAACTTTTAGGGTATGTCCCGAAGGAATACTTATATTTGATAAAGTTAAGCCTACGCTTGTTCCCGTATTCGTCAGGCTCTGAGAAGTATAATAAACCGAAGAACCCTCTGCTCCTTTGTCGCCTTTAGCGCCTGTATCTCCTTTTGCTCCTGCTGCGCCTGCTGCACCCGTTTCGCCTTTGTCGCCTTTGGCTCCCGTTGCCCCTCTTGGTATGGTAAAGTTAAGCTTTGCGGCGTTCGCCGTTCCAACATTGGCAACAACGGCATCAGAGCCTGCCGCTCCCGTAGTTACAGTCCCGATTGTTATTGTTGCTGCTGCGCCTGCTGCTCCCGTATCGCCTTTGGCTCCCTGTGGCCCTGTGGCTCCCTGTGCTCCCGTGGCTCCTTGTGCGCCTGTTGCACCTTTGATTGAGGCAATATATTTTCCCACAGGGGAAGAACCTGCGGTAGTAATCTGATACATATAACCGCTTGCAGAAACTATCAGATCGCCTACTTTTAGGGTATGTCCCGAAGGAATACTTATATTAGCTGCGGTTAAATTAACAGTTGTGCTATTACTTGTTAAATTTTGAGAAGTATAATAAACCGAAGCCCCTTCTGCTCCTTTGTCGCCTTTGGCGCCTGTATCTCCTTTGGCTCCTGCTGCGCCCGTTTCGCCCTTGTCACCTTTTGCGCCCTGAGCGCCCGTTGCTCCCTTTAAATTTGAAAAGGCAAAGTCAAATGTTTTCGCCGTATCTGTTCCGCCGGTGGTTACTTTGACTGACGGAGTACCCACGCCGCTGTCAACGCTTGCGGTCACAGCGCCAAAGCCTGCGGCTGCTCCCGTATCGCCCTTGTCGCCTTTAATCCCCTGCGCGCCCTGAGCGCCCGTGTCTCCCTTTAGGTTCGAGAAGGCAAAGTCAAATGTTTTCGCCGTATCTGTTCCGCCTGTGGTTACTTTAACTGACGGAGTTCCTACGCCGCTGTCAACGCTTGCGGTCACAGCGCCAAAACCGGCGGCTGCGCCTGTGTCGCCCTTGTCACCTTTAGCGCCCGTGTCGCCCTTAATACCCTGCGCACCCTGAGCGCCCGTTGCTCCCTTTAAATTTGAGAAGGCAAAGTCAAATGTTTTCGCCGTATCTGTTCCGCCAGTGGTTACTTTAACTGACGGAGTACCCACGCCGCTGTCAACGCTTGCGGTCACAGCGCCAAAGCCGGCGGCCGCGCCTGTGTCGCCTTTGTCTCCCTGTAATCCTTTGTCGCCCTTGTCTCCTTTGGCTCCCGGCGCTCCCGTATCTCCTTTGGCACCCGGCGCTCCTGCATCGCCTTTTGAAACAAGCAAAGTCCACTTTGTGTCGTCCCGGGATGTTCCCGAAGTATGGTTCGTATTGCAGGCGTAGGCTGATCCGTTGTATGTGGCTATATCTATGTATGAGCCGTTGCACACATAAGAGGTGTTCTCCGCCCAGGCGCCCCTGTTTCTTAATGAGGTGCCTGTAAATCCCTTAAGTCCCGAAAAATCAAATTTGAATACCTTTTGGGTATCCGTTTCGGATTCGGTGACATTGACTGACGGCACTCCTGCAACACTGTCAACGCTTACCTCCGCAGAAATGGTCTTGTTAAGCTTTTTTCTTATGGAGCCTTCAAGCTTTGTCTCCGTGACGCTGCCATCGGGGTGATCGAGTATGATCGCATCCCTATGAGCTGAAAATTCGTCTGCCTCCGCCTTGGCATCGACCTTTGTCCGGAGATCGTTTATTGTCGAATTCATTTTGACCGCCGTGTCAGCGTGGGAATTTATCCAGTCGGAAATTTCCTTCAGAGTGTCAAAGCTCGATGGCGCACCGTTTATTATCTCGGCAATTTTGTCCGCTACGGTTTTTTCAATGCTGCCCACGCCTGTGCCGCTGAGGATCTCTATTGCCCTAATACAGCTTTCGACATCGGTTTTTTTGCCGTATCTTTCAGATATTTCTTTAGCCAGAGCCTTTATTGTTTCGGTTCCTGCGATTTTGATTATGTCAACTGCCATTTTCCTGACTCCCTCCCTGTTTGTAATCATTTGTTATAATTTAACATTTTTTTCCTGCCATAATATGCCTTTGATTTTATTTCGGCTGAAAAATTATGTTTGTCTTTACAATCCGCCGCCGATATGGTATACTTTTTTTAATCGGCAAGTAGGTCTCCAGCCTCTTTTAAACCGAACCATTTTATGCGTACAGCAGAGAGGCTGCATGCGCCTTAACGTAACAAATGAATATACCTATACTCTCGGAACCTTAAAAAATCCATGGTGATGATAGTCAGGGCTTTTATAATGTACCGTCCGTTTAAGTTTTTTATAGGCGTGGGACTTATACACTTTATTGCAGGCATAATCATATAAGAAAGCTCGACTATGACAGGGATAAGTATAAAATGGAGGAATAGTCGATGAAAAGAGATTATAGCGTTGAATTGTTAAGAATTATAGGCTGTTTTTTAGTTATAGGAACGCATATTAAACTTTCGCAATATTTTATCGATGGAGAAATTTATAACAGTTTGGTGCTTATAGCAGATCTGTTTGCCGAAGGCGTGGGGATTTTCTTTTTAATACTCGGTTTTTTCTATTTTAACAATTTAAGCTTTATAAAAATGTTAAAAAGACTTTTTTTTAAAATTCTTATTCCTGTAGTTTTTTATGTTATTTTTATTGTCACATTTATAAACTTAAAAAATTTTGGCGAAAACTCTTTTGAAACAATTATAAACAATAATATACAAACCTATATTTCGATCTTTAAAGGTCTTCTTTCGTGGGGTATACATGGTGTGCCGCATACAAATCATCTCTGGTATATATTTACTTATATACAGTGTATTTTGTTTTTTCCTCTCGTAGGTCTTTTAAAGGGAGATAATAACAAAAAGAAAAGATTATATATAATAGCTGTTGGTATAGTTGCCGTTATATTTAACGACATAAAAAACTTTATTCATCCGGATATATCGATAAGTCTGTTTAATATTTTGCCGGTATCTATGATAATCGTTCTTTTGGGCAACGAGCTTTACAGCCGAAAAGATATTTTAAAACGTAAATATGTTCCCATTTTCTTTATAGCTCTTTATATTTTTGCGAAAACGGCCGCTTATTTTCTGGTGTGTAGATTTATTACAGAAGATAACCGTAGTTATGTTTTCAACTGGCAAACCTTTTTTCAGATATTATCTGCCTTGTCGATCGGAGGAGCTGTTCTCGGAATAAACATAAAAAATGAAAAATTACAAAATATAATAAGCTTTTTGGGCGGTTGTACATTCAGCATATACATTATACATTTGTTTGTCATATCTATACTTGATTCTCTGAACGTCAGAAATTTTATTTTGGACAACACATCTAAGCTCTTCGGATTTGCAAGCGAATTTATTTATACGGTTTCATACGCCGCAATAATATTTATTGTGTCGCTTATATTTACGTTAATAATAAGAGCGGCTAAAAACATTATTTTAAGAGGTTTGCGATATGGAAAATCAAAAACTTAACCGATGCTTTCATCGGAAATTTCAAAAAAAGGAGACGATATAATGTACAAAAAAATAATTCTATTTGCTTATGCGGCTGCTGCTGCCGCAATGCTTGCCGCCTGCTCGACGGGTGAGCCTGCCACACAGGAGAATACTTCGGAGACTGTCTCTGCCGAAAACGCAATTATGGCCGAAGATGCCGCCTCCGATGCATCGGGATTTGTTTCTGTTTCTGAGGCGGTACCCGATGCTATACTTGAGATCAGATATTATTCTACCTATAATTTTGTCGGAGACAGGATAGACGGCTATGAAGAACCCTGCGCGCTTATTACAAAAGAGGCTGCCGATGCTCTTAAGGGCGCATCGGAAGACGCAAAGGCACTTGGCTACAGACTGAAAATTTATGACGCATACCGCCCTCAGACGGCAGTCAACAATTTTATAGAGTGGGCTGAGGATACCGATGACACACGCATGAAGGACTATTTTTATCCCGAGCTTGACAAATCCGTGCTGTTTGAACAGGGGTATATTGCCGACAAGTCGGGACACAGCCGAGGAAGTACCGTTGATCTGACCCTTTTTGATATGAATACGGGAAAGGAAGTCGATATGGGAGGAGTTTTCGACTATTTCGGAGAGCTTTCACATCCCGATTATACCGAGGGACTGACAGAGGGGCAGCTTGACAACAGAAACACTCTGAGAGACATAATGCTTGAAAACGGCTTCAACCCCCTCGATACAGAGTGGTGGCACTTTACGCTGGACGGCGAACCCTATCCCGATACCTATTTTGATTTTCCCGTAAACGAAGATTCGCTGTCGGCTCAATAATGTAAAAACACAGAACAAACAGACCTCCGCACAGGCTCCGAAACCAATGCGGAGGTTTTTTTATGCACAAAAAACGAAATGCAGGACGAATTTTTGACCTATGTTCAAAATCATATTGACAAAGCATATCTCATGATATATAATTAGCCTGCTAAGTATATTTTGGGAGGTGATGACTTGGAGGATAACGAAAAAAATTATTTCGACAGTATTCCTGTCGGACAGAAAATATGTATAATGATCAAACAGATTCACCTGTTTTTTGAGAAGAGATTAAATTGCAGAATGGCCGAATATAATATTACTGCGGCTCAGGCCACCATACTTGCGCATCTTAAGCTGAATGAGGACAGAGAGATAAATCCCATCGACATAGAAAAAAGGTTTATGCTCTCAAAGCCTACAATAACGGGGCTGCTCAAAAGGCTGAATGCCAAGGAGCTTGTCGAAATAACCGAAAGCAAGAAGGACAGGCGCTACAGGCAGATAATACTGAGTGAAAAAGGCGAGGAGTATCTGAAAGCCGCAAAGGACGATCTGAACTATATGTACGATATGCTGTGCTGCGGATTTTCGGACGAGGAGCTTGAAAAAATATCGGATCAGCTTAAAAAAATGCTTGAAAATCTGGAAAATCCGAAAAATATAAAAGAAAACATATAAAAAAAGAAGAATATAAAAAAATTTATTTTAACGGAAAACAGGAAAGAGAGGTACACAGACAATGCTTAAAACCTTAATGGCTGAAATAAAGGAATATAAAAAACCATCGCTTTTGGCTCCTCTGTTTGTTTCTATAGAGGTATTTATGGAAATACTCATACCTTTTCTTATGTCCAAGATAGTGGATATGGGCATTTCTGAGGGCAACCTCAAAAGGGTTGTCATAATAGGCCTGCTTATGATAGCGGCAGCCTGCATAAGCCTTATGGGAGGCGTGCTGGCAGGCAGCTTTGCCGCAGAGGCCTCTATGGGATTTGCCAAAAATCTGAGGGAAACCATGTTCAGAAACATACAGAGGTTTTCGTTTTCAAACCTTGACAAATATTCTACATCGGGTCTTGTTACGAGACTTACAACGGACGTGACAAACCTTCAGAATGCGTACCAGATGATAATAAGAATGTGCATACGTTCGCCCCTTATGCTCATAAGCGCATTTGTTATGACCTGTATAATAAGACCCTCTCTGGCTCTTGTATATGTGGGAGCCATAATATTTCTGGGTGTAGCCCTTTATTTTATAATGACGAGAGCCCACAGCATATTTACGCAGGTATTCAAAAAATACGATGACTTAAACGCAGGAGTGCAGGAAAACATAAGCGGCATAAGAACCGTAAAGGCTTTTGTAAGAGAGGACTATGAGATAAAAAAATTCAAAATAGCCGCAGGAAACGTCTATGAAATGTTTATGAAGGCCGAGACTATTCTCGTATCCAATATGCCCGTAATGCAGTTTACGGTATATTCGTGCATACTCCTTATATCTTATATTGGAGCAAGAATGATAGTGGGCGGCACTCTGACTACGGGTCAGCTTATGAGCCTTTTTACATATACCATGAATATACTTATGAGCCTTATGATAATTTCAATGGCTTTTGTTATGATCTCTATGTCGAGAGCCTCGGGAGAGAGAATCGCCGAGGTAATAAACGAAACCACCGATCTTGCTGCCCCCACCGACAGCATAAAGGAGGTAAAGGACGGCTCAATAGAATTCAGAAACGTAAGCTTTGCCTATAAAAAGGGCAGAAACAACTGTCTTACAAACATAAACCTGAATATAAAATCGGGAGAGACGATAGGCATAATAGGCGGCACAGGCTCGTCAAAATCTACTCTTGTACAGCTTATACCAAGACTTTATGACCCTGTGGAGGGCGAGGTTTTTGTGGGAGGCTTGAATGTAAAAAGCTATGATCTTGACGCCCTGAGAGGCAGCGTTGCCATGGTGCTTCAAAAGAACGTGCTTTTTTCGGGTACGGTGAAGGAAAATCTGAAATGGGGCGATCCGAACGCCACGGACGAAGAAATAGTCAAAGCCTGCGAATATGCTCAGGCTCATGAATTTATATCGGCAATGCCCAACGGCTATGACACAAGGATAGAGCAGGGCGGCACAAACGTATCGGGAGGTCAGAGACAGAGGATATGTATAGCCAGAGCGCTTCTTATGAAGCCGAGGATACTCATACTTGACGATTCTACCTCGGCGGTGGACACAAAAACGGACGCAATGATAAGAAAGGCTTTCAGAGAGGAAATACCCGACACCACAAAGCTCATAATAGCTCAGAGGATCACCTCGGTTCAGGATGCCGACAGAATAATAGTTATGGACGGCGGCGAAATAAACGGATTCGGCACTCACGAGGAGCTTCTCGCAGCGAACGACATATACAGAGAGGTATATGAGTCCCAGATGAAGGGAGATGAGGAATAATGGCAGAAAGAAGAAAAACCGCAAGAGCCAAGGCTCCGGCAAAAACCTTCGCAAGGGTAGTAAAATATGTGCTTAAGTATTATAAATTCAGATATATATTTGTAGTTTTGTTTATAATTCTCAGCGCTCTTGCAAATGTCAGAGGCACAATGTTTATGAGGAGCCTCATAGACGACTACATCGTTCCTCTTGTCAAGGCAGGCGGTGGAGACTTCGGCCCACTTCTCAGAGCTATGGCTGTTATGGCAGGAATATACGCAGTCGGAGTTTTTTCAACATGGGCATACAACAGGATACTTGTGGGCATAACCCAAGGCACGCTCAGAAACCTGCGTGAGGAGATGTTCCGCCATATGGAGAGTCTGCCCATAAAATATTTTGACACCCATTCTCACGGCGAAATAATGAGCCTTTATACAAATGACACCGACACTCTGAGGCAGCTAATAAGCCAGAGCATACCACAGACAATAAATGGTATGATGATGCTTATAAGCACTATATTCTGTATGATAAGACTTAATATACCTCTTACGGTAATGACGCTGGCTATGGGCGCAGTAATGATACTTGCCACACGGAAAATAGGCGGACTCAGCGGAAAATATTTTGTAATGCAGCAAAAAAGGCTCGGCGAAGTAAACGGCTATATAGAAGAGCTTATAGAGGGACAGAAGGTCGTAAAGGTATTCTGTCACGAGGACGAAAGTATAGAGGATTTTGTAAAGATAAACGATGAGCTTTTCGATGCAGCCAAAAACGCAAACAAATACGGAAACATTCTTATGCCCATAATGGGAAACTTAGGTCACATAAGCTATGTTTTTACATCTATTCTGGGAGCAGTCCTCGCCATAAACGGCATAGGGGGCTTTACCGTAGGTTCGCTGGCATCTTTCTTGCAGCTTAACAGAAGCTTTAATATGCCCGTGTCGAATATGTCTCAGCAGGTCAACTTTATCGTTATGGCTCTGGCAGGAGCCGAAAGAATATTTGAGCTGCTTGATGAAAAAAAGGAGACGGATGAGGGCGATGTTATGCTTGTACAAGCAAAGTTCAGACCCGACGGCAGCATTGAAGAAAGCCCTATACGAACAGGCGTTTGGGCGTGGAAGTATATGCGCAGCGACACAGGAGAGGTCGAGTACAGGCAGCTTGAGGGGGATATTATTCTGGACAAGGTGGATTTCGGCTATGATCCCGACAAGATAGTCCTTCACGATATAGAGGTCTACGCAAAGCCCGGTCAGAAGATAGCTTTTGTAGGCGCTACGGGAGCAGGCAAAACCACCATCACAAACCTCATAAACCGTTTCTATGATATACAGGACGGCAAAATACGCTATGACGGCATAAATATAAACAAAATAAAAAAAGGAGAGCTGAGACGCTCCCTCGGAATGGTACTTCAGGAAACAAGCCTTTTTACGGGTACGGTTATGGAGAACATAAGATACGGAAAGCCCGATGCCTCTGATTCGGAGGTGAAGGCAGCGGCAAAGCTTGCCGGGGCTGACGACTTTATAAAGAGGCTTCCGGAGGGTTATGACACAATGCTTACGGGAAACGGCTCAAATCTGTCGCAGGGTCAGAGACAGCTTTTGTCTATTGCCAGAGCCGCCGTTGCAAACCCGCCTGCACTTATTCTTGACGAAGCTACCTCCTCGATAGATACGAGAACCGAAAAAATCGTCCAGGACGGTATGGATTCTCTTATGAAAGGCAGAACGGTATTTGTTATTGCCCACAGGCTCTCCACCATCAAAAATTCGGACGTAATAATGGTAATGGATCACGGAAGAATCATAGAAAGGGGAGATCACGATACCCTCATAAAACAAAAGGGAGTTTATTGGCAGCTTTATACGGGACTTCTGGAACAAAGCTGATATATCCGAAACACAACACAAACTTAATAACCCTGACGCATTTGTATTTTTGTGCTCAGGGTTTTTTCGCATAAAAAAAGGGCTGCGGAAATACCGCAGCGCCCGTGGCAAAGCACTTTTAAGAAGATCTGTCGGGAGATTATTCGTCGGGTGTCTCTCCTGCCATTTTCTTCTCCTGAGCCTCGATCATTTTCTTGACCATATATCCGCCGACATAGCCGTTCTGAGCAGAAGTAAGGTCGCCGTTATAACCCTTCTTTAAAGGTACGCCGATTTCGTTTGCAACCTCATACTTGAAATTTTCCATAGCCTTTTTTGCTTCGGGTACGTTTACCTTGTTGCCTGTTCCCGAGCTGTTATTATTACTTGCCATAATAAATACCTCCTGAAAGTTTTATGCCGGAGCTTTTGACAGAATTTTTACAATCTCCCGCACAGTATTATATATATAAGGAAACACCGATAGGAATAAAAAATTTTTTTTCGGATAAAATTTCGGCATCTGTTTAAAGCCTCTTGCTTCGGAAGCTAAGGAATCTGCCTTTTTTATCCGAAAATTTTATGCGTTTTGCAATACAATTTTTTATTTTCAGTGTTCCCGCCGAAATAACAGAAGATAATATCAATGAATTGTTATGAAAAAATTTTATTTATCATATACGATCATTTTTATCTCTGTTACGATATTATTTTGACCCCGTAAAAGCTATTTATAACAGGTAATATTCGGGATAAATGGCAGTCTGATTTTTTTTAAGTCTTTTTTATTACCCGAAATATCTTTTATTTGTCTAAAATCTGACACAAGAGGGAAAATTGGGGAGTATATACAAAAAAATATGCAAAAAACTTGATTTTTTGTAAAAAAGTTATTTACTTATCATTATATTTTGTGGTATACTGTAATGGATAATGGGAGGCAAAAAAATGAGAGTTATATCGGGCAGCAAAAGAGGCAGCACGCTCTATGCGCCGGAGGGTCTTGGCACAAGACCTACTACCGACAGAATAAAGGAATCTCTTTTTAATATTCTTATGCCCATGCTTTCGGAGAGTTGTTTTTTGGATCTTTTTGCAGGCAGCGGAGCCATTGGCATAGAGGCTCTTTCGAGAGGAGCCAAAAAAGCCGTTTTTGTGGATTCGGATCCAAAGGCTGTTCGTATCGTCAAAAAAAACATAACAAAGACAGGCTTTGAGGACAGCTCGCTTGTTCTGGGCATGGATCATAAAAGAGCCCTTAAAAAACTTGAGGACAGCGGATACAGGTTTGACATAATCTTTATGGATCCTCCCTATTATTCGGATTTTATTGAAAATATACTTGACGAAATAAAAAATTCGGGTATACTTAATAAAGAGGGAATAGTTGTTGTTGAACAGGCAAAGGACGAGCCTGAGATCGTGACCCCCGGATTTTCGGTTTTTCGTATAAAGGATTATGGAAAAACAACAAAAATCACTTTTTTGAGAGAACTGTGACGATCTCAAAAAAGCACATGGAGGAATAAAAATGCTTAAGGCTGTATATCCGGGGAGCTTTGACCCTGTGACAAACGGTCACATAGATATTATGGAAAGGTGCGCCGTGTTTGTCGAAAAGCTTGTGGTCGCTGTTCTGGACAATCCGTCCAAGGCCTCGCTCTTTTCGGTTGAAGAAAGAGTTGCTATGCTCAAAGAGGCCACACGAAATATGCCTAATGTGGAGGTAAGATCCTTTTATGGTCTGCTTGTGGATTTTTGCAGACAGGTGGACGCCGGACTTGTTATAAGAGGCTTAAGAGCCGTTACGGATTTTGAATATGAATTTAAAATGGCGCTTGCAAACAGAAAGCTGGCGGAGGATATAGAAACCGTATTTATTTCATCGAGCTCGGACAATATGTTCATAAGCTCAAGCAGTATAAAAGAGATAGCTATGTTTGGCGGTTCTGTAGAGGACATGGTTCCCGAATGTGTCAAGAACTGTTTAGACAGGAAATTTAAAAACAGGGAGGAAAAATAACTATGGATTCAATTATCGATATCATCGACGAGATCCAGGATTATCTGGATACTTGCAAAAAATCGGCTTTTTCGGGCAACAGGATTCTGGTCGAAAAAGAACAGATAACTGAACTTCTGCAGGACATCAGACTTAACATACCTTCTGAAATCTCTCAGGCCAGAAGAATATCGGAAAAATGCGAAAAAATTGTGCAGGAGGCTCACAATAAGGCCAATCAGATCATAAAGCAGGCCGAGGATCAGGCCGAAAAGCTTATACTTGACCACGAGATCACAAGAGCGGCAAAGGCCGAGGCCGAGGCTATTGTATCCGATGCAAAGGAAGACGCAAGAGAAATCAGAATAAATGCCGTTTCTTATGCCGATGATCTTCTCAGCGATGTCGAAGAGGCCATCACACAGACTCTGCACAAGGTCGAGAGCGAGTCGAGAGAGGCAGTGAGGATCCTTGAAGAATCAACAGAACAGCTTGAAGATCAGCTCAACAGCGAAATCGAAATAATAATAGGCAACAGAGACGAGCTTAAGAATTCATAACTATGCAAACAAATTTAGTGAGGGGCCTTATAACCCCTCATATTTGTTAATGACAAAAGCTTTTTCAGCCCCTAAAAAACAATATCTCCCACAAAAGACACATAAAAAATGACAAAAATGCCGAAAATATCTTTCCCTTTATATATGGACCGAAGGGAAGTCCCGCATTTTCCAAAAAGCCTGCCGACTGAGCGTGGACAGACAGCCCTCCGAATGAAACTATAAAGCATAAAAGAGGCAGCTTAAGTCGGGTATCGCAGCCGCACAAAAGACTGCATCCGTTTGTCATTTCCAGAAGCCCCAGCAAAAACGACTTTGCCAAAAGGATTTTTTCGCTGCCCAAAAATGAAAGGGGCAAAAACAAAAATGTCAGTATGCCAGATACATATATAAGGCGTGTGACAACAGCAAAAAGCACAATATAGCCCCCTACGGTTATCATGGAGGAACAGCCTCTTTCGACTGCGGCGGAAAGGGCAAGTCCGAAGGGCATTTTTGAGCCTAAATGTCTTTTTTCAGGCTTGGGCGACTCCTTTGCCGAATATCCGAGTACTATGCCCGTTATGAGAGCTGACGCATAGTGGCATATGAGGACTGGCAGCCCCGCTGACACGCTTTTCAGCATAACAGCCGACAGACTGCCTATTATGAAAAGAGGCCCCGAGTTGTTGCAGAATGCCGAAAGTCTGAGGGCTTCATCTCTCGTCAACAGCCTGCTTTCGTACATTTCGGCAAGGGTTTTTATGCCTATGGGATAGCCCGAAAGCAGACCGCTTATAAAAACAAAAAATCCTTCGGGAGAAACTTTCAGTATTTTTCTGCTTGGCAAGGATGCCGTTTTGCTCATAAACTCCAGAAAACCCGAATTTATGAGCAAGGTGGTACCCACCGCAAAGGGAAAAAGCGAGGGCAGGGCGGCTCTGTACCATAGTATAAGCCCCTCCTTTGCGGCTGCTATGGCCTCGGAGGGAAATATAATCACCGAAAGGTTGAAAAAAAGTATTATTATTGGTATAATATTTCCGAGAGCCGTTTTCGGTGCGGATGTTCTTTTTCCGCTCCTGCCGAAACGGTGCGTTCCGTGCCGGCGGAGCGTTGATTTGATGGCATTTGGAGATTTTATGGTGTTTGCCTCCCGTCTTTTTCACAGCGCTTGGTTTTCGTGCATAATCATATAATTTATATATTCATTACGGGAAAAGTTTATGACAAGCGGGGATATGATATAATTGGACAGAAAAAACAACAACAGCAGATATAACAACAGAATACAGAACAAAACGCCCAACAGCAGACGAACGGTTCAGCCTGTCTATATCTCACGCCGGGGCTCGGTCGGCTCCGACAGCAGAAGCCGCAGAGTCTCCGCTAACGCAAACAGAGGCAGAAAGGTAATAAGCATCAACGATGTCAAGACCAAAAAAAACAGAACCTCATCTGTAGGGCAGACCCGCAGCAAAAGCTACAGGACAGCCCCCTCAAAGACGGCAGTCCACAGCAGCCGAACAAATACTGCCCCAAGGACGACCGTAAGGACAGGGGCTAAGGCTCCCGCAAGAACGTCCGTAAGGACTGCAGTCAAGGCTCCTGCGAGGACGACCGCAAGAACAACAACCGCAAGGACTGCCCGCAAGCCTGCTCCCACGAGGAAAAAGCCTATCGAGAGAAGAAAGGTCAGCGGCATAGGCTATGAGGGAGCGGCACAGGTTTTTATGATATTTTTCCTGCTGCTTTCGGTATTGTACATAGGGGGCAACGTAATAAGATATGCCCTCAAAAGTGCTGTCAGTTATGACACCGTTCAGATAGGCAGTATTGATACGCCGAAATCGGCGGAGGGTCTTATAATAAGGAGCGAAACTCCCTACAAGACCACAATGGCAGGCACAGTGAGCTTTCTTGTGCCCGATGGGGAAAAGGTCGTAGGCGGCGAAACCATCTGTACGGTAAAGGCATCGGACGCAGTGGACGAGGCGGAAAAATCAATCGCCGACATTGACGAAAATATAATCAACAGAGAACAGGCAAAGCAGGAGATAGACTCCTCAAACGAAACGGCAAAAAGAATAAATCTTGAAATAAAGGCTCTTTCGGACGATGCGGCGATGAGCTTTGTCAGGTTCGATACCGAGGCTCTGAGGGATTTCTCAAACAATGCGTCTGTAAAGCAGGAAATGAGGGATCAGGCCATTCTGAACAGCGCAGGCGAAAGCGCTGAAATATCGGGAGAAAGACAGAGAGCGCAGGAGGTTATATCCAAAAATTCCCTCGTTGTGACGGCATCTGAGGGCGGCATAATGTGTCTTGAAACCGATGGCTTTGAAGAAAGCCTTACGCCCGAAACAATGGAGAGCCTCACGCAGAAGGACATAAAGAAGAGCAGCGAGTCGTCTCATGTTGCAGGAGCCCAGGTAGCCGAGGGAGAAAGTATATTCAAGATACTTACATCAAACGTATGGTATATAGCCGCCTATATAGATTCAGGCTTTGTGGCGGATTGGGAAAAGGGCGACAAAAGAACAATATACATAACGGATTCTATGGGCGAAAAACAGGATATGGACGTTATTGTGGACACCATCGAGCCGGGAAACAAAACCACCTTCGTTATATTGAGGGCGTCCAAATATATAATTGATCATATGTACCTGAGAAACATAACCTTTGAGATAGACAAAGTAAAGACGGGATATAAAATTTCAAATTCTTCCATTGTCGAAAACACTCTTATAAAGATCCCTGCAAAGTATGTTTCGGACGGCGCAGTAACAAAACAGAACGGCACAAAGGTCACGGTAGGCGATGTGACGGGAGAATTTGCATACTTCCCCGTAGGATATGATACCCTTGTTCTGCACGATATTGTTTTAAACCCCAACGATCCCGAGGACGCATACGAGCTTTCGCAGGTCGAGACGAGGGACGGAGTTTATATTATGAATACGGGTATAGCCCAGTTTTATACCATAGACCTTACGGACAGCACGTCAAACTCTACTCATACCATATTAAGTCCCGAAAAAAATCCAAATATAAGCATATACGACAGGGTCATAACCGACCCCAAAAATATAGAAGCCAACGATATGCTTTATAAATAAAAAAGGCAGGTAGATGTATAATGGACAGTATTGACAGTATTGAAAAAAATCTGGCTGAAATAAAGGAGAATATAAGGCTTGCTGCCGAAAGAGCAGGCAGACGTCCCGAGGATATAACGCTCCTCGGTGTCACAAAAACCATAGACTGCGAGAGAATACAAAGGCTTGTTGATCTGGGGATAAAAAATCTGGGCGAAAACAGGGTTCAGGAGCTTATGGAAAAGCTGGACGTCATAGAAGGCGATGTAAGCTGGCACCTCATAGGCAGCCTTCAGACAAACAAGGTAAAATATATAATAGGCAAGGTCGCTCTTATTCATTCCGTAGACAGCATAAGGCTTGCCCGTGAGATAAGCAAACGGTCAGAGACCGCAGGTCTTTTAAGCGATATTCTTATCGAAATAAACGCCGCAGGAGAAGAGAGCAAGCACGGCTTTGAGCCCGATGAGGTGCCTGCCGTAATAGAAGAGCTGAGAAAGCTTGGGGGCATAAGGGTCAAGGGACTTATGACTGTGGCTCCTTATGTAGAAAATCCCGAAAACAACCGAATATATTTTAAAAAAATGCGTCAATTATTTGTTGACATTAAAGCAAAAAACGGCGATAATATAGATATGACGTACCTGTCTATGGGAATGACTAACGATTATATAACGGCAATAGAAGAAGGCGCCGATATTGTGCGGATAGGCACGGGCATATTCGGCATGAGAAACTACACAACAGGAGGAAGCGTACTATGATCAATGTATGGGAAAACCTTAAGGAAAAGCTCTTTCCGCCAAACTTTGAAGAAGAATATTATGACGAAGAAGGCGTAGAGGAATACGAAGACAACGATTATGACGGAGGCTCCGCCCCAAGACAGGTAAACAGAACCTCGCCATCGGGCAGAAGGTATACGTCAAGCCGCTACGGGGCAAACTCAAAGGTGTATAAGATCGACACAAATATCCAGATGGAGGTGCTTGTGAGCAATCCCACCAGCGTGGAAGAGGCAGGAGAGGCCTGTGACGCCCTCAGAGACAGAAAAACCGTTGTTGTCAATCTTTCAAAAGTCAATTTTGCCACTGCTCAGAGAATCAGCGACTTTCTCAGCGGTGCAAGCTATGTTCTTGACGGCACCCTTCAGTTGATCTCGGACGAGATACTCATTATCGGTCCCATGAATGTAGATATTACGGGAAACTTTGCCGATGAGCTTCAGGCGAACGGCATAGATATACCAAAGACCTCTTCGACAAAGTGGAGATAAGCTTAATATGATGAATATGATGAGTTTAAAATTTTTACTCGTAAGAACCATACAGGGTATGTCAAGGCTGTTTTATATACTTATACTCATAAGATGTCTGCTGAGCTGGCTGCCCATTGACAGAAGAAACAAATTTGTCGATCTTATTTATACGCTGACGGAGCCTGTTCTCGCTCCCATAAGGAGACTTTTTGACAGATCTCCTCTTGGCGGCGGCATCGGACTTGATTTTTCTCCCGTCATAGCCATTCTGCTTGTGGAGCTTTTGTGCAATCTTATTGTTATGGTGATAGTAAGATATGTCTGACAAAAACGAGCTTTTAAAGAGCATTGACGACAGCAGGCTGAGACTTTTTGTCGCAAAGGGACTTGACAGAGCCGAGGCAGCCTGCAGAAGGAAAGAACCTTATTTTTCGGATTTTGCGGATCCTGTCAGCGCAGCAAGGCTAAGGGCTTTGGCGCAGGACTGCTTTTCGGAGCTTGATATAAGGCTATGGGGCGGATATGAAGATGCCGAAAGGCTTATGGTAGGATTTTTTCCCGAATTTTGCGAGGAGTATGACTTCCCCATAGAGACAGTCCTCATAAGCTGCAGCGCCTACGGTACGGAAAGGCTTTCGCACAGAGCTCTTCTCGGCTCGGTGCTTGGGCTTGGCATAGAAAGAGACAGGACGGGCGACATAATCCTCAGAGAAAATGAAGCACTGATTTTTGTTGAGACTTATGTGGCGGACTTTGTTGCGGCAAATCTCGAAAAGGTCGGCAGAACAAGGGTTGGCTGCGCTGTCACGGAGGATACCGAAAGATTTACGCAGACGATCGGAGTTAACGAGATCATAAAAACGGCGGCATCGGAGAGGGTAGATGCTGTTATTTCGGCAGGACTTGGCATATCGAGAGGAAAGGCATCCGATGCTGTAAAAGCGGGAAAGGTTTTTGTAAACTGGCAGCAAATCACAAGCTCCTCAAAAAAGCTTGTCCCCGGAGATGTAGTTACCCTCAGAGGTACGGGAAGGCTCAAAATATTGGACTTTTTGGGAAAAACAAAAAAAGACAGGCTTAAAATAAAGCTTATAAAATACTGAAAAGAGAGCCTGTGTCTGTAGGAGGGACAGAAATTGATTACACCTATTGATATTGAAACGGTTGAATTTAAAAAGGTTGCGTTGGGCTATGCGCCCGATGCGGTAGACGAGTTTCTGAACAAGGTCATTGTAGACGTGGAGAAACTGTATAAAGAAAATTCCTCCTATAGGGACAAAATAAGAAACCTTGAAGAAACAATATCCTATTATAAGTCTCTTGAAGACACTATCAGAAATTCAATAATGCTTGCCGAAAAAGCCTCGGAGCAGTCAAGACAGAATGCGGCTGAAAAGGCTGCCGTTATTCTTGAAAAGGCTCAGAAGCTGGCGGACGAAAAGCTGCTTTCGGCTAACAAGGAGCTTTATGAAACCCAGGCTCGCATAGCCGACCTTCGCACAAGGTTTGATGTACTTTCAAAGGGTATAAAAAATCTTATCGAAACGGAGCTTGACTACATAGAAAAATGCAGTGAGCTTATTGAAAAGGCTGACTTTTCTTCAATAGAAGAAGCAGCCGCCGCTGACGAAACCGAAACAGAAAAAAACAATAAATAAAATCAATATAAAAGTCAATATAAAATTATTATAAATTATTATAAAATTACTGCCGCAGCATTAAAACTGCGGCAGTTTTTAGATTGACAAAAAAGTATATTGAACGAAAATATAAAAATATAAAACGAATATATTATTATGCATCGCAGACTTTAATCCGCAGGTAGTGTCCGAAAGATGTCGGATTGCCCGAAGGGCAACTTTTCCGTAAGGAAAAGCACTGATGGTGTCCGAAAGATGTCGGATTGCCCGAAGGGCAACTTTTCCGTAAGGAAAAGCACTGAGCAATAGCTTTGCCCGTCCTATATCCAAATAAAGTAGCTTATCTTGTCCGGCACGCACATTTGGGCTGTCATCAAAATGCGGCTGCATTTTGATGACAGCGTGTCGGTGTTATTTTTTAAGCGCCGAAAGCTGTTCTTCTACGGCAGCAAGCATTTTTCTGTACTTTTCACCCTTGGCCTTTTCTTCATTTATTACCTTTTCGGGAGCCTTTGAGACAAAGCCGCTGTTGGAGAGCTTCTTTTCGACTCTTTCAACCTCTTTTATGAGCTTTTCTTTTTCCTTTGAAAGCCTTGCGGTTTCCTTTTCAATATCAATAAGCTCTGCAAAGGGTATTGATATAAGTCCATCGGGAATGACTATGCTCACAAAGTCGCTGCCCTTGTCTGCCGTGCTGTCCTCTATTATGACATTGGACGCTCCCGCAAGGGACGCAAAGAAGGATTTGCTTTTTGCAAATATATTTCTTATCTCGGGATCCTCCGAGCCGATGTATATATCCACCTTTTTTGAGGGAGCCACGTTCATATCCGAACGGCGGTTTCTTATATTTTTGAGAGCCGTCTTTATAAGTCCTATGGCGTTTTCTTCATCGGGGAAGTTATACTCGGGCTTATAAACAGGCCACGAGGATACCATAATAGACTCCTCCTCGTCCTGCAGGGATGTAAATATCTCTTCGGTTATGAAGGGCATACAGGGGTGGAGAAGCTTGAGAGCCGTTATAAGCACGGTTTTCAGAGTGTGGAGGGCTGCGTTTCTGGTGGGGTCGTCCTCATTATAAAGGCGGGGCTTTACCATTTCGATATACCAGTCGCAGAACTCGTCCCATATAAAGTCATATGTGTTCTGAACGGCTACTCCCAGCTCATAGGCTTCGAGGTTTTCGGTTACGTTTTTGACAAGGGAGTTTGCCTTTGACAATATCCATTTGTCGGCATCTGTCAGCTCGGAGGGGCTGCAGCTTATGTCCTCTCCGTCCTTAAAATTCATAAGTATGAAACGTGTCGCATTCCAGAGCTTGTTTGTGAAGTTTCGGTTTGCGGTCACTTTTTCCTCTCTCCAGCGCATATCGTTTCCGGGGGCGTTTCCCGTAATGAGAGTGAGACGGAGCACGTCTGCGCCAACCTCGTTTATTACCTCGAGAGGGTCAACGCCGTTGCCGAGGGATTTTGACATTTTTCTTCCTAAATTATCCCTTACAAGGCCGTGAATGAGGACTTTTCTGAACGGAACGTCTTTCATCTGTTCCATTCCCGAAAATACCATTCTTATTACCCAGAAGAATATAATGTCATAGCCCGTAACAAGCACGCTTGTGGGATAGAAATACTTAAGCTCCTCGGTTTCATCGGGCCATCCCAAAGTGGAGAAAGGCCAGAGAGCCGATGAGAACCATGTGTCGAGAGAGTCCTCGTCCTGTTTAAGAGCTGTACAGCCGCACTTTTCGCAGGAATCGGGCTTTTTGGCGGATACGTTTATATGACCGCACTTTTCGCAGTAGTATGCGGGTATTCTGTGACCCCACCAAAGCTGACGGGAGATACACCAGTCGTGTATGTTTTCAAGCCAGTGAAGATAGGTTTTTCCGAAACGCTCGGGTATAAATTCAAGTCTTTTGTCCTTAAGGACTTCTATGGCAGGCTTTGCAAGCTCGTCCATTTTTACAAACCACTGACTTTTTATGAGAGGTTCGATAACGTCTCCGCAGCGGTCGTGAGTACCTACGGCGTGCCTGATGTTTTCGGTTCTGATATAAAGCCCCATTTCGTCAAGCTCTTTTATGATCTGCTTTCTTGCCTCATAGCGATCCATTCCTGCGAATTTTCCGCCGTTTTCGTTTATTGTGCCGTCATCATTCAGTATGTTTATGCAGGGGAGATTGTGTCTTAAGCCTACTTCAAAATCGTTGGGGTCGTGAGCAGGGGTTATCTTTACAACGCCCGTACCGAATTTCATATCTACATAGGAGTCTGCAATGACGGGTATTTCTCTGTCCACAAAGGGGAGAATACACACCTTGCCCACAACGTCCTTATATCTGTCGTCCTCGGGGTTTACTGCAATCGCAGTATCTCCAAGCATAGTTTCGGGACGTGTCGTGGCAAATTCAAGAAATTCGTCCGTGCCCTTTATAGGATATTTGAGGTGATAGAAATGTCCGTCCATATCCTCGTGGACAACCTCTGCGTCGGAAATTGTGGTCTTGCAGGTGGGACACCAGTTTATGAGTTTTTCGCCCTTATATATCCAGCCTTTTTTATAGAGGCGCACAAATACCTCCAGAACGGCCTTTGAAAGACCCTCGTCCATTGTAAAGCGCTCTCTCTCCCAGTCGCATGAGGAGCCAAGCTTTTTGAGTTGATTTATTATTCTTGAACCGTATTCACGTTTCCACGCCCATGCGCGCTCCAAAAAAGCCTCTCTGCCGATGTCCTTTTTTGTGAGTCCTTCCTCCGCCATCTGATTTACGATTTTTACCTCTGTAGAAATGCTTGCGTGATCCGTACCGGGCAGCCAAAGGGCATTGTATCCCTGCATTCTTCTGAAACGGATTATCATATCCTGCATAGCATTGTCAAGGGCGTGACCCATATGGAGCTGCCCCGTTATGTTCGGCGGGGGAATGACGATCGTAAAAGGCTTTTTGCTGTTGTCGGGTACAGCGTGAAAATAGTTTTTTTCAAGCCATTTTGAATAAATTCTGTCCTCTACGACCGAATGGTCATAGTTTTTTTCAAGCTGTTTATACATTTTTGACCTCCTGTTTATATTTATACCGAAGCTTTTTTTATATTTATATTTATATTTATTGTGCTTCGGTATCCGACCCTGCCGTTATAAATATTATTGCAAGAATAAAGGCAAAGCCTATGATGTCTGTAAGATTGAATTTTGTACCGAGCCATACCGCAGAAATGACGGTTGCCGCAACAGGCTCTATTGAGGCTGCCATACCTGCTTTTATGGGGCCGACATCTCCCACACCTCTGAGATAAAGTGTAAAGGCCGCTACCGTACCCACAAAGCACACTATAAAACACATTAATAAGGATATTATATCAAAATCGGGGGTATTCCGCCAGCCCCTTATAATAACGAAAAGCAGTACGCCGCCTATGAGCATTCCCAAACCCGTGACGCATATGCTGCCGTATTTTTTTATTATACCTTCGGGAGCCGCATTGTATATAAATGTAGTCAGCGCCGCCAGAAGCCCCCAGAAAAGAGCCTGTTTTGAAATAACGAGTGACGAAGGATCCCCGTGGGTCGATATGAGAAACACGCCCGCTATGGCAAGCATAACAGCCACTGTCTCCCTTAGCTTGGGAGATCTGGGAGTTTTTATACATACAAAGGCTATAACCATTATGGGAAAGAGGTATTCAAGCACTGTCGCAGTACCTGAGTTTGAATAGAATATGGCAGTCAGATACGACAACTGACACAGCATAAGTCCGAAAACCGAAAACACGAGCAGCACAGCCGTGTCTTTTTTGTCGGAGAATATTCTGAAAAGCTGCCTTTTGTCTCTGACGATCATAAAAAGCGAAAGCACGATTCCCGCAAAGAGCATTCTCACAGCGGCAAGCCATTGCGCCGAAAAGCCGTATTCCATAAAAAGATATTGGCTGCAGGTGCCCGAAAATCCCCACAAAAAACCTCCGCTCAGCACGCAGAGCATACCTCTTGTATGTTTGTTCTTCATATTGACATTACACATTACCTTTCTGCCAAAATAAAAAATCTCCGTCGCAAAGGACGAAGACCGCGGTACCACCTTTATTTCCCGAAGGACACTTTATCAAGGACCTTGCGCAGATACGCAAGTATCCCTCACACCTTTAACGCAGGCGAGACGTTCCGGCTTTTCTCATAGGGCTGAGACAGCCTGAGACTTTGTGCCGAAAGGCTCCGATGCTACCTTCATAAACCGTGTGATGGGCGTCTCTCAGCCTCGGACGCCTTCTCTGTGAACCCTAAGTTTATTACTCCTCATCTTCTTGGCCGATAAATTATGATACTGAATATAAAAGCCTTACTTCAAGTGTTCATAAAAAGCATTTGCAGCCATATCCTCATCCTCGCCCTCGGCTACGATGCTGAAGCTTTCGCCCTCATAGACGCCTATGGACATAACTCCCATAATGCTTTTTGCGTTTGCGCTCATATCGTTCTTGACAAGCCTTATGGAGCTTTTATACTTGCTCGCAAGCTGAACGATGTTGGCAACTGTTCTCTCTCCGTCTGTGCTTCCTACAGTAACTTTTTTTTCTACCATTTCATATAGTCCTCCCTGACTTTTTTGGTATATATTTATGCCGCTGTATAAACGGCAAACCAGCATAACAATAAAAAGCCGAATATAGTATCTCAGTCCCTCAGAGATTCTTTTATTATTTTTTGAAGTCTGTGATAGACGCCCGATTTTCCCAAAGGGGGATTTAAAAGCGCGCCAAGCTCCTGATAGCTCAGATCGGGATTTTCAAGCCTCAGTTCGGCTGTCTCCTTAAGCTTTGGAGACAGATCCCTATAACGATCTTTTTTTATCAAAAGCTCAATGGCGTTTTTTTCTCTGACCGATGCCGAAATAGTTTTCTGCATATTGGACATTTCACAGTTGATTTTTCTGTTTATGTTGTTTCTTACTTCTTTGTATATTTTTATGTTTTCAAATTTGAGAAGGGACAGGGGAGCGGACATAATCCGCAGAAGATCCGAAATTTGTTCGCTGTCCTTTATATAAACCACAAAACGGTTTTTTCTTTCGGTTATCCCCGCATATATGCCAAGACCTGCCATAAGCTGCTTAAGGCCGTAGGCGTGGGCATATTCCTTTTCTGAAAACTCCATATGATAGTTTTTTGACGGATCGGTCACAAAGCCGTTGACAAGAAAGGCTGTGCGCAGATATGCTCCTTTGCAGCAGTTTCGTTTTATAAGAGAGGGGTTTATGGAGGAGTCGTTTTCGAGCCGTGAGAATGAACCCGCAAGGCTCAGTATTCTCATAACAGCCTCACCCTCATCTATGCGTATAACATAGGTTTCTCTTATTTTTTCGGGTGTATATTCATATCCGAACAGATCGCCTATAAGCTTTTTTATCCTGTCGGCATTTCGCTTGTCATCGCATACAAAAAGCATTTCTCTCGCCGATGTGTCGGCAACGCAGAGAGTGTTTATATATGCGGACAGCTCTGCGAGACGACAATGTGTTGATACAGTGGGGTTTTCAAAGATTTCATCCTTTATTTCAGAGGTATAGGACATATCTATCTCTTTCCGTCCTTTTCTATATCTCTGTGAGATATAAGGGCGCTGTAGTTATTCTTCTTAAGATGGTCATAAAGAAGATTTGCAAAGGTGACGCTGCGGTGTTTTCCGCCCGTACAGCCAAAAGCAATGACGAGATTGTTTTTGCCCTCCTTGACATAGTTCGGTATCAAAAACTCCGTCATATCGGTAAGCTTTTTTGAAAACTCCTTTGCCTCATCGGATTTCATAACAAAATCCCTTACTGCATCATCGTTTCCCGTCATATTTCTCAATTCGGGGATATAGAATGGGTTGGGCAGAAACCGCACGTCAAAGACCAGATCGGCTTCGGGCGGTATGCCGTATTTGAACCCGAAGGACATAACTGTCGTTATCATAGAGTTATAGTCCATATTTGTAAGAAACATTTCGTTTATGCGAGCCTTAAGGGTTCTTGTGAGCATATTTGTGGTGTCGATAATATAGTGAGCTTTGTTCTTCATAGGCTTCAAAAGCTCTCTTTCGGCATCAATGCCCGACTGAATCGTACCCTTTTTTGAAAGAGGGTGCGAACGTCTTGTTTCTTTATATCGTTTTATAAGCGTTGTATCGTCCGCATCAAGAAAAACGACCTTGAACTTTACATCGGAGTCATATTCGCTGTCAATAAAATGGATAAGCCCGTCAAAGAGCTTTCCTCCTCTTATGTCGATACCCAGCGCAACCTTTTCCATCTCGGATGAGTTTTTGTCGCAGATGTCAATAAATGTGGGCAAAAGAGCAGGCGGAAGATTATCTACGCAAAAATAGCCTATGTCCTCAAGATATTTGAGAGCCATACTTTTTCCTGCTCCCGACATTCCCGTTACAATTACAAATTCCATGACGTTTCACCGCCTTTTTCTGCAAACAGAATGAAACCTGTGTATGAATAAGCGCCAAGGTCATACATAACGCCGCACAGATACTCCATATCTGCGCGCAGCAACCTCGGCTGTCCCCGACATATCGCTTTATCTATTATAGTTTAAAGTGTCGGACTATTCAAGTCCAAAATCAGCGAATTTATTCATATTTTAAAAGTTTGAATTAGTAAAATTGCCAAATATCAAATTTGTCAAAAAGATTATCCACAATTTCATCGTGAAATGAGGGTTCCTTTTATGCAAATTCACCAACAAACCTGATCTCAGGTTCCAGTCTTACGTCAAATTTTTTCATTACCTCGTTCTGAATGTGTTCAATGAGTCTCACAACGTCCCTTGCGGAGGCTCCTCCCTTGTTTATCACAAAGCCGGAATGTTTTTCGGAGACCTCTGCGCCTCCTATCGAATATCCCTTAAGTCCGCAGTCCTCTATGAGCTTTCCCGCAAAATATCCCTCGGGCCGCTTGAAGGTGCTGCCTGCCGAAGGGTATTCGAGGGGCTGTTTTTCGTTTCTCTTTGAGGACAGCTCTCCCATTTTTTCGGCTATTTTTTTATATTCGCCTAAGCTAAGCCCGAACTCGGCCTCCAGAACGATCATACCTTCCTGCATAATGCGGCTTGTGCGGTATCCGAAACCGCAGTCTGCATTTTCGAGTATTGATATATGACCGTCCTTCAGTACGGTCAGGCTCTTTATGGTATCCTTAAGCTCTCCTCCGTAGGCTCCTGCGTTCATTGCTGCGCCGCCTCCGATGGTGCCGGGTATTCCCGATGCAAACTCAAAGCCCGTCAGAGAATTTTTAAGGCATATCGATGCGACAGAGGCGAGGGAGGCTCCGCTCTGCGCCCTGACATTTGTCCCCGAAACGGTTATTTTTCCGAATTCGGAGGACAGCTTTATGACGGCTCCCCTTATGCCCAAATCTCCCACAAGCAGATTTGAGCCTTTTCCCATTATAATATAAGGTTCGCCGCTGCTTTCCAAAAGCTTTACGGCCGAAGCTACCTCCTCCGCAGACGAGGGCAGCAGCATAACGTCCGCAGGCCCTCCTATTTTAAAAGTGGTGTGCAAAGACATAGGCTCCTTAAGAAGAAGTCTGTCTCCGAAAAGCTCCTTCAAGGCTTCGTATGGCATATCGTCAAAAGCTCCTTTTTTTGTTTTTAGCTGAAATTATAATATCAAAGCTTTATATTCTGCATAATTCTGTCGTTGAGAACCTGAGCGGCGTTATAGCCCATTTTTTTCTGTCGTCTGTTTACGGCGGCTGCCTCGCATATAACGGCTGCGTTTCTTCCGGGGCGTATGGGTATGGTGTGACAGACTACCTTTGTGTCGAGTATTTTTTCATACTCCTCCTTAAGTCCCATTCTGTCATAGGCTTTGCCCTTTTCCCAAGGCTCGAATTTTATAACGAGATCTATTTTTGCGCTGTCCATTACCGACTGAACGCCGAACATCTGTTTGACGTTTATAATGCCTATGCCTCTTACCTCAATAAAATATCTTATCATTTTGGGACAGCTTCCCGTAAGGTTGTCGTGGGCAATTTTTTTGATCTCAACGGCATCGTCAGCCACAAGTCTGTGACCTCTTTTAACAAGCTCCAGGGCGGCTTCGCTTTTTCCTATGCCGCTTTCTCCCATAATAAGCACGCCCTCGCCATAAATATCCACAAGGACTCCGTGTACGGTTGTTCTCGGTGCAAGCTTTACCTTGAGCCAGTTGAGTATGTCGCCCGTGAGCTGAGTGGTCTTGTCCTTTGACACAAGAACGGG
The DNA here is from genome assembly GCA_947630725.1 of uncultured Clostridia bacterium. Classification (GTDB taxonomy): domain Bacteria; phylum Bacillota; class Clostridia; order Lachnospirales; family CAG-274; genus JAJQCI01. The sequence goes on from CANRIS010000005.1 coordinate 25,971, forward strand.
TATACCGCTTTCGGTGGCATATTCCAGCATTTCGGGAAACGGCTCCAGACTGCGGCTTAATATAAAGCAGGGCATCTCCTTGAATGAGAAGAATTTTTTAAGGGTTTCTCTTCTGAAATTTCCTTCAAGTCTGCTGAGAAAGCTGTGTTCTATAAGTCCCACGAGCTGGGGTCTTTCTCCGCTGAAATGTTCATAAAAGCCTGCAAGCTGAATGGCAGGGCGGTTTATTTCGGGGGTAATGATGGTTTTTTCTTCAACAAATTCCTTCCCCGAAACGATCTCCAGATTGAATTCGTCAATAAACTCCTGAAGGGGCAGCGAATACATTATACTTCATCCTCTCTTTATTATATATTTTTTGCGGCTTTAATTCCGTCCGCAGGTATAATATTATCTTGTTTTTTCCCTGCGCTGCGGCGGTTTTAAAAAGAAACTGTGATATTTGCAGCGCTCGGATCGCGTATATTTTCATTCCCATAAGTCTATAATATAACAAAACGGTTTTTTTTTCAATATTTTATTGACATAATCAATAAAAAAGAATTATGTCGGGCAGAAAATTTTATCTTCCATAAAAGTAAAAAAAAAGTAAATAAGCTGTAACAGTTTTGTAACAATAGTATGTTATACTGTATATGTGTAGAAATGAGCAAATACATACCATCTTTTCGGAAAGGAGCGGAACCGAATGATAATTAAAAAAATAAAATATTTATTTTTAATTACATTTCTGTTTATGGCAGCGAATGCCGTAAATGTTTTTGGATCAGGGACGACTCCTTCTCAGGTGGCATATTTTTCAATCGCTGAGGGATTTGATACAACCAAAAGCTATGAGGCCACATTTGACTCAACAAGAATAATTTCGGGTACAGCGGCAAAGGGATCGTCTGTCAACATAAGCGTATACGACCCCGATGTTGTTATAGACGGATCATACAGCAGGCTTGCAAGCTACAATCTTACTGTGGGTCAGTCCGGAATATTCTGTCAGACAATAAACCTTAAGCTGGGAAAGAACTACGTTGTTGTTACGGCTGCATACAATGGTCAGAGTTCGTCATATTCCACGACGATAAACCGGAAGGAAAGCCAGATACAGTCTGATCTGGACGGTATTATAGTGCTGCCCGGTCAAAAATACGCTTTTAATTTTATAGGTAAGCAGTAAGCTTTGGCAGCTTAAAAAGGTGAGGATACTATGCTTAATTATTTTAAAAATTTTATAATCACTTTTTTGGTTGTTTTAGCTGTTTATCAGACCAATAAATTATGGTTTGAAGATTTTTCAAGCCATAATTTTTTTTACACTGTTTTTCGCGACAATCTGAGCCAAGGCTCCGCAGGAGAAATAAAAAACGAGCTTGAATATATAGCTGTCAACAACGGCTCCAACAGGTTTGTGCTGTATAGGGACAATGCGGATATTGACGGCATAAAACAAAACCTTATAAAGCTTGCCGAGACCGCAGTGATAAAAAGTGAACCTCAGATATATGACAGCTTTGATCTGGGAGAAATGCTCAGCGGCAGATCGGCGGTGCTGCACTATGGTTTTATGCTAAGCGGAGACATTTTTTCGGCTATGTACGATACCGACAGCAATAAGCGCATACCCGAATTTGACTCCATCGCAATAAAGGATATGGGAGCGGACGGCTTTAAGGTGCTTTTTTTCGGCTCGGACAGCTCGGAGGGAGCCTTATATGAGCTTGAATCCTATTCGGGCAGCGGCGATATAAAAAATATAGTGGACAGCGCAAGGCAGTCGGTGGAAGAGGTGTATTATGTATCGTCGGTACTCAGCGGCTATGACGTTTTCAGAGGGAACGAATTTATACCAACGTGGGCGGGAGAAGCATATTATGGCAGCATTATAAGCACGAACCCCGTTTCGGAAAGCGACAGCGTAAGCGCCGCAGGCATAGACAGCTTTGTGAACGGATATTTTGAGAATCCCGTGCTTAAATGGACGAGTATGGACGACAATGTATATATTTTCAGCGATGAATCAACCGTTGTGAAATACTATCCCGAGGGAGTTATGGAGTATGCCAGCTATTCGGGACAGAACGGCGGAACGGACTTTGAGACGGGGCTTGCCGCGGCAGAAAGCTTTTTGGAGTATGAGCCTACGCTTAAAAACGACTACTATCTGGCGGGCTTTGACTATGATGCCGACAGAATAATATATTATTTCGACTATAAAATAAACAATCTTCCGCTGAGATTATCGGAGCCTATGAAGGAAAAGCTCGGTATGAAAAGCTTTATAGAGGTGACCGTTGACGGAAGAAGAATATCAAAATACAAAAGATACCTTAAGGACTATTCAAACACGGTAAAAGACCCCATATACACGAGAAAGTCGTTTTTGGAGGCTATCGACAACGGTCTTAGCGTGCTGAAGGGAGAAAAAATAAATTCCCTCAGTCTGTCGTATCTTGAAACGGGAGATGAAAACATACCTCTGTGCTATGTGGCAAACATTGACGGAAGATATTATTCCGAAGCGGCATATTAGCTTTGAGGCTTATCATAGAATATCCCATAGAAAATATAGAATATCCATAAAAAATAAAAAAGCGCCCGCATGATGACGGAGCGCTTATTTTTGGGCTTTGTCAAGCATTTGGTTTATTTTTTTGTTGAGAGCGTCAAGCTTTTCTACCGTTTTTGTATAGCGTGGGGGAAGGCTTACGGAAAAGCTCAGAAGAAGCTCTTCCTCGGTTTTTTCTTCGATAAGCTCCGCGGCCTTGTCGGTAAGTCGGTTTATATGCTTTGCTGATTTTTCGGCTGCAAGCTCAAGCGACCTTTTGTCCTCCGAAAGCTTAAAGTCCTTCATATAGTCCTCCGCCTCGTCCAGAAGAGCCGCAAGCACTCCCTTGTCATCAATTATTATACTCATTTTTGTATCCCCCGATCATACTGTTTTGTGTGAAAAAATATCGTATGCCCTTTCAATATCCCTGCGTATTTGCAGGACAAGCTCGTTTTTTGAGTCAAAGCGTTGTTCATCCCTTATTCTCTCTGTAAATGCCACCGTTATATCCTTGCCGTAGAGGTTCTGACGGCAGTTAAGGACGTGGGTCTCCACCGTTCTTTGCAGATTGTGGAACGTGGGGTTTCTGCCTATGTTTGTTACGGCGGGGTAGGTTTTGCCATCGATTTTTGCCGATGCCGCATAAACGCCGTCACAAGGCAGGAGCTTTTGTTCCGAAACGCTTATATTTGCCGTGGGGAACCCCATATCCGTGCCTATGTGCCTGCCCCGAACGACATTTCCGCTTATGAAATATTCCGTTTGAAGAAGCAGATTGGCTTTTTTTATATCTCCCTTTGAAATATATTCTCTTATTGCCGAGGAGCTTACTCTTTCTCCATTATATTCCACCGAGGGGATTATTCTGACGTCTATGCCTTTTTTTTCCCCGAGACTTGCGAGAAGTTCGGGGGTGCCCGCTTTGTTTTTTCCGAAGGTGTAGTTGTCTCCCGTTACGAGAAGTCGGCAGTCTGTTTTTTCGATAAGCAGATCAAAAAACTCATACGGAGAAAGATCCGCCAGCTCTCTTGTAAAGGGGCAGCGCACAAGCACATCGGCTTCGAGACCTTCGGCTATACTTATTTTTTCACTGTCGGTAAATATGGTTCTGAAAGAGCCTTTGCCGCCGAAAAAGCTGACGGGGTGGGGCGAAAACGTAAAAATAACAGATCTGTACCCCGAGGCCGTGACCTCTTTTATAAGCCTTCTGTGTCCCATATGAAAGCCGTCAAAATTCCCCAGCGTGACGGCTGTTTTTTTCATACTGAAATCAAAGCTGTCTATAATCTTCATAATTTTATCACATCATTTTATCATATCAGGCGGCAGAGGGGTTTTGCAAAGCCGTTTTCCTCTTTGTATATGCCTATAAGTCTGCCGCTGCCGTCAAAAAGCAGAAACCTGTGGTTTTCGGAGGGCTTTTTATCTTTAAAAAAGCCGAGACTTATTTTGTTTCCGTTTTCTGCAAATTTGTCTGCGCTGTGGGACAGCGAAAATCTCTCATAGTCCCCAAGCACCTTTTCGGGAGGAATTACTGCGTCAAAAAGGGTTCCCTCGTCTTTCATTTTTCTCAGCTCCAATATGGTAAGGGAGTCTTTTTTTGAAAAATATCCCGAGGAGATACGTTCGAGAGCCGACATAGCGCCTCCGCAGCCAAGGCTTATGCCTATATCGTGACACAGACTTCTTATATATGTACCCTTTGAACAGGTCACTGTAAAGGAGATATTTCCCCCGTCTCCGATTTCAATGTCACCGATGTCATATATAGTTATGCTGCGCGGCTTTCTTTCGATGGTTTTTCCCTCTCTTGCCAGTTCATAAAGTCTTTTTCCGTTTATTTTAAGAGCCGAATACATAGGGGGCAACTGAGAGATCTCTCCCCTGAAGGAGGTTATGACCGAAAGTATATTGTCCCTGTCTGTGACAGCAGGCTTTTCGGAAAGCACGTTTCCCCATATGTCATAGGTATCGGTGGTTTTTCCGAGGATCATAGAGGTTCTGTAGACCTTTGTTTCCGCCTGCACCATATCTGCCAGCTTTGTGGCTTTTCCGAGACATATGGGCAGCACTCCCTCAGCCATAGGGTCAAGAGTGCCTGTGTGTCCCGTTTTTATTCTTCCGAAAATACCTCTCACTATGTTAACGGCATCGTTGGAGGTATAGTTTTGTTCCTTATAAAGATTGACAAAACCGCATATATTATTTTTCTCCATTTTCCATTTCTACCTTTAAAGCCTCTAAGACCGTGTCTGTGGCCTTATCGAGGCTCATTCCCTCTAATGTGCAGCCCGCGGCACGCTCGTGGCCGCCGCCTCCGAAAAGCGAGGCGACCTTGTTTACATCAGCGCCCATAGAACGAAAGCTGCATTTTGTGACATTTTTTTCTTTTTCATAGAGAAATACGGCTGCCTTGGCTCCCTTTATGCCGAGACAATATTCCACAATGCCGTCAAGCTCCTCAAAAATGGCTCCCACCGAGCGTATTTCAATAAGAGAAAGCTTTGTGTATGCTATATTTCCCTTGAGCTTTGCATTAAGCACAGCCTTTGCAAACACCTTTGCGGCGGACATACTTCTGCGGTGAAAAACCCTCTGCTGTATCTCGCTGAAGTCAATGCCCCTGCTCATAAGCTCTCCCGCTATCCTCATTGTTTTGTTCCCCGTGCAGCTGTGCCTGAATCCGCCCGTATCGGTGAGTATGCCCGTATAAAGACACTCCGCCATATATCTGTCTATGGGAGCTATCCCGGATATGACCTCATACATAAGCTCACAGGTGGAGGATGCGCTCGGCTCCACATAGTTATAGTCGCCGAAAAGATTGTTTGAAATATGGTGATCTATATTGAATTTTGTCGTCGATCGTTCAAAAACGCCCTCTACATCCTCGAGCCGCTTGGGAGATCCGCAGTCAAGAGCTATAAAGACATCGGGATCAAGGCTGTCCTTGTCGCCGCTGAAAATTTTGCTCCTGTCAAATATATAGTCGAACTTGTCTCCCTTGAAGGTCAGAAAAACAATGGGCTTTTTGCCGAGGCTTTCAACAAGAGCCGCCGCCGCAAGGGTAGAGCCGAGGGCGTCTCCATCGGCTTTTGCGTGGGCGCTTATGACGATAGTCTCGGCCGCCTGTATTTTTTCTTTGAGAATTTTTGAAAAGCTGTCAGTCATTTTGTTCACCTTCGTCCTCATCTGCCGGAGGAATATCGAGCTCGTTCAGTATTTTTGAAATGTGTATGCCGTATGCAAGTGAATCGTCATATATAAATATAAGCTCAGGGGTGTTTCTTAAGTTTATCCTCTCGGCAAGCAGGCTCCTTATATAGCCTGCTGCGCCCTTAAGAACCTTAAGGGTAGTCTCGCACTCCTTGTCGTCTCCCAGAACGCTTATATATATTTTGCAGTATTTGAGATCCGTGGTGGTTTCGACCTTAAGCACGCTGACGAGAGAGGACATTCTGGGGTCTTTGATTTCCGAACGGATAATTTCGGAAACCTCTTTTTTTATCTCATCGTTTATTCTTATTATTCGGTTGTTTGTTTTCATATGATTAAAACCGCCTTGTCATTTCTGCTCGGACACAGCCTTTTTCTGTGAGCCCTTCCGAGGCTTTTTTCCGAAGGTACGTCCGTTTTTATCTTTTTATTTCTTCCATTATATAGGTTTCTATAACGTCTCCTATTTTGACATCGTTGTATTTGTTTAAGAGTATGCCGCACTCAAAGTTGGCAGCGACCTCTTTTACATCGTCCTTATAGCGGCGGAGGGTATTTATTTCTCCCTCGTATACTATTACATTGTCTCTGAGGAGCCTTACCTTTGAGTTTCTCGTTATTTTTCCGTCCTTTACATAGCTGCCTGCGATGGTTCCCACGCCCGAGGCGTTAAATGTCTGCCTTACCTCGGCGTGACCCAGTATTTTTTCGCGGTATTCGGGATCGAGCATACCCTTTATGGCTGCCGTAATATCGTCTATGGCGTTGTAAATAACTCTGTAAAGACGTATATCTACCTTCTGATCCTCTGCCACGTTCTTTGCGGAGGCCTCGGGACGCACGTTAAAGCCTATTATGATAGCGTTTGAGGCTGATGCCAGCATAACGTCCGACTCGGTGATGGCTCCTACGCCGCCGTGGATCGTTCTTATTCTTACTTCGTCATTGGAGAGCTTTTCGAGGGAGGCTCTTACTGCCTCTACCGAACCCTGCACGTCCGCCTTTATTACTATATTGAGTTCCTTGACGTTGCCTGCTTTTATCTGACTGAAAAGATCGTCAAGAGATACTTTCTGGGTATCCTTAAGCATATCTATCCTTGACTTGGCTATGACGGATTCTGCCACCTGTCTTGCCTGCTTGTCGCTGTTTGCAACATAGAATGTGTCGCCTGCGTGGGGAACATCGTTGAGACCCAGTATTTCCACAGGTACCGAGGGGCCTGCGCTCTTTATCTGGCGGCCCTTGTCGTCTACCATGGCTCTTACCTTTCCGTAGGAGGCTCCTACCACGATGGGGTCGCCTACGTTGAGGGTACCCGATTTTACGAGAGCCGTTGCCACGGGGCCTCTGCCCTTGTCAAGCCTTGCCTCTATAATGTTTCCGCTGGCTTTTTTGTTGGGATTGGCCTTAAGCTCCTTCATTTCAGCCACGAGAGTGATCATCTCCAGAAGCTGATCTATACCCTCCTTTGTGACAGCCGAAACGGGTACAGAGATAGTATCTCCGCCCCAGTCCTCAACGATAAGGCCGTATTCCACAAGCTCCTGCTTTACTCTGTCGGGGTTTGCCGAGGGCTTGTCGATTTTGTTTATGGCGACGATAATGTCTACTCCTGCTGCCTTTGCGTGGTTTATGGCCTCAACGGTCTGAGGCATAACGCCATCGTCTGCAGCAACAACAAGCACGGCTATGTCGGTGACGAGAGCGCCTCTCATACGCATGGCCGTAAAAGCCTCATGGCCGGGAGTATCCAAAAATGTAATGGGCTTTTTGTTGATCGAAACGGTGTAGGCGCCTATGTGCTGCGTTATGCCGCCTGCCTCGCCTGCGGTGACCTTTGTTTTTCTTATTGCGTCAAGAAGTGAGGTTTTTCCGTGGTCTACGTGTCCCATAACGACTACTACGGGGGGACGCTCAACAAGGTCGTCCTCGCTGTCCTCATCGTCAGTCGCAAACATCTCCTCCGCAATATCCTTTTCGGTGTTTTCTTCAACGATAACGCCGTATTCTTCACATATGGATTCGGCAAGCTCTCTTTCGATCTCTTGATTTATGCTTGCCATAACGCCCTTTGCCATAAGCTTCATTATGATTTCGGTGCTTTTTTTGCCTAACTTGTCTGCCAGATCGCCTACCGTGACGGTAGCGCCAAGCTCTATGACCGAAATCTCATCATCCTCGGGCTCTTGGGTCACGGGTTCGGGCTCGGGACGGGTCTGCCTTCTGCCGTGTTTTCTGCCGCCTCGTTTTTTTGACTTCTTTTCTTCCTCGGGAGGCTCGGCAGAGACAGCCTCAACAGGCTTTTCCTGCGGTTTTGGCTCCTCCTTGGGCTTATTTTCCTCAGCTATAAGCTCTCTGAGCATTTCTTCCTCCTCGGCAGTGATGCCGCTGGCAGGCTTTTTCCCCGAAACACCCAGTTCTTCAAGCTTTTTTATGATCTCACTGTTTGAAAGTCCAAGCTCCTTGGACAAATCTCTTATTCTCATAAGCTTCACCTCCAAAATTTCTCAGCTCTGAAGGGAAAATTCTCTGTATATCCTCTCAGCAAGTCCCTCGTCCGTTATGGCGAACACCGTACGGTTAAATTTTCCGACAGCGTGAGAAAGAGCGTCTCTTCTGCCGAATATAAGGGTGGGGATATTATAATATTTCCCTTTATTCAAAAATTTATTTTTCGTGTTGTCCGATGCGTCCTCAGCCACAATGACAAGCCTTGCATCGCCTTTTTTAAGGGCGGTTTCTACGGTTTGTTCTCCCGTAAGCAGCTTTCCCGCTTTCATAGAGAGAGAAAGCATAAAAAGATTTTCAGCCGCCATAGGACTTTAGCTCCTCTCTCAGCCTGTCATATACCTCTTTCGGTACTGCCGATTTGAAGGAGCGTTCGAGCCCCTTTGTTTTTTCGGCTTTTTTAAGACATTCTTCATTGGGGCAGATATAGGCTCCTCTTCCGGGCTTTTTGCCCTTGTCGTCAAGAGAAAACTCTCCCGCATCGTTTCGGACTATTCTTATAAGCTCTTTTTTATCCTTCATTTCCTGACAGCCTGTGCATTTTCTTAGGGGTACCTTACGTTTTTTTAACATAAAATCACCTCTTTTTTATTATTCTTCTTCCGCAATGTCGGATCCGTCAGCCTCGTCATCCTCATAGGCATCATCGGTATCATCTGTATCATAGGTATCATCGGCTTCGTCTGTTTCATCGGCTTCGTCATACTCGTCATACTCATCGTATTCTTCTTCATACCCATCGTCATTATCTGCATTGTCCGAAGAATTCTCCGCATCGTCAAAGCTTATAAATCCCGTGGCTCTTGCCTGGGTTTCGCTCTTTATGTCTATTTTTCTTCCCGTAAGCCTTGCCGCAAGACGTACGTTCTGACCCTCCTTGCCTATGGCAAGTGAAAGCTGATTGTCCGCAACGACCACCTTGGCGAATTTTTCGTCCTCGTTCTCGCCTGTTTCGACCGCTATTACCTTTGCGGGGTTAAGAGCCGCCTTTATAAACTCCTTTGGATCTTCGCTCCAGTTTATGATGTCTATTTTTTCACCGCCCAGCTCCGAAACCACAACATTGACCCTCGAACCGCCTGTTCCCACGCAGGCGCCAACGGCGTCCACCTCGGGATTCTTTGAGTATACCGCCATTTTTGTTCGGGAGCCTGCCTCTCTGGCTATGCTCTTTATTTCCACCGTGCCGTCATATATTTCGGGTACTTCAAGCTCAAAAAGTCTCTTTACAAGCTCATAGTGGGTTCTTGAAACATTTATCTGCGGACCCTTTGAGGTCTGCTTTACTTCGAGGATGTATACCTTTATTCTGTCGTTGAAGTTGTACTCCTCGCCCTTTATCTGTTCCTTGGCGGGAAGCATAGCCTCTATCTTTCCCAAAGAGACAATTACGTTTTTCTTGTCGTGTCTCTGCACAATAACGGTGTCTATATCCTTTTCTTTAAGTATATATTCGTTGTAGAGCTTTTCTCTTTCGGCATCGCGGAATTTCTGCACAAAGACCTGCTTTGCCGTGGTGGCGGATATTCTGTTGAAATTTTTGGGAGTGATCTCGAAGTCAACACGGTCGCCCACCTCATACACGGGATCGATTTTTCTTGCGTCCTCAAGCGAAATCTGAGTTCTGTCGTCAGTGACCTCCTCTGTGACCTCCTTTGACGAAAGTACCTTTATATCTCCTGTTTCACGATTTATTTCAACTCTGGCATTTTCGGAGGTGCCGAAGTTCTTTTTGCACGCCGACAGAAGAGATTCTTCTATGGCGGCAAGTATAGTTTCCTTATCTATACCTTTTTCCTTCTCAATAAGGTTCAAAGCTGCCATCAGCTCTTTTTTGTCCATTTTTTATGTTTCTCCTTTCAGTTTCCGATGTTTTGGCTTTTCCTTTGATTTTCACAAAGCCTGCAATACCGACTTTTTTCCTTGATTATATCGGTGTTTTTGTCCGAAGATAAGATTCGGTTATCAGAATATGACGGCAAGCCTGCACGAGGCAACGGCTCCCTTTTCAAAAGAAAGCTTGCCGTCGGCGGTTTTTATGCTTATAAGACCCTCCGAAAGACCTATAAGCTCTCCCTCGAACTCTTTTTTGCCGTCTATGGGAGCAAACAGTTTTATTTCGACTGCCCGTCCCTTGTATTTTTCATACTCATAGTCCTTTTTCAGCACCCTGTCAAGACCGGGGGAGCTTACCTCCAAGATATATGCCTCGTCTATGGGATCCTCTCTGTCGAGTATGGCTTCAAGCTCACGGCTGACCTTTTCGCAGTCGTCAATGGTTACCGAGCCGGGCTTGTCGATATATATCCTCAGATATTTTTCGGAGCCTTCTTTTACATACTCTACATCCACAAGCTCCAAGGAATGTTTGTCGGTTATATCCGCCGCGTAGGCTTCGGTTTTTTTGATTATATCCTTTATGTGCATAATATCACCTCTTTCGGTACGGGAGCGCCGTTTTTTTCCTTATAAAAAGGGCGGAAATATACAAAAGCGGCACAGCGACCCCGATACATCAATATAAAACAAGAGTGGGCAGAACCCACTCTCAACGATAAACCTTTACTTTAAGACCATTATAGCACCGAAATTTGCTAAAATCAAGACTTTTTTTATAAATTTGAAAAAATTGGGGTCTCTGGACAAAGGGGTTTATGTTTAACTATATGCCGATCAAAAATAATGCTTGACTTATAGGATATTTTGAATTAAAATCATAATGTGAAAATTTTATTTTTGGAGGTTATTTTGTGGAAAACAACAATAATGAAGATGTATTGCAGTTGGATATATTTGAAATAGTAAATATTCTTCTCAGATATTCATGGATAATTATATTAAGCGGTATCGTGTGCCTTGCGGCAACGGTCGTATATACTCTGACCTGCGTTGCTCCGAGCTATACCGCAAATTTGTCCTTTTATGTAAGAAACTCTGAGCTTCAGAATTCTATTTCGGCTATTTCAACCAGCGAGATCAATGCGGCTATTCAGCTTGCAACAACCTATAAGGTCATTCTGCAGGATGACTCTATTATGGAAAAAATAGGTACGGAGCTTATTGAGGAATTTGGTGAAAACAGAGTAGGGGAGTATTATACCATAGTTGAAAACGGCGCAGGAGAAAAAACAGTCTCCGCAAAGGAAATAGGCAAGCAGATAAGTATTGAGCCTATTGACGAGACTGAGATACTGAGTGTGACGGCAGTTACGCACGACCCGGAAATCTCCGCCGCAATATGTGAAAACCTCTCTCAGATAGCTCCCGATGAGCTTAAGAGGATAGTAGGTATAGATTATATCGAATCCATAGGCAGCGTAAAGATCCCGACAGAGCCTTCGGGCCCCAACGCAAAGAAAAACGGCGTCATAGGCTTTGGCGTAGGCTTTCTTGCGGCGGCATTTATAATAATCGTTATAAATGTGCTTGACACGAAGATATATGACGGAGATTTGATAAGAGACAAATATCAGGTTGCGGTACTCGGAGAAATACCCTATTATGATATTAGCTCGACTGTTGCACAAAGATAACAAAGCAGGCGATTTGTAATGACAGAAGCTTTTTTGGCAGACATCTGGAGAAGAAAGTTTTTTATTGTATATATGATTTTTTTGGGGGCGGTTTTTGCCCTTGTGCTGAGGTCTTTTGTACCTCGTGAAAAATATGTATATTCAATGGACTATTATGTTACAAACTCTGAGCTGTCAAAAATAATTGTGGATACAAGCTCTCTGTCCACCGATTCAAAAATGGCAAGCTCCTGCAGAATAATACTGCGCTCTCCCATGACTATGTCGGCTCTTGGCGAAATGCTTTTGGAGAAATACGGAGAGGACTATCTCAAAAGGTATTTTACACTGACATATGAGGACGACAAGGTAAGTATTGACGAGGAGCAGCTTTCGGACTGTATAGATATTGAGGTGGTCGATGAAGGAGCCTCCGCTCTCAGCATTGACGTAACTACCGAAAATATGTATCTGAGTCAGGATATAGGGAACTTTCTTACATTTCTTGCTCCCAACGTGGTCTATTATCTTGTGGGAGTAGATTATATTTCGCCCTACGAAAACGCAAGGCTCACCGTTGATTTAGGGATTTTTGATTCAAGAAAACTGACGGCGGCGGCAGGAGCGGCGGCAGGAGCGGTTCTGGCGTATATATTTATACTTATATATAAGCTGTTTGAGGAGCATATTATTTTGGGCAGCGGTGACATACTGCACGAAATGAAGCTGCCTCTGCTCGGACAGATACCCTATTATGAAATTGAAACCCGGGAAGAATCAAGTATAACGGAAGGGAATAATTGATCAATGAAAAATTTTTTGTCAGGCGTCAAGAGACGTTTAAGATTGAAAAGAGAAAAAAAGACTGCATCGGGACATCAGATCAGAGGTACAATACTCAATACAAATCCTCCCTTTGCGGTAGTAGAAGCATATAAGTCGCTGAGATACAATCTCAAATTTGTGCTTTCAACAAAAAATAAAAACAGTCTTGTTATTTCAAGTCCCTATTCGGGCGACGGCAAGTCTACCATACTTGCAAACATAGCCATTTCGATTGCTCAGAACAACGAAAAGGTACTGCTTATAGATATGGACTTAAGAAGACCCACTCAGCACAGACTTTTCAGAATTCACAACAAAGCAGGTGTCTCAAACATAATAGGCGACAGGCAGGATATTGAAAAAGTCATACACAGAGGAGTTATCGAAAACCTCGATATACTTACTTCGGGAGACATACCTCCCAACCCGTCCGAAATGGTTTCTTCAAACAAGGCCAAGGATATTGTAAAGTGGGCTGAAGAACATTATGACTATGTTCTCATAGACGCTCCTCCCGTAAACGTGGTTTCGGACGCTCTCGCTCTGTCGGATCTCACCGCAGGCATCGTTTTGGTTGCAAGAGTAGGCGTTACACACAAGGAGGATCTTCAGAGAGCCATCGAGAACATACAGTTTGTAAACTCTGAGCTTCTCGGCACCGTTCTCAATGCGGCTGACGCCGAGGCAAGCAAGAGACAGAGAATAAAGAGCGGATATTCGGGCTATGGATACAAGTACAAGTATAACTACAACTACAAGTATACCCAAAATTATGCTCTCACAGAAACCGAAATTATGGAGGACGCAAAGGAGCAGAAGAAAATTAAAAAAGAAGAAAACGCAAATAAAAAATAAGGCGTTTTCAGGGAAGTGAAAAAAATGTACATTGATTATCACAGCCATATACTTCCGCGAATGGATGACGGAGCCGAGGATACGGCGCAGTCTCTTGAAATGATAAAGAGCCTTAAGGCTCAGGGCGTTGACAGAATAATATCTACATCTCATTTTTATGCCCACAGAGAAAGCGTTGACAGCTTTCTTTCAAGACGCGGAAGAAGGCTTGAGGAGCTGCTTGGGGCAAACCCCGCCATAACGGATATAATCCCCGGTGCAGAAGTCGCAATAGAAAGGGATCTGTCCGAAAAAAAGGGGCTTGAAAAGCTGACTGTGGGCGACAGCGGATTCATACTTCTTGAGCTGCCCTACAGACCCTATTCGGGCTGGATGACGGAGGAAATACTTGAAATACAGTTTGGTCTTGGGCTAAAGCCCATAATAGCCCACCTAAACCGCTACGTCTCTACATACTCATCGTCTCAGATAAACGATATTCTGAGCCTTTCGGGGGTATTGTTCCAGTTCAACAATGAAGTCTTTCATTCCAGAAGAGATACAGCTTTTTTGCTTAAGCTCATAAAAAATGATTATCCCGTGGTTTTCGGCAGCGATACCCACAATATGGATAAAAGAGCGCCCAACTTCGATATTTTTGAAAAGGTTATGAAAAAGAAGCTTCGGGGCGACAAATTTGACGCTTTAATAAAGGATTATTGCAAATATATGCGGTGATTTTTTTGAAAATTTATTAATTTTGAATTGATTAAAACCATATTTTGTGTTATAATTAATCAAAGATATTCATAATGCGTATGCAAGGTAATATCCTTGACTGATTTTATTAAAAAAAAGGAGGAAAACAAAAAATGAAAAAGTTATTATGTGCAGCTCTTGTCGGCGTTATGATGCTTGGTATGACAGCCTGCGGAGGAACCACCGAGGAAAACACCGAGCCTGACGCAAGCGCAGAGGAGTCTCAGGGTACCGATGAAACTGCGGAGGATACCGATAAAAAGGTATATATTATAGGTACGGATACCACCTTCCCTCCCTTTGAATTTCAGGATGAAAACGGCGAACAGGTAGGTATTGATATGGATATACTTGCAGCAGTTGCCGAGGATCAGGGTTTTGAATATGAAGTAAACGTACTTGGTTTTGACGCAGCGGTTCAGGCTCTCGGCTCAAAGCAGGTTGACGGCGTTATCGCAGGAATGTCGATCACAGAAGAGAGAGCAAAGACATTTGATTTTTCCGACCCTTATTTTGACTCGGGAGTTATAATGGGTGTTGCAGCCGATTCTGACATAAAGGGCTATGAGGATCTTGCAGGCAAGAAGGTAGCCGTTAAGCAGGGTACGGAAGGAGCAGCTTTTGCAGAATCAATAGCTGATGAATATGGCTTTGAGATGGTTACATTTGAGGCTTCCGATATGATGTATCAGGACGTCATCACAGGAAACACCGTAGCTTGCTTCGAGGATTATCCCGTTCTCGGCTATGCTATCAATCAGGGACTTGCCCTTAAGACTGTAACAGATAAAGAACAGGGTTCAAGCTATGGCTTTGCTGTTGCAAAGGGAGAGAATGCCGAACTTCTTGAAATGTTCAATGCAGGTCTTGCAGACATTATTGAGAACGGAACATATCAGGAAATCTTAGACACCTATATCTCTGAGTAACGGAATCTTATATTTGTTGAATAATTCAGATTGACAATAATGCTTTCGATTAGTCAGACAATGCAGTTTGATAAATCCGAAAGCATTTTTCTTTAGAAACAAGGGGGAAAATAAATGACTTTTTTTGAAATTTTCCAACAGACAATGCCTATGCTCCTTAAGGGCGCAGTCATAACCCTGAAGCTCACTGTGGTGACTTTGCCTCTGGCTGTCATATTCGGACTTATTTCGTGTCTGCTGGGTATGACAAAGCATTTTAAATTTATATCCAACATATATATTGCCATCATAAGAGGCACGCCCATACTTGTTCAGGTATTTTTTATTTATTTCGGACTTGCTCAGTTTCTCGGCATAAAGATGACAGCATATGTTGCAGGCGTAATTTCTCTCAGTATGAATGCGGGAGCCTATCTTTCCGAAATTTTCAGAGGCGGCATACAGGCGGTGAGCATAGGTCAGACGGAGGCCGCAAGAAGTCTCGGACTTCCATATGCAAACACAATGTGGAAGGTCATTCTGCCGCAGGCCATCAGGATAGTTATTCCTTCTGTTGTGAATCAGTTTATAATTACCCTTAAGGACACCTCGATAATTTCCGTTATAGGACTTATGGACATCACAATGCAGGGAAAACAGGTCATTTCAAGGACTTACAAGTCCTTTCAGATCTGGATACTTGTAGGCTGCGTATATTTTGTTATATGCTATACTCTTTCAAAAATATCTCGGTATATAGAGAGGAGGCTTTCAATTGGCAAAAATAGAAGTTAAGGGACTCATAAAGAAATTTGGAAAGCTTGAAGTTCTTAAGGGTATAAATCTTCAGGTGGAAGAAGGAGAGGTCGTTTGCCTTATAGGGCCTTCAGGCTCGGGAAAAAGCACTCTTCTGAGATGTATCAACTGTCTTGAATATCCTACCGAGGGCAGCATAACCGTTGACGGACAAAAACTCACAGACAAGAAAGTCAATATAAACAAAGCAAGAGAAGATATAGGAATGGTTTTTCAGCAGTTCAATCTGTTTCCTCATCTGTCGGTAATAAAAAACATAATGCTTGCTCCGGTTGACAGAAAGAAAATGACAAAGGAAGAGGCGGAAAGAAAGGGTATGGAGCTTCTGAGCCGTGTAGGATTGGCGGATAAGAGAGATCAATATCCTGCGCAGTTGTCGGGAGGACAGCAGCAGCGTGTAGCCATAGCGAGGGCGTTGTGTATGGGTCCCGATATAATGCTTTTTGATGAGCCTACCTCCGCTCTTGACCCAGAAATGGTCGGAGAGGTTCTGGACGTTATGAAGGAACTGGCAAGAGAGGGTATGACAATGGTGGTAGTCACTCACGAAATGGGCTTTGCCAGAGAAGTGGGAGACAGAGTGCTGTTTTTGGACGGAGGCTATATAGTCGAGGAGGGGACTCCCGAACAGATTTTTTCAAATCCCCAAAACGAAAGAACAAAGGCATTTCTCGAAAAGGTACTTTAAACATATCTTAAACATATGGGCGGCGTACTTTTTGTCCTACGGACAAAAAGTACGCCCCTGCCGCCTACGGCGGCAGGGGTAGCTCCGAGACGACTTTGTCGTCTCGGAGCGCCGCCCCCATACGGCTCCGCCTTTGCGACAGAAGTACCGAAGGTACTTCGGGAACAAAGGCGTGAGCAGCTCATTCACTCAATTTACAAAAAAGTAATACCAAACAAAGGAGAAAGTATATGCGAAAGAAAATATTTTTTATTATACCTTTTCTTATTTTTGCGCTTCTGTTTAATTCAATATATTGTTATGCTGAAGGTTCTATACCGATAACTACAGGCAATTTGTCAGAATTTGTGAGTGAAGCGGTTGATTTGGACTTGGTTCCGCCTTCACTTCTTGAAAAACAACCGTCGGAACCCATAACCAGAAGTGAATTTTGTGACTTGATTTGTTGGGCAGGAACAAGATGGGGTGATGTCTACAAAGAAAATACGTCATCATTATTTACCGATACAACCGATCCCAACATTCTTGCTTGCTCTGCACTTGGCATTGTAAGCGGCTATCCGGATGGTACGTTCCGTCCGAATAACCCTATCTCTCGGAACGAATCATCGGTTATGCTCTATCGTACGGCACAATGTTATAATATGTGCGAAGATGCTGCGTTATATCCCCATGTATGGAATGACGAAATACCGAAATGGTGTTATGAGTTTGTGACTTGGTGTTATTTTAACGGCATTATGGTTGGCACAGGTGATAACTGCTTTGGCGGGGATGGCTCCTACACGAGAGAACAGGCAATCATAACGGTTTTGCATCTGGATAAGCTGAATAACGGTGAAGCCCAAAAACGAGAAGAATATTACCCGATCTACAGCTCATGGAACATAGACGGTAATTACGCCGAAGACGGATCAAATATCTTGACCGATCCTATTGGCGTTGTTGACAGTAGTGGAAGCTTTACTTCTCAGGCCACAGTAGATCCCGATGTATATCATATGCATTCGGTAGGTCGCAGCACAAGAGTTGAGAATACTATTTTAGGGAAGGAAGTATACCTGCAGAGCTTGACGAAATTCTTCGATGGCATAATGTGGTTCGAGGATCTGAATGGAAATTGTGTAGAAGTTCCCGGTGTAGGCAAACGCTTCAGAAGTGTAGAAATATATCATACAACAGGCGGAGATGTGTTTGCAAGCTTTGTGTTGCTTGAAAATGAAAGTGAGCCTTGGTCACAGCCCTCCTCTGATAATATGGTTCATATGAATCTTACAACGGGGAAACGACTGTCGGCACAGATGCCCTATTTAAGTCAGCTTGAGGATAACAATCTGGTGTTCTGCGCAGGCGGAAACGGCATCTATGCCATTCAGAATGGCGGCTCTGTATTTGTTTATAATGTCCGCCCGGAGCCTGTTGAAATAAAACTTACAGAAGAGGCTTGTGAGCTTATGGGCTTTTGCAATGGACTCCTTGTGGTTAAAAACAGATATACAGTTCCTTTGAACTTATACTATTATACGCCTTTTGGTGATTTGGTGTATACCGCAGTAGAACAATTATAGAAGAATTGCTTTTACATTTTTGACAGTCTGAGAAGTATCGGGTGATATAAGCTAAGGCTGTGAAATCATAACCCGATTATATCGCCCCGAATATCATATACAAAAAAGAGTATGTATCCGCAGTCAATACCGGATCGGAAACATACTCTTTGTATTTTGTTATATAAGCTTTGTTATATAAGCTCGTTATAAACCTGCCTGCGTGAAATACCTCTTTCCGCAGCGCATTTTTTTATTGCCTCTTTTCTTTCGTAACCATTTTCTATGAGCATATTATAATGCTCCTTTATTCCGAGAGTTTCAAATTTATCCGAGGACGGCTTTTCACCGTTGCCGCCCTTTATCAATATCACAAATTCGCCCCTCGGAGTATTTTCTCTGTAGAATCCAACAAGCTCCCCAAGCTCTCCTCTTTTTACTTCCTCATATTTTTTAGTCAGCTCTCTCACAACGGCGGCCTCTCTGTTGCCTATACAGCCGAAAATTTCCTCAAGGGTATCCGCAAGATGATGAGGAGCTTCATAAAAAACGGTCGTTCGAGTTTCGCTTTTGAGCTTTTCCAGAACATCTCTTCTTTTTCGCTTGTTTTCGGGCAGAAATCCCTCAAAAACAAAGCTTCTTCCGCCTATCCCCGAAAGAACGAGAGCCGACACGGCGGCGGTGGGCCCCGGCACGACTGTGACCTCTATGCCTGCATCCCTGCACAAATTTATAAGTATTTCTCCGGGATCGGATATTCCCGGCATACCTGCATCGCTTACAAGAGCAACATTCTTGCCGTCAAGCATCTCAGTCACAAGCTTTTGTCCCTTTTCGTTCTCATTGAATTTGTGGTATGAGGTAAGGCGGGTTTTTATATCATAGCTGTTGAGTATCTTCATTGTGTTTCTGGTGTCCTCGGCAGCTATTATGTCGGCCTCCTTAAGTATTCTTAATGCCCTTAAGGTTATGTCCTCCATATTGCCTATGGGAGTACCGCAGATATATAGCTTTCCTGCCATATTCATCACCCGTAATAAATTTTTTTGTATTCTTCCGTCAGCTCTCCCGACTTGTCGTGTATTATAAAGACGGGCATTATCTTAAGCCCCTCTTTTCCGCCCTTTGCGCCCTCCACAAGAATCATAGAAGGCTCCTTTTCGGCAGAGGACTGCACAAAGCGAAGTCTTTTCGGCTCTATGGAATGTTTTTTCATAAGTACGAATATTTCAGCAAGCCTTTCGGGTCTGTGAACCATAAAAAATCTTCCGCCGAATTTCAGAAGATATGAGGCTGCGCTTATTATTCCATCCAGATCAATATATATTTCGTGTCTTGCGGCGGCTCTTTCGGGGCTTTCGTTTTTAAGTGCGCCCTCGCATTTCATATAGGGAGGGTTCGTAATTACTGCCTCGGTTTCTCCCGGGGCAAAAAGAGACGGCACATTTTTTATGTCGTCCTCTATGACCTTTATTCTGTCCGAAACATTGTTGAGAACGACATTTCTTCTGAAAAGCTCGGCATTTTTTTGCATAAGCTCAATGCCTGTTATGCTTATGTCATCATAAAGGGAACAAAGCAGCAGCGGTATAACGCCGTTTCCCGAGCCGAGGTCAACTATTCTGTCGCCTTTTCTTATTCTTGCAAAATGGGTGAGAAGAACAGCATCGGTGCCGAATCTGAAAAGCCTGCTGTCCTGTATTATTCTGAAACCTCCCCGCTGGAGGTCGTCTATTCTTTCAGTATCGCTAAGTTTTTCCATACCCTCAGCCTTCCGATTTATTGGCTCTTTTCTTTTTTATAATCTCTATTTCATCGGCAGTAAAATAAGCTACATTTGCGTTGTCCTGTTCGTTTTCTCTTACGGCGGCTCTTATAATGCCTCTGAGGACGTTTACTGACAGAACCTCTCCCGTTCCTACAGACGTTTTTATAATATCGCCTTCCCTGGGCATATTTTTGTTAAGCTCCTTATATGTATCCTCCTCATATTTAAGGCAGCACATAAGGCTTCCGCAGTTGCCCGATATTTTTGTGGGATTAAGAGAAAGATTCTGATCCTTTGCCATTTTGATTGATACGGGAGTAAAATCCCCTAAAAATGTAGAGCAGCACAGGCTCCTTCCGCAGCTGCCTATGCCGTTGAGAAGCTTTGCCTCGTCTCTTACGCCTATCTGTCTCAGCTCTATCCTTGTGTGGAATATAGACGCCAGATCCTTTACAAGCTCTCTGAAATCCACTCTGCCGTCAGCCGTAAAATAGAATATTATTTTGCTTACGTCAAATGTATATTCCACGTTTATAAGCTTCATATCAAGGCCGTTTTTGGCTATGCAGTCAAGACATATGCCAAAGGCCTCTTTTTCCTTTTCCTTGTTGGCGTGATATATGGCAGTATCGTTTTCGTCAGCCACTCTTACTATTTTTTTGATGGGCTTTACAAGCTCGCTTTCATCTATCAGCTTGTTGGGAATGACTACAAAACCGTATTCAACGCCCCTCACAGTTTCGACTATAACTCCCGTACCGGCGCAGAGCTGTTGTCCATCGGGGTCGAAATAGTATATTTCTCCTGTTTTTTTAAACCTTATTCCTACTATGGTTATCATCACAAAATTCACCTCACAGCACATAAACACTGTTTTTTTTACAGTATTCCAAAACGACAAAAAGATAAATGCAGGTTCTGAGGGCTGCCATAAGCAGCCGACCTATTTGCTGTCGCTCCTTTTCATTTCAAAAAGCATCTGTTCGAGACAGAGCTGTTTGTTTACATTCATTTCTATATTTGCCTTTGCGTCAGTCAGAGCCTTTTCGCCTCTCAGAAGTCTTTTAAGACTCATTTTTCGGCACAGATCCTCTATGACGCCTATATAATCCTTTTGTATGACGAGCTGTCTCCCTGCAGTTTTGCATATTATCAGATCTCTGTAAAACATATACATAAGCTCCAAAAGCTCGCCAAGTCTTTTTTCGACAGAGAGCATATCCTCCATAATGTCATAAAGCCCCATAAAGTCGCATTTCTCTGTTTTTTCGACTGCGCTTATGGCTTTTTCTCTCAGAACAAAAAAGTCCTCGTCCTCCGAAAGCTTAAGAGCCTGTCCCAGACTTCCGCCTGATGCGCCTGCTATAACGCCTGCCTCCGAGTCCTTGCACGCTCCTCTTTTTTTAAGCTCCCTTTCTATAAGCTCCGTACTCAGAGGCGACAGCCTTAATAGAACGCACCTTGACAGAATTGTTTCAAGAAGGGCTTTATAGTTTGTTGTAAGAATAATATATATTCCGTAGGAGGGCGGCTCCTCTATGGTTTTGAGGAGGGCGTTCTGAGCCTGTTCGGTCAGCTTATCCCCCTGTGTAATAACAAAAATCCTGTATTTTGACATATAGGGCTTTACGGACGATCTGTCGATTATTTCGTCTCTCACAACGTCCACACCTATGGTCTGTTTTTCGGAGGAAATAAAGAAAACATCGGGGCTGTCGCCGCTGTCGATACCCTTGCAGGAGGGGCATTTTCCGCAGGGGCGCACACCTTCTCCACGGCACTGCAAAGCCTTTGCGAATATTTTGGCAAGGGTTTTCTTGCCTGTTCCCAAGCTGCCGTCAAATATATATGCGTGGCTGATCCTTTGGGAATCTATCATATTCATAAGACCCTTTACTACATTTTTGCTGCCCAGAAAATCATCGAAGCCGTTCATATCAAAGACCTCTCTCGGCAATAAACCTCTCTGCAAGCTCCTCTATTTCAGCTGCGATCTCATTTGGGGGTCTGTTTGCCTCGATTTTGATAATTCTTTCGTTTTCTCTTTCCGCAAGCTCCATAAAGCCGTTATATACCTTCCAGAAAAAATATCCCTTTTGATTTTCCATTCTGTCAAGCTCTCCGTCACTGCGTTTTCTTTCTATTCCCTCAGAAGGTTCAAGGTGCAGAAAAAATGTAAGATCGGGCTTAAGCCCGCCTGTGGCAAAGCGGTTTATTTCTTCTATGGTGTCTATACCTAAGTTTCGCCCCACTCCCTGATATACCACAGAAGAATCCAAAAATCTGTCGCATATGACTACGTTTCCCGCTTTCAGCGCAGGCAGTATTTTTTCTCCCACAAGCTGACATCTGGATGCGGCATAAAGCAGAGCCTCTGTCATATATTTCATTTTGTAGTTTTCATTGTCAAGTATGATCTCCCGTATTTTTTCAGAAATATCGGTGCCTCCCGGCTCTCTGAAGCTTACGGCAGAAATACCCTTTTTTCTGAGACTGTCTAAAAGCAGGGCGGCCTGTGTAGACTTTCCCGCTCCATCGTTTCCCTCAAAGCTGATAAATAATCCCGACATATTTTTACGTTTCCTCTTATAAATATTATAAACAAATGATTTTTAAGGTATTTTGCACACGTCTACCCATTTTATATATCCCGAATAGCTTTCAAGCTCTTTTATGCTAAGCTCTATGGCAGAATTTGAGCTGCCGCAGGCAGGAAAAACCGTATCGAACCTTTCAAGAGAGCGGTCGAGATATACCTCTGCGCTTTCGTTTACGGCAAAGGGGCATACTCCTCCGACAGCGTGACCCGTCAGAGCCTCGGCCTCGTCATATTTAAGCATTTTGGCCTTTGTGCCGAACTCCTCTTTATATTTATGGTTGTCTATTTTTGCGTCTCCTGCGGTCACCACGAGGATCACCCTGTCTCCTGCGTGAAAGGACAGCGTCTTTGCGATCCTTTCGCCGGGGCAGCCGAGAGCTTTTGCGGCAAGCTCTACCGTAGCGCTCGACACGTCAAATTCTCTTATTCTGTCCTCGATGCCCAAGCCTCTGAAATATTCTCTGACTTTTTCTATAGACATAAATTTATCCTCCGCAAATATTATGACCGACAGCCGTATTTTTGCCTGTGCAGACTCTGCCCTGTTGGGTACTTTTTGTGTACTGCTTTATACGGGACTTGTGCCCGCAGAGATATTTTGCGGCCAATCGGTTGTGAGGGCGCTGTGTGAGCGCAGTTATCCCCGATAAGGATTATACACCAAAAACAGCTTGTTTTCAAGCTTATTATAAAAATAATATAAAGAGCTTATTTATAGTTGATTTTAAGCCGTAAAAAAGAATAAGCATTATTTGTCGGAACAAGCACAAATTCTTTAAAAAATCATAGATTATAGAATAAGGCTTTAAGGAAGTGTGTGTGCTTGCAGAACTTTTATTCCTCGGGTACATTTCCGCCCACACTGTCAGCCGAAGAAGAGGAGAGATATATCGAAGAAATGCAGAACGGATCCTCCGAGGCGAGAAATGCTCTTATAGAGCACAATCTCCGTCTTGTGGCTCACATAACAAAAAAATATCCCAACTACAGAAGGGAGACCGAGGATCTTATATCAATAGGTACTATCGGACTTATAAAGGCGGTAAACACATTTACGCCCGAAAAAAAGGTGAGGCTTGCCACATATGCCGCAAGGTGTATTGAAAACGAAATACTTATGTATATACGCCAAAGCAAAAAGCACCATACGGACTGTTCACTACAGGATACAGTGGGCTTTGACAAGGACGGCAGCGAGATAGCCCTTCAGGACAGAATAGCCGATGTCGGCAGGAGCATAGACGAAGAGGTTGAAACAAAGCTTGAGATAATAAATATAATGGAAAAAATGAGCAAAAACCTTACTGAAAGAGAAAAGCAGATATTAAAGCTGCGGTACGGGCTTACGGGGGCGAAGGAGCTGACCCAGAGAGAAATAGCAAAAATATTGGGGATCAGCCGAAGCTATGTAAGCCGTATAGAAAAAAAGGCTCTCTCAAAGCTGGGAGAGAATGAAGAAAATAAATAGTTTCCATCGGGCTTTTGCCCACTACATATAACCAATATTCCGGACGGCAAAAACAGCGGTCTTTTTTTATTGCCCGAAATTTTAAAATAAAAAATCGGCAGCATAGGACACCGCCGATTTTTATAAAACTTTTTTAAACTGTTTTATTTGTGTTTTTTACTCTGCTCCGGGGATATGACGGGGCTGAAGCTCAACGTGAACGGGCTTAAGGTTCCAGATTTCGTCTGCGTACTGCTTTATTGTACGGTCGGACGAGAACTTTCCGCTCTTGGCAGTATTGAGTATAGCCATCTTTGCCCAATGCTCCTTATCCTTGTATGCCTTGTCTATTTTAAGCTGAGTTTCCTTATATGCGGCAAAGTCCTTAAGAACAAGATATTCGTCGGGGCGTGCGCCGTTTACGCCGTTCAAGAGAGAATTGTATATTTCTCTGAAAAGCTCTGTGTTTTCGTTGAGGGTGCCGTTTACGAGGGCGTTCATAACGACTCTGACATCTCCGTCAATGTTGTATACATCCCATGGGTTGTAGTTGTTCTTGTTATAAATGTCAATTACCTCGTTGGCTGTGAGGCCGAATATAAATATATTGTCCTCTCCCACTTCTTCAAGCATTTCTACGTTTGCGCCGTCAAGAGTACCTATGGTGAGGGCTCCGTTAAGCATAAACTTCATATTTCCCGTACCGGAGGCTTCTTTTGATGCCGTGGAGATCTGCTCCGAAACGTCTGCCGCAGGTATGAGCTTTTCGGCGAGGGATACTCTGTAGTTTTCGGCAAATACGACCTTTATCTTGCCGTTGATGGCGGGGTCGTTGTTTACCGTGTCGGCAACCGTGTTTATAAGCTTTATTATAAGCTTTGCTCTGTGATAGCCTGCCGCCGACTTTGCCCCGAATATAAATGTTCTGGGAACCATATCAACAGTGGGATTTGTCTTTATTTCGTTATAAAGGTAGATTATATGGAGAATATTCAAAAGCTGGCGCTTATATTCGTGAAGTCTCTTTACCTGTATATCGAATATAGAATCGGGGTCAATGTCAACGCCATTCGTCTCTTTGAGATATGCTGCAAGCTTAACCTTGTTTTTGCGCTTTATATCCATAAACTTTGAGCGGAAGATCGGGTCATCGGCATAGGGAACAAGCTTTTCAAGCTCGGATAAGTCTCTGTACCAGCCATCGCCTATTGTTTCGGTTATGAGAGCTGCAAGGTCGGGGTTTGCGTGGCCGAGCCATCTTCTCTGGGTGATGCCGTTTGTCTTGTTGTTGAACTTTTCGGGATATATGTCATAAAAGTCCCTAAGCTCCTGCTTTTTGAGTATTTCGGTATGGAGGGCTGCTACGCCGTTTACCGAATGGGAGCCCACAATGGCGAGCCATGCCATTCTGATCTGACCGTCAGCCACAACAGCCATTTTTCTTATTTTTTCTGCGTTGTTTCCAAATTTTTCTATAAGAGATGCGCAGAAACGCTTGTTGATTTCTTCAACTATCATATAAATTCTGGGCAGGAGACGTGAGAAAAGATCCATAGGCCACTTTTCAAGAGCCTCTGACATTATCGTATGGTTTGTATATGCGCAGGTCTTTTTTGTTATTTCCCAAGCCTGATCCCACGGAACATCGTTTTCGTCTATAAGTACACGCATAAGCTCGGCAACGGTAACGGCAGGGTGGGTGTCGTTAAGCTGAAAGGCTATTCTTTCGGGTATACGGTTCAAGTCTGAGCAGTTTTCTTTAAAGCGGTTGATGGTACGCTGAACGGTAGCCGAAACAAAGAAATACTGCTGCTTAAGGCGCAGCTCCTTGCCTTCGATATGGTCATCGGCAGGATAAAGCACCTCTGTAAGGGTTTTTGCGAGGTTTTCTTCTGCGTGAGCCTTCTGATAGTCTCCTGCATTGTATGCGCGCAGGTCAAAGCGGTTGAGAGCTTCTGCGTCCCAGAGTCTTAAGGTGTTTACCGTATTGTTGTCATAGCCGACTACGGGATAGTCGTAGGGAACGGCAAGTACGGACTGATAGTTTTCCTGTATGAACTTTACGTTTCCGTCAGGCTGGGGAATAGCCTTTACGCTGCCGCCGAACTTGACCTCTACGGCGTTTTCGGGTCTTCTTACGCCCCAATAGTCGCCGTCCTTCAGCCAGTTGTCGGGATATTCTACCTGATAGCCGTTTTCTATCTTCTGTTCAAATATACCGTAGTGGTATCTTATGCCGCAGCCGTAGGCGGGCAGCTCGAGAGTTGAAAGAGAGTCGAGAAAACAGGCTGCCAGACGTCCGAGACCGCCGTTTCCCAGTCCGGGATCTCTTTCTGCGTCTTCAAGCAGATTATAGTCGATATTGAGCTCCTCAAGAACCTCTTTTACCGTGGTGGTAAGTCCCATATTGAGGATGGCGTTGCCGAGGAAACGTCCCATAAGAAATTCCATCGAGAGATAATAGACGATCTTGCAGCCTGTTTCGTCATATGCGTCATGGGTAGCGATCCACTTGTCGGTAACGTAGTCTCTGATCGTAAAAACAAGAGCGTCATATATCTGCTTCGGAGAAGCTTTGTCAATGGTTTTTCTCGAGAGAGTCTTTACATTTTCTTTTAACTGAGCTTTAAAGATTTTCTTATTGATTTCCATGGTTTATAAATTCTCCTTAATTATTATTGGCTTAAGACAAAAGTATAGGGCAGGCTTCGGGCAGGCTTATACCTGCCGTCAGGGTCAGCGTCAGGCTGAGGACGCCGCCAGCTTTTCGCTTCTGTCTGCTGTTGTAAGGTTGTCTATGATTTCATCCAGCTCGCCGCCCATAATGCGGTCAAGACTGTGGATGGTAAGACCTATTCTATGGTCGGTCACTCTGTTTTGGGGATAGTTGTAGGTGCGTATTTTTTCGTTCCTCATACCTTTTCCCACCTGAGAGCGCCGTTCTTCGGCTATTTCGGACTGCTTTTTTTCTTCTTCAAGCTTATACAGCTTGCTCATAAGTATTTTCATAGCCTTTTCTTTGTTTTGTCTCTGACTTTTTTCGTCCTGACACGAAATGACTATGCCCGTGGGGTGGTGGGTCAGTCTGACTGCCGAGTCGGTGGTGTTTACACATTGGCCGCCGTTTCCCGATGCTCTGAAAACATCAAAGTGATAATCCTTGGGGTCGAGCTTTACAGATGTTTCTTCGGCTTCGGGCAGCACAGCCACAGTGACCGTGGAGGTGTGGATCCTTCCTCCCGATTCGGTTTCGGGCACTCTCTGCACTCTGTGGACGCCGCTTTCAAACTTAAGTCTCGAATAGGCTCCGTCTCCCTTTACCATAAAGGTTATCTCCTTAAAGCCTCCCATATCCCCGGGGTTGGTGTTCATAATATCAGTTGAATAGCCCATTTTTTCGGAATACTTTGAGTACATTCTGAAAAGATCGCCTGCAAATATGTTTGCCTCATCGCCGCCTGCACCGCCTCTTATTTCAACGATGACATTTTTTTCGTCATTCGGATCCCGAGGGATAAGCAGCAGCTTAAGCTCTTCCGAAACGTGGGAGAGCTTTTCGGTATTTTCGGACAGCTCGGCCTTTGCAAGCTCACGAAAATCATCGTCAAGCTTTTCGGCAAGCATTTCCTTTGCATCGTCAATATTCTTTTTTGTGTCTTTGTATTCTCTGTATTTGCAGACAATGGGTTCAAGCTTTTTATGCTCCTTCATAAGGCTCTGCCAAAGGCTGTTGTCCGATATTATATCGGGATCGCCTATTTTGAGCTGAAGCTCCTCGTATTTTTTTTCAATGTCGGCAAGATTTTCAAACATACTTATATCACCTGACGGAATAAGCGGACTACTATACCCAAAAATATCTGCGCAGCCGAAGTTCTGCGGCATAGTCTCCATCGCATTTTAATATTTGTGAAGATACCGAGGGGAATATATTTAAAGCTTATGCGGGGCGCTTATTTATATCCCATAACCACTCTGTCAAGACCTGCAAGATCCTTAAATATTTCTATATCCCTATAGCCTGCGCCGCTCATAAGCTCTCTGACGGCTTCGCCCTCGTCATAGCCTGTTTCAAAGGCCAGAAGTCCGTTTTTGTTTATATGGGAAGCTGCGGCATTTATTATTTCTCTGTAGAAGAAAAGGCCGTCCTTTCCTCCGTCAAGAGCCGACAGGGGTTCATAATTTTTTACATCCTTTTCAAGAAAGGGTATGTCGTCCGATCTTATATAAGGGGGATTCGATACTATAAAATCAAAGCTTTCCCGTATATTTTCAAAAAGATCGCTGTGTACAAGGCGGACGTTTGCTTTGTGATCCCTTACATTCTGATCCGCAATAAGCAGAGCCCTTTCGCTTATGTCGGAGGCGGTCATTTCGAGATCGGGGTCATAGTGGCAGAGACTTATGGCGATGGCTCCGCTGCCGCAGCCCATATCAAGACCCTTGCGATAACCCCTGCTTTTTGCTGCCTCCAAGACCTTTTCTGTCAGAAGCTCTGTTTCGGGTCGGGGAATGAGGGTAGACTCCTGCACTTTTATGCTTAGCCCCATAAAATCGGCTTTTCCCAGAAGATAAGCCATGGGGCAGCCCTCATACCGCTTAAGCGTCCAGTATTCTATCTTTCTCATTTCGTTGTCATCGGGTATATAGTCGTCCTTCGTATAAAGCTCCGTTCTTGAAAAACCGAGCCACCTCATAAGTATAAGAGATGCGTCCAAAACAGGGGTAGAGCTGTGGCTCTCTCTGAGCTTTGACGATATGCTCTGCATAAGCTCCCTTACGTTTTTGTTGTTTTTATTTTTCAGGTTCATCTTCCAAAACACCCTTAAGGCTTGCTATAGCCACTTCTATCATTTCATCATCGGGCTCCTTTGTCGTAACAAGCTGCAGAGCCTTTCCCGGGGCGGAAACTATATCTACAATAATGTTGTCGTTTCTTCCCGCCCACTTTATTACCTCATAGGACAAGCCTGCAACGATGGGTACGAATATTATTCTTGAAAGTATTCTGTAAATTACAACATCCGTTCTCAGAAACAGGAACACAATCATACTTATTATCATAACGAGAAACAGAAAGCTTGTGCCGCAGCGCTTATGGAGCCTTGTATATTGTCTTACGTTTTCAACGGTAAGCTCCTCGCCGCTTTCAAAGCAGTTTATTGTCTTATGCTCTGCGCCGTGATATTTATACAGTCTTTTTATATCCTTCAGAAACGATGTCAGAAAAATATAGAAAAGGAAGATGGCTATGCGAACAAAACCCTCTATTATGCTTAATGCCCATGTGTCGGCCTTGACTATTTTGTTTACTCCCGAGCTTACCACAACGGGCAGCACCATAAAAAGTCCTATGGAGAGAATCAGAGACACAACGACAGATATAAAGAGTATTATGGATGTGAGCTTGTCTCCGAGCTTGTCGATAAGCCATTTTTCGATTTTTCCCGGCTCCTCATCGGTTTCTTCGGTTATATCCTCAAGACCTGCCATTTCTGCCGAACGGGTGATGACCTTTATGCCTGTGGCGAGACTGTCCACGAAAGCGACCATACCTCTTATAATAGGGAGTCTCAGAATTATATTTTTTTCTTCGGGGGGCTTTATCTTTGTTTTTTCTATTTTTATATTTTTGTTTTCAATATCTCTGACGGCGAGAACATATTCGGTTCTGCCCCTCATCATAACTCCCTCAACGATTGCCTGCCCTCCTATGCCCTTTCCGCATTTGGAGCCGCAGGGTTTTTTATATTTTGCTCCCATAATAAAATCACCTTTTTTGAAAATCCATATTCTTTTGAACATATCTTCGCAAATAACTATTATAGCATTTTTTTATCTGTCAATGATAATGAAATTTTATGATTAATTTTGAAATATATGTACAATTTAGCCAAATATGAGACTATCGGGGAATGAGAGAGGGCTTGTTTTCAAGTATTTCGCACAGCCTTGAAAATTCTTCGGGCTCTATACAATAGCCCTTGTCTTTTTCGGAGAGCTTTTTCATAACAAAGTCGCAGTCCATCCACACGACCGACTCTATTTCTTCGGTCTGAAGAGTCAGCTTGTTTTCGTCTATGCTTCTTTTAAGAAGATATACGTTGGTTATACGGTTTTCTATGAAATTTTTTCCATAGAAAAAGCCCTCTCTGTGTATCCTTATTCTGAAAAGATATTCAAGCTCCTCTTTGGCTGCATTAAGCCCCAGCTCCTCCTTAAGCTCTCTTACGGCGCTTTCCGAAAAGGTGCCGCCTGCCTCCATATGACCTGCGGAAGACGTATCGAAACACCCCGGAAAGGAGTCTTTGTTTTTGCTGCGTTTTTGCAGAAGCACCTGTATTTTTTCTGTTTCGGGGGAGATCCTCGCTATCCATACATGAGAGGTGCCGTGCAGATCGCCGTCTGTATGGACTGTGGTTCTTTCTTTTATTATGCCCGTTTTTTCTCCTTTTTCGTTGAGTATATCTAAATATTCCATATCCTATACCTCTACATATACATAGTTTTTTGGGACACCATCATCAAAATGCAGTCGCATTTTGATGAGTACCAAATGTGCGTGCCGGGCAAGCCGGCGACTTCATTTGGAGGTAGGAATATAAATTTAAATTTTTCAAAAACTACGTTTTTTCAAATTTAAATTTATTCCTCGGACGGGCAGAGCTCGTCCTGCGGATTAAAGTCTGCGACGCTTCTTAGAAATTTAATTTTCGGACACCACCTGCGGATTAAAGTCTGTGATGATGCATACAATATATTTGTCGAATAACTTTTTTGATTATCAGTCAATTTACTTTTTTAACAGTATAAACAGGACAGCAGGACAATACATATGTACTGTCCTGCCGTTGGTTTTTATATTATATATTTTATATTTTGTGTGTTGTTATGTCTTGGCAGACGGAATTTTGTCAGATAACGGATCCCTTTGCCACAACAGCAGGCTCATCGGGAGTGCCTATTACCGATTTGCCGTCGGAGATAACGACTTCTTTGTCAAGAATAGCGTATTTTATGGTGCAGCCCTTGCCTACGACCGTAGATTCGAGAATGATGGAATTTTCAACTACAGCCTCCTGCTGAACAACAACCTTGCGGAAAACGACAGAGTTTTCTATTGTGCCGTCTATGATCGTTCCGCCTGAAATGAGAGAGTTCTTTACATTTGCGGTTGCGTTGTATTTTACGGGCGGATCGTCCTTGGGCTTTGTATAGATATAGGGCTCCTTAAGAAGGAGGTTGCGTATATCCTTGTTGAGGAACTTCATATTTGCATCATAATAAGCCTTTGTGCTGTTGAGGGTTACCCAATAGGGCTTATACTCAAAGCCATAAACCTTAAGGACGTTTCTGCCGGGCTTGATTATATCCTTTACAAGATCATACTTGCCCTGGGGGATAGTCTTTTCGAGAAGATCGATAAGGAGATTTCTCTTTATTACATATATGCCCATTGAAGCTGTCGTAGCCTTGGGATTTTCGGGCTTTTCTTCAAAGTCTATTACCTTTCCGTCCTCGTCCATCTGCATAATTCCATAGCGGCGGGGCTGCTTGCTTGTGCCTGCAAGATCCTTGTAAGCTATGGTAATGTCCGCTCCCTTTTCTTCGTGGAAGCTTATAATGTCGTTGAAGTCCATCTTATAGATAGCATCGCCTGATGTTATTACAACATAAGGCTCATTGGACTTTTTGAGATAGGTTATGTTCTGATAGATAGAGTCGGCCGTGCCTCTGTACCAGTTGTCATCATTGGGTCCTATAAAGGGCGAAAGTATGAAAAGACCGCCTTTTTTTGAACCGAAATCCCACCACTTTGAGGCTGAAAGGTGATCCTGAAGCGAACGGAGATTGTACTGAGTGATAACGGCAACCTTGTTTATGCCTGAGTTTGTCATATTTGAAAGCGCAAAGTCGATGGCTCTGTAGCTGCCCCCAACGGGAACGGCGGCAACGGCTCTTTCTTTGCACAAATCGCCTAACCTGTCGGAATTACCTCCGGCAAGAATGATACCTACAGCCTTCATTATAATTCCTCCTCCTTTAATACACAGGATTTTCCGCTGGGAAGCTCTGCTCCCGGGTAGTCCTCGGCTTTTGTTTCGCCGTAGATCACGCAGTTTTTGCCTATTGTGATACCCATGGGAACATATGAGTCGTTGCCGACAACGGTTATGCCGGTGTTATAGATATTGGGCTTGTCTTCATTTGCAATGTTCTCGCCTACGCCCATAGTTACGTTTTCGTCAACTACGGTGTTCTGGTCGATGATGCACTTGTATATCTTTGAGTTTGACTTTATGACACAGTTTTCCATAATAATGGAGTCATATACCTCGGCTCCTTCTTCAATGATAACGTCCTTTGAGATGACCGAATTTTTGACTGTGCCGTAGATCTGGCAGCCCTCGGATATGAGCGAGCGCTTTATATCGCCTGTGACGGAAGTGAACTGAGGCGGCTGATGGTTGTTCTGAGTATAGATTCTCCAGAATTTTTCATAGAGGTTAAATTCGGGAACGGTGTCTATAAGCTCCATATTTGCCAGCCAGTATGAGTCAATTGTACCTACGTCCTTCCAATAGTCCTTGAATCTCCATGCGCGCAGGGTAGCTCCTCCGTTAAGGAAGGCGGGGAGGATGTGCATACCGAAATCGGAGTCGGCATGAACCTTGTTGTCTGCTATAAGCGCTTCTCTGAGCTTGCTCCAGGTAAATATGTAGATACCCATTGAAGCCAGATTGCTCTTAGGATGTGCAGGCTTTTCTTCAAATTCGTAGATTCTGTCGTTGTCGCTTTCATCGGCGTTCATTATACCGAAACGGCTTGCTTCTTCCCACGGAACCTCCATAACGGCTATGGTACAGTCGCACTTGTTCTTCTTATGGAAGCTCAGCATTGCGGAATAGTCCATTTTGTAGATGTGGTCGCCCGAAAGAATGAGAACATATTCGGGGTTGTAGTGGTCGATATAGCCTATATTCTGATAGATAGCGTTTGCGGTACCCGAATACCAGTCGCCTGCCTCGCCTGTTTTCTGATGGGGAGCGAGTATTGTTACACCGCCGCTCAGTCCGTCAAGATCCCACGGTGTGCCGATGCCGATGTGCTGGTTGAGCGTCAGGGGTTGATACTGTGTGAGAACGCCCACAGTGTCAACTCCGGAATTGATACAGTTACTTAAGGGAAAGTCGATAATGCGGTACTTACCTCCGAATGCAACACCGGGTTTAGCCTTATCTGTAGTAAGCACACCGAGACGACTGCCCTGACCGCCGGCTAAAAGCATAGCCAACATTTCTTTTTTACGCATTTATATCACCTCGCGAAAGTATTTTATAAGAGCGCAGTTTTTCTGCCGCCCAAATACAGTACGGTTTAAACAAAAAGGCATTTTTTAAGCCGTACCCTACATCCTTTTAATTATTTTAACACATCTTTTAGTAAATTACAACAATAAATGTAAAAAAATATAAAAATGTTTGTATATATTTGGTAAGAATATTTGTCCGAAAGCTGTTTACTATATAAAAATGCGGAAGAAAAATCACAAAAATCACAAATATTTTTATAGAAATCTTATACTTTTGATATTGACATATATCAGTATAATCGGTTAAAATTATAAAAAGTATATGTGCCGATACGATTTATGGGACAAACAGCCTTTTTGCATATGAAACGGTAAGGTATTTCATATGACGGCATATAATATATTATATATATCAGGGTGGACAATTATGAATCTGAATGAACATAAAAATATACATTTTATAGGAATAGGCGGAATAAGTATGTCGGCTCTCGCCGAAATACTGAACTATGAGGGCTACAGAGTGACGGGCTCGGACTTTCAGGAGGGAGATATGACAAGGCATCTCCGTTCTGTCGGCATAGATGTAGCCATAGGCCACAGCAGCGAAAATATAAAAAAGGACTGTGACCTTATAGTATATAATGCTGCCATAGCCGAGGACAACCCCGAAAGAGCCGAGGGAAGAAAAAGAGGCATAGAGGAGGTCGGCAGAGCCGAGCTTATAGGATTTCTTATGAAGGAATACGACTGCCCCATATCGGTTGCAGGCACTCACGGAAAGACCACCACAAGCTCTATGATTTCGGAGGTGCTTATGGCGGCGGGAGTGGATCCGACTGTGAGCATAGGGGGGATATTGCCGTCAATACACAGCAATTATCGTCTGGGATCGAGAAAATATATAGTGCTTGAGACCTGTGAGTACAGAGACAGCTTTCTCAAATTCAATCCGTACTGCGCAGTTATACTCAATATAGACAGAGACCATACCGACTATTTCAAAACAATGGATCAGATGTATGAGTCTTTCAACAAATTCGTAAACAGGATAGGCGGTTTTTTGGTAATAAACAGGGATATTGACCGCTTTGACAAGGTAGTCGAAAATTTTAAGGGCAAGATAATAACCTACGGAAAAGAAAACGCCATGTGGACTGCCGAAAATATTGTTATGGAAAAGGGCTACGGAAGATATGACGCTTGTTTCAACGGCAGGAAGGCGGCTTCGATAGAGCTTTCGGTACCCGGTATGCACAATGTGTATAACAGCCTCGGAGCAGTTGCTCTTTGTTCGGAGCTGGGAGTGGTTTCGGAGGTTATTGAAAAGGGGCTTAAGCATTTTTCGGGAACAGGCAGACGCTTTGAGAAAAAGGGTGAGTATGAGGGAGTTCCCGTAGTGGACGACTATGCTCACCACCCGACCGAAATAAAGGCTACACTCAACGCCGCAAGGGAAATGGGGTATAAAAGGATAGTTGCGGCTTTTCAGCCTCATACCTATACGAGGACGAGAGATCTTTTCGACAGGTTTGCTGACGCTCTTAAGCTTGCCGACAAAGTATATCTTCTGGATATATATGCAGCGAGGGAAAAGGATCCCGGCGATATTCACTCAAAGGATCTTGCGGATGCTCTTTGCGCAGAGGGAAAGGATGCGGTTTATTCCGAAAGCTTTGACGCCTGCGTATCATCGCTTAAGTCGGAGCTGAGAGAGGGAGACATATTCCTCACAATAGGAGCGGGAACAGTATATAGGATAGGCGACAGCCTTGTGGGAAAAGAATAAAATAAATTGCTCCCAAGCCTACGGGACGGGGCTGCTCACACCTTTGCCACGGCAAAGGCGGAGCCGCAAAGGGGGCGGCGCTCTGAGCCGCGAAGCGGCTCAGAGCTGCCCCTGCTGCCGCAGGCAGCAGGGGCGTACTTTTGTCCTGTGGACAAAAGTACGCCGCCCGAATGTTGGATCTGTGGAGAAGTAAGGCTTTGACATAAAACCGCAGGACGCGCATGGCGGAGCGTGAAAATACTTGTTTATGACAAAGACACACCTTTAGCCGGAAAAAGAAAAAAGGCGTGTCCTTTTTATATAGCAATAAGTTTCTTTCTTTTACATACAATGGGACGTTACTTAGGGGACTTATGAAAAGTGCAGGGGCAAAGGAAATTTATAGTAAAGACAGGGGCTTGCTCACACCTTTGCCGTGGCAAAGGCGGAGCCGCAAGGGGGCGGCGCTCTGAGCCGCGAAGCGGCTCAGAGCTGCCCCTGCTGCCGCAGGCAGCAGGGGCGTACTTTTGTCCTGCGGACAAAAGTACGCCGCCCGAATGTTGGATCTGTGGAGAAGTAAGGTTTCAGCATAAAACCACAGGACGCGCATGGCGAAGCATGAATATATTTGTTTATGACAAAAACACACCTTGAACGGAAAAAAGAAAAAGGTGTGTTTTTTGTATATATATTTTAGGCTGTATGAGAGGCGGTTATTTGCCGTCCGAGGGGAGAGTCTTGAAAAAGTGTATAGTCATGGGAGCGACCGTCAGGAAGGTGAAAAAGTCGCTCAGGGGCTGCGCCATTTGTATTCCAAGCAGACCGATGGTGTTTCCCAGAATAAAGAGTATGGGCAGGAAGAACAGTCCGCTTCTGAGAAGTGAGGATATTGTGGCTTTGATAACCTTTCCGGTACTCTGGAAGGTCATATTGCTCATTACTCCGAGGGGCTGAAAAAACAGTCCCACGCATTGAAATCTGAAAGCCGTTGTGCCTATCGCCAGAACCTCGGGGTCTTTTCTGAAAAGGCCTATGAGAACGGGCGCAGCGAACATACCTACGACAGCGAAGGTGCCAAGAAGAACCTCACCCGCTCCCAGAGTGAAAACAAAGGCTTTTCTGACCCTTGAATATTTTTTCGCTCCGTAGTTGTAGCCGCATACGGGCTGAAAGCCCTGTCCTATGCCGAGGGATACGGCAAATATGAAGAAAGCGAGCCTTGACACTATGCTCATTGCCGCAACAGCCGTGTCGCCGTAAACAGCCGCAAAGTTGTTGAGCTGCATAGTTGAAATGCTCTGAAGTCCCTGTCTAGCCAAGGACGGAAAGCCTGTTGTGCATATTCTCGAAAGCTTTGTAAAATCAAGTCTGAAATGTCTTATGCTGAGCCTGCTTTGGGTCTTGCCTCGGAGAAAGAATGACAGAAGTATGCCGAAGCTGATAAGCTGCGAAAGGCAGGTGGATATGCCTGCTCCCGATATGCCGAGGCCGAGACCGAAAATAAGTATGGGATCGCCAACGAGGTTCAGGACTGCGCCCGAAACAAGGCCGATCATTGCGAGGTTTGCTTTTCCCTCAAATCTGAGAATATTGTTCATAACGAAGCTTGTTACCATAAATGGCCCCGAAATGATTATATATGTAACATAGTCGGACGCATACGGCAGTATTGTTTCGGTGCTGCCCAGAAGTCTGAGGAAGGGTTTAAGAAATACAAAACACAGTATTCCCATAACGAGACTTATGCAAAAAGCCATAACGAAAGATATTGTGGCGTATTGTCCCGTGCTTTTTTCGTCTCTGTCGCCAAGACTTCTTGATATGAGGCTGCCTGCGCCCTGGCCGAAAAGAAAGCCTATGGCCTGAAGTACAGCCATAAAACCGAAAACTATACCAACGGCTCCGCTGGCGCTGGTGCCAAGCTGACTGACAAAATATGTGTCCCCAAGATTGTATATGTTTGACACGAGCATACTTATTGTAGTGGGTATGCCGAGCTTTATTACCAGAGGGGCAACGGGAGCCTCGGTCATTATTCTGTATTGTCTTTCATCTTTCTTTTTCATAAAACATCATTTCTCCTCAAAAAAGCGCAGCCGTATACGAAAAGGTACAAACAAGTGTTTTGGCCGCAGCGGTACATATCTGAATAATAGTCACAAGCTTATATTTTATTAATAATTATAACATTATATTTTGGCTTTGCAACAAAATTTTGTATTAAAACCGTTTTTTTCTTGTGGGTATTCATTATCCGCCGAGAGCTTTTTGGGTAAAAGCAGAGGAAAACGCTTGGGGAAGATGGTTATTGCTTATTTCTCTTGACAGATTTTTTGACTGAAAGTATAATAGCCTTATAAGCAAAAATTATATAAGGATATAAATATTCAGGAGGAAGCTATGAGTATAAATCTCTACAAAAGGAATTTTCTGACCCTTAAGGACTATTCTAAGGAAGAAATTCTCTATCTGCTTGAGCTTGCTAAGGAGCTTAAAACTAAAAAACAGCACAACATTTTTGAAAAGAACCTTTCAAACAAAAACATTGCGCTTATATTTGAAAAAAATTCCACAAGAACACGCTGCGCCTTTGTTGTAGCCTGCAATGACGAGGGAGCGCACCCCGAATTTCTCTCCAAGACAGACATACATCTGGGAGGCAAGGAGGATACCAAGGACACCGCAAGAGTTCTGGGCAGAATGTTTGACGGAATAGAGTTCAGAGGCTTTTCGCAGAAAACCGTTGAGACTCTGGCGCAGTACAGCGGAGTACCCGTGTGGAACGGTCTCACGGACGAGGATCACCCCACGCAGGTTCTTGCGGACTTTCTAACGATACAAGAGAATTTCGGCAGGCTTGAAAATATAAACCTTACCTACATAGGCGACGGAAGAAACAATATGTCTAACGCTCTTATGATAGGATCGTCAAAATGCGGCATAAATTATAAGGTGGTTTCGCCGAAGGAGCTTTTCCCGAGTGAGGAGCTTGTGGAAACGTGCAGGCTCTGGGCAAATGAAAGCGGCGGAAGCATAACAGTCACAGACAATATGGACGATGTGGCAGGCTCGGACGTTATATATACCGATGTGTGGGTATCAATGGGCGAGGAGGCAAAGTCCGCCGAGAGATATGCGCTGCTTACACCCTACAGGGTAGATTCGGACGTTATGAAAAAAGCAGGCAACGGCTGTATTTTTATGCACTGTCTGCCTGCGGTAAAGGGCAACGAGGTCACGGAGGAGGTCTTTGAAAGTCCCGCTTCAGTCGTTTTTGACGAGGCTGAAAACAGAATGCATACCATAAAGGCTGTTATGGTGGCTACGCTTGCCGACAACTGACGCCGTATATTTTCCGAAACTTAACTGAAACTTAAAATATACATTACAGGATCCGTTTATATAAAGTATATTCGGATCCTTTTTTGTATTTTGATTATATAATTAATGATTTGTCGGTAAATAGGACATACTTATTTTATTAAAGAAACAGACTGTTAAAAAAGTAAATCTGTTTATAATAATAAAAATATTCGACAAATATATTATATACAGCGTCGCAGACTTTAATCCGCAGGTAGTGTCCGAAAGAAATCGGATTGCCCGAAGGGCAACTTTTCCGCAAGGAAAAGCACTGAGCGTAAGCTTTGCCCGCCCTTTATCCAAATGAAGTCGCCGGCTTGCCCGGCACGCACATTTGGCCTCATCAAAATGCGGCTGCATTTTGATGACAGCGTGTAGATTTTTCGACACGCTGAAAGAAGACATGAAGATATTTTTGTGATATGCCGCAGGGCTGTCGCATAATATCAGGCGGTGCAGCCGCAGGACGAATATCATTGTCCTTATAATGCACCAAAAATAGACAATTCAAATAATCATAACCTTTTTTTTTGAAAAAAATATGTCTATTATTACAATTGACAAAATCTAAACAATATGAGATAATTGATTTAAAATTTTTTTAGGAGGTATAACTATGTCTACGAAAGCTTATTATCCGATAAATGAAATAGGACTTAATAAAGCAGGCTTTTCAAAGACCAGATCCATTATAGAGGCAGCTTTTTACGGAAACAATGTAGTAAAGGTTAACACCCTTAAGGAGGCCTATGAGCTTGCTAAAAATTCTCCCGGTACGGTTGTAACGGATATGCCCGTTTACAGAGGAGAGGAGTTCGGCCTTGAGCCTGACGCAAAGGTCCTTCTTTTTAACGATGGCGCCATTACGGGACGTTATGCAACTGCCCGCCGTATCTCGGGCGAACCCGGCGTTGACTGCGCAGCCCTTGACCTTGTGGCTATGGACGCTATCTATGAAACACGCTGGAAAACAATGTATCACGCAGAGGTTTTTGTGGGTCTTGATCCCGAATTTATGGTAAAGGCTCATCTTCTTATCCCCGAGGGAGAAGAAAATATACTTTATAACTGGATGCTCAACTTCCAGTATATGTCGGACGAGTATGTAAAGATGTACAAGAAGTCCAAACCCGTTGGAGACGGAAAAGAAGCAGATATATACATCTTCTCCGATCCTCAGTGGAACGGCTCCGACAGACCCAACGTATCTCTTGACTGTCTTTCGGATCCCCAAAAAAAGACTCTCTGCTACTTCAATACAAACACAAACTGCGCTTGTATCCTCGGTATGAGATACTTCGGAGAGCATAAGAAGGGTACCCTCACAATGGCATGGGCTATCGCAAACCGCAACGGCTATGCGTCATGCCACGGCGGACAGAAGGAATATACCCTTGCAGACGGCAGCAAGTATGTTGCATCAGTATACGGTCTTTCGGGCTCAGGCAAGTCTACTCTCACACACGCAAAGCACAACGGCAAGTATGAGATCAAGGTTCTTCACGATGACGCTTTCATTATAAACACAGACACCTGCGCATCAATAGCTCTGGAGCCGACATATTTTGATAAGACAGCCGATTATCCTACGGGCTGCCCCGACAACAAGTATCTGCTGACAGCTCAGAACTGTTCAGCTACGCTTGACGACAAGGGCAAGATCCAGCTTGTAACGGAAGATATAAGAAACGGAAACGGACGTGCCATAAAGTCAAAGCTTTGGTCGCCCAACAGAGTTGACAGAATCGACTCTCCCGTAAACGCTATCTTCTGGATAATGAAGGATCCTACGATCCCGCCTGTTGTAAAGCTCAAGGGCGCATCGCTTGCATCCGTAATGGGCGCAACGCTTGCCACAAAGAGATCTTCCGCAGAGAGACTTGCACCCGGCGTTGACCCCAACAAGCTTGTGGTTGTACCCTATGCAAACCCCTTCAGAACCTATCCTCTTTCAAACGACTATGACAAGTTCAAGAAGCTTGTTGAAGAAAAGAACGTAGATTGTTATATTATTAACACAGGCGACTTTATGGGCAAGAAAGTAAAGCCCTCCGATACTCTCGGCATTCTCGAAGCTATCGTAGAGAAAAAGGCTCAGTTCAAGCAGTGGGGTCCCTTCTCAGATATAGAAATTATGGATTGGGAAGGCTTCATACCCGATATGGACGACAAGGACTATGTTGCTCAGCTTAAGGCTCGTATGAACGACAGAGTAAACGAGATTAAGGAATTTGCAGTGGCTAAGGAAGGCTATGACAAGCTTCCCGATGATGCACTTGCGGCAATTCAGAAGGTAGTGGATGAGCTGGGCTGACAGCTCTGAGACTGCGTTGAATAAAAGACGACGGATCTGAAGTTTATGGGCTGCCGCAGAATACTCGGTTGAGATATTTATCGGCAGCCCTTTTTTGCATAAATATGCGATTCGGTGCGATAGGACACAAACGGCAGCCATAGCCGAAGCCGATCTCTTTATTATCCCTTTTTAAAAGGAAGAAAAGATCATAAAAAACTATATCGCAGGCCAAGTGGGATCGGCATATTTTATAAAAGAATTAAAAAAACAAAAATAATTTTTAACATTTTAAAGAACATTCAATATTAAATGAAGAACGATAAAGTTTCGGAGGTGGTTTTATGGATACACTCAATAAAATCAACGCCCTTAAGGAGCTTAAGGCGGAGGAGCCTACGGCAGCAAGAGTCAGGCTCGAAAAATTTTTTGACGCAAACAGCTTTGTGGAACTTGAGGGCTTTGCAGACGGAGCAAACGTCATTACAGGCTACGGCAGCGTAAACGGCAGGCTCTGTTTTGCATATTCGCAGAATGGCCCCGTAAACAAAAAGCACGCCACAAAAATAGCCGATCTCTACAGCAAGGCTATAAATATGGGCGCTCCCGTTACGGGCATACTCGATTCAAACGGAATAGAGCTTAAGGACGGACAGGAGGCTCTTGAAGCCTATGGTATACTTTTCAAAAATATGTCAGAGGCCAGCGGTCTTATACCTCAGATCTCTGTTATTCTGGGTGACTGCCTCGGCATAGCTACTTATATTCCGCTCCTTTCCGATTTCAGAATAATGATGGAAACAAACAGCAATATGTTTATGACAAGCCCCGCAGCCCTTGAGGGAGCTGACGGCATTAAGCTTGACTATAATGATTTCTGCTCGGGAGAGGCTCACGCAACAAAGACGGGTCTTGTCCACAGAGCATACAAAACAGAGGAGGACTGTCTTAACGCAGCTTGTCAGCTCATCGATCTTCTTCCTCTCAACAACTCGGATATTGCCGAGGAACAAAGCAACGCAGACCTGAACAGAGAGGACGAGGCTCTCAACACTATCATTGCCGATGAAAGCTCTCCTATAGATATGAGCTACATTATTTCCAGCATATCGGACGACTACAGATATTTTGAGCTGCAGCCCCGTTTCGGCGAAGAGATCATATGCGCCTTTACAAAAATAAGCGGAAAGACTGTGGGCGTACTTGCAAACAACGGCGCTCTCGGCATACAGTCAACACAAAAGGCAGGCAAGTTTGTAAAGATCTGTGACGCTTTCAACATACCTATAGTTACTCTTACGGATATAGCCGAATATCAGAAAACAAGCATCGGAGCGCAAAATATTCTCATAAGCTTTTCCGCTCATCTTCTTCTTGCGTTTACAGAAGCCTCTGTGCCTAAGATAAATATTGTTGTAAGAAGAGGCATAGGCAGCGGTTATATGCTTATGAATTCAAAATATATAGGAGCGGACATCGTTCTGGCATGGCCCACGGCGGAAATATCGCTCCTCAACAAAAAAGGCTATGTGGATATAATGCATCAGGCCGATTCGGCTGAGTATGAAAAGGAGTCGTCTCCTTACACATCTGCCTCAAAGGGATATATTGACGATATAATCATTCCTGCGGCAACAAGAAAGCATATTATAGCTGCTCTTGAAATGCTCTGCACAAAGAGAGTAAGAGCACTTCCCAAGAAGCATAACAGTGTATAAAGATAAGAGGGTGAGTATATGAATCTGAATCTTTTGGCCGTAAATCTTGATAATTTCGGCGTGGCTGACGGCGCAGTCGTTGCGGTCACGGGTATACTTACGGTTATATTTATTCTGGCTCTCATTGCTTTTGTTATATCTGTTGCGGCAAAAATAATATATTATTTTGAGCATAAGGACGAAAGGCAGATATTGAGAAAGGCCGCAAAGCCCGAGGCTCCCGTTCAGGCTCCGCAGACAGTTGAGGAGGAGACGGCAGAAGCTGTGACCGACTCCGTTTCGGACGATTTGGAGCTTATAGCGGTCATAACGGCCGCCATAGCTGCAGGCAGCGGCGTTTCTTCGGACAGACTTGTTGTCAGAAGTCTCAGAAAGTCGTCAAATTGGCAGAATGAAGCCATTCAGGAGCAGATTAGCCGTACTATAGTTGTTTGATAGTTTATTAATATTAATAAGGAAAAAACAGACCGTTTGTATAAATGGCTTTTGGATTTTAGCCGAATGTTTTTGAAAAATATCTTATTTTAAGGTCAGGCCGTCTGAGACGACTGCGGTTTTCGGACTGCTCTGACAGCGCTTTTATAACAGCGTAGCTTTAGGAGGTTATTTATTATGTTAAAAAATTACAGAGTTACAGTAAACGGAACATCCTATGATGTTGTGGTAGAAGAGCTTGACGATGCAGCCGCAGGCGCTGTCCGCACAATGCCCGCAGCTCCGGCTCCCACACCTACACCTGCCGCTCCCGCAGCGGCACCCGCACCCGCACCTGCGGCACCCAAGGCAGGAGCAGGCACTCCCGTAAAGGCTCCCATGCCGGGAAACATACTTGACGTAAAGGTAAAAACAGGCGATAAGGTAGCTGCAAATGACGTTGTGGTTATACTTGAAGCCATGAAGATGGAAAACGAGATAGTAACCCCTGTCGGCGGAACGGTAACATCTGTTGTTGTTTCAAAGGGACAGACGGTCAACTCGGACGATATTCTTATCACCGTTGAATAATCGGCGGCTCGCAAAGCGTTTTTAGGGCGTCTTAAAAAGCGGCGCTTTATATCGGGCTTTTGTCTCTTTGAGGCTTAAGCGGCAGGGCGCTTTGAACAGAATATCCTAACAGTTTTAAACGGAGGTAATATTATGGCCTTTTTAAACAGTCTCTATGAGATTTTTTCGGGACTGATCGCCGACTCAGGCTTTTTGCTGTTTTTTGAGGGAGACGGCTACAAATATATTATAATGATACTGGTTGCGTTGTTTTTTATCTATCTTGCGATCGTTAAGAAGTATGAGCCTCTGCTGCTTTTGCCAATAGCCTTCGGTATGCTTCTTGCAAACCTCCCCGGAGCGGGACTTATGAATCCTCCCCAGGACGGAGCCATAGGCGGACTTATATGGTATATTTATCAGGGAGACGCTCTCGGTCTTTTTCCGCCTCTTATCTTTCTTGGAGTAGGCGTTATGACCGACTTCGGACCGCTTATTGCAAACCCAAAGAGCCTTCTTTTGGGAGCGTCGGCGCAGCTCGGCATATTTGTAGCATTTTTGGGCGCGCTTCTTCTGGGTATGAGCCCTCTGGAGGCAGCCTCGATAGGTATTATAGGCGGAGCGGACGGCCCCACAGCCATATTCACCACCACAAAGCTCGCTCCTCACATTCTGAGTACCGTAGCTGTGGCTGCATATTCGTATATGGCTCTTATACCCATCATTCAGCCGCCTATTATGAAGCTTCTGACCACAAAGAAGGAGAGAGCTGTCAAAATGGAACAGCTCAGACCCGTATCCAAGACGGAAAAAATAATTTTCCCCATTCTGGTATCGATTCTTGTTATACTGATACTTCCCTCGACAGCTTCTCTTATAGGTATGCTTATGCTTGGCAACCTGCTTAAGGTCTGCGGAGTTACCGAAAAAATAGCTCACCACGCCTCTGAGGCTCTTATGTATATACTGAGTCTCT
This sequence comes from uncultured Clostridia bacterium, assembly GCA_947630725.1. Lineage (GTDB taxonomy): Bacteria > Bacillota > Clostridia > Lachnospirales > CAG-274 > JAJQCI01. The sequence continues at coordinate 70,358 of CANRIS010000005.1, forward strand.
GTATAGGCTTATCCGTAGGAGCAACCACAAATGCAGCCACCTTCCTTACGCTGGACACCCTTAAGGTTCTTATTCTCGGACTTTTTGCGTTCTGTGTATCAACTGTCGGCGGTGTCCTTTTGGGAAAACTTATGTGCAAGCTTTCGGGAGGAAAGATAAATCCCCTCATAGGCGCTGCGGGAGTTTCGGCTGTGCCGATGGCAGCAAGAGTTGCTCAGAATGTAGGTAAGGAAGAAAATCCCAACAACTACCTCCTTATGCACGCTATGGGCCCCAATGTGGCAGGAGTAATAGGTTCGGCAGTTGCCGCAGGTATTTTCTTAGCGCTTTTTCAGAGTTAATGGAGGATATATAAAGATATGAGCAATAAAAAAGTAAAATTTTGCGACTGTACTCTCCGTGACGGTCAGCAGTCGCTTATAGCCACAAGACTTTCTATAAAGGATATTCTTCCCATAGTGGGAAAAATGGACAAGGTAGGCTTCGGAGCTATGGAGGTCTGGGGCGGAGCAACCTTTGACTCGTGTCTCAGATTTCTTAACGAGGATCCGTGGGAAAGACTTCGCCTCATAAGGAAGGAAGCCCCCAACACAAAGCTCCAGATGCTTTTGCGCGGACAGAACATTCTGGGTTATCGCCACTATTCGGACGATGTTGTAGAAATGTTCGTAAGAAAAAGTATTGAAAACGGTATTGATATTATAAGGATATTCGATGCCCTTAACGACCCCCGAAACCTTGAACCTGCGGTAAAGTACTGCAAGAAAGAGGGCGGTCATGCTCAGCTTGCCATTTCGTATACGCTGAGTGATTTCCATACGGAAAAATATTATGTAAAGCTTGCCAAAAAATACAGAGATATAGGCGCAGACTCTATCTGTATAAAGGATATGGCGGGACTTCTTCTCCCCATGCCTGCATATAGCCTTGTAAAGGCCATAAAGAAAGAGGTAGGACTTCCTCTTGAAATACACAGCCACTATACCAGCGGCGTGGCGTCTATGACATATCTTAAGGCTATCGAGGCAGGCGCAGATATAATAGATACCGATATGAGCCCCTTTGCTATGGGTACGTCTCAGCCCTCTACCGAGGTTATGAACGGCGCCCTCAAAGGCACGTCATACGATCCCGGTCTTGATCAGGAGCTTCTTAAGGAAATTTCGGATTATTTCCTGCCTATAAGAGAGAAGGCTCTCGAAAGCGGACTTCTCAGCACAAAGGTGCTTTCGGTGGATATAGCCACACTCCTTTATCAGGTACCCGGAGGTATGCTTTCAAACCTTGTTTCGCAGCTTAAAAAGGCTAATGCAGAGGACAAGTACAGAGAGGTTCTTGAAGAAGTGCCGAGAGTAAGAGCCGACCTCGGTTATCCTCCTCTTGTAACACCTTCAAGCCAGATCGTAGGCACACAGGCTGTTCTCAACGTAATTATGGGAGAGCGCTATAAGATGACTACAAAGGAGACAAAGGATCTCGTAAGAGGTATGTACGGCAGAACGCCTGTTCCCATTTCCGACAAAATAAAGAAGAAGATAATAGGCGATGAAAAGGTAATAAGCTGCCGTCCCGCCGATCTTCTTAAGCCTGAGCTTCCTGCTGCGGAAGAGGCAGTAAAGGGCTATATGGAGCAGCCCGAGGACGTTCTGAGCTATGTTCTCTTTCCGCAGGTTGCCATGGACTACTTCAAGTTCCGTCAGGCACAGAAATACGGCGTAGACGAGAACCTCGCAGATGTTGAAAAGGGCGTTTATCCGGTCTGATATATAATATGATTTAAAAATAATCAAAAGCAGAGCTTTTCGGAGTTCTGCTTTTTTGTAATTTTTAACAATTATTTTAAAAAACTATGGAAATATTGTTAGGATTGTGATAAAATATTGTTATCGGAGCAATACATACGGCTCATCATACTGTAAAAATGCGAAAATGCCGAATTTCGCAAAAAAATCACCGAGGCTTTCGGCGTTTTCACTGAATCAAAAAACGGAGGTATTAATATGGCAATCAAACTTAAAATGGCAGGAGTAAAGAACTTTGTAAGAGACGAAGAATATGCAAAAATCTCTCATATGGCGAAGGTAGCTGACGAGCTTGTATATTCAAAAGAGGGCGCAGGAAACGACTTCCTCGGCTGGGTAAACCTTCCCTTTGACTATGACAAGGAAGAATTTGAGAGGATCAAGGCTGCCGCAAAGAAGATACAGTCGGACAGCGAGGTTCTTGTTGTTATAGGTATAGGAGGCTCCTATCTTGGCGGCAGAGCGGCTCTTGACTTTATCAACGGTATGTTCTACAACAGCAAAAAGCACCCCGGACTTCCCGATGTTTATTTTGTAGGCAACAACATAAGCTCTGAATATCTCACCGACATAGTTGAAATGATAGGCGACAGGGATTTCTCCATAAATGTCATTTCAAAATCGGGCACAACGACAGAGCCTGCCATTGCGTTCAGAATTTTCAAAAAGCTCCTTGAGGACAAATACGGCAAGGAAGAGGCTGTAAAGAGAATATACGCCACCACCGACAAGGCAAGAGGAGCGCTCAAAAACTTCTCCGATAAAGAGGGATATGAGACATACGTTATCCCCGATGACGTAGGCGGAAGATTTTCGGTGCTTACTCCCGTAGGTCTTGTTCTTATGGCTGCGGCAGGCATTGACATTGACGCAGTTATGCAGGGCGCAGCAGACGCAGCAAAGAAGTATAAGGGCATTGACAACGACTGTGCAAAATATGCCATAACAAGAACGCTGCTCAACAAGAAGGGCAAGGTTATCGAAATACTTGCAAACTATGAGCCTTGTCTCACTATGTTCGGCGAATGGTATAAGCAGCTCTATGCAGAGTCAGAGGGCAAGGATCAGAAGGGTACGTTCCCCGTATCGGCAAACTTCTCCACCGACCTCCACTCCATCGGACAGTTTATACAGGACGGCACAAGAAATATGTTCGAGACAGTCCTTTGGGTAAAGAATTCAAAGAAGGATCTTGAAATAATATATGATGAAGAAAACATTGACGGTCTTAACTTCGTGGCAGGCAAGACCATGCAGTATGTAAATTCAAAGGCATACGCAGGAACATATCTGGCTCACATTGACGGCGGAGTTCCCACAATGGTTATAGAGATAGAGGACACAAGCGCTTACAGCTTTGGCGAGATAGTTTATTTCTTTGAAAAGGCTCTTGCCATAAGCGGTTATCTTCTGGCAGTCAATCCCTTCGACCAGCCCGGCGTTGAATCCTATAAGAAGAATATGTTCGCCCTTCTCGGAAAGCCCGGCTATGAGGCAGACAAAGAGGCTCTTGAAGCAAGACTTATCGACTGATCGTTTACCTGCTATGCGCGCCGCTTAAAACAGGCATATACCCCGACCACTTTTCGGTCGGGGTTTTTGGCTTTTTATGAACAAAAAAAGAATAGTATCTTTCGGAGGTTTTGCCGTATAATATTATTATACATATATTATAAAGGAAAATAATAGTATGCGCAGATATGCTTTATGTTTTTTTGCGGTTATGGCAGCAGTTCTGGGGCTTGGCTTTATAAAGGGCAGAGCCTATACATATTCGGGGGAGGAGATAAAAAAAGCCGCCGAAAGAGTCGTGGCATCTCCCGTATACGGAGAGATAAAAAAAGGCTCCCGTCTTTATACAAAGGCCTGCGAGGACAGCGGATTTTCGGAGGCGGACAAAAAGCTCAGGGCGGAGATAATAAGGGATTTCAGCACAGAATGGTATCTTGTGGCGTTGGAGGATAAAAGCCGTGTGTGGGTCAGGGGCGAGGATATAAACATACCTGCCGAGGGGCTTGCCTCAGAGGATATGCTTACGGACAGAGAAATAGAGTGCTTTATAAATACAGGCGGTTTCAGCAGCAGGACAGACAGGTTCATATGGGTAGATATATACAGACAGCAGGTGTATATACTTAAGGGAAGAGCCGAAAATTTTACGCTCGAAAAAAGAATGGCCTGCGCAACGGGCAGAAACGTATCTCCCACCACAAGAGGGCTTTTTGAGACTTCGGATAAGGGAGAGTGGTTTTATTCCGCAAGGCTTAAAAGCGGAGCAAAATATTGGGTGAGATTCAACGGCTCTTATCTTTTTCATTCTGTGGCGATGGACAAGGAGGGACACGTTACCGATCCCGTTCTGGGAGAAAAGCGCAGCAGCGGCTGCGTCAGAACAAGCCTTGAAGACGCAGAGTACATATATAACACAACCGAAAAAGGTACCGCCGTGTTTATAAACTGAGATAAATTGTAAAATAGTGAAAAAAAGACTTGCATTTTAAATCCAAGTGTGATAAAATCTCTCTGTTAAAAACAAATGTATGTCAAGGGTGTACAATTATGAAGGACAATTCAAAGTATTTGATCGTTGACAAAAGCGTGCTGCCGGAGGTTTTTCTTAAAGTAATAGAGGCAAAAAAGCTTGTCTCCTCCGAGGGGAAATCCGTTTCGGAGGCTGCCGCAATGGTGGGCATAAGCCGCTCGGCATTTTATAAATACAGAGACAACGTATTTCTTCTGGGAGAAAATTCGAGGGGCAGCACAGTTATTTTTGCTTTGGATCTGGACGACAGACCCGGCCTTTTGTCAAACGTGCTTAATACCATAGCTGATTTCGGAGCAAACATACTTACCATAAATCAGACGATCCCCATTAACGGGGTCGCCAATGTGACTATAAGCGCCGAAATGAGCCGCTTATCCGTTGACATAGAATATCTTATGCAAAAAATTAAGGAAAGCGAGGGTGTTCTCACCCTCAAAACAATTGCGCGGGAGTGAATTATATATGGCAAAAATCGCTATAATGGGCTATGGAACCGTTGGCTCGGGTGTTTATGAGGTCATAAAGACAAACAGCGGGATCGTAAACACAAAGGCAAAAGAGGACATTGACGTCAAATATGTGCTTGATCTGAGAGATTTTCCGGGAGATCCCGTTGAGGAGGTTCTTACCCACGACTTTAACGATATTCTGAACGATGACGAGGTTTCGGTGGTCGTAGAGGTTATGGGAGGTATAAATCCTGCCTATGAATTTACAAAGGCTCTTCTCGAAAAAGGAAAAAGCGTCTGCACCTCCAATAAGGAGCTTGTTGCCGAGCACGGCGCAGAGCTTATAAGGATCGCCGAAGAAAAAAATATAAACTATCTTTTTGAAGCCAGCGTAGGAGGGGGTATACCTATTCTCAGACCCCTTATATCCTCCATTACAGCCGACAGGATTCAGGAAATAAAGGGTATTCTGAACGGTACCACAAACTATATGCTTACGAAAATGTCAAAAGAAGGTCTTGAGTATGACGATGTTCTCAAAGACGCCCAGAACAGGGGCTACGCCGAAAGAAACCCTGCGGCTGACGTGGAGGGCTATGACGCCTGTCGTAAAATATCCATACTTATGTCCCTTGCTCTCGAAGCGCAGGTAGACTACAGAGACGTATATACCGAGGGAATAACTGCCATCACAAAGACCGATATAGACTATGCCAAGGCAATGGGAAAGGCAATAAAGCTCCTTGGCTACGGACGCACCACCGATGAAGGAAGCTGGGCTTTTGTTGCTCCACACCTTGTGAATGAGACAAGCCCTCTTTATATGGTGAACGATGTGTTCAACGGCATCTGCATAACCGGAAATATGCTGGGACAAGTTATGTTTTATGGCAGAGGAGCAGGCAAGGAGGCTACCGCAGCCGCTGTCGTCTCTGATGTTGTGGATGCGGTCAAGCACAAAAACACTCACGTCATAATAAACTGGGCAGAGGGAAAGTATGAGCTTTGTCCCATTGACGTTCTCGTGACCGAAAAGCTTGTGAGAGTTGAGGCCGAAAACAGAAACAGAGCCAAGGCTGCCGTGAGGGCTGTTTTCGGAGAGGTCAGCTTTGTTGAGCTTCCGGGACACGATGATGAATTCGGCTTTGTGACTCCGAGAAGCACCGAGGCCGAAATTGACGAGAAGCTTGGACTTCTGCTGAACAGTGACGTAATTGACAATATAATCGGTACAATAAGAATAGAGGTGCAGTAAGCAAATGTTATTAGTAATGAAGTTCGGCGGTACTTCCGTTGCCAACGCCGAAAGGATAAACAATGTCGCAGGAAGAATAAAGAGAAAGTACGACTCGGGAAACAAAGTAGTCGTTGTGCTTTCGGCTCAGGGAGACACCACAGACGACCTTATTGACAAGGCTCACGAAATAAACAAAAATCCCTCAAAGAGGGAGATGGATATGCTCCTCGCCACGGGTGAGCAGCAGTCGGTGGCTCTTATGTGTATGGCTCTGGAGGCAAAAAAGGTTCCCTGCGTGTCGCTCAATGCAGACCAGTGCCGCATTTATGCCACAAGCGATTATTCAAACGCAAGAATAAAGGATATAAACACCCAGAGGCTCAAAAATGAGCTTGACGCAGGCAAGGTCGTTATCGTTACGGGATTTCAGGGCATAAACAGAAAAGGCGATGTTGTGACATTGGGCAGAGGCGGTTCAGATACCTCCGCAGTCGCTCTTGCAGCAAAGCTCAAAGCAGATCTCTGCGAAATATATACCGATGTTGACGGAGTATATACGGGAGATCCGAGGATCATAAAATACGCAAGAAAGTTAGACGAAATATCCTATGACGAGATGCTTGAGTTTGCGTCTCTTGGAGCGCAGGTGCTTCACAACAGATCGGTGGAGCTTGCAAAAAAATACAATGTAAATCTTGTCGTAAGGTCAAGTCTTTCAAACGCAGAGGGAACTATCGTTAAGGAGGGTGCAAAAGTGGAAAGTATGCTGATAAGCGGCGTAGCCGTAGATAAAAATGTTTCGAGAATTTCTATAATAGGTGTGGACGACAAGCCCGGTACGGCATATAAGCTGTTTTCGGAGCTTGCGAAAAAGAATGTGAGCGTTGACATCATACTTCAGTCGATCGGTCGTGACGGCAAGAAGGATATATCCTTCACCATAGCCCGTTCTGATGTAAATGACGCTATGAGCGCCATTGAAAGCGTAAAAAGCAGAATAAACTATGAGAGCGTGGATCATAAGGAAAATGTCGCAAAGGTATCTATCGTAGGCGCAGGTATGGCGACAAACGCAGGCGTAGCCGCTCTTTTCTTTGAGGCAACATACAGCGCAGGCGTAAACGTAAATATGATTTCTACCTCCGAAATAAAAATATCAATTCTTGTGGACGAAAAGGATGCGGACTATGCCGCAAACGCTATCCACGACAAGTTTATGCTTCAGGCATCGGCCATAAGACACTGACATCAATATCGTGCGGTATCCTACAGTATCGCACAGGCGGTTATAATTTTTCATAAAAAATCAGGCTCCGACAGAAATGCCGAAGCCTTTTTTATTGTTGTGATTATTGTTGTTGTAAAGTATCTATGAGGGACTTATGCTTTCAGCAGTCCTTTACGGTGATATGTCTGGGAAGTCCGTTTACCATTATGGGCTGAAGCTCTCCTGCAATGAGGGGACGAAGGTATTTTACTGCCTCGTCTGATATGCCTGTTCCGTCATTTATGATCCATTCCATGGGAACATTCTTGACTTCGTTCGCAATAGCGTTTACATCGTATGTTTCTGTTGTCATAATATAAGGCTCTGTGGAAAGTCTCTTGAATATAACGACCTTGCCTGTCTGACCCTCATCGGCAGCCTCTACAGCCATAGCGCCTGCTGCGTATGCCTCGTTGATGTCCGTAAGAGATGCAATGTGGTTTGCGCATCTCTGCATTGTCGAAAACTCAATTGCTCTTGTCTTGCAGCCAAGCTCTGCCGCAAGAAGATTTGAAAGATAGGACGCTGTGCCGCTGAGAGCAACGTGTCCGAATGAGTCTACCATTCTGTCTGCTGCCGACATCTCGCAGATATATTTTCCGTCAGCGGTGTGGATACCCTCGGAAACAGCTATCACGAGAGAGCCCTTCTTTGCGTGCAGCTCTTTTACCTTTGCGACAAATTTGTCAATATCAAAGGGAACCTCGGGGAGATAAATAAGGTCTACGCCTTCGCAGTCCTCTCCCTTTGCCAGTGATGCAGCCAGAGTGAGCCAGCCTGCGTCTCTGCCCATGATCTCAACTACCGAAACGGTTGCGTGGCTGTATACAAGACCGTCGCGTATAACCTCCTTAAGGGTGGAGCCGATGTACTTTGCTGCTGAGCCATAGCCCGGTGTATGATCGGTAACGGCAAGATCGTTGTCTATTGTCTTGGGTACTCCCATAAAGCGTATGGGCGAACCGATCTTGTTTCCGTATGCCGAAAGCTGCTTGATTGTATCCATTGAGTCGTTTCCGCCGATGTAGAAGAATGCTCCTATTTCAAGCTCGTTGAGGATCTTGAAAACCTCATCATAATCCTCGGGTTTGATCTTTCTGCGGCACGAACCGAGAAATGACGATGGAGTCCTCTTGAGAAGCTCTACGTCAAGATCGTTTTTGATCCTGTCGGTCATATCAATATATTGACGATGAAGAAGTCCGTCAATACCGTTGAGCATACCGTAAACCTTGCCTTGGTTTTTGTCGAGAGCTGTCTTGAAAACACCCGCAAGACTTGAATTGATGACAGATGTGGGGCCGCCCGACTGACCTACAATAATATTTCCTAATGACATAGTATTTTGCACCTCCGATTTTTCATTTGAGAAAACACCCTTTAACAAACCGATGTTTTCCTTTGTTTTCACTATCGAAAACATTATACCAAATATTTGAAATATTTGCAACATATTATACAAAAAAATTTTAACTTCTAAGGTGAAATTTATAAAAAATTTCACGGAGGGCTTGTTTTTGATGTGTTTTGTCGGACATATGCAAGCTTTATGTAATAAAAGTCCTGTTTTATTCATAACATTAGTTTAAGGAAGTATCAGTCAGATCGCTTAAAGCAGATGCTGTATTAATCTTTATAGGAGGCCGGTTATGGAAAATTATGAAATATACAAGGATATCGAAAGACGCTGCGGAGGCAATATCTATATAGGGGTGGTGGGGCCTGTAAGAACGGGAAAATCTACGTTTATAAAATCCTTTATGGACAGACTCATACTCCCCAACATACAGGATCCCAACGAAAAGCAGCGCACACGAGACGAGCTGCCCCAGAGCGGAGACGGCAAGACCATTATGACAACCGAACCTAAGTTTATACCCGGTGAGGCGGTAAAGGTTACGCTCGGTGACGGAACGGAGCTTTCAGTCCGTATGATAGACTGCGTGGGTTATATGGTGGAGGGAGCCTCGGGACATATGGAGGGAGACTCTCCCAGAATGGTGAACACCCCGTGGAGCAGCGAAAAAATACCCTTTGAAGAGGCTGCCGAAACAGGCACAAAAAAGGTTATAGAGGAGCATTCTTCAATAGGCATACTCGTCACAACGGACGGAACGGTGACCGACCTGCCTGCGCAGGCCTATGCGGAGGCCGAAAAGAGAGCCGCCGAGGAGCTTTCTGCGCTGAACAAGCCCTTTGTTATGCTCCTCAACACAAAATATCCGTCCTCGGCTGATTCAAAGGCTGCTGCGGAGGAAATGTCGGAGAAATATTCAGTGCCTGTGATACCCGTAAACTGCAAGAATCTTAAGGGCAGCGACATAGAGGACATACTTAACAGCGTGCTGTATGAGTTTCCTCTTACCGAAATAAGCTTTTCTTTTCCCAGCTGGACGGAGCCTCTGCCCAACGACAACGGCCTTAAGGCAGGCTTTATAGAGACTATACGGGAGGCCTGCAGCGATATATCCAAGCTTAAGGACGTAAAAAACATAATTCCTCTTATTTCAGAAAATGAAAATCTGAAAAAATGTTACATAGACAAAATATCCCCTGCGGACGGCAGCGCAAAAATAGACATAGCGCTGAAGGACGATCTTTTCTATAAGGTACTGAGCGAAACAACGGGTACGGAGATAACCTCCGACAGTATGCTTATTTCTACGATAAAACAGCTTTCGGAGGCAAAGGCCGAATATGACAAAATCAAAAACGCTCTGAACGAGGCCAACGCAAAGGGCTATGGCACAGTTTCGCCACAGCTTTCGGAGACTGTGCTTGACGAGCCGTCACTTATAAAGCAGGGCAGCCGCTACGGCATAAAAATGAAGGCTAAGGCGTCAAGTCTTCATATAATAAAGGCGCCTATCGAAACCGAGGTTTCTCCCATAGTCGGCACCGAACAGCAAAGCAGGGAGCTTTTGGAATATCTGAGGGATCAGTACGAAAACGACAGAGAAAAAATCTGGTCTTATAATATTTTCGGAAAAACCCTTGCCGATCTTGTGAACGAGGGGCTTAGCGGAAAGCTTATGAATATGCCCGAAAATGCTCAGCAAAAGCTTTGTCTCACCGTGGAAAAGATTGTCAATCACGGCTCGGGCGGGCTTATATGTATACTTCTTTGAGAATGGGAACAAATATCTGCGGCAAAAATAAAAAAAACATTGACTTTATCGCAATAATGTGGTAATGTGGTAGAGTAATGAATTTTTATAAGAAAGCACTGATCGGATTTTTGGGGTGATATGAGGGTATGACGCCCACATATGCGGATCATGGTTTTATCGGTGCTTCCCCAACTATTTTGTTTTCAGGAGGAAACTACATATGAAAAGATTTTTAAGCGCTGCGCTTATACTTACAATGGCATTTTCGTTCTGTGGCTGCGGAAATGGAGAAGTTGAGATAGTCAATGAGTCCGATGGCGAGACAGAGCAGACAGAGCAGGCCGAAAACGAAGAGTCCGAGGAGATCACAAGCTTTATTGTCGGTCTTGACGATACGTTTGCGCCTATGGGCTTCAGAGACGAAAACAACGAGCTTGCGGGCTTTGATATTGAGCTTGCAAAGGCTGCTGCCGAGGCTATGGACTGCACCGTTGAATTTCAGCCTATCGACTGGGACACAAAGGAAACCGAGCTTGAATCGGGCAAGATCGACCTTATCTGGAACGGCTTTTCTTATACGGACGAAAGAAACGAGTCTATGACTCTTTCGGCTCCTTATCTTGACAACAGAATGATAATCATTGTTCCCACAGACTCCGATATAACGGCAAAAGCTGACCTTGTTGGCAAGACCGTAGGACTTCAGGACGGTTCTTCCGCTGCTGACGCCGTAGAGTCTGACGAGATCTCGGCTGAGATCGGAGAGATCGTTCCCTACGATACAAACGATCAGGCTTTCACAGATCTTAAGACAGGCAGAATTGACGCTGTTGTAGCTGACGAGGTGCTTGCAAAGTATTATATCGAAACATCGGGATCGGATTTTACTATTCTTGACGAGGACTTCGGCTCAGAGGTTTATGTTATCGCAGCAAAGAAGGGCAACACGGCTCTTATGGATAAGCTTGACGCAGCTCTCACAGAGCTTGGCGAGAACGGTACCGCTGCCGAAATATCCGAAGAGTGGTTTGGCGAAAACATCTATATCCACTGATTTATTGAGGATACCGATACTACCCGTTAATCCGGATTGCAAAAAAGGACTTGGGAAACTCTCAAGTACGCAGCGTGTCGGGAAAAGCCGACACGCTGTCATCAAAATGCGGTCGCATTTTGATGAGGCCAAATGTGCGTGCCGGGCAAGCCGGCGACTTCATTTGGATAAAGGAATATAAATTTCAATTTGTTCCAAAAACTGCGTTTTTTCGCAAATTGAAATTTATTCCTCGGACGGGCAAAGCTCGTCCTGCGGATTAAAGTCTGCGACGCATCTCATCCTGCGGATTAAGGTCTGCGATGCATCTCATCCTGCGGATTAAAGTCTGCGATGCATCTTGTTTTGCGGATTAAAATCTGCGGCGAATATTATATGATCCATATCCAAATTTCAAAAAAAGGACTTGGGAAATTCTCAGGTCCTTTCTTTAACTGAACAGATAGGTTTCATTATTCTCGGGCGGAGCAGGGATACCGTTGAACGATAATAACGACAAAAGAAAAACAGAAACAGAAGAACAGGAGGGCGTTTTATGGCGAATCTGAAAGAATGGATACCGCTTATGCTGCAGGGCTGCGGCCTTACCGTAAAGCTTTTTTTTATTGTTATACTGCTGTCCTTGCCTTTGGGACTTGCCGCAACCTTTTTGTATACGGGCAAAAATGTTGTAATAAGAAAGATAATGGGGTTTTATATACTTATTATGAGAGGAACGCCCCTTCTTTTGCAGGTGTTTTTTATATATTTCGGACTTCCCTTTGTGCCGAAGATAGGACAATATCTGACTATAAACGACAGATTTATAGCTGCCTGCACAGCATATGTGCTGAATTATGCGGCTTATTTTGCTGAAATTTTCAGAGGAGGGCTTTTGTCTGTTGACAAGGGACAATATGAGGCGGCAAAGGTACTCGGAATGTCGGAGTCACAGACTACGTTTAAGATAGTTCTGCCTCAGATGATAAGAATATCGCTGCCTGCGGTTTCAAACGAGGCGATCATACTTATAAAGGATACTGCCCTCGTTACGGCAATAGGACTTGCGGATCTTCTTAAGGTGACAAACAATATAGTAAACAGAACAACCAACATAACTGCCTTTATTGTGGCGGCTTGTTTTTATCTTGTGATGAGTTATCTGCTTACCGTTTTCTTCAGAAACTTAGAGAAGAAATTCGCTTTTTGAGAGGGGTGAGGCATTATGAGTATGATAGAGGTCAGAAATATAAAAAAGAGCTTTGGAGATCTTGAAGTATTGAAGGACATAAGCTTCAGTGTGGAAAAGGGTGACGTTGTGGCTATACTCGGCCCCTCGGGTTCGGGCAAGAGTACAATGCTGCGCAGCCTTATAGAGCTTGAAACGGTAGACGCAGGAGAAATAATAATAGAAGGCGACACACTGTGCAGCGACGGCATTTATGTCCCCAAAAAACAGAGGAAAAAAATACTCGACAAAATGGGAATGGTTTTTCAGCACTTCAACCTTTTCCCTCATATGAATATAAAGGACAATCTTTTGTGCGCTTGTCTGTGCGCAAAGCAGGCAGGAAAAAAAGAGCTTGAAAAACTTGCCTCCGAGCTATTGGCAAAAGTGGATTTATCTGATAAAATAAATGCAATGCCTTCGCAGCTTTCGGGAGGACAGAAGCAGAGAGTCGCCATAGCCAGAGCGCTTATGAGACAGCCCGATATAATGCTTTTTGACGAGCCTACATCGGCTCTCGACCCGGAGCTTACAAAGGAGGTATTGAATGTTATAAAGCAGCTTTCGGAGGAAAAAATGACTATGCTCATAGTCACTCACGAGATAGGTTTTGCGGTAGAGGCCGCAAACAAAATAATTTTTCTTGACGAGGGACACATCGCCGCTATGGGAAGCCCCGAGGAGGCGCTTTATAACAACGACAACGAAAGAATAAAGGCTTTTCTTGAAAAGGTGGTATAAAGAGCATAAAGCCTGTATGATAGGAAATCGGAGGAATTTGTTATAGACGGCACATTATATCAAAAGACAAAAGCTATAATAACTGAATATGATTTTTATTTCAAGAAAAATTTCGGGCAAAATTTTCTCATAGACGACAGAGTCCTTGAAAAAATAATTGCCGCAGGAGAAATTTCTTCCGATGATGTTGTTCTTGAAATAGGTCCCGGAATAGGCACCCTGACGCAGGCTATTGCAAAAAAAGCAAAGCAGGTGGTGGCTGTCGAAATAGACAGGACGCTTATGCCCGTTTTGGAGAACACACTCGCAGATTATGACAATATAAGGCTCATAAACGGGGATATTCTCAAAACGGATATAGGCGAGATAGCGCAGGAATACGGAAGCCCTCTTAAAGTAATGGCGAATCTGCCTTATTATATAACTACGCCCGTTATTATGGATATTCTGGAAAAGGAGGCTCCCGTTTCGGACATAGTGGTTATGATACAAAAGGAGGTCGCTATGCGTATGCAGGCGAAGCCGGGTACAAAGGACTATGGCTCCCTGAGCCTTGTTACGCAGTATTTTGCCGAGCCTTATCTTGCGGCGAACGTACCGAGAAACTGCTTTATGCCAAGACCCAATGTGGATTCGGCCGTTATAAGGCTGACTCCGCATAAGAAAAAGCCCATAGAGACAGAGGACACGGAGGGCTTTTTCAGATTTATAAAGGCGGCCTTTTCCAAGAGGAGAAAAACCCTTGTAAACTGTATCTGTTCTTCGGGGGACTTCGGATATACAAAGGAGGAGTTCGGCAGACTTCTCTCAGAAGCGGGATATGACGAAAGAATAAGGGGAGAGGCTCTTGCGCCGGAGGATTTTGAAAAAATATTCAGCCTTATGTAATGAGAGACATTTCTGCGGCATATATTATAAAAAAATATGTCGGTGATGATATATGATATTTTCAAGGGATTACAGTCGGGCTATACTGACCCTCAGACAGGAGGAGGGAGGCTTTTCCGCTGAAAACGGCGTATTCGGGAGAGCTGTGGTAGAAATAAGAAACGGCAGAGCAAGAGTGATGGTATATGCCCAAGGACTGAAAAGCGGCAGTATGTGCAGTCTGTATTTTATATGCAGAAAGAAGGACGACTTTGTGCCTCTGAAAGCCGTTCTGGTGAATACAAAAAACGGCAGAGCCGAGGTAAAGTGGGAATTTAACCCCGATAATATACTCGGCAGCGGACTCAGAATAGAGGACGCGGCGGCAATGGCGGTACTTACCGAAAAGGGGGAAGCTGTTCTTGCGGCATATTTTGACAAGCCCGTAAACTGGAGGGCGCATAGTGCTTACAGCGTGGAGGCAGCCTCCGAAGCGATCTGCGAGACTGCAAAGGAGGATAAGGCAGACGGCGCTGACTGTGCCGACAATGGCGAAAATAAGGAATCTTCGGCAAAATCTGCTGAAACCGAAACATCGGAAGTATCACAGGAAGTACCCGAAAACGATGGGTCGCAGACTGTAGGTACGGAAAACAATACGGCAAATAATGCCGAGAGTAATACCGAAAACAATACCGAAAACAATACCAAAAACAATACCGAAAATAATGACGTATCGGATAATGGGGATACTGCGAAAGGCATTCTCGATTTTACAAAGGCGGTTAACCGTTTCAGAAAGGATCTGGATGAGCTTAGGCGATACGCATATATGGAAAAGCTCGACAGGCAGGAGGCGGAACGCCGAAAAACGCCATGTATGACTGATATGGAGTATCTCTTTGAAAACAGGGAGGAAATACGCCCCTTTGAGAACAATAGCGGAAGATACAGAAAGATCGGACTGAGAGATCTGAGCCTTATAGACAGGTATGTATATAAGTATGAAAACAATCCTACTGTCATTCGCCGTTGGCTTAAGTATGGGTACATTGTTTTGGGAGAAAAGGACGGGGAGCTGCTTTTGCTTTTGCCCTGCGAAAAAAATAAAGAACGAGCGGATGCGGAAATAGGATTTGACGGATTTATGGACTGCGGCGGCGGTTTCGGGTACAGTGTTCTGAAGATAAAAAAGGAGAATGGAGCTTGGTATGAGGATACGAAAGAAAAACTGGACGCAAGACGAGCTTGAAAACAGCAAATTTCTGATAAGACAGCCCGATGAATACAAGGGTCGCTGGAAGGAAAAATTCGGCAGCGAGAACCCTCTGCACGTAGAGATCGGCTGCGGAAAGGGCAAGTTTGTTGCCGAGATGTCAAAGGCCAATCCCTGCATAAATTATATAGGCATAGAAAAATTCACGCTTGTCGCAGCGAGAGCCATAAGAAAATGTAAGCTTTTGGAGGCAGGCGACAACGTGTTTATTATGTCTGTGGACGCAGAGGAGATCGAAAATATTTTTGACCCCGGAGAGGTGAGCAGAATATATCTCAATTTTTCCGACCCGTGGCCAAACAGAAAAAAATGGATCAAAAAAAGACTTACGAATGAGAAATTTCTTCAGAGATACGAAAACATATTCGGAAATAAGGGAGAAATATTTTTAAAAACAGATAACAGAGAATTTTTTGAGTTTTCGCTTCAGTCCTTTTCGGAAAAAGGCTGGATACTTAGGAATATAAGCCTTGATCTTCACAACAGCGGTTTTGAGGGAAATATAATGACCGAATATGAATCGAAATTTTCGGAACAGGGAATGCCCATATACAGGCTTGAGGCATATTATAATAAAAAAGAAGAAAAATAAAAAATCGGGCTTGCGGCTGTTTTTCCGCTCTGCTGCCCGATTTTTTTGTAAATTAAATTTTGAGTTCGTTCTGTTAACCGATATTTTTTTGGCTGCCAAACCCTGAGTTCATGGAAAGAAATGCTTTCGCATTTCTCCCTACTCGAATTGTAATTTTATTGTCTTGCCGATATGAGCGCCGACTGCCGTACTGCGGCTTTTGGCGCTTATAGGCATAAGCTTGTGTATGTGTATGCCTGACGTTTTTGACGCAGGCTTTTAGTTTTTCAGTATATTTTTATGGAATATTCCGCCTCGAAGGTCTTGCCCGAATCAAGGCTTTGCTCTCCGTATTTATCCTTAAGCTCTCCGCTAAAGCCCATATTGTCGCAGCGTCCTATCCATGGTTCGAGACACACATACGGAGCGCCCGAACGGGGTTTTGACCAAAGTCCGAAGGAGGGAAAGCCATCACATTCCAAAGTTATATATGGGCTGCCATCGGGATAGAGAACAGAGGCTCTTTTTATCTGAAAATCGTCAAATATAAGGGCATCGTTGTCGAACAGGTTTTTGCTTATCCTGAATTTTGCGGGTATTGTGTGAGGATTTTTGTAGTCAACAGATCCTGTGGCTCCGTCAATAAGAACATAGCTGAGACTGCCTTCCCCAAGGCTTATATAATAGTCCGTCTGCTTTGTATCGGGCAGTATGGGGCAGTTGAACGCAGGATGAGCGCCTATAGAAAAATACATAATATCTTCTCCGATATTCTTTACGTCCCAATGTACTCTTATGGAGCTTTCTTCAAGAGTATGCGTTATTTTGAGTTCAAAATCAAAGGGGTATACTTTTTTTGTATTGTCATCGGATCTGAGGATATGTATTATTTTTTTGCCGTCATTTTCTGAAAATTCAAACATACTGTCCCTTGCGAAGCCGTGCTGTCCCATAGGGTATTTTATGCCCTTGTGAGTATAAAAGCCTCCGTTTACCTTTCCCACGAAAGGAAAAAGCACGGGAGCGTGGCGGCTCCAATAGGCTGCATCGGCCTGCCACAGCACCTCATATCCCTTTTTCTTATCAAAAATGCCTGACAGCTCTGCGCCGAAGTCCGAGACCCTGACCTTTAAATATTCATTTTCCAAAATTCTCATAATAAACCCTCCCTTTAAAATTTTTATACAGCAAAAATCCTCTCTTTATACAGAGAGGATCTTACGAGCTGAAGAGCGGAATTGAACCGCCGACCTACGCACTACCAATGCGTTGCGCTACCCCTGTGCCACTTCAGCAAACAAACGTATTATATCATTATAAAGCCGTTTCGTCAAGACCTTTTTTTCATTTTGATAAATTTCAGGCATACCGATCCGAAACGGCGGTATCGTTTTGGGAATATATGACTTTTTTTAACCGGATTTTTAATAGAGTGAGGTCGTTATTATGACTGATGAGAAAGGGCGCAGAGATCCTTCGCCTGCATATGGCAGAACAAAAAACTGTTGAAAAAATTTTTTTACGGTTGTAAAATATATTTTGGAATATTTAATATTTAATATTTAACCTTATACGAACGAGAGTCGGAGGACGATATAATAATGAAATCAGGCTTTTATGCCGTGGATACTGTGACGGAGGACGAGGGTCGCCAAAGGAGGATAAGCATATGAATACAACACCCAATTCAAACAGACTGCATATAGGAATATTCGGCAACAGAAACGCAGGAAAGTCCACCCTTATAAATGCCCTGACATCTCAGAAGCTTGCCATAGTTTCGGATGTTCCGGGAACAACTGCCGACCCCGTATCGAAGGCTATGGAGCTTTTGCCTGTGGGACCCGTTGTCATAACCGACACGGCGGGGTATGACGACACGGGCGAGCTTGGAAGTCTCCGCATGGATAAAACCTTGGAGCAGCTTGACAGGACGGAGCTTGCCATTATGGTTATTGACTGCACAAAAGGCATAACGGAGCGGGACAGAGACTTTTTTTTAAAGCTTAAGGAAAGAAAAATACCGACCATAGCGGCGTTTGGAAAGGCCGATATTTCGGACGGCTGCGACACGGGATTTTTCAAGGACAACGACACGGATTTTTGCTTTGTAAGCGGAAAGGACGGCAGGGGAATATCAGAGCTTAAGGAGCTTATTATAAAGCATTCAAAGGGGCTTGTGAAGGAAACATCGGTTGTTGAAGGGCTGATAGAGGACGGCGGCACGGCTGTCCTGGTGGTTCCCATAGACTCGGCTGCGCCAAAGGGCAGACTCATACTCCCTCAGCAGCAGACCATAAGGGCTATTCTTGACAAAAACGGGTTTGCGGTCGTTACAAAGGAAACAGGGGTTAGGACTGTTCTTGAAAATATGAAGAAAAAGCCCGATGTGGTTATCACTGATTCGCAGGCGTTTGCAAGGGTGGCGGCAGACGTGCCCGAGGATATTCCTCTGACGTCATTTTCGATACTTTTCGCAAGGTACAAGGGAGAGCTTGAACCGCTTATAAAGGGCATAAACAGTACAGCGAAGCTAAAAAAAGGCGACAGCGTGCTTATATGCGAGGGATGTACCCATCACCGTCAATGTGATGATATAGGAACGGTAAAGATACCCGGGCTTCTGGAAAAAATGCTTGGTTTTATGCCGCAGCTTTCTTTTGTCAGCGGAAGTGAATTTCCAAAGGAGCTTGAAAAATATTCTCTCATAATCCACTGCGGAGGCTGTATGCTTAATCAGGCTGAGATGAAATCGAGAATAAGGAGGGCTGTGGAGTGTGGGGTTCCCATAACAAACTACGGTATGCTTTTGGCCTATGGAAACGGCATATTTGAAAGAGCGCTTAAGCCTATACCTGAGGCATATGAGCTTTATCTTAAGGGAAAATAATGCCGTGGGCTTTTGTTATCATAAGAGGGACAATTTGAAACAATACCGAGGCTGAGCTTTTGAAAAAGCGATTCCTCAGACCGGCGCCTGTTTGCAGAAAATGCGGATAAACGCAAATATAATTGATTAATTTCCGTCAGTCAATGATATTCGTACTCCGCTTACGCTGCGTAACTCATAACCGACAGCTTCTGACGAAGCCCTTGTATTCGGATGGGAGCTTGCATCTCCCACCGAATACAATAGTAAGTACCCACCGCCTAAAGAGGCGGCGGCGGACTTACTTGTCGGTTAAATAGTGTCAAATTTAAAAAAAACTATGTTCGCCCTCTTGATAAATGAAAATAATTTGTTATAATATATACTATATAGATTGTTAAAGGAGGTTTTCCTATGCCGAGAGTTGCTATTCTTATGGGAAGTGATTCGGACTTACCTGTTATGGCGGACTGTGGAAGGATTCTTGACTATTTTGGCATAGACTATGAGGTGACTTTGGTTTCAGCCCACAGAACGCCTCATCGTATGGTGGAGTATGCCGAAAAAGCAAAGTCAAGAGGTATAAAGGTAATTATTGCCGGGGCAGGCGGCGCCGCCCATGTGGCAGGAGTTACTGCTGCTCTGACCACGCTGCCGGTCATAGGGGTTCCCATAAAAACAAATACGCTGAATGGGCTGGATTCCCTGTATTCTATCGTACAGATGCCATCAGGCATACCCGTAGCGACTGTTGCTATAAATGCTGCTAAAAATGCCGGTATTCTTGCAGCGAAAATTTTGGCTGTGTCGGACGACACTCTCACAAAAAAGCTTGAAGAATATCAGGAAAGTCTCAACAGCAGCGTTCTTGAAAAAGCCCAAAAGCTTGAAGATTTGGGATATGAAGAATATATGAGACAAATGTGAAGGTAAAAAAAACAGGAGGTACTGATGGATTATAATAAAATTATCGGCGCCAATATCAGGTATGAGAGAAAGCTCAGAGATATGACAATTGAAGAGTTGGCCGAGGTCATAGGTATGGCTCCCGGTTTTCTTGGGCTGATCGAAAGAGGCCAGAGAGGCACCACTATCAAAAATCTTTGCAAGCTGGCGGATTTCTTTTCGCTTACTCTTGACGATATGATTAAGAGGAGTCTGGAGGGATTTGCAGAGGGCAACAGAAAAACACCAAAGGAGCTTAAGCTTATGACTGCTATGAGCCTTATTGAAAATATGGACGAGAAAGAGCTTGACTTTGTGGTGGAAATGATGAAAAGACTTATGAGATTCAGAGAAACCGACCCGGAGGACGAATTTGATCTTAAATATTAATTCTTCTTTATCGACGGAAGAATTATTTGCATTGAAAAATTGAAGTTTATAAAACAGGTATGACCGACAAATATATTTAAAGATATGTTCATAAGTATGTTCCGCTGCCCTATAGGGTGGTCGGCGCATACTTTTGTGTTATGCGGAAATATCCGAGACCTTCGGCTGAAAATACCTTCTACGAAAATTCTGCAAATTTTGAAAAGCCTCGGTTTTAGATATGGCATATGTCGAAAGGGGAGAAATGTGAAAATGAAAAAAGGCAAAGAAAAAAGTATATTAATACTGTTGCATATTATTGTTGTTCTGATTATAATGTCTCTTGCTTTTTCTTTGAGCGGCTGTATTGCAAACGGCATTTCAGCCATAACGGGCGGTAATGTATACATAAGCAGTATAGCTTATGCAGTATTATGTATAGGTATCGCATTATCCGCAGGACTGTTATACGCTAAGTATGTTTTGCATTTTACCTTTGAAGAAGTGGGGGTATGCCTTAAAGCGCCGCAGTTAAAGTGGGTTGTCGTGGGATTTGTTTTGCCGTTGGCAATAGCGGCGTTTTATATTATTTTTATTGACGGCAGCCTTATTAAAAATGAAAACGCCGTAAAAATATCGCCATATCTGTTCAATGCAATATTTATGGTAGGACTTACCGCAGGGGTCTGCGAGGAATTTGTCTTCAGAGGGCTGATAATGCGTACGCTTGAACGCTGCTGGAACAGTGTTGTGGCGGTGCTGGTTCCGTCCGTTGTATTTGGCTTTATGCACGCTTTTAATAAGGATCTGGGGCTTGTTGATTTTCTGCTGCTTATGGTGGCAGGCACCTCTGTGGGAATAATGTTTTCGCTGATAGCTCTGCAAAGCGGAACAATATGGTCGGGCGCAGCAGTACACGCAATATGGGACGCAATTATAGGTCAGCTGATATTTATCACCGAGACTGCCGACAGTGGAACGGTTACAAATTATTTGTACAAATATGAGTTGTTAAGCAAAAATATTTGGCTGACGGGCGGAAGGTTTGGCGTAGAGTCGGCTCTGCCTGCCGTCGTAGGATATATATTGGTTTCCCTTATGGCTCTTGCCTTGATTCGGAAATTCCCAACGATCCGCAATAATCCCGAAGTGCAGGAAAATTCGGTATCCCCATAAAATAAAGCTTTGTTTTATTAAATAGCCGTTTTTAAAAAGTTTTCATAAAAAAAGTATAGGACAGGGCTGTTATATTCATATGACTATATCTGATATTATATATAGGCTGCTTTTTGTTATATTCGGGGCTTGCATATCTTAAATCGGCATAAAATCAATATCGTTAAGGTTTTGCCGATTTTTGCGCAGAGCCTTGTCACAGTGACGGAAAGCGGCTTTTTTATGTGTACGCAGCACAGGAGGGACGCAGGTGGGCAGCATTTTTCGCATATTGTTCTGTTTGTCGGTCGGTTATTTTTTAATGATCTTCATTTTTTTTACAATAAAAAAAGGTGTTTTTTAAGCATTGGGTATGGTATAATGATAATAAGAAAATAATTCTGACCGAGACAATGTCGGCAGAGAAAGGAAGGATATGATGAAAAAAAGAATTATAGCTTTGATTCTTGCCCTTGTCTTTTCGCTGCAATGCTTTTGCACGATAACGGCTTGGGGAGAGGAGGAAATGCGCGGCGTATGGGTGTCTACCGTGCTGAACCTTGATTATCCGAAGGCTCCCACCACCGATCCGTCAACGCTTAAGCAGCAGGCAGACAGCATAATAGATGGCTGTGACAAGATGGGCTTTAACAACATATTTTTGCAGGTAAGACCCTGTTCGGACGCATTCTACAAGTCCGATACATATCCTTGGAGCGCATATCTGACAGGCTCGCAGGAGACCGCTCCGCAGGACGACTTCGATCCTCTTGAATACTGGATCGAGGAGGCTCACAAAAGGGGAATAAAGCTTCACGCATGGATAAATCCCTACAGAATAACAAAAACGAACGACACGGACGACAGAGAATACAAGTCGTTGGCAAGAAACAATCCTGCGAGGCTTCACCCCGAATACATAATAAAGTACAGTGACGGACAGTATTATTTTGACCCCGGTCTGCCTGTGGTCAGGAGACTTCTTGTTGACGGCGCAGTTGAGATCGTTGAAAACTATGATGTTGACGGAATACATATGGACGACTATTTTTATCCCGGCACGGACTTCGGAGACAGTATGACGTTTGCAAAATACGGCTCAGGCTTTACGTCCATAGACGCATGGAGGAGAAATAATGTGGATCTGCTTGTAAGAGAGCTTGACACTAAACTCCATGAGGCTGACAGTGATATAGACTTTGGCATCTCTCCTGCGGGTATCTGGGCAAATAAGTCCACTTCTCCCGATGGATCTGACACGGGAGGAAACGAGTCCTACACAAGCCATTATGCCGATACGAGAAAATGGGCTCAAAACGGCTGGGTGGATTATATAGCGCCGCAGATATATTGGAACATAGGCTATTCTGTGGCTGACTACAAGATTCTTGCATCATGGTGGGCAAATCAGGTGAAGGACTGCGATACAAGACTTTATATAGGAATGGCTACATACAGATCATCGGGGGCGGCGCAGAACAGCGTATGGTACGGCACCGATGAAATAAAAAGACAGCTTGAACTGAACAGGCAGACCTATGGTGTTGACGGAGAAATACATTTTCGCTATGGACTTATTGATTCAAACGAGCCTATGAAAAGCTTTCTGACATCGTTTTACGGAGACACGCCTCCCGAAATACTTCACGACAAGCAGTCTGACGACAAAAAAGAGAAACAAACCGAGACAACTACCGAAGCGGCTCGAAAAAATACCTCCACAACGGAAAAAGCTCCCGAAACAGACGATATTCCGCCCAAAATCAATTTCAAGGATATGACGGACTATTACAACTGGGCAAAAGAAGCCGTAAACACTCTGACTGAAAAAAGAATAGTCAGCGGAGTTGGGCATGAGCGTTTTGCGCCGGGGGACAATGTAAGGCGCTGTGATTTTCTGCTTATGCTTGTAAATGTGCTGGATCTTGAGGGAGAGTATGAGGACAATTTCTCGGACGTAAGCCCCGACAAGTATTATGCCGATGCTGTCGGATTGGCAAAATCTCTGGGTATAGTCAGCGGAAAGGGCGGAAACCGTTTTGATCCCGAGTCGTATATAACAAGACAGGATATGATGGTAATGGCTGAAAAAGCCCTGTCCCTTAAGGCAAACCTTGCCGATGCAAACCTGAACACACTCAACAGATTTTCAGACAGCAACAAAATGGCTGACTACGCAAAACAAAGCGCCGCTAATCTTGTGCTTATAAAAATAGTCAACGGCAGCAAGGGCAGACTTAACCCCGAGGGCAATACAACCCGTGCCGAATCGGCGGTTATAATTTATAATATATATAAATTGTTTGACGTCTGATCAACATACGGGCGGCGTACTTTTGTCCTGCGGACAAAAGTACGCCCCTGCCGCCGCAGGCGGCAGGGGCAGCTCCGAGCCGACCCTTTGGGTCGGCTCGGAGCGCCGCCCTCTTGCGGCTCCGCCTTTGCGTACGACAGTACCGAAGGTACTGTCAGATGCAAAGGCGTGAGCGCCAACACGGTCTGCAAGCGACCGAGATGCCTGCGGAAATAAGAGGAAAATAAAAATGCTTTATATTACGACTGCGCTGTATGATGAGGCAAGCCCTTACATAGAACTTTTGGGGCTGAAAAAGGACGTTAGCTTCAATAAAATAAGAGTATATTCAAACGAAAATGCCGTTCTTGCCGTTACGGGGACAGGCGTTTTTGCCGCGGTGTCATCTCTTAGCTATGTGCTGGGCAGAATACAGCCATCAAGGGGAGATGTTTTTCTCAATGTAGGCATATGCGGCGGCAGGGGCGTTACAAACACTTATGTGTGCAGAAAGCTTTCGCTTTTTGGAGATAAAAGGGCATATTTCTGTCCCGATATGATATATATGACAGACTTTGATGAGGCTGAGCTTGTGACATATCCAAAGCCGGTAGGTGAAATTCCCAAAGGGGTACTTGTAGATACGGAAGCTTACGGACTGGCTTTTGCAGCGTCGGCATTTTTTTCTCCCCATAGAATGTTTTTTATAAAGACAGTTTCGGACGAGGGGGATCACGACAGGATCACACATGGATATATAAGGGAGCTTATGGAAAAAAATGCTGAAAAAATAGCAGCTTTCGCACTGTCCATACCCCATGAGGAGGCTTTGGAGGAGCTTTCATCCGATGAGCTGTGCGAAATTGAAAAGCTCCGTATGAGTACAACGCAGACAAAAATGCTCAAAGACTGTCTTTATTATTACAGGCTGAGGGGAGGAGACGTTCTTAAACTTCTCAGAGAACTTCCCGAAGTAAAGACAAAGCAGGAGGGACGTGAGACTCTTGACAGAATCAGAAGGATCGCCGCAGGCTCGGTTATATAGTCATTTTTCGCATATATATGTAGAAAAAAACCTTGCAGGCAGCAAAAGGGCGGAAAATATAATAAACAAATTTCCAAAGGCAAATGTTATAGAAATAAATCATTATAAGGACATATTCAACAGAAAAAATCAGTCGTTTTCGGCTCAGAAGGCATCTCAGTCCCTTATTCTGGGAGAAAAACACGCCGATCTTGTATATAAGGGCGCTCCCTTCTGTCAGGATTTCGGAAACAGCGAATTTTATTATACCTCCCTTGTTATGGGCTGCGTATATGACTGCGAATACTGTTATTTAAGGGGTATGTATCCGGGAGGAAATATGGTCGCCTTTTTAAACGCCGAGGATTTTCTTGACGAGGTCAAAAAAGTGTCCTGCGGCAAAAAAATTTTCCTATGCATATCCTATGATACCGACCTTGCCGCTATGGAAAGCGTTTTCGGCTTTTGCGCTCTCTGGCACAGCTTTGCCGAAAAAAACAGAAATATAACAATAGAGCTGAGGACGAAATGCGCCGAACTGGGATTTCTTAAAAAACTAAGACCCCTTGAAAACTATATAATAGCCTTGACCCTTTCTCCCGAAAAAAACGCCGTCCGCTACGAAAAAAAGGTGCCGTCTCTCGAAAAAAGGCTTGAAGCGGGAAGAATGGCGGCGGAGCTCGGACATCCCCTTAGACTGTCCTTTGATCCCATGCTTAAAACAGACAACTTTGACGAAACCTACAAAGACTTTATACAAAAATGCTTTTCAAGCTTGCCTGCGAATAAAATAAAGGACATAGGCTTCGGAGCCTTTCGTATAAGTCCCTCTTATCTTAAGGCTATGCGAAAAAATTATCCCTCCTCAGCCATAGCCCTTTATCCCTATGAGCTTCAGGACGGGGCATACTCCTACGATAAGACCGAAAGAGACTATATGACCTCAAAACTTATGAAGTATATAGAAAAATATATAAACAATGATAAAATATACTTATGGGATACTTGATTTATAATTTAAAAAATGTTAATATGATTATTAAATACCTATAATTGATTATTTATTACCTATTACCTATTACTTATTTATTTAATGGAGGTATACTGCTATGAACTATAACAGCTATCCTTTATATGACTACTTTAATATTGACGCCGTTTTTTCTGACGAGACCCCTGAGTTTCTGAATCTCCGGAATACTTCCGAAATTGGCTGTATGGTGAGCGTTGCGCTGAGAACATGGCACGACAATGCCGACAGTTGTTATGTCGTGGCAGGGGAAAAACAGTATTTTATGCACAACAAGCATACCGAAGGCGACTTTGATTACTACAGGGCAAGTTTTTTTGTGAGAAATACCACAGACTATTATTTCATTATAAAATTTCACGGAAAAACCTATTATTACAACAAGCTTGGTCTCAGGGACAAGCTGAAGAGCGAATATAACTTTGTGGTGATCCCCGGCTTTGAGACTCCCGATTGGGCAAAGGGAGCCGTTATGTATCAGATATTTACCGACAGATTCTGCAACGGTGACGACAAAAATGATGTCGTTACAAACGAGTATGTCTACATGGGAAGAGCAGCTACAAAAATCGACGACTGGAACACTCCTGTCACATCCGATGACATATGCAAGTTTTATGGAGGGGACCTTGCAGGAGTAATTAAAAAACTGGACTATCTTAAGGATCTGGGCGTAGACGCAATATACTTTACCCCTCTTTTTGTGTCTCCAAGCTCTCACAAATACGATATACAGGACTATGACTATATAGATCCCCACTTCGGAGTCATAGTCGAGGACGGAGGAAAGCCTCTTTCAAAGGATTTCTACAACAACCGCTATGCTACGATGTATATTAAAAGAACTACCGACAAAAAGAACCTCGAAGCAAGCAACAAGCTTATGATAAGGCTTATAGAGGAGGCTCACAAAAGAGATATAAAGATTATACTTGACGGAGTTTTCAATCACTGCGGAGCCTTCAACAAATGGATGGACAGAGAGGGCTTTTACAGCAGAAACGGATACCCCGAGGGAGCATATATAAGCGAAAACAGCATATATCACAGCTATTTCAAATGGTTTGACAAAAACTGGCCGGGAAACGACTGCTATGACAGTTGGTGGGGTCACGACAATCACCCGAAGCTCAATTATGAAGGCTCTGAGGAGCTTAAAAAATATATTATAGATATAGGAGTTAAGTGGGTATCGCCGCCCTATAATGCAGACGGCTGGAGACTTGACGTGGCAGCCGATCTGGGCAGCACTCCCCAGTATAATCATATGTTCTGGCAGGATTTCAGAAAGGCGGTAAAGCGGGCTAACCCCGAGGCTATTATACTTGCCGAGAATTATGGAGATTCAAAGCCGTGGCTTTCGGGCGGAGAGTGGGATACCGTTATGAACTATGACGCTTTTATGGAGCCTGTGACGTGGTTTCTGACAGGTATGGAAAAGCACAGTGAGGAGCGCAGGGAAGAGCTTTATAACAATTCAATGAGTTTTGAAAGCTCTATGCGTTTTCACGGCGCAAGAATGGGCTGGCAGTCTCTTTCAACGGCTATGAACGAGCTTTCAAACCACGACCACAGCAGATTTCTCACAAGGACAAATATGCGGGTCGGCAGACTTCACACAGTCGGAGGCCCTGCTGCCGACATAGGCATAAACAAGGGAATAATGAAAGAGGCCATAACCCTACAGATGACCTTTCCGGGAGCACCTACAATTTATTACGGAGACGAGGCGGGGCTTACGGGTTGGACCGATCCCGACAACCGTCGTCCCTATCCGTGGGGAAAAGAGGATAAGGAGATTCTCGGCTTCTATAAAAAAATGATAGCCATACACAAAAAATACTCCTGCCTTAAGACAGGCTCTCTGGACTATCTGTATATGCAGTACGGCGTTATTGTATACGGAAGATTCAATAAGGACGAAAGTATCGTGGTATATCTTAACAACAACCGCCACGAAACCGAAATAGAGATACCTGTGTGGAGGATAAATGGCAGATGCGGACAGGTTTATAAGAGAATAATCATATCTGACGAGACATCTTATTCCGATGATGAGGTTATCTACAACATAGAATCGGGAATAATAAAGGTGTCGCTTCCGGGATATTCCTCTGCCGTATATGTCAGGGATAACTGAAATTTCAGCAACGGTCAACACCGGAAAAAGGGAGGAGCATTTTTCCGATACACATCAGAGCTATATAAATTCAGCCTTTGAACTTGGCATAGTGAGCGGAGTAGGAGAGGGGAGGTTTGCCCCCGACAACAACATAACAAGGCAGGAGGCTGCCGTTATGCTCAGAAATCTTGCAAATGTCATAGGAATAGACACGAATGTGCGCAGGACTGAAAAATTTGTGGACGAAAGCTATTTTGCGGATTGGGCAAGGGATGCTGTTTATACCGTTTCGGCAATAGAAAAAGGCGATGTCTGCGTTATGACAGGCACGGGAGAGGGAAAATTTTCTCCGTGGATGAACTACACAAGAGAACAGGCCATCGCAACTATGCTCAGACTGTATGACTGTAAACCTATCGGCTGATCTATCGGCTGATTCCGAAATTTACGGGAATATAATTTAAATATAATTAAATATAATAAAAAAGGGCGAGAGCAAAGCGGCTCTGTCCTTTTTGCGTTTTATTTTGGTTTATGTTTTATGCCTTTTTTTCTTTCTTCTTTTTTTTGTTGTCTGAGCTCAGCTTTTTGATAGATACCTTGTCGCCCTTGAATTCGATTTTTGCCCCGAATCTTTCGCCTATGGCTCTTATCATAAAGACGGGCAGAACGAGCATTCTCTTAAACCTTGATGGCTGTGTTATGAGCCTGTAGAACCATTCCAGTCCGTGATTTCTATAAAATTCAGGGGCTCTTTTTGTGTTTCCGCTCAGAACGTCAAAGCTGCCGCCAACGCCCATTATAATTATGGAGTTAAGCTCGTCCTTGTGCCTTGCGATCCACTTTTCCTGCCGCGGAAAGCCAAGCCCCACAAGCAGCACCTCGGGGTTGAGACTGTTTATTTCGTCTATGATTTCTCTTTCTTCGGGGGAGTTGTCCTTGAAATATCCGTGATGTACCCCCGTGACAGAAAGACCTCTGTATTTTCTCTGCATTTTCCGGCTTGCTTTTTCAGCCACGCCTTCGGCTCCGCCCAAAAAATACACGGTGTTTACGGTTGTTTTTATTTTTGAAAAAATCTCCTCTATGAGGTCACAGCCCGCCACTCTCTCTTTTATGGGGTTGGGATAAAATTTTGACGCTTTTACTATGCCTATGCCATCGGGAATAAGGAGATCGCCGCCTTTCAATACCTCCATAAACTCCTTGTCCTTCTGAGCCGCCATAACCATTTCGGGATTAGGTGTAAATATGACTGTTTTCTTCCTTTCGTCCAAAGCGATCAGGGTTATGCCCAACGCCTCGGTCATACTCATATTGTTGAAAGGGATACCCATTATACTACAGATTCCGGACATACTTTCATCTCCTTAAGTTTTTTTGATAAGCTCCTTAAGAAGCTTGTCATTTTTTTTGGCTTTTGTTATAAGAGGTTTTGTTGTTTCTTCCAGCAGTTTTTTATATTCGTCATATTTAGCCATAAGGTTTTCGGAGAGCTTTATTATTTCGGCTCCCGTCAGCCTCTCTGTCCTTATATCGCAGACGGCTTTCATTTTGAGGATCCTGAGATAATATTCCACCTTGGGGTCGTATATTATGCCCAACATAGGCACGTTCATAACGCTGCCGAATATGAGCGAATGGAGCCTCATACCGAGAATAAGCTTCATTCTTCCTATGACTGCCATAACCTCCTTCGGCTTGTAGGAGCGTGAAAGTATAAAGCAGTCCTCCTCCATATGATCCCTTACTTTTTTGGATATTTCTATATCCTCTTTATACTGCATAGGTATAAAAAGCACGGTGTTTCCGCCTCTTATGAGACCATCGCAGGCTATAGCCATTTCTCTTATAAAGTCGTCGCCGTATTTGGCTTTTTTCCATTCCCTTATACATACGCCTATGATTGGCTTGTCCATAGGCACTCCCTCGAATGAGAGTATATCCAAGGCTCTTTTTTCGGATTCGGGTCTGAGGTTGAAAGCGGGATCGGCAGTAACATAGGTGGGCGGTTTTGTGACACCCATACTTATAAGGTCGTTGAGGGACAGATCCTCTCTCAGGGTTATTACATCGGCCTTGTTGACTACCTTGCATATACGCTTTCGGTTTTTCTCCTTTGTGACGGGGCCGATGCCGTTGGCATATATCATAACCTTTTTTCCCATAAGCTTTGCGGCTCTAATTATGCCCAGATAATACAGCAGAGATCTTGTGCTGGTGACATCCTGAAGCAGAGTGCCTCCTCCCGAGAGAACGACCTTGCTTTTAAGCAGAGCAAAAAACACTCTGAAAGGATCGAACTTTCGGACGGCTTTTATGTCGTATTCTTTTTCGGTGAATTTCGGATCATAGGAAAGAGCGGTGATGCGTACATCCAAATTCATTTTTTCAACGCCCTCTTTTATGGCAAGGAGGGTCGCCTCATCGCCGCAGTTGCCGTATCCGTGATACCCTGTAATAAGTAAATCTGTCATAATGCTCTCTCTTTTCTCTGTTGAGGCTGTCGTCTCACAGCCGACATATCTCTGCGGCAGAACCTTCTCTGTAGGGAGAAAACGGGTTTGTCTGCGCAAAAAGCTTTGTTTTTATTAAAGCCGTGGGGCTTTGTGTCACATATATTTATTTTTCGGCGGCCTTTCTGTACCAAAAACCCATAAGCACAGCCGCCAATATCCAAAAGTAGGTGGACGCCATAGGCACTTCAAAAATGTTTTCAAAGGCGTTGTGTATTATCACTCCAAAAAGCCCCGACATTATGCCTGTTTTGAGGTATCTGTGATCGGGAGATATACATACGGCTCTTATGGAGTTTATAAATACCTCATACATAAGAAATACAAATGCCGCAAGCCCTATGACGCCTGTCTCTATCATTGTTTTGAGATAATAGTTATCCATATAGAATGTGTCTATATATTCATCTGCCACAAGATACTGCATACCGTGGTTCATAGCCACGGCTCCTCCGAAGTGACCCAAGCCGACACCTGCATATTTTCCGTATGCCCACACCTTAAGGCCGTCTATCCACCTGATGAGCCTGCCTCCGTTCATGGAGGATTCTATATATTCGGGGCTTAGCATATAGCTTATTCTTCCGCCTATTTCAGGCACAAGAAATATTACGAGAAGTCCCAGAACAACAACGGGTATAAGAAGTCTTGCGTCATAGAAAACCACAAACACAAAGACCGCCCCCATAAAGCCTACCCATGCGCCTCTCGAAAACGTAAAGGCGAGAGAGGCAAGCATACACAGCGTGATAATGCCGTAAAAAAGCTTTTTCAGCCTGTTTGTTTCCTCCAGAAAAAGTCCTGCGCCTATGGGTATAGTCATAGTAAACAGACAGCCCAGCACATTGGGGCTTGTGAGTATGGAGTATACCCTCGTACGCACTCCTGCCTCGTTGTGGTCTACCCAGCTTGTAGGCATAGGAGCCGCCGTAATGTACTGATATATGCCGTGGACTGCCATAATGCCCATTATAACAAAAAGGCATATGCAAAGTCTCTTGCCCAGCTTGTCGCTGTCGCAGAGCTTAAGTATGAGGAAAAACCAAAACATATATTCGCATACTGCTCTCAGCCCCTCAAAGCCTATTTTTCTGTCGGGAGAGACTACAAAATAGCAGCAGTACATAACCGCCAGAAAAATCACCAAGGGAAGATCCAAGGGAGAGACTACATATTTTCTGTCCTTGTGGTTGAATATAAAATCAAGCCCAAGTATCAGGAGCAGGCCGAAAAAGTAAAGCTCGTCCCAAGGGCCTGCCAGCGCTCCTGCGGTTTTTCTTATAAGAAGATCCGTAAAGGGATAGGAAATAAGGATATAGAGAAAAATCGCCTTATGCTCCGTTATTTTTTTAAGAAGCTTTAATACAAGACTTCCCTCGCAGAGGGACAGGAGCCTGTCGCAGGGCTTTTTGGCTGCATTGAGGCAGGCATTCATAAGCCCCACCGTTTTGCAGCGCAGTATACCCATTCCGCCGCCGATATAGGCTCTTATAAGTCTGCATATGCAGCTTTCGCCAAATAGTCTGCCCAGCCTGTCGGCAAGGCTTTTTATAAAGCTTGCGTTGAAAACCTCTGAAACAAGGCATATTATTCTGAATATAAAACTGTCCTTAAAGGTCATAAGCTCACCTCAGACTGCAAATAGCAGCGTTATTCTCCGTAGCTTGTCATATTGGGAAACAGCTCTGCGGGGTCTGTGCTGTCGGCCTCGTCCAAAGGAACAAACTTTATGCCTCTTACCTTTGAGTTGCCTTCAAACTGTTGTGTTTTGAGTATAAATGTATAATTTACCCTTGTTTCCTGCTCTCCTGCTTTGAGTATCACATCGGAGGGGTTTACCTTATCTCTTATTACGACATAGAGATCCTTCCAGAGGGGGTGGCTTGTGAGGACTGCGTTGCCCTGATCATCGACCCCTATATAGGCTGACGGCTCAGAGTCCACATATACGACTTCGCCGGACGTCTGCTTTCCGTTTGCCACGAGCTTGTCTCCCGGCTTCAGGGTGTCGAGAGTTTCGGGCACTACCTGATTTGCATAGAGAAGTACATACATATACTGATCCTCCGAAAGGAGGTTTTCATCGCCTGCGTTGTATTTGCTGCTCGTTATTCTGTATGCCACGGAGATAATAACTGCCGCAATAACAACAAGGACAATAACATCTATTATATTGAATTTTTTCTTATTTTTCATTTTTTATTACCTCGTCATAGATTTTTATATGCCTTTTTGCCATTGCAGCAAGGGAAAAGTTTTTGTCTATACTGTCATAAAAATTTTCTCCCAGCATATTTTTAAGCCCGGGGTCGTCAAGAACCCTTTCTATGTTTCTTCCGAGGCCTTTATAATCTCCCACGGGGGACAAAAGACCTGTTTTTCCATCGGTTATCATTTCGGAGACTCCTCCCGCAAGAGTGGAGACGGAGGCTTTTTTCCGCCTGCCTCCTTCAAGAAGAGCATAGGGAAAGCTCTCTGAGTAGCTTGAAAGAACATTTATGTCAACAGCGTTATAAAAGCTGTCGATAACGTCATAGTCCAGCATACCCAGAAAGAAAATATCCTTAAGTCCCTTTTCCTTTACATAGTCCTTAAGAGCCTTTTCGTCATCGCCCTCTCCCGCTATGAGAAACGCTGCGTCATGTCGTTTTTTAAGCACTGTTTCTGCAGCCTTTATGAATATATCTACTCCCTTGACCTGCGAAAAACGCGCCGCAATACCTACGAGCTGCTTGTCCTTTGGCACATCGGGAGCGAATCTGTCGAGAAAGTCATCCTTCGGAATAACGGGAGGAATATTTTCCATATCTATGCCGTTATATATTACCTTAAGTCTTTCTGGTCTGAAGCCTCTTTTTTCCATCATATCCCGAAAGGCCTTTGTGACTGTGAGTATGCACGAAAATCTTCTGAGAGCAATTGCGTTTATGGGGGTGTAGATAAGATTTTTTTTGAAATTCCCCGCAAAGTCCAGTTTATAGTCGCTGTGCAGAGTTGTTATCATAGGGATCTTTACTCTGCCCCTTATGAACATGGTTATATAATTTGCTCTCGCTCCGTGACAGTGTACAAGGTCGGCTCCGCTGTTGTTTATATATTCGGCGATCTTTCCGAATACTCTTATATCATAGCGTTTTTGCTGAGGAATTATTTTGACGGGTATGCCAAGGGCTCTTGCCTCCTCGGTAAAGATACCTTCCATAATGCACAGCAGAGAAACATCCGTATTCATTTTTAAAAGATTTTTCAGAAGTGAAAGAACGTGGGTTTTTGCTCCTCCCGTGTCTCCTCCCGAAATAAAATGTATTATTTTCATTTTCTTTTTTCACCTGCTGCCGCCGTTATAAGCCCTGCGGCCGACCCGATAAATCCTCCTGCGGTATCAATAAGCACATCGGAGAAGCATGAATTTCTGCTTTCGGAAAATTTCTGATGAAATTCATCGCTTATGCCATACACAAAACAGCACAGCGACGATATGACGAGAGCTTTTGCCAAGCCTATGCCATAAAGTCTGCACTGTATATAGATAAGCACTCCCAGTATGAAATAAAGGACTGCGTGAGCCATAGACCTTATATGAACTCTGAAAAAACTGTCAAGGGGCGGAATGCCGTCCTCCGATGCCAGATGAGTCAGATTGTACTCCTGCTGCGCAATCCGGCTGCTGAGAGCTACCGAGTCGTCCGTACTCTGAGAGGAAAAGCCGAATATAATGCTCATCTCAACAATAATAAGTATCCACATAAGGATCTTATATTTTTTCATATTGAATCACTGCCTGTCATTTGTCATTTTGTCATTTTGTCTGTCAGCTGTCAAATATATCGGCAAGCTTTTTTGTGAGAACCTTTCTTTCGTATTGTTCGATCACTTTTCTGTCGCCCTCAAAGGTCAGAGCGCCCTGAGTCCAGTCGGTATAGTATCTGAGGAGATTTTTCTTTGCGCCGTCCTTGTCGGACGTTTCCGAAACTATACCTATGCGGCTGCGCTCCACAAGCTCCTTTGCCACTCCTTCGGGCAGCAGCGACAGAACGGGTCTGCCTGTGTTCATATATTCAAAGACCTTGCCCGTATAGAAGGCGTCCGCTCCTCTGCCGCCGCCCTCTATGAGAAGAAGGCTGTCTGCCGAAAGCTGACGTTTTATACATTCGTCATGGGGAACATATCCTATAATCTCCACAACGCCCCTAAGACCAAAGCCGTCTATCTGCGCCTGAAGCTTATCTCTGTGATAGTTGCCTATAAGCTGTACGTTTATTTTGTTTTTGTCTATTTTATTTTCTTTTATAAGCTCCGACAGAGCCGAAAAGAAAACATCGGGCTTTCTTCTGCCATAGAGAGCCCCCGTATATACGAGGGTGAATTTTTTGTTTTTTGGTGCGGAGAGGTCAAGCCTCTCAAAGTCCTCTCTGTCATAGCCGTTGGGTATGACGAAAAAGTTTTCTCCCGACAGGCCGTTGTTTTTGATAAAATTTCTCCTCATTACGGAGGAATTCGCTATAAGTCTGTCGGCTGTTGTGACTACCCTGTTTTCCAGCTTTTTTTCGATATTTGTTCTTATAGGGTTGTAGGGAGAATCAAGGGTATAGGGGTTGTTTGTCCACTCGTCCCTGAAGTCCGCCACCCATTTAAGCCCTGTTTTCTTTTTGAGATACAGTCCGAGAAGGTGGTCGGAGTAGGGAGCCGATGTTGAATATATAACATCGGGCTTTTCGCTTTCTATTATTCCGAGAGCCTTTTTTTTGGCTGCCTTATACCAGAAAAATGCCGAATCGGGTATAGTTATCTTGCCGAGAACCTTTCCCGGTATTCTGAGTATGCCGCCAAGCTCGGGAGCCTCATAGGCTTTTGTTCTGAAAATTTTTACGCCGCCCGGTATGTCCTTCATAAGAGTTTCGTCCCTTACGGGCATATTGGCTGTTTCTCTTGTGAGGACAATAGGCTCATAGTCAAAATATCTCAGATTTTTAACGAATTTTACACTTCGCTGAACGCCCGAACCCCCCATTGGGGGGAACTGGTTTGCGATAATAAGAACTTTTTTCATAGCTTTTTTTATTAGCGGCCGTTGCCCAGCAGCATATACTTAAGACCTGCGGCCTCGACCTTTTCTTTGTCGATAAAGTTTCTTGTATCAAGTATCGTGTCGCCGCTCATGACTTCTTTGAGCTTGTTGAAGTCAATGTCGGCAAATTCCTTATGGTTTACACAAAGCACCACAAGAGACGAGCCCTTTGATGCCGAATATACGTCGCCTATGCAGCCTGCCTTTTCAGCATGGGGGTCGCAGGCGCATACCTCGATATTTTCTTTTTCAAGAAGTCCTCTGAGCTTCATAATGGGCGATTCTCTGACATCGTCTATATCGGGCTTGTAGGTAACTCCCAGAAGTGTGACGCGCTGTCCGTTGAAGCCGCCGAGAATGGTCTTTATTTTGTCGAAAACATATTCGGGCATAGAATCGTTTATAAGTCTGCCCTGCTTTATAAGAAGGGCGTTCTTGCTCTTTTCAACCAAAAACCACGGGTCGAGAGCTATACAGTGGCCGCCTACGCCGGGGCCGGGAAAATGGAGGTTTACTCTGGGGTGCTTGTTTGAGAGGCTTATTACCTCCCATGCGTTTACGCCAAGCTCCTCCGACATCTTAGCCAGCTCGTTGGCAAGGGCTATGTTGACGTCTCTGAACGTATTTTCCATAAGCTTGCACATCTCGGCTGTGGTGGCTGTGGTGAGACAGATTTCTCCTTCGCATATGCTTTCATAGAGCTTTTTTACTTCCATGGCTGACTTTTCGTTTATGCCGCCTACGATACGGCTGTTTGTCCTCAGCTCATAGAGAACCTGTCCCGGAAGTATTCTTTCGGGAGAGTGAGCCACATATACGTCCTCACCCATTTTAAGCCCCGATTTTTCGAGTATGGGAAGCATAAGATCCTCTACCGTTCTGGGAGGTGAGGTCGATTCGAGTATGACCGTGTTGCCCGGTCTGAGACAGGGTACTACGGATTCGGTAGCCGAGCGCACATATCTCATATCGGCGGTCTTGTCCTCGTTTATGGGTGTGGGGACGGCTATGATATATACATCGCAGTCCTCGGGACACTCTGTGGAGCCTGAGAGCATTCCGCTTTCAACGGTCTTTTTTACAAGGTCTTCAAGACCCGGCTCCTCGATTATTATTTTTCCCTTATTAAGGGCGTCTACGGCTTCTTTGTTTAAGTCGAAGCCTACGACCCTGTGACCCTTTGAGGCAAACATGGCTGCGGTGGGCAGTCCCACATAGCCTATGCCTATTACACAAATACTCTTCATTTCTTGGCGACTTCCTTTCTTTATTTCTTTTTTCTGAGTATCATACGAATTTCTTCTTTTATTTCACCGCTTAAGGCGAGCGAACCGAAGTATACCGCTATTCCCGATATTATCATTATTCCGAGGGTTAGCTTATTTCTGCCGATCATATTTTTGAGTATCATAAGCACCGCAGCCATAAGCGCTCCGCTGCCTGCTATCCTTATATATGTCAGTCGGGGCAGGCTGAATTTAAGCAGCTTTCTCGTGCCGTACCTCGCAAGAAGAAAGTATACAAAAAATCCTATAAAAGTCGATACGGCTGCCGTTATTATGCCGAAAACAGGTACAAATATCAGGTTTATGACCACATTGACAAGGCCGCCTATAAGACTTCGGTAGAATATCTTTTTCGTCATGGAATTAAGCTCCCAGCCCTTTATGCTGTATTCTGTTATGGCGAGAAAAAGCATACCCAGGGCGACAGGCCCCATAATTATGTTTCCCTCCAAGTATTTAGGGTTAAAGAGCACACCGCTTATAACGTCCTGAAGGGCAAATATTCCGCAGACGGCGGGAAAGCCCAAAAGAAGGTACATTCTTACGGCTGCATTGACGAGCTTGGCGGCTTTTTCCTTTTCTCCGAGAGACCATGTGCGCAGTATGGTGGGATAGCTGCCTCTCATAACTGCGGCTGAAAGCATTGTGAACGCCGAGGATACGAGGGAATAGTTCATTCCGTATATGCCTGCGGCATCGTTTCCCTTAAAATAGGTGATTATATAAATATCCGACTTGTTCAGCACCTGCGTTGTTATGAGGTTGCCCATAAGGGGAAAACCGTAGGCAAAAAGCTCTCCGAAGATCTCCTTATTGTATTTTTTTATGTCTATATACTCAAACATACGGAGCTTTGCCACTCCGAAAACCGTGGTAAACAGATCCATAAGGCAGTAGCTTATGAATATGAATTCGACCCTGCTGCCCCAGAGCTTTGCGAGTATTACAAGAAGGGCGAGCTTTCCGCAGATGTTCACCACGGAGAGAAAAAGGTTTGTTTTAGCCATTCTGACGGCTGCAAGCATCGCTATGACAAGCTGTGCCGACGAATAGGTTATAAACATAAAGCTTGCCGTAACGAGGACAGGCATGGGATAGCCCTTTATAAATTCTCCTCCCGTGCTGCTTATGGTTATGAAAAAAAGCACCGTAAGGAAGATGATTATGAGGTTAATGCGCACCCACGAAAGAAAAGCCGTAGAATAGAACTCTCCGAGCCGACCCGATATTTCATACTTGTTGAGGTATCTCATTACGGACTGCACGAGCCACTGACAGGCGAACATTGCTATGGTGGTGACCGCTACGTTTATGACCTGATATATGCCCACCTGATCGGGAGCGTATATTCCGGACATGGCAGAAAGGGTGAGTATGCCGACTATACCCTCGCAGCCCTTGGCAAGCATATATATAACTGTATCTCTGGACATAGCTCCTTTATCTGTTCCCTGCCTATGCATACTTACAACTCCCCGATACATCTTTTGCACATAATTTACCATTATGATTCAATTATACTATATTTTGCCGAAAAGTCAATCATACATTTTATGCTTTTGACTTATTTTTGATTTTGGCCCATATTACGCAGGTTTATGTTTGTTCTGTGAAGCTTGACATATTTTTGCGTATGGCTTATAATTTTTTTATAAACAGGATCGCACCAAAGAGAAATGATATGTGCATATAAAAGGGAGGTATGGGTTTTTATGACAGGGGCGGAATTATTTGTAAAGGCGCTTAAGGCCGAGGGCGTGAGGCATTTGTTTGCTTATCCGGGAGGACAGGCCATAGATATGTTCAATGCTCTTTATGGCGAAAAGGATATAGAGGTCATTCTGCCAAGACACGAGCAGGGGCTTGTTCACGCTGCGGACGGCTATGCAAGAGCAACGGGAAAAACAGGGGTCTGTCTTGTGACGAGCGGGCCGGGAGCCACAAACCTTGTTACGGGTATAGCTACAGCCAACTATGACAGCGTGCCGCTTGTGTGCTTTACGGGACAGGTGCCTCTTGGCCTTATGGGAAACGATGCTTTTCAGGAGGTCGATATTGTAGGCATAACCAGAAACATATGCAAATATGCCGTTACTGTACGAAAGAGAGCGGATCTCGGTACGGTTATAAAAAAGGCTTTCTATATCGCCGCATCGGGAAAGCCCGGCGTGGTGGTAGTCGATATACCCAAAAATATACAGCAGGAGGAGGGCAGCTCCTCATATCCCGAAAAAATAGAGATAAGGGGATACAAGCCGAATGCTTCTGTGCATATGGGACAGATAAAAAAGGCCGCCGATATGCTGAACCAAGCCAAAAGACCCGTATTTCTGATCGGGGGAGGCGTTAACATAGCGAGGGCAAACGATGAAATGAAAAGGCTTGCCGAGGCCTCGGGAGTCCCTGTAATAACGACTGTCCCCGGCAAGGGTGCCATACCTGCGGATCACCCTCTTTATGTGGGCAATATAGGTATTCACGGCTCCTATGCTGCAAACTCGGCAGTAAGCGAATGCGATGTCCTTTTTTCAATAGGCACAAGATTCAACGACAGAATAACGGGCAGAATAGACACATTCGCCAAAAATGCAAAAATAATACACATTGATATTGATTCGGCGTCCATATCAAGGAATATAGTGGTGGATATACCCATAGTTGCCGATGCAAAAAGAGCAATTTCGGCTCTGCTTGAAAGGGTCGAATATAAGGACAGGGAGGACTGGATCCTCCATATAGACGAGTGGAAAAAACGCCACCCCCTCAGAATGAAAAAGACAGAGGGAATAATGAATCCCGAAGACATTATGAGGGCTATAAACAGAAATTATAAAAATGCCGTTATTACCACAGACGTAGGACAAAATCAGATGTGGGCGACACAGTTTCTGGATCTTGACGGAGGCTCAAAGCTTCTGACGTCGGGAGGGCTTGGCACTATGGGCTACGGACTTCCTGCTGCCATAGGCGCAAAGCTTGGCTGCCCCGAAAAGGAGGTTGTCGTTGTCTGCGGCGACGGCGGAATGCAGATGAATGTTCAGGAGCTGGCGACTGCCGTGTGCTATGAGCTGCCTATGACGGTCTGCATACTCAACAACGGTTATCTTGGCAATGTCAGACAGTGGCAGGAGATGTTCTATAACAGAAGATATTCTTCGACCTGCCTCCGCAGAAGAAAATGCTGCGATTCTGCCTGCAGCGATCCGAATGCCGAATGTCCACCGTACGTTCCCGATTTTGTGAAGCTTGCCGAAAGCTACGGAGCCAAGGGCATAAGGGTATTTAAAGAGGAGGATATACAGGCGGCCTTTGATGAGGCAAAGCTTAACTCAAAAACCCCAACGATAATAGAATTTATAATAGAAAGAGAAGTAAACGTACTGCCCATTGTTCCCGTGGGAAATCCTCTGAGCGATATGTATCTTGAAGATCCGGAGGTGTGAGAATATGAAAAAAAGAAGATGGATAAGCCTTCTGGTAGAAAATGAAATAGGCGTTCTTGCACGGGTTTCGGGACTTTTTTCGGGAAAGTCCTACAACATAGATACTCTTTCGGTGGGTACCACTGAGGACGAGACGGTGTCGAGAATGACAATAAGCTTTACCAGTGACGACAAGACGTTTGAACAGGTGAAAAAACAGCTCAACAGGAGCGTTGAGGTAATAAAGGTCGTGGACTTTTCCGATGCGCCAATTCACTTGAAGGAGCTTATGTTTATAAGGGTCACAAGCTGCAGCGGTGACGACAAGGCGGAAATATTCAGAATAACCGATGTTTTCGGCGTAAAGGTCATAGACTGCAGCAGAAACACCGTACTTGTCGAAAGCGTGCAGACCGAAAAGCGGAACAATGACCTTGCGGGGCTGCTTGTAAAGCTTTTCGGAGGCAGGGTTCAGATAGTGAGGGGCGGCTGTGTAGGTATAGAGGCGCTCACAATAACCGAAAGATAAGAAAACGCCGGATGTTTCGGAATAAATATACCGCATATAAAAAATCCCTTTGCCTTATGGCGGAGGGATTTTTGTCGTTCATAAAATATACGGCGAAAATGCTTCAGTCGGGCGGATTTTCGCAGAAAGTATAAAACCTAAAATTATGCATTGGCAATTTTTTCTCTCATTGCCGCAAAATCTTCGGCCTTGAGGGATAATGTTTTGTAGAAAAGCACATTATCGTTTTTATAGCGAGGTATAACGTGCATATGAAAGTGAAAGACAGTCTGACCTGCTGCCTCGTCATTGTTCTGCATAATGTTTACTCCGTCACAGCCTGTGGCCTTTTTTACCTTTACGGCTATTTTTTTGGCAACAACGGCAGCCTTTCCGAGTACGTCCTCGTCTATTTCATATATATTAGCCGCATGGGACTTGGGTATTATAAGACAGTGCCCCGGGTTTGCAGGCGCAATATCCAATATTACCCTGAAATCCTCGTCCTCATATACAGTGTTCGATGCAACATCGCCCTTTGCCAGCTTGCAGAAAAAACAATCCTCCATTTTGATTTGCTCCTTTCGTGTTTTGATTTATTAAATGTATATATAATGTTATATAAAGTTATGGGCGGCGTACTTTTGTCCGCAGGACAAAAGTACGCTCCTGCCGCCGCAGGCGGCAGGAGCAGCTCCGAGCCGATTTTATCGGCTCGGAGCGCCGCCCCCTTTGCGGTTGGCGATCCTTGCCGCAGGAGTACCGCAGGTGCTCCTGCGGCAGGAACGCCGACAGCCCTGTCACAGTTATGCGGCGTTTTCAAAAAATTCCTTATGCCATACAAGAAACATATAAACAGTCCATATCTTTCTTGAAAAGTCGCCTTTTCCCTTTTTGTGGCCGTCAAGATATGCCATAAGCTTGTCCGTGTTGAAAAACTTATTTGCCGTCTCGCTTGTAAAGGCCTCTTTTACCCTGTTGTAGTATTTGTCCTCTTTGAGCCATATTCTTATGGGCACGGGAAATCCCAGCTTCTTTTTAGCCGCCACCTCATCGGGAAGATAGTCCTTTGAGGCCATTCTGAAAACATATTTTGTGGCCTGACGGTTCACTCTGTAGTCGGTCTGTATTTTTGATGCAACCCTGAAAACCTCTTTGTCAAGAAAAGGCACCCTTACCTCAAGGGAGTTTGCCATACTCATTTTGTCGGCTTTCAGAAGAATGTCTCCCACGAGCCAGAGATTGAGATCTATAAACTGCATTTTTGTCACATCGTCAAGCTTTTTCACCTTGTCATACAAAGGCTTTGTAATTTCACGAAAATCATATTTTCCCGATGGGTTTTTAAGTATGGCCTCTCTTTCGGTCTTGTCAAACATTTTTGCGTTTCCTATGAATTTTTCCTCCACAGACTGAGAAGCCCTTATTATAAAGCTCTTGCCCTTAAAGCTGAAAGGTATAAGGCTCACCAGCTTTGCCATAAATTTTCTTATGGGCTTCGGCAGAGCCTTTACCACAGCCAGATCCATAGGCTCTCTGTATATATTATATCCACCGAAAAACTCGTCCGCTCCCTCTCCCGAAAGTGCTACCTTTACATATCGGGAGGCGAGGTTTGCCACAAAATAAAGGGCTATTGCCGAAGGGTCTGCAAGAGGCTCGTCCATATGATACTGCACCTTTCCTATTGCGTCCCAGTATTCTTCGGTCGTTATTGTTTTGCTGTAGTTGTCTATACCCGTTTTTTCCGAAAGAGCCTTTGCATAGCCGATTTCGTTATAGTTGTCATAGTCAAAGCCTACTGTGAAGGTCTTGTCTCCATTGAATGTTGCCGCAACATATGACGAGTCTACGCCGCTTGAAAGAAAAGAGCCGACCTCCACATCGCTGACCTTGTGAGCCTTTATAGAATCCTGCATTACGTCCTCGACCTTTTTTATTGCGTCCTGAAGCTTTGAAGGCTCGGGGGTGAACATAGGGTCAAAATATCTTTTTATTTCAAGCTGTCCTTTTTTGTATGTGAGACAGTGCCCGGGCTTAAGCTTGAACACTCCCTTGAAAAAGGTTTCGTCCAGTACGGAATACTGGAATGTCAAATAGTTTTCGAGGGCTGTTGTGTTTACTTCCTTTACGAAATCGGGGTGAGGAAGAAAGCTCTTTATCTCAGAGCCGAAAAGCAGGTTTCCGCCGAATATGCCATAATAAAAGGGCTTTATCCCGAAAAAGTCCCTTGCGGCAAAAAGGCTGTCGTTTTTTTTGTCGTATATTACAAAAGCGAACATACCCCTCAGATCGTCAAGCATTTTTTCTCCCTTTTCTTCAAAAA
The DNA here is from genome assembly GCA_947630725.1 of uncultured Clostridia bacterium. Taxonomy (GTDB): domain Bacteria; phylum Bacillota; class Clostridia; order Lachnospirales; family CAG-274; genus JAJQCI01. The sequence continues at coordinate 113,417 of CANRIS010000005.1, forward strand.
GGTGTATAAGAACCTCGGTATCTGAGTTTGTCCTGAACTTGTGTTTTTTTTCAAGACCTGATCTTATTTCCTTATAATTGTATATTTCTCCGTTAAAAACAATAGCCATAGAGCCGTCCTCGTTATAGATGGGCTGATCGCCCTCGGACAGGTCTATTATGCTGAGCCGTCTGAAACCGAGACATATGTTCTTGTCTATAAACGATCCGCTTGAATCAGGCCCTCTGTGTATTATTTTATTCATCATGGCCGTTATTATTTTTTGTTTACCCTCTATATTTCCGGTAAAACCGCAAAATCCGCACATATTATTCCTCCGTATGCTTCTTAAAAAAATATATACAAAGATAGTTTAACACCTTTTTAAGCATATTTCAATCATAAGTGTAATATAAAATCAAAAAAATGTAATATAAAAACAAAAAACAAAATATATTTTTATAAACGGGTCTTTGAAACTGATTCTTTTTTGCTAAGGGGGATAATCTTTAAGGCTTAAGTCAGTGACCCGACAAATGCAGGAGGGTCTTGTCTATGGATATTCTGGACGAAAGAGTGTTTGAGGGCTTCGGAATAAAGCCCCGATATATAAGAAAGCTCAAATATATGTACATAATAAGAACCGACAAAGGCGTATTTGTAATAAGAAAGACCGATGCCGACAAAGAAAGGATATTGTTCTGCGATGATATAAAAAATGGTCTGAGACGCAAGGGATACAGATATTTCGATATGTTTGAAAAGGCAGTTGACGGAGAACCTTATTTTCAGCTTGACGGAACAAACTATATTATGACGGCATCCGGGAGAGAAACCCTTAACCCAGACTACAGCAGCAGCTATGACTTCAGAGAGATAATAAAGGCGTTTGCAGGCTTTCACAGGGCTGCCGTTTTCGGCGAAAGCAGCGAATTTGAAAATTTTTTGGGGGAGGACATATACGAAAGGTTCCGCTCCGAAATGAAAAGCCTTGAAAGAACGAGGCGTATGGTATACAGAAAACGCCGCCCCGAGGATATCGACTATACATTTTTAAAAAACTATGATTATTATATGGAGCTTTGCTCACGTTCGCTGGAGGGGCTTGAAAAATACGGCTTTGAGGATGAAAGATTAAGGGCTCGCAGAGAGGGCAGAATAATAATAAACGATGCAGACGAAGAAACTATGGTTATGTACCCCACGGGTGTCAGAATGACTGAGCTTTTAAAGCTTTCGGTCGCAAGCCCCATAGAAGATCTGAGGCTTATAATAGACAGGTATCTTAAAAAAAGAACCGATTCGGGAGGCGTGGGAGCAGGTGAAATAATAAAGGAATATGCCGAAAAAAACGACATTTCGGACAGACAGATAAAGCTTTTGTATTATATGCTCCTTTTCCCCGAAAGGTATATAAAGACATATTGCGACTATTATAAAAAAGGCCACATATTTACTCCCGTATATGTAAAGGATTCGGTAGGGAGAATAATAAGCCGCAAGGAGGGCAACCTCCTCTATATATCGGAGCTTATAAAATAGGACAAAAACAAAAGGGCCGCCGCATACATATTCCGTTATACATTATACATTATTTTGTATAATCGGTATATGACACAGGCGGTCCTTGGGATCCGTATCGGGTCATGGGACTTTCAGCATACTGTTTTGAGAGCAGTCTCCACAACTCCCGCTATGATCTGTTCGGTTTCATATCTGAGATTTGTTATTATCTCTTCAAGTTCCATATGCTTTTTGCAGTCTATCTCGCTTCTTTCATAGACCTCCTCGGACACCTCTATTACGAGCTGCATTATTTCGTCTCTGTCCAAGTTATACTTCCTCCCATCTTTTGCCGGGCTTTTATTCATATGCGGATAAAGAGCCGAAAATTTCTTTCGCTGCAAAAATAAATTTGTCCGTTGATAAAAAACTCGGTTATTATGCCGTTTTGTATCGAAAGTCGATCAAAAATCGGCGATAATACTTTTTTCATTGTTTTTTGGTATAATCAGTTGTGTCTGTTTCCAAAAAAGAACGACCTCGGCAGCAGGTTTGCCGAAGCCGTCCCTGTTTTTAATAATAAGGCAATTATCGACCCATTGTTTCAAAATAAACTTCTAAAGCCGAGCCTTGACGGTCGTTCGCCTTAGTGAATGCAAACAGCATAATCGATTTTGTTTTTAAGAGCGCCCGCAATGGTATATCCGCACCTTGTGCATCTCTGGCAATCATAGAGATACACAGTACAACTACCATTGCTGTGTTTTTCATGTCTCGATAATGTGGTGCTTACATAGGTATGATTGCACGATGTATTGGGAGATTCGCCGTTGTCATTATAAATGGGTATTATGTTGTTATTTTCGTCAACAACATAACCTTCTATATCATCCGTAAAAACAAATTTTTCAGAATAAGCAGAGTAGGGATCTTCCTCCCATTTGTCAAAATTTATTTCATAGCCTTCCGGTTTGAAACTCTTTATAGTAGTGCTGTCCTGATATGCAAATACAAGAAGTGAATTTGCAAGCAGTATAAGTCCTGTAAGTCCGAAGGCTGCAAGACGATTTAACAATCCGTGCTTTTTATTTCTTTTCATTTCAATTAGCCTTTCTTTGATAATTTTACTGTTTTTAGTTTCAAATGAACTGATCGGAGCATAGGAAGTTTTTTTCATAATTTTGTCGTGACTGCCCGATGCAGCCTCCAAAATCAGCAATCCATAATCCCTGATCTCGTTTTTGTCAAGATCACGACACACCTCATCGTCTGCATAGATTTCCGAAACACGCTCAAATTCGGCTGCCATTAAGTGAACAAGGGGATTGAACCAATGAAGTGTTTTGGCAGCCAAAAGCAGCAGCTTATACACATAGTCCCTGTGACGTATATGCGCAAACTCGTGCCTCAGAATATACTCGAGACGCTTGTCGCCTATCTTTTCGGATGGGAGCAGCACAGTCGGTTTTAAAATACCGAAGGTCATTGCCCCGAATTTGTCTGTTTCAAGAATTGCAGCAGGCTGTTTAAGCTTTTCGTCAGAGCATATCTTTTGGACAAGCTCAATAGTGTTTTCGTCTTTTACTTCGGGACAAATCAAAGAAAGCCGGCCTTTTATTTTTTTAAATTCTGTCAGCCGAAGTATAAGAATCAGCGCCGCAAATAAAATAAAGACAAAGGTTATGACGAAAATCGCCATAGTGAATTTGCTCATTACGACTCTGCCGTCATACAATATGTATATGGTCATAAATTCCGAAGGAAATCCTGCCTCATACAGTTTAAACGGCACAATCAATGAGAGCAACTCTTGAATACGGTATTTGTAATGTGGAAAGGGAAACAATGAAAAGAGTAATGAGATTTTCAAAATTGACAGCCGCACCCTTGTCGAAAAGAATTTTTTCAAGAAAGGGCATAAAAGTACATACAGTATATATACGGAGCTGCTCATCAAAGACATTATAAAAAGCAGCCTAATTGTTCAGAATCTTCTTAAGTGAATCCGTCTCCTCTTCGCTGAGCGTTGAACCGCCTGTAAAGGCTGCCGCAAACTCGGCAAGTGAGCCGTTGAAAAACTTTGTCACAACATTTTCGGTTATCTTATGAAGATATTCCTGTTTTGATATAACAGCCGTAAATACCTGTCTGTGCAGTTTTATGTCGGTTGAAATTTTTATAAATCCCTTCTTTTCAAGTCTTAAAAGGAAAGCGCGTATAGTCTGCTGCATCCAGCTTTTTGACAGCTTTTCGCTTGTGTATGTCCATATCTCTCTCATAGTCACACTGCGACTGCGTTTCCAAATAAATTCCATTATTTCCATTTCAGAATCAGAAAGCTCTCTGTATTTTGTCATTGCAACCTCCTATAAAATAAGACGTGTTGTATAGACAACACTATTATACAAAAAAAGATACCAACTGTCAATGTTTTTTTGCAACTTTTTATAAACATCGACATAACTATTCTTATAATATATTACCACATTTTTTTATGCACGTCAACACCTTATTGCAAGAGGCATTACGATTTGCAACATAATAAAACAAAAATACAAAAAACAAAAGAGAGCGGTTTTTAAAATGCTCTCTTTTATGATTTTCTGATTTATTATTAATTTAATTTCAGAAATTCAAAACGGCGAATACATTTTTCAGACGAGGCGTCTCAGAATTTCCACGACATACTTCCATGTGCGCTGTACCGATGCAACGTCCATTGACTCCTGCGGAGTGTGTATATCCTTCATGTCGGGGCCTATTGATACGCAGTCAAGTCCGGGGAGCTTCCCTGCGAAAAGTCCGCACTCAACGCCTGCGTGTATGGCGGCTATTGTGGGTTCGTGTCCATACTGCTCCACAAATACCTCCGTCATAAGGTCACGCAGCCTTGACTCTGCCCTGTATTCCCATGCGGGATAGTCGCCGATGCTGCTTATACTTCCGCCCAGAACATCCATAAGGCTTTCGAGACGGCTCACAAGCTCCTCTTTTTCGGTGCCTACGCTGCTGCGCACGGCAAAGCTCATAGACATTTCTTCGGACGATGTTTTGAGTATACCCATATTGAGGGAAGTCTGCACAAGCCCCTCAATGTCCGTACTCATTCTCTGAATGCCTCCGGGGAGATTCACAAGGGCTGCCAGAGCGCGTTTTTTTGAATCTCCGTCAAGCGCAAGATAAGTACCCTCCGAGCCTATATATACGTTTACGTCAAGCTTTGGGTCTGTGGTGCGGTATTCCGATGAGAATATATTATAAAACCTCGGAGCCATAGCCTTTACGGCGGGCTTGTCCTTCGGGTCGATGACTATCTTTGCTTCGCTCTCTCTCGGGATTGCGTTGTCCTTAAGTCCTCCCGAAACCGAAATAAGGCTGTAGCCGAGCCTTTTTGACATTTCGTTCAGAAGTCGTCCCATAAGCCTGTTTGCGTTTGCTCTGCCCTTGTCTATTTCAACGCCCGAGTGACCTCCCGAAAGACCCTCAACCTTTATGGTGACTTCGGTGCCGCTGATTTTTTCACGGCATACGGGGAGATGACAGGTGACGGTTGTGCCGCCTGCGCAGCTTACAAGAAGAACGCCCTCGTCCTCCGAGTCAAGATTGAGCATAAGCCTTGACCTGAGAGGGGAGCAGTCCAGGTCGGCTGCTCCGAACATACCGATTTCTTCATCGACAGTCAGAACCACCTCCAGCGGCGGATGAGGTATATCCTCTGCCGCAAGAACAGCCAACCCCATAGCCACGGCTATACCGTCATCGCCTCCGAGAGTAGTGCCCTCGGCGGAGATTATGCCGTCTTCTATCTTAAGCGAAAGTCCGTCCTTTTCAAAATCTATGTCACAGTCGGGGCTTTTTTCGCACACCATATCAAGATGACCCTGCAACATAACGGGAGCCGACTCCTCATAGCCCTGAGTGCCGTCCTTAAAAATAATAACATTGTTGCTTTCGTCCTGAATATATTTCAGGCCGTGCTTTTTTGCAAAGTTTACACAATAGTCGCTTATCTGCTTTGTATTTCCCGAGCCGTGGGGAATAGCGCAGATCTCTTCAAAATATTTAAAAACATCTTTGGGTTCGATTCCCGATAAAACTGACATTTTTATTTACCTCCGATTTTTTTGCTGCGATAGATGTTTGATTTGTTTTTTATAGGCTCAATGAGACCGTCTCTTTGCATTACATCCACAAGCTTTGCGGCGAAGGCATCGCCCGACTGCACCTTTGCGGTTTTTCGGCTCAGAAATTCGGACGCCTTTATCCCCTCCGTAAGCTTTTTTATTTCGGAAAGCAATATGGTCTCGTGGGTCTTAAGATACTGCATTATCCTGTCGGCGGATTTTGAAAGCAGCATTTTTGTCAGGTTTTCGTTCTGAAAATAGGCTTTTCTCATACCCCACAGAACAAGCAGAGCCGTGACCGCCGCAAACAGCAGCACTCCGATGATTATGACGGGCGCATTCATACCTTTGCCCCCTTTACATATACAAATCTGTTGTTCTGGAGTATCGCCATATAGGTCACAACTCTGTCGAGCATACGATCCTTTTCATCGGGAAAGCTCTCTTCCATTGTTTTCACAATGTCCATTATGCTGTTTTTCCCGTCAATGCTCTGCCATACCACACTTCCGTATTTGTCAAGGGAGATATGGCTTATTCTGGGCTTTTTAAAGAATTTCTGCGCCAGCATATGATAAAAACCCTTGTTCTCCATATCGACCTCCACGATTCCGTCCTCCTTCACCCTCCATGGGCGTTCGGGATTTTTTGTCGGGATACTTTCCATATAATTCATAGAGACCTTTTTCTTCTTGGCCATAATACGACACCTTACCTTTTTAAAATGAAAGATGGAAAGTCCGTCTCACCTTCCATCTTTCTTATTATTTTTCACATACACGAAAAAATATGAGTTTGATTATTTTTTCTTGCTGCCGAACATAAATTTAATCATAATTGCCACAAGCAGAGCGAAGAACACTACGCCGCCCCAGTTGCCGAGAATGCCGCCGAGACTTAAGTTTATGCCGAATACCGCAAATATGGCAAGAAGTATACCTACGAGGCCTTCGCCTGCGATCATACCCGACGAGAAAAGTATACCGTCGTTTATGACCTCCGCGCGTCTTTCTTCCGACTGGAACTTTCTCTTATCTACCCAGAGACGTATAAGACCGCCCACCATTATGGGTGTTGAAAGATGTATGGGGAGATAAAGACCGATAGCGAATGGAAGAACGGGTATGCCCACTATTTCAACTGCGATCGCAATAAATACGCCCGTGAACACAAGACCCCAAGGCAGATTTCCGCCCATAACGCCCTCAACGACCATCTTCATGAGAGTTGCCTGGGGAGCGGGGATCTGGCTTGAGCCGTAGCCCCATGCCGAATTGAGAAGATAGAGCACGCCTGCGATCGCAAGACCTGCGGCAACAGCGCCTATTATTTCGCCTATCTGCTGATATATGGGCGTAGCGCCTACAATGTAGCCTGTCTTAAGATCCTGCGAGGTGTCGCCTGCCATAGCCGCAACTATACAGATGACCGTACCTATACATATGGCTGTCGTCATGCCTGCGATGCCCGTGTTTCCCGTGGCTTTGAGAATAACGGTCGAAATGAGCAGAGTAGCTATAGCCATACCCGAAACGGGGTTGTTTGACGAGCCTACTATACCTACCATACGAGCCGAAACTGTAGCGAAGAAGAAACCGAAAATAACGATTATGAGCGCCGCAAGGAGCGATACGGGTATGCTGGGGATTATCCAGAGCACGATTGCCATAACTATTGCTCCGCCAAGAGAAAGGGGCATCGAAAGGCTTTTTTCGGTACGGGATACGCCGCCGCTGTGGCCGAAGCCCTTCATAGCCTTTGCAAATGTCGAAATAATGAGGGGCAGCGACTTTATGAGGCTCAATATACCTCCTGCGGCAACGGCTCCTGCGCCTATGTAGCGTACAAAGCTGCCCCACAGTCCCCATGTGTCGAGAGCGTTGAAGCCTTCGGTTGCAGGATACATAACGGCGTCTCCGCCCACAAGCACAAGCATGGGCATTATAACGAACCAGCCGAGAACGGCGCCGCCCAGCATATATGACGAAACTCTGGGGCCGCAGATATAGCCTACGCCCACGAGAGCGGGAAGAACGTCCATACCTATGCCCGAACCCTTGTATGCGTCTATCGACCAGTCTACTTCACTGGGGAAAAGACACAGTCCGTCTGCGATGAATTTATAAACTGCTGCAATACCGAGTCCCGAAAAAACGAGCTTTGACTTGTCTCCGCCCTGTTCTCCCGCAAGAAGAACCTCCGAGCAGGCTTGTCCTTCGGGGAAGGGCAGAACGCCGTGTTCTTCAACTATGAGAGCGGTACGCAGCGGAACCATAAACAGAACGCCGAGTATACCGCCGCATACGGCTATGACAGTAATCATCATAAACTAAGGAGTCGCCACCGAGCTGTCCTCGGCAGCCCACATAAACAGCGCGGGAAGTGTGAATATTGCGCCTGCGGCAAGAGATTCACCTGCGGAACCTATGGTCTGTACCATGTTGTTTTCAAGAATGGAATTTTTTCTGAGAATTACTCTTATAACCCCCATGGATATAACAGCGGCAGGTATAGATGCCGAAACCGTCATACCTACACGAAGTCCCAGATATGCGTTGGCTGCGCCGAAAACAACGGCGAGTATGATACCCAGGATAATTGATGTTGCCGTAAACTCCGGCACTACCTTGTCAGCCGGGATATACGGTTTGAAAGAATTTTTGTCCTCTTTCATAATTTTCTCTCCTCTCTGATTTTGTAAACTTTAACAAGTTATGTTCTAATTTTACAAAAAAAATTGTAAAAAGTCAATATAAATATGAAGATATAAGCGAAAAAATTGAGCATTTTTACTTTTTTTTGGCATAAAAATGCGCTGTTCGGTGTCGCTCGGCGTTGTTCGGAGATTAATATATACTATAGAAAGGACTTTAGAAAGGACTTTGGGATATTTTGTCGGCGCATTCGGCTCTTTTGTTAAATTTCGATAAAATGTCGGAGCCGACAAAGAAAAATATATCGAAAATGAAAAAACAGATTGACATTCGGACAATTATTCTATATAATTTAAGAGTAAAAGTGTTTATAGGACGAAAGGACTGTGACGCCGACTTGGAAATTAAGGTTGTGTTCCGACAAGGCCGAACCGTCCGAGAGATCTTTGGTGTGTCTGCGACAGCTGAGTTATGTCGGGGCTGTCCGAGGGTCTTGATGTTCTATTGCAGACGGGACGCCGAAGTCTTTCTTCAGAGCGGTCTTTGCGGTCTGTTTCTGCCTTAGTGCCGCAGGCTGCGATGCTGAATCGACAAAGCCTTTTGTCTGTTGTTAAAACACTTACAAAACTACTTTTATCTTTTATAAAAAGGAGGAAGAAGTGTGAAAGCAAAAACACAGAAAATAGTAAGTCTTGTGTTAGCTGCTGCTATGGCTTTCTCAAGTCTTACATACACAGCAGTTGCCGCACCTGCTGTTGATGACAGTGTAAATGCTGATCTTGGTTCTGCAACTTATAAGGTTTCAGAATCTGCTGCTTTTCCCAGCGAGAGTAATGGCACAATAGCTAAAGGTACAAAATTATTTGAAGATTCAAATGTATCTATAGTAGCTATTGATGAGCTTGCACGGTCAGGAAACAGTGCTATCAAACGAGGTTCCGACAGTACTTATACGACAAAATTCAGTGATGAAGCAGGTCAGATTGTGGATGGAAGCAAATTTAGAAAAAGCATTGGAATCACACCTGCTGTAAGCGGAACATTTACATTGAATGGCATAAATCTTGCAAACAGTTCAAACGGCGGTACAAATTATATGTATGTGTTTACTTGTGCTCCTGATGTTATGGAGAACGGCGGCGCTGTTACCGTAGTACACAGGGCGCAGTCTGTACTTACAAATCAACCTGTTACATTCAATGTAACGGCAAACACAACATATTATGTTGCATCAAGAGGCGCTTCAGTTAATTTATCTGAATTTGTACTTACAAGTGATTCTATAAGCGGCGGAAGTCAGCAGCCTACTGATCCGCCAAAGGAAATAGTTCCCGAAGAATCACAGTATTATACGGGCGATACTTATCAAGTACTCGACACATATAATGAAGGCGATACAATAGCCAAGGATGCTCTTCTCCACAAGGATAAGTTTGAATTTAGTCTTAGTTCAGGCGGAATGGTATATACGGATCGTGGCATGGCTGCCATTCAGGATAATAAGAGTTGTCCTACGTTTGGTGACTCATATATGAAGTCATACAAGATCCATGCCCTTGAAGACGGAAAAATCACTATAGGATATATACCGTTGAGTACAAGGACTCTTGCTTTAGGCGAGGCAGCAACAGGTGATGATTCAGCCAATGTTACTTTGATAGGAGATCTGATTACTCCTACTCAGGATCAGGTTGACAACCTTCAAACAGTAGTTATTAATGTAAAGAAAGGCAACTACTATTATTTTGGCGGAAAGTCAACAGCACCTCAGATTGTATCCGTTAAGTACGAAGCCGATGGCGGTTCTGTTACTCCGCCGCCTGTAACCACAAGCGGAACGATCAGCTTCACAGCAGAAGTAAACGATGAGGATAAGAAGGTTGAAAGCGAAGACACATTTACGGTTGATATTTTTGTAGAAGCATCAGAGGCTACTCCCGTAAACAATGCTGACTTTATTTTCAACTTCAACAAGGACGTTGCAGAGGTCGTAGAAGCAAGGAGACTTGCAATCGGCGCAGAGCTTAACGCAGAGCCTACAGATACTCTTGACAACTATGTAATCGATGCAGTAGGTCATGTTGGCAATGAGAGCAGTCCTTTCTGGGGAAAGGAAGATCTCGTTGATACTCCTCTGTATGAGAGCGGTATTATACCTTTAGCTTTCGTCTTAAAGGAAGGCACAGAGATAACAGGACGTCAGAAGGTAGCTACGCTTGTACTCAAGGCTAAAGCTGAGGGAACAGTAGATCCCAAAATTGATGTTACTGAGTGTATGAGCGCTCCCAAGAGCGATGAGGCTCAGAAGAATTGGATGGATAAAACGGCTAATCCCGATGTTACCGTAGATGCACCTGAAATCGCTAACGTAGAAGTTACCGAAAGTCAGGTTACACCGCCTCCTACACCGCCTACTGATAAAAACTCACTTGCAATAGATCCTCAGGAGTCCGGCATTAACTCGACAGATCCTAAGCCCGTAACTGTTAAGATCGTTCTTAACACTATAAATGATGATACTGCCGTAAACAACGGTACATTCTGGATCTTCTATAACGGCGAGGCAACCAAGAATGGAGCACCTGCAGGCAAGGGTACAGATTATGTAATCGCTGACAGCCTCAATGTAGTTAACCTTACCGGAACAGCTGTTGATTCACCGGTTGATCTTACATGGAAGATTGGCGATGCTAACATTAATGTAAACGGCGAAGAGTATGTTGATGACGACAAGGATCATACACCTGCTGAGGTAGGTAAGCTTAAGGCAGCCTTCCGTATTCAGAAGGGTGACCAGATCGATGCCAATGACCTTATCCCCGATGTAGGAGTAAACAACATTGGTATAGCAGAGGTTGTATTCAAGCTTAAGGATGGTCTCAATCTTGGTTTGACAGAAAACGATGAGATCAGGATTCCCGTTACTCTTAAGACAGTTGACTTTGCAGGCGTACCCACATATGAGAACGGCGTTCTTTCATACCCCGATATAGATACAGACAATGGGGTTGGAGGATATATCGTTATAACGGGTAAGGAATCAAGTCAGCCTACAACAGAGTCGTCTACATCGACTACAGAGGCACCTAAGCCTGATGATTCAACAACATCAACTACAGAGGCACCTAAGCCCGATGATTCAACATCGACTACAGAGGCACCTCAGCCCGATGATTCAACAACAACTACACAGGCTCAGCAGCCGACCAACCCGCCCGCAACAGAAGGTCATTCTGAAGCTACAACATCAAGACCCAGTTCATCCGGCGGATCATCCGGTGGCGGCGGTGGCGGCGGCGGAAGTGCTCACCGCAGCACAACAACCGTAGCTACAACAGAGGCTGTAACAGAAGCAGCAAGCTCAGGAGAGGTTGATACTGCTGAAACACCCGATGAGGAGAAACCCGCAGGAGCTGTAGCTGAATTCCTGAATGCAGAAGGATACCACTTCGCATACATGGTAGGCTATCCTGACGGAAGCTTCGGACCTAACAGAAATGTAACAAGAGGCGAGATCGCCGCAGTATTTGCAAGACTCATTACAGGCGACATCAACGTAGGCAGCAGCAGTGCTTCTTATAGCGATATTGCAGGAAATGAGTGGTATGCAGACTACATCGGATATCTCGAAGATCTTGACATAATCGCAGGCTACACAGACGGAACATTCGGACCTAACAGACCTATAACAAGAGCTGAGTTTGCTGCACTTCTCAGCAAGTTCACAGGATCTGCATCGGCATCCGACGCTACGTTCACTGATGTAGCAGGTCATTGGGCAGCAGCTCAGATCGCAGCAGCTGTAAAGGCAGGCTGGATGAGCGGCTATCCCGATAAGACATTCAAGCCCAACGCATATATCACAAGAGCCGAGCTTGTAAGCGCTATCAACAGAGCTACAGGCAGAACACCCGATGTAACAGCTGCAAGCGGTGTAACATTCACGGATGTTCCCAACGGAGCTTGGTATGCAAACGATGTTGCCGAGGCTGTAACAGAGCATTGGTACACGGGCAAGGAAAAATGGTATTTAAGCGAGGACGAATATAATGCAGCAGTTGCTCCTTCGGAAGAAGAAGCAAGTGAAGAAACCACAGAGGCAGCTTCAGAGGCTGCTTCGGGTGAAACCACAACAGCAGAAGAAGAATCAACCACAGAGGGCGAAACCTCAGATGGAACCACAGAGGCTGTAACAGAGGCCGCTGCTGAATCCACCACAAAGGAAGATTCTACCGAGCCTTCAGCATAATATCATTTCAAAACAATAAATAACAGGGACCTACCCTTCGGGGTGGGTCTCTTTTTTGCGGCAGAAAATTGCCAATAAAAAACCGCCCGTTGGTTTGGGCGGATTAGATTTGTTCATTTATTCGTCGTGATGTCGGTTTCTCTTTTTTCGGTATTTTTCTCTGAAATATATCTGGGCTGCGGCCTCGGTAAGTATAAGGCCAATGGCTATGGAGCCTGCTGACATTATAGTTTCAAAAAGATGATTAAGCCCCTCTGCCGAGTTTTTTTCGAGAAAGCTTATCATGGTGCGATAGAGGCCTATGCCGGGTACAAGCGGCATTATGGCAGGCATTTCGTACGCCGTGACGGGGGTCTTTTGTATGTGCGAAAACATTTCGGACATAAAGGCAATAACGATGCCACCAACTACGCAGGCGAGAATGTCTGTGTCGGCATAATTTTTTGAAATGAAATAGTATGCCGAATAACCGCAGGCACCCGTAAGAGCCGAAAAGGGGAGAGTCCTCGGAGGGGCATAGAAAACTATGCCGAAGGCTGCCGTGGCAAAATACGAAACTACAAAATGGAATAAAAGCGTATCGTTTATACTCATACCGAACCTCCCAAAAGCATATTTATGCGCAGCACAAGGGCTACTCCAACGCCGAGACTGCCGCCCACAAGGAGCGACTCAGCCAGTCTTGTTGTACCCGAGGCAGCCTCGCCTGCGAGATAATCACGCAGCGCCGACAAAATGGCTATCCCCGGAAAGAAAGGCTTCATGCCGCCGACAATTATCGGTTCATAGAAAATTTTGGGGGACAGGCTGCTGGCGGTTAGGGCTATTGTGCCTGTGATTATGCCTGCAAAAAAGCTTTTCAGAAATGTGTTTGCAGGCAGGTGTCTCACATAGGACGCTATAAGCCCCGAAAGGAGTCCGCAGACATAGGACAATATAAAGTCGTAGACGGTGCCGCCTGCCAGAAGCGTAAAGCTGCCGCTTACAAAGCCGCACATAACAAAATATAAAAAATCGGGGTAGGGCTTTTTCTGTGGGATCGCTTTGAGATACTCCATCATTTCGGTATAAGAACGGGTATCGTTTTTGAAGCCCCTTGAAAAGTCGTTGATTTTGCAGATGTTGTATATATTTACCGAGCGGTCGTAGGATTTTCGGATTTTTGTCTGCTCGCCCTCGGTGTTTGAGGTCAGTATTATGACTGTGGGAAGTACAAAAGCCTCGGCAAATTTCAGCCCCTTTGTTTCGCATATGTATTGACAGGTTTCTTCAACTCTGTAGGTTTCGGCGTTGCTGTTGAGGAGAATATTGCCGGCTCTTGCTGAAATATTGAGTATTTCGTGGTCGGTGAAATTTTGCATCTGATACCTCCTTGAAATTATTTCTATACAATGATTGTAACCATAATCGGCCGAAAAATCAATAGGAAATATTCCAAAAATCAGGATAAGGACAGCGGACGGCAAAATCATTTTTTTAAAATACAATGAAATGGATTATTTCGGTACGGATTTTTTTGAAATTTAAAAAATGTGTTGATTTTGATTCGGAAATAGTGTATAATTGAATTAGAAAAAAGAAGAAGTAGGTAATAGCAATACCCACTTCTTCCAAAACGGCGCCCACTTTAAAGGTGGTTGGTCGGCGGGTTATTTATGTAGGAATTCACCTACAAAAACAGACCGCTTCTCAATTGCGTGTGTGAGCGGTCTTTTTCATTACAACGAGTTACTTTTATATAAAATGACTATGTACTTCACATCAAGCAAAAACTGCTTTAATGCGAAGAAGCCATAAATTATGTCAAAGACTGTCATAAGAGGCTTCACCTCCTTTACAGGAAGCTCGACCAACCACTCTTTAGCAAAGTGCCTATGCTGATTATACAATAAAATTTGTCGAAAGTAAATACAAATTTTTCGATAAGGAGAACATATAAGACTGCAAACGGTGTCGCCTTTAAACCTTTTCGGAAAATTAAAAAAATGTGTTGATTTTGGTATTGAAATAGTGTATAATTAAATCAGAAAAAAGAAGAAGTAGGTACTAGCTATACCCACTTCTTCCAAAACGGCACCCACTTTAAAGGTGGTTGGTCGGCAGTTGAATAATGTAGGTAATTAAACCCACAAAATCAGACCGCTTTTCCATTTGCTGTGTTGGAGCGGTCTTTTTTCATTACGACAGGTACATTTTATATATTAAGACTATGTATCGCAAATCAAACAAAAATTGCTTAACAGCGAAGAAGCCATAAATTATGTCAAAGACTGTCATAAGAGGCTTCACCTCCTTTACAGGAAGCTCGACCAACCACTC
>CANRIS010000006.1 GCA_947630725.1 uncultured Clostridia bacterium
TTTGTTATTTCGTTGTCTTATACCGTTCGGTCTTCCGACCGAACCTGTATGTCATATATTTGGTTTTCAATGTTCACACCCTCATTTCCTCGGGCTTCGCTGCCTTTTACTGCGACAGCTCAATTATAATATCATAAATAATTCCTCTTGTCAAGAACTTTTTTATGATTTTTTAAAAGCCTTTGAAAGGCTTTTAAAAAGCGGAGAAAGAGGGATTCGAACCCTCGCGCCGGGATTAGCGACCTACTCCCTTAGCAGGGGAGCCCCTTCGGCCTCTTGGGTATTTCTCCGTACTGAAAATTCAGAGCCAAAATTTATTATAATAATATTTTTCGTTCCTGTCAAGAGTTTTTTGGTATTTTTTTAAAAATAATATGAAAATCCTTTTAGATCAAAATCAAGCCTTCGGTATAATCTCTGTCTTTTGATTTGGGGGTTCGGATGTTTGCGGCGAAGATCTCTTTATTAAGGAGGAAACGGCCTTCGGTGGGAAGAGCAGCGGCGTCTTTTTTGACGTTTATGATGACGGGGACGGCAGAATTATTTTTGAGCCGTGACAAAAGCTCTCTTTTTTCTTTTTTTACGCCCAGTACCCTTATATAGGGAACGGGCTTCGGCGGATAGGCGTCCGATTTTTTTATGCCGAGAATAATGTGACAGGCTATTCTTCTGAGCCTTGTCATGGTATAGCGCTTTGATTTAAGGCTGCCGAGAAACTCCTCTACGCTTTCAAAGTCGGAATTTTTATAAATACTGTTTTCAAGACCCTCGGTAACTCCGCATATTTTTTCAATTCCCGCAGCTCCTTCACGGAGTATTATATACCTCAGAATATCCTTGAAATCTTCTAAGCCCGGCGTTCCCTTTTTTATTTCTTCCTTATATAATTGAAAAACATTTTCGGGCACCGCCGTGCGAACGCTTTCAAAGTCGCCCTCTGCAAAGGCCTTTCTTACAGCTGTGGCAGAAGAAAACTCTCCCGTGGGAGTATCGTTATTATAGCCATCGCCTCTGCGCTTTATTCCACGCAGCTCAATATCCGATCTCATAGTTCCGAGACATTTTATATACTCCATAGCAAGTATGTTGTTCGGAAGAAAAAGCTCATCTTCCGCTATACCGATACTTTCCGAAAGAGCTTTTCCTCTCGCCTTCGGATAGCTCATACCCGTTTTGATATATTTTTGAAATGTCCTTTTAAATTCCGCAGGCTCGTCCGAAAGAATTTCGGCAGCCCCGAAAAGCGCTGTCATATTCTCGCTTTCGCAGCCGAAAACAAGGCTGTCAAATATGCCTGCCTTGCATACCGTGTCGCATCCCCCATATGCAAAAACATCGGCTCCTCCGGTGGCATATACAACGGGCAGCTCCACAACTATGTCCGCCCCGTTTAAAAGCGCAGCCCTCGTCCTCAGAAATTTGTCAAACAAAGCAGGTTCGCCTCTTTGCACAAAGCTGCCGCTCATAACCACTCCGACAAAATCGGCCTTTTCTCTTGCTTTTTCTATTATATATCCGTGTCCCCTGTGAAAAGGGTTAAATTCGGCTATGACCGCTGCGCCTTTTTTCATACTTTTCACCTGTGTCGATACCGATTTATACGCTTTGTCAACCGTATCTGCAAAACCTTTGCACACTTAAAAAATTTGTTCGGAAGGAGCATTTGAGAGCATTTTCCCTGTCCGCATAAAATATAAGACCCCGAAAGCCTTTTTTCCAAAAGCTCTCGGGGCCATTTTGCATTGTTTTATCAGCCGTTAATGAGCCTGTCTGTATCCTGAGCTATCATAAGCTCCTCGTTTGTGGGTATAACAAATACCTTTATGGGCGAATCGGGTGTTGAAATGCACTGAGCCTTTCCTCTCTGAGCATTCTTCTCCGGGTCAAGCTTTATGCCTAAGAATGTGAGATAATTGCATATTTCCTGACGGCTTGAGCCTGAATTTTCGCCTATGCCCGCCGTAAATACGATTGCATCGGTTCCGTTGAGGGCAACAAGATATTCGCCTATAAACTTTGCAACATTATAATGGAAGGTGTCGAGAGCTATCCTTGCTCTCTTGTTTCCATCGTTTGCAGCCGCTTCAAGGTCACGAAAATCCGAAGATACTCCCGAAAGACCCAGAACGCCCGACTGCTTGTTCATCATGTTGTCTACTTCCTTGCCGCTTAAGCCCTCTGCCTCCATAAGGAAGTTTACGATAGCAGGGTCAATGTTTCCGCAGCGTGTACCCATAACGATACCTGCAAGAGGAGTAAGTCCCATTGTGGTGTCTACACACTTGCCGTTCTTGACAGCCGACAGTGAACCGCCGTTTCCGAGGTGGCAGGTGATTATGCTTATATCCTCGGGAGCCTTTCCCATAAGCTCAGCGCACTTGCCTGTGACAAACTTGTGGCTTGTGCCGTGAAAACCGTACTTGCGGATCTTATGCTTTTCGTACATTTCATAGGGAAGAGCATACATATATGCCTTTTCGGGCATCGTCTGATGGAATGCAGTATCAAAAACAGCTACCTGGGGAACGCCCGGCATAAGAGCCTCACAAGCGTTTATACCTATAAGGTTTGCGGGATTATGTAAGGGAGCAAGCTTGCAGCAGTCCTCAATGGCTGCCTTTACCTCGGGAGTGATTATAACCGACTCCGAAAAGCTTTCGCCGCCATGCACAACTCTGTGGCCTACTCCGCCGATTTCTGAAATATCGCTGATAACGCCGTGATCCTTATCCAGAAGAGCGTCCATAACGGCCTTTACGGCTGCGTTGTGATCGGGGAGGGGTGCCTCGCTCACAAATGTGTCCTTGCCCTCCGGCTCATGCTTAAGTCTGCCGTCAATTCCTATTCTTTCGCAAAGACCTACAGCGAGCACATCCGTTGTATCCATATCAATGAGCTGATATTTAAGGGATGAGCTGCCGCAGTTTAATACAAGTATTTTCATATTGTGTTCTCCTTTTTTATTATTTTGGGGCTTAACCGTTTGCCTGTGCCTGAACGCAGGTTATAGCTATTACGCCTACAATATCATCGGCGGAGCAGCCTCTCGAAAGATCGTTCACGGGTTTTGCAAGTCCCTGTGTTGCGGGGCCGTATGCTTCTGCCTTAGCAAGTCTCTGAACCAGCTTATAGCCTATGTTTCCTGCGTCAAGATCGGGGAATACGAGTACGTTCGCCTTTCCTGCCACATCAGAGCCGGGAGCCTTTGAGGATCCTACCGAAGGCACCATAGCTGCGTCTGCCTGAAGCTCTCCGTCAAGCATAATGTCGGGGCGAAGCTCCTTTGCAAGCTTTGTCGCTGCAGTAACCTTGTCTATGTCGGGGTGCTTTGCCGAACCTTTTGTAGAGTGAGAAAGCATAGCAACCTTCGGTTCAGCCTGTACAAGAAGCTTGAAGGAATCCGCAGCCGAGCACGCAATCGCAGCCAGCTCCTCGCTTGTGGGATTCTGCGAAAGTCCGCAGTCCGAAAATACGAATGTACCGTTTTCGCCAAGGTCGCAGTTCGGAACAACCATTACGAAGAAAGAAGAAACCGTTGAAACGCCGGGCTTTGCCTTGATGATCTGAAGCGCAGGGCGAAGAACGTCGGCTGTTGCGTGACACGCGCCCGAAACCATACCATCGGCTATTTCCATTTTTACAAGCATAACACCGAATGTAAGATAATCCTTTTTGAGGATCGAAACAGCCATTTCCTCAGTCATTCCCTTGGCCTTTCTCAGCTCGACCAGAAGATTTACCATATCGTCAAATTTGTCATAGTTCTCAGGGTCGATTATGGTCGCCTTGGCTGCGTTGGGATAGTCCTTTGCCATAGCGAGAATTTCGTCCTTGTTGCCTACAAGCACGATGTTAGCGATGCCCTCTGCGATAGCCTTGTCGGCAGCCTCTATGGTTCTGAGATCATTTGTCTCGGGCAGAACAATGGTCTTTAAAGAAGCCTTGGCTCTTGCCTTTGTTGTTTCCAAAAAATTCATTTTTATAAAACTCCTTTCGTATGTTCTGTGTAGGCGTGTATCCTATGCCTGTTGTATTAATTATACCACTTTTTGAAAGTCTTTCAAGCAATTTTTACTATTTTTTTAATTTTTAGAAACTTTTTTTGTTAAAATTATATCTATCGGCCGCTGCGTAGGCGATTTGTTTGCTTAAAAGTAACAAAAAATTTTTATATCCTTGAACAGTATGGCCGAATGTTATATAATTAGTATAAATTCTGTTTAAGAGGTGTTAAAATGAAATTCACAAAAATGCAGGGCTGCGGCAACGACTATGTATATATAAATTGTTTTGAAGAACAAATAGATGATGCGGATATAAAAGATCTCGCCATAAAAATAAGCGACAGACATTTTGGCGTAGGCTCGGACGGACTGGTACTCATATGCCCCTCCGATACCTGCGATGTAAAGATGAGAATGTTCAATTCTTCGGACGGCTCCGAGGCCGAAATGTGCGGAAATGCCATTCGCTGCGTAGGCAAATATGTATATGACAGAAAGATCACCGACAAAACTGTAATAACCTGCGAAACCAAGGCGGGAGTAAAGATCCTCGATATGGACATCGGTCCCGACGGAAAGGTAGCGGCGGTAAAGGTCGATATGGGAGAGCCTGTGCTTACGCCCTCTCTCGTACCCGTAATATCCAATACGGAGGATCCCGTTCTGAATCTCAGAATAAACGTCTGTGACAGAGAGTTTTCATTTACCTGCGTATCTATGGGGAACCCCCACGCAGTAACCTTTGTGGAGAACACAGACGGATTCGATGTGGAAAAGTACGGCAGCAGAATCGAAACCCACGAAAGCTTTCCCAAAAGGACAAATGTTGAGTTTGCGCAGGTCATAGACGGCACACACCTCAAAATGCGCGTATGGGAGAGAGGCGCAGGCGAAACATGGGCATGCGGCACAGGCGCCTGCGGTACTGCGGTGGCAGCCTGTCTCAACGGTGTATGCCGCAAGGGTACCTATATAAGCCTTGAGCTTCTCGGAGGCACTCTCGTAATAAACTGGTCCGATGAGGATAACCACGTTTATATGGCGGGTCCTGCCGAATTTGTCTTTGACGGTGTATGGAATGGATAAAAAACTGTTTATGCTCCTGTTCGGAACAGGGCAGAAAAACATCTTTGTGAAAAAAGCGTCAATAACGGTGGCAAAATACTCTTATCCGTTTTTCTTTGCGGTATATGCCGTCGGCTTTGTCATATCCCTTTTTCTCGGATTGCGGCAGACGGCAGGCTATGTCGTTGTGCCGTTTTCGGTCTATATGATAAACAACGGTCTGCGAAGTTTTCTGAAACGAAAAAGACCCTTTGAGGAGCTTGACATAGAACCGCTGCTTTCTCACAAAAGCTCACCGTCCTTTCCCAGCAACCACACCGCCTGCGCAATGGTCATATCCCTTTCGTTTCTGGATGCTGCGTCATACTGTCGCGTACCGTGGCTTTATGCTCTTGGCATATTTATACTGATAAGCGGTATCTTTACGGGACTTTCAAGAGTAGTCTGCGGCATTCACTACCCAAAGGATATATTTCTCGGATACTTTATAGGCGTATTCGGTTATTTCGCAGGCACAGCCCTTCTTGACCTACTGTTCGGCATAGCCGCATAACCCCAACATAAATATCACAAAATCAAAAAATCCCTGCCGCAATAATGCGTGGCGGGGATTTATCTTTGTATTACTTATATCATACATATATTTCTGAATGCTGCATCAGGCTGCGGCGTACCGTGGCTTTATGTTCTTGGCGTAATTATACTGATAAGCGGTATCTTTACGGGACTTTCAAGAGTAGTCTGCGGCATTCACTACCCAAAGGATATACTTCTCGGATACTTTATAGGCGTATTCGGTTATTTTGCAGGCACAGCCCTTCTTGACCTCCTGTTCGGCATAGCCGCATAACCCCAACATAAATACCACAAAGTCAAAAAATCCCTGCCGCAATAATATGCGACGGGGATTTATCTTTGTATCACTCGTATCCAAACATATTTTATACTGATAAGCGGTATCTTTACGGGACTTTCAAGAGTAGTCTGCGGCATTCACTACCCAAAGGATATATTTCTCGGATACTTTATAGGCGTATTCGGTTATTTCGCAGGCGCAGCCCTTCTTGACCTCCTGTTCGGCATAGCCGCATAACCCCAACATAAATACCACAAAAAATCAAAAATCCCTGCCGCAATAATGTGCGACGGGGATTTATTTTTACATCACTCGTATCCAAACATATGGGCGGCGTAATTTTGTCCTGCGGACAAAATTACCCCTCTGCCGCCGCAGGCGGCAGAGGCAGCTCCGAGGGCAGGCCTACGGCCTGCCCTCGGAGCGCCGCCCCTTACGGCTCCGCCTTTGCTTTCGGAGTACCGAAGGTACTACGCAGGCAAAGGCGTGAGCAGAAAAAAATCCACAGCCCGAGCCGAAAAATAAATATCCTATTATTTCATTATTTTCTTATTTTATTACTTCTTTACTCCGAGAACGGTCTTTTCGCCGTTTATGCTCCATTCCTTTGTGTAGGCCGATTCGTCCACGGCGTTTACAGCCGACAGAGCAAGAGTGTCTGCCATAATAAGCTCTGAATGCTTTGCAAATATGTCGGCTATTTTGTCGCTGCCACTGTAGAATATCGTTATCCTGTCCAGAACCTCAAAGTCGGCTTCCTTCCTCATTGTCTGAACCTTGGATATTATCTCGCGGACAAAGCCCTCTTCGATAAGCTCCTCCGAAAGCGCCGTATCAAGCACAACCGTAGTCCTCTTGTAGCTTTCCGAAACAAATCCCTCTGTCTTTGCCGTTTCTATGAGAAGATCTTCCTCGCCAAGCTCTATCTCTGTGCCGTCAACCTCGAAAACAATACTTCCGTTTTCCTTAAGCGCACTCATAAGAGCCGTGCCGTCAGCCGTTCTCAGATATTCGCTGATTTTGGGTATAAGCTTTCCGTATTTTCTTCCCAATGTACGAAGCTGAGGCTTGAAGCTATAGCTTGTAAATGCCGATACATCGTCCGTAAACTCGCATTCCTTCACATTAAGCTCCTCAAGTATAATATCCTTGTACATATCCTCAAGAGCATTTTCCGCCTTAACATACATTTTGCCTATGGGCTGTCTGTTCTTTATGTTGGCTGTATTTCTGGCTGCACGTCCGGCAATTACCACCGAAAGAACCTCGTCCATAGCAGATTCAAGCTTTTCGTCTATCCACTCGTCCTTAACTGTGGGGAAGTCACAAAGGTGAACCGACTCGGGAGCTTTCTTATCGACTGTTATAACCAGATTCTGATAAATCATCTCTGCCATAAAGGGAACAAACGGAGCCGAAAGCTTAGCCATCTCAACAAGAACCGTATAAAGCGTCATATATGCGTTTATTTTGTCCTGCGGCATATCCTTTCCCCAGAAACGCTCTCTGCTTCTTCTTACATACCAGTTTGAAAGCTCGTCAACAAAATCATTAAGCGCCCTTGCGGATTCGGTTATCTTATAGTTGTCAAGGCTTAAATCCACATACTTTATGAGAGAGTGGAGCTTTGAAATTATCCACTTGTCAATAACCGCCAGCTTGTCATAGTCAAGACTGTATTTTGTGGGGTCGAAATTGTCTATATTTGCATAGAGAACAAAGAAAGCGTATGTGTTCCACAAGGTACCCATAAATTTTCTCTGAGCCTCGTTTACAGCCTTTTCATAAAAACGGCTTGGCAGCCACGGATTTGAATTTGTATAGAAATACCATCTCACCGCATCGGCTCCCTGTTTGTCAAGAACAGACCACGGATCGACAACATTTCCCAGATGCTTTGACATCTTTCTGCCGTCCTTATCCTGAACAAGTCCAAGAACGATTACATTTTCATAGGGAGCCTTGTCAAATATAAGAGTCGATATCGCCATAAGGGTATAGAACCACCCTCTTGTCTGATCCACAGCCTCCGAAATAAACTGCGCAGGAAAGTGCTTTTCAAAAAGCTCTTTGTTTTCAAAGGGATAGTGGAGCTGCGCAAACGGCATAGAACCCGAATCGAACCAGCAGTCTATTACCTCAGACACTCTCGTCATTTTTCCTCCGCATTCGGGGCATTTAAGATGCACATTGTCAATATATGGCTTATGCAGCTCAATATCATCGGGGCAGTCGTCCGACATAGACTTAAGCTCTTCTATGCTGCCTATTGCGTGTCTGTGACCACAGGAGCATTCCCATATGGGCAGAGGCGTTCCCCAATATCTTTCACGGCTCAGACCCCAGTCAATGACATTTTCAAGAAAGTTTCCGAAACGGCCGTGCTTTATGTTGTCGGGGATCCAGTTTACAGTATCGTTATTTTTAAGGAGAGCGTCCCTGACCTTCGTCATTTCAATAAACCATGTGTCTCTTGCATAATAAAGCAGAGGGGTATCACATCTCCAACAGAAAGGATAGTCATGCTCAAAGGGGAGAGCCGCAAAAAGCTTTCCGTTTTCCTTAAGCTTTTCTATAATGAGGGGATCGCCCTTCTTGACAAATATGCCCTTAAGGTCTGCCACCTCTTTTGTAAAGCAGCCCTGTTCGTCTACAAGCTGCACAAAAGGCAGATCATAGCTTCTGCCGACTCTTGCGTCGTCCTCACCGAAGGCGGGAGCGATATGAACTATACCCGTACCGTCCGTAAGAGTTACATATCCGTCACAGGTAACATAAAATGCGTCCTTGTCGAGACTGTCCTTTACATAGTCAAAAAGAGGCTCGTAGTGTCTGCCCTCCAGCTCCTTGCCCGTATAGGCATCGACTGTCTCCGTACCCTCGCCCAGAATGTCTGCAACAAGCGCCTCAGCCAGAATAAAATATTCGTCCCCCGACTTTACCTTTACATATTTTTCTTTGGGATTTACACAGAGAGCAACATTTGAGGGCAAAGTCCACGGCGTTGTCGTCCATGCGAGGAAAGATGTGTTTTCATCGTCAACACACTTGAACCTTGCAATAACCGATGTTTCCTTTACGTTCTTATACCCCTGAGCCACCTCATGTGACGAAAGCGCCGTTCCGCAGCGGGGGCAATAGGGAACGATCTTGTGTCCCTTATAGAGAAGTCCCTTGTCCCAGATTTTTTTGAGCGCCCACCATATGGACTCTATATACGAATTGTGGTATGTTACATAGGGATTGTCCATATCGGCCCAGAAGCCCACTCTGTCCGACATATCTCTCCACAGTGTTTCATACTTGAATACGGACGACTTGCACTTTTTGATAAAAGGCTCAACGCCGTATTCTTCTATCTGAGGCTTGCCGCTTATTCCAAGCTCTTTTTCTATTTCAAGTTCCACAGGCAGTCCGTGAGTATCCCAACCTGCCTTTCTCAGAACGTGATAGCCCTTCATGGTGCGGTATCTGGGGATAATATCCTTTATAACTCTTGTGAGAATATGCCCTATATGGGGTTTACCGTTTGCTGTAGGCGGCCCGTCATAAAACGTAAATTCCGTCGAGCCCTCTCTCAGAGCAATACTCTTTTCAAAAATGTTGTTTTCCTTCCAGAATTTGAGTATATCCTTTTCTCTGGAAGCAAAATCCAGGTTTGTGGTAACTTTGGTATACATCGTCTGACCTCCATATTTATATTTATATTTCTGTTATTATATATGGTACCGGGCATTTTTGCATTTTACCTTTATTATTAACATATTGCCCTATTATCAACATATGGGCGGCATACTTTTGTCCTTTGGACAAAAGTATGCTCCTGCTGCCTGCGGCAGCAGGAGCAGCGCCCGAACCGACCTGCGGTCGGTTCGGGCGCTGCCGCCCCTTGCGGCTCGGTCATTATCGCAGAAACGCCGAAGGTGTTCTGCGGTAATGATCGGGCGCACATAACGACATCACGAAGGCTTTGTTTTACCGACAATAGACTATAAGAACATAAAACAGTATAAAAATAAAAAGCCTTCGTCTGTTTTACAGGACGAAAGCAAGTTTTCCGCGGTACCACCCGAATTGATCCCGCCAAAAAACAGGATCCTCTCAAAAATGCCAATAACGGTGGCTGCCGTCAGATATTAATAAAGCGCCTGCGCTCTTTCCCTCTGAAGCTCTGAGGTGATGCGGCGGTTAAAATTGACTGTTCGGCTCACACCCTGCCCGAACTCTCTGAAAATATTTCAACAGCCTTGTCCTCGTCACAGCTTTTTTCTTAACGAATGTTATTATACCCAACTTTTTACAGTTTGTAAAGCATTTTTGAAAATTTATTTTAATTTTTTCCTTACAAACATATTGAAATCACGGCTCAAATTTTGTACAATAAATATTGCCCAAAAATCTTATATACGAGAGGAAAAAAATATGATTCTTGCAATAGATATAGGAAACACGAATATTGTTCTCGGCGTAACGGACGATTCGGGAAGAACCGTCTTAAGCTCACGGATCAAGACCGATACCTCCAGAACCGCCGACCAATACGCAATAGACATCAAAAATATATTGGAGCTTTACAAAACAGACGCAGAAAGTATAAAGGGCAGCATTATTTCAAGCGTTGTCCCCCCTGTTCTTAACGCTCTGAAAAGCGCCGTAAAAACCGTTGCGGGCATTGACCCTATGATAATTGGCCCCGGCATAAAAACGGGTCTCAACATACTTATGGACAATCCGGGTCAGGTAGGCAGCGACCTCATTGTTACGGCAGTCGCAGCAATAAACAAATACAAGCCGCCTGTCATTGTTATAGATATGGGTACGGCTACCACCATTGTGGCAGTTGACAAAAACAAAAACTACATAGGCGGCTGCATCTGCCCGGGAGTAAGGACATCTCTCAACGCCCTGTCGGGAAAAGCCGCCCAGCTTCCGTTCATAAGCCTTGACAGTCCAAAAAGAGCCATAGGCAAAAATACCATCGACTGTATGAAAAGCGGCATAATCTACGGTTCTGCGGCTATGGTAGACGGTATGATAAATTATTTTGAAGAAGAAATAGGTATGAAAACCACAAGAGTTGCCACGGGAGGCATAGCCTCCTCCATAATCCCATACTGCAAAAACGAAATTATAATATCCGAAAATCTGCTTATGGACGGCTTGTTTATTATCTATAACCGCAACAAGAAATAAGCTCTCGCCCTCCCTTGCCATACACCGAATATCCCGAATATAAAATATCCCGAAGAATCTTTCCGTCCTTCGGGATATTTTTTAATTTATTAATATTTTAATATATTAAAGATCTGTATCGCTATGTCTTTATACAGCCATATTGCCTATCAAAAGATACAATATCTTTTATTAATTTTTGCTTTTCTGCTTTCTTATGGCGTTTATGCTCTCAACTGCCAGTATAACTGCCAGTACCACAAGAAGGAATGCAAGTATGGCTCTTACATAGTACCATACAACACTGTCAACGGGGCTTGAAAGCTGCGACAGGTTGGTTATTATAGTCTGTATAAGAGATGTTACGGTGACTATAAGCATAAAGAACATAGGCACAAAGAACATTTTGTTGTTCTTGCCGACCTTGCCGAGCCATACGCATACGGCAAGCAGAGCAAGAGCTGCCAGAAGCTGATTTGCCGCTCCGAAAAGAGCCCATATCTTTGCATAACCAGTAAGACCCAGAGCTATGCCCAGAACCACCGTAAGCAGAGTCGCAAATACGGGATTTGTAAGCACCTTCTTATAGCCCGTTGTCTTTTTGGGATCCTCTCCCTCGTCAAGCCAGAACTCCTGGAACATATATCTTCCGAGTCTTGTTGCAGTATCGAGAGATGTAAGACAGAATACCGAAACAGCAAGCACAAGCAGAGAATATGCCGTGTCATATGTACCCGAAAGGCCGGGGATAGCACTGAGCATAGAGGCTATTCCGCCTGCAAATACGGTTGTGGGTACAAACGCAAGGTCGCCTGCCTTGATCTTGTTCCATACATAACCCATAGCGCAGAGAGAAATTATTGCCAGAGCGCACTCTATGAGCATACTTCCGAATGCAATGGGAAGAGCGTCCTTTTCATTGTCAAGCTGCTTTGATGTCGTACCCGAGGATATAAGCGAGTGGAAACCCGATATGGCTCCGCAGGCAATAGTAACAAACAGCGCAGGGAATATATATCCGAGATTTGCGCTTCCGTGAAGTACGTCTACCGAAATAGTATCCTTAACGCCTGT
Organism: uncultured Clostridia bacterium; assembly: GCA_947630725.1. Taxonomy (GTDB): domain Bacteria; phylum Bacillota; class Clostridia; order Lachnospirales; family CAG-274; genus JAJQCI01. Next base: position 12,172 of record CANRIS010000006.1, read on the forward strand.
GAAAGCAGGTATGTCGATGTTCGGGTGAGCGCCCACGATACCTATAACCGCAAGTATCATAAGAGCATAGAGCAAAAATGAGCTGAGATAATCTCTCGGCTGCAGAAGTATCCATACAGGCGTTACCGATGCCACAAGAATATACAGTCCTACAATTATCATCCACGTTTTGGAGCTTAAATAAAGGGGATGGAAGTTAAGTCCTATGACAAGACATACGACTATTCCCACGATGCCCACAGCGGAGCTGACAACGAGGTTTGCGTTTCTGCGGTATACAAAAAATCCGAATATTACAGATATAACTATAAACAGTATCGAAACCATGGCCGTTGTTGCGTTTGCGTTGCTGGCCGCTGTGTCCACGATTGATCTGTATGTTCCCGCAGCCTGACCGTCAGCCTCGGGAGCGGCAAGGGTTATTCCGTATGTATCTGCTATTTCTTCAAGTCCGGGGATTATTGTTTCAAGCTCCTCCGTGCTTGCGGAAAGCTCCTCCGATGTATACTGATCCGAATCGAGGATCTGGAAAATAGTTGAAACGGTGTCGCAGTATTCGCTGTAGAGCGCAGCCTGCTCCTCGTCCATTTCAACGTTGCTGTCATTTATCTGTCCGACATAAGCATCGGCAAGCTCCGCCTGCTCATGTACGGCTCCTGCGTCTATATAGGTTGCGCAGAAAGTATTTGCTACGATAGAGCTGAAAGCCGCAACCACAAGTATAAGCGTAAGATAAGAGAAAATGAGGAAAAGCTTCTTTGCTCTTTTTCCTACGGAATCGGCAATAACCTCTCCTATCGAGGCTCCGCCGTGACGAAGAGACGCCACAAGAGCGCCGAAGTCATGAGTGGCGCCTATAAAAATACCGCCTATAAGCACCCACAAAAGCACGGGTACCCAGCCGAAAACAGCAGCCTGGATAGGGCCGTTTATGGGGCCTGCTCCTGCTATTGACGAAAAATGGTGACCCATAAGAACGGGAGCCTTTGCAGGCACATAGTCCATTCCGTCCTGCTTTGTATGGGCAGGTGTGGGACGTGACGGATCAATGCCCCATGTCTTGGCAAGCCACCTTCCGTAGAGCAGATAGCCCAGTATAAGAACTATTACTCCGAAGATTAAAAGAACAACTGCATTCATAAAAATTCCTCCTTTATTAAATATTGGAAAGCGTCGGAAATATCCGAAAAGGCGCTTAAGCCGAGCAGCCTGATACGGCTGTAAAAACAGTATTCGTCTGCGCTCCTGAAATGCCCCCGGATCATTTGTCCGACAATTCCTTTTTTATGAATTTTGCAAATTCTTTTCGGTTTTTGTTGCAGAAAAAGGTTTTATCGTCAGCCTTTAAAACAACGGCTCTGAAATCGGACCAGCCATAAAACGAGAACCTGTAGTTTTTGCAGTGACTTGCCTTTTTGAGTAGTTTTACGGCATCCTTTTCGTATCTGTCGCATACAAATATGGCCGTTATATATGTGTACATATGCCCCGGGCCGGGCTTTATAAGCTCATCACCCTGTGAAAGGACATATTCCTCGCATTTGCGGAAAAACTCTGTGCTGAAATCGGAAACGGCAAAAACAAAGGCGTATTCGTGACAATAGGTCTCCCAGAGCTTTGCTTTTTTTATGAGTACAAACTTTTCGTTATGCACATGAAAGTCACACCTTGCGATAAGCCCCAGCGGGTGAGCCTCATACCTGTTTATGTCAAAATAATTTTTATATCTGTCGATAACCTTTTCGGCAGTCTCTCGTGCATTCATTGTTTTTCTCCGCATATCCGCATAATTATACATATATTATCAAATATATTTTACTCCTTTTTTTATATTTTGCAATACCTTTTTTTGCAATAATATATATTCTTTTATGTCACAGCGCAAAAAGCAGTACAAAGAATACCGACAAGGATACCGACTGCCGAGGGTTTCCGAGTCTGCGCTTTATAAAAAAACATTGACGTCATGTTATTATGGCAGTATTATAGTTTATATATATATATATGCAGACGCGGCTTTTAGTTTTAAGAAAATATCCATCAAGGCTCGGAACGTAAGCGTATGCAGGTCGGTATAATAGTTTGAACGGTGTTTATTTTATTTTTATGGGAGGAACGCATATGAAATATACGCAGATAATATTCAGCCCCACGGGAGGCACAAAAAAAGCGGCTCAGGCATTGTGGAAGTCATTCAGGCCCTATGAAACTGTTGACCTGTCCGTTCCCGATGACGATTATGAAAAATATACCTTTACATCCGAAGATGTGGTTCTGATAGCTATGCCGTCCTTCGGAGGACTTGCTCCGAAGACAGCCCTCGAAAGGCTCTCAAAAATAAGCGGCTCTTCCGCAAGGTGCGTTATTGCCGCAGTATACGGCAACAGAGCATACGAGGATACTCTCGTCCGGATGGAGGACGCAGCCGAAAAATGCGGATTCAGAGTTATAGCCGCCGTTGCAGCTGTCGCAGAGCATTCTATAATACATAAATACGCCGCAGGCAGACCCGACGGCGCCGACTGTGACTGCCTTGCCGATTTTGCCGCAAAAATAGGCGAAAAAATAAGAAGCGGCTCTCTTACAAAGCCCCATATTCCCGGCAGCAGACCATACAAAAAAGCAGGCAGCCTCGGTCTTGTTCCTAAAGCCGACTCAGCCTGCACAGGCTGCGGAATCTGCGCAGAAAGCTGTCCCGTCAGAGCCATAGACCCCCAAAAGTTAAAAACAGCCAACGCCAAAAAATGTATTTCGTGTATGCGCTGTGTTTCGGTATGTCCCGAAAAAGCGAGAAAGCCTAACACCGTCATGGTTTCCGCCGCAGCCCTCGCCATAAAAAAGGCCTGCCGTGAGCCTAAGCAAAACGAACTTTTTTATTGACCCCGACAAATAACTCCCCGAAGGCTTAAGCTTCGGGGAGTTTTGATGTTATCTTGGGTTAACGTGTATCATACAGTGCTTTACAAGAGGAAACTCGCTCTCTATTCTGTCGTGAACATTCTGGGCTATGGCGTGAGCCTTAAGGAGGCTCAGATCCTTGTCTGCCGAAATTTCTATATCCACATATATCCTCGAACCGAAAAGTCTTGTTTTAAGCATATCCAAGCTCATAACCCCCTCTGTTCCGAGGGCGGTGAGAGCCATTTTGCTTTCGGTTTCTTCATCGCAGGACTTATCCACCATTTTGTCGGCTGCGTCCTTGAATATCTCAAATGCTGAATGGAGAATAAAGACGCATATTATTACTCCTGCCAGAGGATCCGCCGCAGGAAAGCCCAGCCTTGCGCCCATAATACCCGCAAAGCTTCCCACAGAGGACAGGGCGTCCGAGCGATGGTGCCATGCGTCCGCCATAAGAGCGTCCGAGCCTATTTTTTTCGCCGTTCTCTTTGTGAAATGATACATTATCTCCTTTACAACGACCGAGACCACAGCGGCAGCGGCTGCAATAACGGACGGCGCAGTATAGTTTCTTTCTCCCAAAATACTCCTTATGCCCGAAAAGCCTATCCCAAGTCCCGCAAGCCCCAGCAGCACCGAAAGAAAAACAGCCGCAACGCACTCCAGTCTTTCGTGGCCGTATCGGTGATCTACGTCCGACTTCTTCGCCGCCAGCCTTATGCCTATTATGACTATAAAGGTGCTGAATACGTCCGAAAGAGAGTGCGCCGAGTCGGATATCATAGCCTCCGACCGGCCGAAAATTCCACAAAAAAGCTTAAAGGCCGAAAGCGCCAAGTTTACGGCTATGCTGAGTATTGAAATCTTTATTGCGCTTTTTTCATATTCCGAACCAAAAAATCTGAACATTTTCTATCATCCCTGTTATGCCGATACCCGTCCATAGAGCAGAAAAAACCGACATTATATATTTTTTATATTATACTTTCAAAAAAGTATGTTAGTCAAGAACAACACCCAAAAAGTTATCGCTTTAACTGCGCTTATATATTATATATGCATATGCAAAATTTTTTGTTATATTGACACATACAAATATACGGAGATATACTGATAGCGATATATGATAAAACGAAAGGACGTGCGGATATGAGGCTTGTTACATTCAGATATAACGACAGAGAACAGATAGGCGCAATGAGCGCCGACCTTGACGAGGTTTTTCCCCTTTCATTATTCGGGATAAAGGCAGACTGTATGAACAGTTTTATAAAAGAGACAAAAAAAGAAGATATTTTAAGGCTTGAAAAGGCTCTGAAAGAAAATGCGTCAGGGGGCATACCCTACGGAAGTGTTGAAAAATGCTCTCCCGTACCCGTTCCGCTTCAGGATATAATATGTCTGGGAGTAAACTATATGGCTCACGCAGAAGAATCCGCAAGGTATAAGGGCGAGCTGTTTGACGGAAAGAGAAATTTTGCCGTGTATTTTTCAAAGAGAGTAAACAGAGCCGTTCCCGATGGTGGAATCATACCCTTAAGCGAAAACGTCTCTTCGGAGCTTGACTATGAGGCGGAGCTTGCCGTTGTCATAGGAAAGGACTGCCGCAATATAAAAGCCTGTGATGTCGGGGAATATATATTCGGCTATACCGTTCTGAACGATGTCAGCGCAAGAGACATACAGACAAGACACAAACAGTGGTATATGGGAAAAAGCCTTGAGGGCTGCTGCCCTATGGGGCCTTGGATAGTCACCTCAAACGAGATCGAGCCGAAGGAGGAGCTTGAAATTTCTTCAAGAGTAAACGGAAGTTTACGTCAGCACAGCAGCACGGGTCTTATGATATTCAAAATACCCGAGGTAATAGAGGAGCTAAGCTCCTACACCGAGCTGAAAGCAGGCAGCATTATTTCTATGGGTACTCCCAACGGAGTAGGTATGGGCTTTGATCCGCCAAAATTTCTTAAGGACGGCGACATCGTGGTATGCAGCATCGAAAAAATAGGGAGCCTGACAAACACAGTCAGAAGACATACCCCATAAACACAAATTATATTCGGAGAAGCTTATGAAAAGACCAATGGCAGTTATGCTTGTATTTTTGTCAGTCGGAATAATATGGGGTCGTCTTGCTCCCGAGGGGATATGGTTATGCGGCGTATGTCTGGCAGGATTTATTATAAGCTGCCTGTTTCTGTGGTTTTTCAGGCACAGAATACTCATACTTCTTCCCTGCGTTTTTGTTGTCGGTTTTGTGCTTTCATACAACAGTATGAATTACAGAAACGCTTTATGCGACAGTCTGGCTCAGGGCGCCGCAAAGAGCGTTGTCTTTATCGGAAAGGTCACTGACGCAGACATAAACAATATCGTGCTTAAGGGAGACGACTTCGGCATATACGGCAGGTCTGACAGACCCGTGAAAATAGTCTGCTATATCAATGAAAAATTCGATATAGGCGATAATGTCAGAATCGAGGGAAGTCTCGCCCCTCTTTCGCCCAAATACAATCCGGCGGATTTTGACGAAAGGCTTTATTATGGCACAAGAGGGATCAGATATAAGCTGTTCTGCGACAGCTCCGAATTTATAAGCGCAGATCACGGTCTGTTTTATTATATGTACAAGCTGAGGGAGAGCATAGGCAGCGCCCTCGACAATATGTACAGTCCCGAAAACGCCGGCATACTGAAAGCAATGCTTTTAGGCGACAAAAAATATCTCAGCGATGATATAAAAACAATATATAAAAATGCAGGCATATATCACATTCTGGCGATCTCGGGTCTGCACATATCCATTATAGCCGCGATACTTATGTTCTTTTTCAGAAAACCTGTCGGAAACACGGCTGTCCTTATAATGCTCTGGGGCTACTGTGTATTCACGGGCTTAAGCCCCTCTGCCGTGAGAGCCTCCTTTATGATGAGCGTACTTATTTTCGGCAGGCTCATAGGCAGAAAATACGATCTGCTGTCGTCCCTGTGCTTTTCCGCCTTTGTCATACTTTTAATAAATCCTATGTATATAGCCGACTGCGGCTTTCTGTATTCTTATCTGTCTGTTCTGGGCATAGGTCTTTTCGCCAAAGATTTTGTCAAAGCCTTTGAAAAGCTCTTCGGAAGAAAACACTGTGTCGGAAGATTTCTGTCGGCATCTCTCGGCTCGGGCATTTCTGCCGTAAGCATAACAAGAGCCGTGAATATGTGGTTCTTCTATGGCTTTTCGTCCTATGACTTTATCATAAATATAGCCGTGCTGCCGTTTATGGGCATACTTCTTGTCTGCGGAGCTGCCTCTGCTGCGCTGTACGCGCTGCGCATAAGGCTTTGTTATGTGTTTGCGCATATTGCGGATCTTATCCTCAATTTTTATACCCTTGCGGCAAAAACCGCAGTGAAGATCCCGGGCTGCTTTGTGGTCACAGGCAGACCTGCGGTGGATTTTATGCTGCTTTATGCACTTTTTATAATATGCCTTAAGCTTTGCTTTATGTATAAAAACAAGGCTTTCGGCTTTTCTGCCGCTGTATTCATATGTATCGGAGCAGTCGTTTTGTCGCTGCCCTTCAAGGGTACCGAGGCTGCGTTTCTGTACGTTGGACAGGGTGACGGCATAGTCGGCAGAACGGGCGGAAAGGTCTTTATAATTGACGGCGGCGGAAACAACAGGGACATTGAAGCAAATGACGAGGGTACATACACGATATTGCCTTATCTGAACTTTATAGGCGAAACAAGGGTGGATTATGTTTTTGTAAGCCACCCCGACAACGACCATCTGAAAGGTATATATGAGATCATAGGCAGGACTGACATAGGGACGATATATATGCCAAAGGCCGGTTTTGACTCGGAGCTGTATACAAAAACCGTTCAAAAGGCGAAGGACGCCAATGTTGATGTTGTATACATAAAAGACGGCGACAAAATCACCGTAGACGAGGATACATATTTTGAATGTCTGTGGCCCGGCGATGATATATCACAAATTGCCGACAACGAAAACGATATGAGCGCCGTACTGCGGCTCAATGACAAATACAACAGATTTCTGTTTGTGGGAGATATTTCGGAAAATATCGAAAAAAGACTTGTCGGAAAGGATATTGCCGCCGAAGTCCTTAAGGTGGGGCATCACGGCTCGGAATATTCTTCGTCCGAAATATTTCTGAAAGCCGTTTCTCCCAAGCTTGCCGTGATCTCCTGCGGAAGGAACAATATCTACGGTTTTCCCTCCGGCAAAACCATAAAAAGACTGAACGACAGAAATACGGCGTATTTTGTGACGTCCGAGTCGGGAGCGATCATAATAAGCTCGGATAAGGGTAAAGTAAGAGTAAAGAAAACCTTATAAACACTTTAGGCTCTTTTGTGTTGACAGAGCTTTTATAAAGAGAGTATAATTATGAAAACGCCGAATCACAAACAGGCGTTTTCTCATACAAAATAAAATCAAAAAATCGGAGGTTCAACAAAGTGGCAAACTGCGATGGCTGTCCCTCAAAGGGCAAATGCGGAAAAAACAGCGAGGACTGCGGCGTAAAGCAGATCCCCGAAAATAAGATCAAAAACGTAATAGGCGTAATGAGCGGCAAGGGCGGAGTAGGCAAGTCCACCGTTTCCGTTATGCTTGCGGAGGAGCTTGTGAGAAAAGGCTTCAGAGTGGGTCTGCTTGACGCAGATATAACAGGCCCCAGCACGGTAAGGCTTTTGGGAATGGAAAAGGAGAGAGCCTACAGCGATGGAGTACACTTCATACCCGTAGTGAGCAAAAACGGCATAAAGGTCATAAGTCTCAATCTTATGCTCGACACAGAGGACAGCCCCGTAATATGGAGGGGTTCGCTCCTTTCGAGCTGCGTCATACAGTTCTGGAACGAGGTTCTGTGGGGAGAGCTTGACTATCTTGTTATAGATATGCCTCCGGGAACGGGAGACGTAACGCTTACGGTTATGCAGCAGATACCCCTTTCGGGAGTCGTTATGGTGGGAATACCGCAGGATATGGTATCCATGATAGTAGCCAAGGCGGTAAATATGGCCTCTATGATGAATATACGGGTGCTTGGCCTTGTGGAAAATATGAGCTATATGACCTGCCCCGACTGCGGAAGAAGAATAAACATATTCGGAGAGCAGCGAGAAGGCTTTCTCGAAAAGACCGACACGGAGCTTTTGGGAGAGCTGCCCGTACACGGCAGCATTTCGGGGATTCCGACAGACGGTGCCGAAAATGTCTCTGAGGATATAAAAGCCGAGTTTTCAAAAATCACCGACCGTATAACGGAAAAGCTCAGCATGGATAAATAAAAGCCCGCACTTTCGTACAGCGTTTAAATGTAAGCATTTAAATGTATACGACTTGATACTGCCTTAATTTTTCATAAAAATCCTTCGTCTGAATATACTTGTATAAATACATTCCGACGGGAGGATTTTTTTAATGGAGCTTATAAAAACCAAAATAAAAACAGACAAATATCCCGCAAAGCTTAAAACCGTATGCCTTATGGAGGGAGATATAATTGTCCCCGATGTAAAGCCCGATGTGGGAGAGATAATCAAATACAGCGTAAGAGGATTTCTTACCGATGCATCGGTTTCGGGCGGCAAGCTGAATATAAAGGGCAGGATCAAGCTGTCTGTGCTGTATAATCCTAAGGGCGATGAAAAAAAGCTGGATTCGCTGAGGACTGAGCTTACTTTGAACGATATGATAGCCGAGGAGGGGCTTGAGGGCTCTGAGCCGCTTATTTTCGGCATCGAGGTAGCCGACTGCGATATTTCAGCCGTTAACGACCGAAAAATGAAGTATAGGGTCGTGCTTGACATATGCTTTTTGAAGGACAGCGGCGAGGAGCTTGAAATAATCTCCGACATAAAGGACATTCCGCAGGATCAGATAAAAAAGAACAGCTTTAAAAGAATCTGCGAAACAGAAAGAGGGCAGGAGACATTCAGACTGAGCGAGGAATTTTCTCTGCCGTCCGACAAGCCCTCAATATCCGAAATATGCGAAACCGACATATCTGTTCGGGGGCTTGACGTTAAGCTTTCGGGGGATAAGCTCTCCATAAGCGGCGAGGTACCAATATACATACTCTACAAATCCGAAGAGGACGAAAAGATAGAGACCCTTGAATATGAGATACCTCTGAGCGGTATGCTTGAAACAAAGGCAAAGGACAAAAACGCCATATGTTCGGTAAGTATAAGTATCCGGGAGGACAAAATAACGGCAGAGGAGGACGATGACGGAGAAAAAAGAATCGTTAGCTGCGATATTGAGCTTGCTGCGGCATATCGCATACTCACGGAGGAGGAGACCGAATATCTGGAGGACGCCTATTGTGCATTCAAAAAAACCGAAACAGAAACAGCGGATACGGAATACAGCGTTTTCGTGTGCCGAAACAAAAATCAGTTTCCCGTAAAGGAGACCGTGGAGCTTGACAAAAATATGCCTAAAATAATGAGGGTATACAACATCTGTTGCAGGGCTGTGTGCGACAATATAGAAGAGTACAAAGACAGAGCGGTGGTCGAAGGAGCAGTTGAAACAAAGATACTGTATGCGGCTGAGGATGACGAAAGACCCGTATGCTGCTATGAAACCATGCTGCCCTACAGACAGGCCATAGAGCTTAAAGGGCTTGAACCGGGGGAGCTTATGAATGTCGAAACAGAACTTGGCATAGAGCATATAAGCTGGTCTATGCTTGACGGCAGAGAGATCGAAATAAAACCTATCGTTTCGGTCTGCGCCGAGGTCACCGAAAACAAAAAAATAAGCCTCATATCGGATCTTGTTTTTTCGGAGCTGCCTCCCGAGACAATAAACAGCATAGCCTCAATGACGCTGTATATTGTCAAAAAAGGCGACACGCTGTGGAATATTGCTAAAAAATACAACACAAACATTGCCGATATAGTGCGCATAAATCACATTGAAAATCCAGATGTAATATATCCCGGCGAAAAGCTGCTTATAGTCAAAAAAACAATGCCGTAACGAGAAAACCCTTCCACACTGAAAGCGGAAGGGCTTTTTTGATTTGTATAATGAAAAAAAGGAGAAAGAAACAAGCGGTACTATAGGGGGCATAGCCCGCAAAATTCTATATCTTTGATACGATCTTCAAATCGACCGTAAGTTAACTATACTCAAAAACCAAACAAATGTCAATTTCAAAAACATTATTATTATGTTACAGTTTCTTTACGAAAAGCCGAAAAACAGGCATTTTTTGGAATGTGTCTCAAAATTGTAAACATTGTCAGATATTTGTTAACAAAAATTAACCCTTCCGTAACCACAGAAAAATTTGTATATGATAAAATTATGTAAAGGAACGCTGACGGATCCATAACAAAAATTTATACGGAAAGGACTGATCTTTTATGAAAAAATACATATTATTGTTATCCGCCGTGTTCTGCATTCTCTTTTTCGGGCAGATATGCGGAGCCGATAACAACATCAGCGGAATATATTTAAACGGAGACCCCATACAGACAGACGCCGTTTTAAAGGACGGCAGCACATATGTACCTGTGAGAGCCGTATTTGAGGCGCTTGGATGCGATGTGGCATATAACGCCGAAAACAAAACTGCGGAAATTGCATATGACGAAAAAAGTCTTTCATTTTCTCAGAATGACGGCGAAAATATAACGGTCAACAAAAAAATGTATATCCCTCTGCGAAAGGTCTCGGAGGAGCTGGGCTTTGAGGTCATATGGGACGATGAAAACAGATCGATCAATATAAATTCATATGGCGAATATACAAATAACGCAGCCGAAATATCCCTTATAGACGAAAACTCCGATTTTGCCCTAAGACTTGGGACTCTTATGCCCGATGACAAAAACTGCGTATTCTCCCCTCTCGGCATAAAATATGCCCTCGCTCTGTTGGCAAACGGAGCCGACAGCGAAACCAAAGACGAAATAACCTCCGCTCTCGGTATTTCCGATCTTGACACATTCAACGACAGCGTAAGAGAATATATTGACAGCCTTGTTATGGAGGAGGACGACACAGCCCCCGAGGGAAAGCAGTCATATGGCGGTCTCGCCCTCAACATCGCCAATTCTGTATGGTTCAACAAGGATCACATAAAGGGCGGAGATTTCAGCGACTCCTACAAAAAGCTTGCCGAGGACAAATATAAGGCCGAAGCAAGAGCCTTAGAGGACAGCTCCGCAGCAAAGGATATAAACGACTGGTGCGCAGACGCCACAAACAATAAAATAACCAAAATTATTGACAACAGCGACTTTGCAGCCTGCCTTGTGAACGCAGTATATATGAACGGCAAGTGGGCGCACAGATTTGACAGCGAAAAAACCGATAAGGGCGAATTTATCGACAGAGACGGAAAAAGCTGCGAAACGGACTTTATGCACACAACGGGCTCTTTCGATTATTATGCCGACCCGAACATAAAAATGATTTCTATGCCCTATCTTTACAAGCATATAAGTATGTATATAGCCCTTTTGGACAATGAAAACATTGACCCCGAAAAATATATAGGACTTATGGAGGATTCAAGCGTCAATGTGAGCCTGCCGAAATTCAGAACGGAATTTTCGTTTGATGCAGCCGATGTGCTCAAAAAAATGGGCATTTCAAAGGCTTTTGACGAAAGAGATGACGCCTATCATTTCAAAGCGATGTTTAACGATACCGTGAACAACGCCGAAAGCATATATGTTTCGGACGTTATGCACAGGGCATATATAGACGTGGACGAGGAGGGCACCGAAGCCGCCGCCATAACAGCCCTGACGCTTGTCGGCTCAATGGCAGTACCCGAAAAGGTATATTCCTTCACAGCCGACAGACCCTTCGTCTATTTCATAAGAGACAACGACACAGGTGACATCCTCTTTATGGGAAAATACTCATTTGTATAATCCTATCTCTGATTCGGCGGATACTTATAACAGACTTATAACAGACTTATAACATAGTAACCATAGCTTTGGAGATACAAAAAACGGCGCAGCCGCTCACGTTTTTGGGCAGGCTGCGCCGATTGTTTTAAGTTTTTTGGTTGTTCCTATTGCCTAAGTGTCTGTGCTTATTCGGCATCGGTTGTTTTGCCGCCTTCAACAACAAGGCTTTCTTCGTAGTCAAGGCCGTAGGTATCTGCGAGTGTTTCTTCATAATCGGTATGGAAGAAATTTTCTTCGCCGAGAGAAACTATCTCATCATTTATCCAGTTGAGGAGAGTATCGTTGCCCTTTGAAACTGCGGGAGCGATCGTATCCTGACTGCCGAGAGAGGGGATGCCTACCGTATAGCCCTCGTTCTGAAGCGAGAAAGCTATGACCTCTGTGTTGTCGTTTGCCCACGCTGCGCCGTTGCCGTTTTCGAGAGCGTTTTTGGCTGTTGCGTATGAGTCGTATTTCTGTAAAGTAATGTCGGGATAGTTTTCAACAAGGTATGTTTCGGCTGTGGTACCCGAAATAACTATCATTTCGTCATCGGGATTCCAGTCGTCAAGGGACTCTATAACCTTGTCATCGGGAGAAACTACGCCAAGAGCCACATTCATATAAGGCAGCGCAAAGTCAACCTCCTCTGCTCTTTCGGGAGTTACCGTGAAGTTTGCAAGAATAAGGTCTACCTTTCCCGTCTGAAGATACTCTATGCGGTTTGCAGCCTCTGTGGAGACAAAGTTTACGTCCACTCCCATATCCTCTGCGATACGGTTTGCAAAGTAAACGTCATAGCCCTGATAGTCGCCGTTTTCGTCTACATAGCCAAAGGGATTTTTGTCGGAAAAAACACCGATGTTGATGGTTCCGTCCTCGACTATCTCATCAAGAGTACGATAAACGCTATCTGAGCTTTCTTCGGCAGTTTCCGCTGTGTCAGCCGTACCTGCCGCATCGGGCTCGGCAGAGGTTCCGCCGCAGCCTGCAAGCGAAAACATAAGCGAAGCTGAAATTATTGATACAGTAATAGCTTTAAATCTTTTCATTTTGATTTCTCCTTTATATTTTTTTATCGGAAAACAAAATTCCGATAGAATACCACAAGAATATATTATTTTTTGGCGTTTTTTAAGATGGAGGCGGCAGAGCCTCAATTTTGCGCCTTTACGGGGCTGAACTCGAATATGTTGAGAAATCTCGCAGCTCTTTTTGTCTTTGGAGCCTTGAAAAATTCAGCGGGCTTGCCCTCCTCGATTATTTCGCCGTTATCTACAAATATGACCCTGTCGGCGACCGCCTTGGCAAACTGCATTTCGTGAGTGACGATTATCATCGTTCTGCCTTGCTGAGCCAGTCTCAGCATAACGTCAAGAACCTCTCTCACCATTTCGGGATCGAGAGCCGCCGTCACTTCGTCAAAGAGCATAACCTCGGGGTGCATACAAAGCGCCCTCACAATGGCTGCCCTCTGTTTTTGACCACCCGAAAGCTGTCTGGGATATTGTCTTGCCTTATCCTTAAGACCCACTCTGTCAAGGAGACTCAGAGCCTCCTCCTCGACTTCTTCTTTTTTTCTTTTCTGAACCTTAAGCGGCGCAAGAGTAATGTTGTCTATTATGCTCAGATGCGGAAACAGCTCATAGCTCTGAAAAACCATACCTATTTTTTGTCTGAGCATAGGCAGATCCCTGCTGCCGTGCTTTATCTCTCTGCCCGAAAGACATATCCTGCCGCCCTGAACAGGTTCAAGGCCGTTTATACATCGCAGGAGAGTGCTTTTTCCGCAGCCGCTGGGGCCTATGACCACAACGACTTCTCCCTTGTGTACCGTAAGGCTCATATCCTTTATTACGCAAAGATCGTCATAGCTTTTGTTAAGATGTTCTATCATAAGAAGCTTTTCCGCCATTGCGCTCACCCCCATTTCTTTTCAAGCCGGCTTGCCAGTATGCTCAGTGGCCAGCATGTAAGAAAATACATCATAAATACAGTCAGATAAACTCCGAAAGCCGCATTCGGACTTGACGTACGGTTCGCCTCGATTATCTGCTGAGCCACCTTTGTTACTTCCACAACGCCTATCAGAAGCACCAGACTTGTGGTTTTTATCATTCTTGTTATGAGGTTTACCGACAGGGGCAAAAGCCTCCTGACGGTCTGCGGAATAATGACATAAAAATACGTCTGCGCATTGTTAAGACCAAGAGCCAGACTGCTTTCATACTGATGCTTCGGTATGCTCGTTATGGCTCCTCTTACAAGATCGCCCATCTCTGCGGTGCCCCATAGCGTAAATACTATCACCGAGGACAATTCTCCCGACAGGTTTATTCCGAAAAGCTTTGTGCTGTCGAAAAATACTATAAACAAAAGCACAAGCTGCGGCATTATTCTTATAAATTCAAAATACGTTCTTGTTATCACCCTCAGAACAAGTTCTTTTCTTACCATTATTATGCCGAGGAGGATCCCGAGAGGGATACTCAGCAAAACCGAAATAAGGCTTATTTCAAGAGCCGCCCACAGTCCGCCCAAAAGACGGAGCATATTTTTGCCCTTAAATAATACCTCAAGACCCAAATCCGGCATATCTGAGCCTCCTTTCCACAAGTCTTCCCAAAAGCGAAACCGGCAGAAGGATAATCAGATAGAAAATCACCAGCAGAAAAAGACTTTCGGTAGTTTTATAATAAAGTCCTATGAGATCCTTTGCGGTAAACATAAGATCCATAAGGCTTATGGCGCTGAAAACGCTTGTTTCCTTAAGAAGAAAGATTATATTCGCCATAAATGCAGGCATACTTATGGATACGGCCTGCGGCAGAATTATATAACGCATAACCTGATAGGGCTTAAGGCCGAGGCTCAGGGCGCTTTCGGACTGTATGGGCTCTATGGATTCAAGACCGCTCCTTATGGCTTCTGCCATATAGCTGCCTCCCAGAAAACCCAGTCCCACCGCTCCGCAAACGGACGGATTTGTGGAAATACCTATTTTGGGCAGTCCGTAGTATATAAAAAAGAGCTGAATAAGAAGCGGTGTGTTGCGGCTCAGTTCTATGTATACGGCAGCGATCTGCCTTAGTACAGGAACCCTGTTGTACTGCACAACAGCGCATAAAAGCCCTACCGCAGCGGCAATAAGTATGCCCTCGGCTCCTATGGTGACGGTCAGCACCGCCGCCTTTTCATACAGAGGAAGATATTTCAGCATATATTCAATATTCATTGATATTACCTCTTTAATTATAAAGTGGATTATATCACTATAATCCTACTGTGTCAATAGGTTTATTTGTAATTCGTATCTTTTTTTATTACGCCTGTCGGATAAGCTTAAGGCGGTATGTACATACGCCGCCTGCAAATGCGAATTATTATTCAATCGGCGTTTCATTTTATAAATAATACCATAATATTCTATCACAATGATTTTTATTAATCAAGTAAAACAGGTTAAATAATTTTGTGTTTTGAATTTTTAATTATGGAGATGCCCTATAATTCAAAATAAATAAGGATTTTTTATATAAGAGAGCCGATATTTTTCTTTTTAAACTCTAAGGAATGTGATATACTTTGAAAAAAAGGATGTGATATTTATGAATATACAGTGGGATTCGGAAGATTATAAAAAAAGCTTTTCGTTTGTACACAAATACGGAAAAGACCTGACGGAGCTTATTACTCTGCCGAAGGGCAGCTTTATATGCGATCTCGGCTGCGGCGGAGGGCAGCTTACATCGGAGCTTAAAAATATGGGTTATGATGTCATAGGCATAGATGCCTCGGAAAATATGCTCGAAACGGCGAAAAGGTCATATCCCGACATAGATTTTCGTTTCGGAGATGCCCTTGACTTTAAACTCGGAAGAAAAGCGGACGGAATATTTTCAAACGCCGTTTTTCATTGGATAAGCGCCGAAAACCAGAATGCCATGATAAAAAATATAGCCGAAAACCTAAGACACGGCGGTCAGCTTGTGTGTGAATTCGGAGGAAAGGGCTGCGCCGAAACCGTTCACAGCGCTCTTGAAAAAATATTCAACGAAAAGGGTCTTGTCTATACACGGGATTTTTTCTTCCCCACAATAGGCGAATATGCGCTGCTGCTTGAAAGGCACGGTCTGAGGGTCGTTTATGCCTCTCTTTTCGACCGCCCCACCCCACAGGAAAAAGGCATATCGGGGTGGATAAAAATGTTTGACAAAAAGCCCTTTGAGAACCTTTCTCCCGACATAACGGAAGAAATTATCGCCTGCGCGGAAAAAACTCTCTCCCCCGTTCTTATGCGCAGCGGCACAGCCTGCATAGACTATGTGCGAATAAGGATAAAGGCAGTCAGACTATAACCTCACAAAGCAGCAAAATCCCATATAAAAACGGGCAGAGCTTATATATAACTCCGCCCGACTGTCCTGCGCCCTTGGCTGTTCTATTCTTCCGAACGCTCGGCGATTCGGGACGCAACAGGCATATACTGTCCGCTGCTCCAGTTTTTTTCGTTAAGGTGTATCAATATGAATGCCGCTGCGGTGAGTATGACCGCCAGACCTATGCCCACAAGGGGAGCGGCAGCTTCAAAACCCGCCATCACGGCTCCGTAATAGCCTGCCAATATCCCCGCAAGAAAGCACAGACAGGGTATGCCGTACATTATAAGAACTGCCTTCATAAAGTTTGAATGCTCTATAAAAATTTCAACCTTGTCGCCTTTTTTTGCGCCGCAAAGGTTTTTTGCCTTCATTTCCATTTCCTTTTCGGACAGACCCGCAGAGCAGGCGCGGCATTTTCCGCAGGCTTCTCTTCTTTTGAGTATAAGCTTTACATATTCGCCTTCAACGGCAACGACCTTTCCGACCTCGTCCATGGACAAAACCTCCCTGATAGTATAATAAAATAATACAAAAAACCAACCTCTTCCGGCCGGCCGCTATTTTTTTATAAACTGCGAAAGAGTACCTCCGCACAATCATTATATACCCACAAGACTTATTTTTCAACAGAAAAGTCGCCTGTTTATGCTTTAATTTTATTAAAAATAATTGTTCTGAGATAATTGACTAAAGATGCAAATAGTTGTATACTTTAAAAGATACGATACCTATATATTTGATCCGAAAGGATCGGTATAAATCAAAGACTTATATTTTTTTGGAGGAAATAAGGATATGAAAATCGTACTTGCTTATTCGGGGGGACTTGACACCTCCGTAATTATACCTTGGCTTAAGGAAAACTATGACAATCCCGAAATTATTGCCTGCTGTATAGACGTAGGACAGGGCAGCGAAACGGACGGTCTCGAAGAGAAGGCTCTCGGACAGGGAGCGTCAAAGCTCTATCTTCTCGATGTAAGAGATGAATTTATAAGAAACTATATCTATCCTATGGTGAAGTGCGGAGCAAAATATGAGGACAAGTACCTTCTCGGCACATCCATAGCAAGACCCCTTATCGCAAAGAAGCTTGTGGAAGTGGCTCTTAAGGAAAAGGCTGACGCTATCTGCCACGGAGCTACGGGAAAGGGCAACGACCAGATAAGATTCGAGCTGACCATAAAGGCTCTTGCGCCCGAAATAAAGGTTATCGCTCCCTGGAGAACGTGGGAGATAACATCCCGTGAAGAGGAGCTTGAATACCTCGCAAAAAGAGGACTTCCCGTGCCTATGACAAAGGAGCAGAGCTATTCGAGAGACAGAAACCTCTGGCACATAAGCCACGAGGGACTTGATCTTGAAGATCCTGCAAACGAACCCGATTTCAGAAAGCTTCTTACTCTCGGCGTAAGCCCCGAGGATGCCCCCGATGAACCTTCTTATGTTGAGATAGAGTTTGAAAAGGGTATCCCCGTAAAGCTTGACGGAAAAGAAGTAAGCCCCATAGAGCTTATGGACAAGCTGAACGAGCTGGGAGGCAAAAACGGCATAGGTATCTGCGACCTCGTGGAAAACAGATGTGTGGGAATGAAATCAAGAGGCGTATACGAAACCCCCGGCGGATCCATATTGTATGCGGCTCACAGAGATCTTGAATATCTCTGCCTTGACAAGCAGACCACGGCCTTTAAAGAAATCATAAGAACAAAATATACCGAGCTTTTGTACTCGGGCGAGTGGTTTACGCCCTTGAGAGATGCTCTTCAGGCTTTTGTTGACAAAACTCAGGAAACCGTTACGGGTACGTCAAGACTTAAGCTCTACAAGGGCAACATAATTTCCGCAGGAGTAAAATCCCCCAACAGTCTTTACAGCGCAGAGCTTGCAAGCTTTACAACAGGAGAGCTTTATTCTCACAAGGACGCAGAGGGCTTTATAAATCTTTTCGGACTTCCCCTTAAGGTCAGAGCCATGATGGGACTTAACAAGGATTATCTCAAATAAACAACTTCAAACAACAAATATACCAAAATATATATACAAATATATGCGGACGATCTGAAAAGGGGTGTGGAATACACACCCCTTAAAAAAAGAGGTGACATACTTAAATGAAAAAGCTATCAAACGGACGGCTTTCTGTTGAGGCAGACAGCTTTACCGATCACTTTCACTCCTCCATATCCTTTGACAGCAGAATGTACAGAGAGGACATACTCGGCAGCATAGCCCATGCGAGAATGCTCGGAAAGCAGAATATAATAGACAAAGCCGAGGCAGAGCTTATTATATCGGGCTTGGAGGATATACTGAGGGATATAGAAAAGGGAAAAATATCCTTTGACGAAAAGGCTGAGGATATTCATATGAATGTAGAGAGCATACTTACCGAAAGGATAGGCGCTGCAGGCAAAAGACTGCACACGGGAAGAAGCCGCAACGATCAGGTCGCCCTCGACATAAGAATGTATCTCAAAACAAAAATAAAGGAAATAAAGGTTCTTATTCACAGACTTCTGGGCGTTCTCAACAAAATCGCCGAAGAAAACACCGAAACCATTATGCCGGGCTTTACTCATCTCCAAAACGCTCAGCCCGTAACCCTTGCGCATCACGTTCTGGCGTATTTTGAAATGTTTTCGAGAGATTCGGACAGGCTGTCCGATTGCTTTAAAAGGACGAATGTTATGCCCCTCGGCTCGGGAGCGCTTGCTGCGACAACATATAACCTGGACAGAGAAGCGGTAATGGCGGAGCTTGGCTTTGACAGCATAACAAGAAACAGTATGGACGGCGTATCCGACAGGGATTTTGTCTGCGAGACGCTTTTCTGCCTCTCGGTGCTTATGATGCATCTGAGCCGCTTCTGCGAGGAGCTTGTGCTTTGGAGCAGCCGTCAGTTTGGGTTTATCGAAATTTCGGACGCATATGCCACGGGCAGTTCTATAATGCCCCAAAAGAAAAACCCCGATATGGCGGAACTTATCAGAGGAAAAACAGGCAGGGTATACGGCGAGCTTATGGCTCTTATGACAACCCTCAAAGGTCTGCCTCTGGCATATAACAAGGATATGCAGGAGGACAAGGAGGGCGTATTTGATGCGATCGACACCGTTATGATGTGTCTGCCCGTGTTTACAAATATGCTCGATACGATGACGGTCAACGGTGACAGAATGCTTTCGTCCGCAAGACTCGGCTTTATGAATGCCACCGATGCGGCCGATTGGCTCGTAAAACA
Source organism: uncultured Clostridia bacterium (assembly GCA_947630725.1). Lineage (GTDB taxonomy): Bacteria > Bacillota > Clostridia > Lachnospirales > CAG-274 > JAJQCI01. Next base: position 31,651 of record CANRIS010000006.1, read on the forward strand.
GGGAATGCCCTTCAGAGAGGCTCACTCCGTCATAGGCGGCATAGTTATGTATTGTATAGAAAAGGGAAAGAACCTTGAGGATCTCAGCCTTGAAGAATACAAGAGCTTCAGCTCCCTTTTCACAAACGACATATACGAAAGCATAGATCTCAGGGAGTGCGTAAACAGACGCAGGGTCAAGGGAGGCCCCTCGAAGGAATATATTGACACTGTTATAGCCGAAAACAAAAGGCTTTTGGAGGGGGAAAGATTTTTGTAATGAAGTTCATTGAAAAAGGCACTGTAATAAAAAACGAAAACATAGCCCCAAATATCTATGACCTTTCGATCAGACTTCCGAAAATAGCAAAGGAGGCAGCCTGCGGACAGTTTGTAGAGGTCTATCCCGACAACGGAACAAATCTTCTGCCGCGCCCCATAAGCATATGCGAAACGAACGGCGACAGTCTGAGACTTGTTTTTCAGGTGGTCGGCAGCGGCACAAGGCTTTTTTCGGGTCTTAAGTCAGGAGACGGCGTAAGGGTTTTAGGCCCCTGCGGAAACGGCTATCCTTTAACGAATGCAAAAAGCTTTATACTTGCCGGAGGCGGAGTAGGCGTACCGCCCCTTCTTGAAACAGCCAAAAGGCTTAAAAAGCTTGGGAATGTCAACGTATATCTGGGATTCAGAAGTCATCCGTTTCTTACGGAGGATTTTGAAAAAATAGGCATCGTCCCCCATATAGCCACCGATGACGGCTCTGTGGGATTTAAGGGAAATGTGACCGAGCTTATGAAAAGCGAAAATGTGCAGGCTGATATAATTTATGCCTGCGGTCCCAAAATAATGCTTAAGTCGGTGTCGGAATACGGAGAGGAAAAAAATATACCCGTCTACGTTTCGATGGAAGAGAGAATGGCATGCGGCATTGGCGCCTGCGTAGGCTGCGCAGTCAAAATAAAAAAGGACAACGGCTTTGAAAACAAAAAGGTCTGCAAGGACGGGCCTGTCTTTGACTCTCGGGAGGTGCTTTGGGAATGATCGACACAAGGGTAAGCATTGCCGGTATAGAATTTAAAAATCCCGTAACAACAGCCTCGGGCACCTTCGGAAGCGGCAGAGAGTTCGGAGAGTTTGTGGATCTCAACAGGCTCGGAGCGATCACCGTCAAGGGAGTGGCAGACAAGCCGTGGCAAGGGAACGACTCCCCCAGAATAGCCGAAGTTTACGGCGGAATGCTCAATTCGGTGGGGCTTCAGAATCCGGGAGCAGATTATTTTATAAAAGAGGACATACCCTTTTTAAGACAGTTTGATACAAAAATAATAGTCAATATATGCGGACATACCATCGATGAATATGTAAGGGTCACCGAAAAGCTCCGCAGCGCCGACATTGACCTTTTGGAGCTGAACATATCCTGCCCCAATGTAAAAGAGGGCGGAATGGCTTTCGGAACGGACTGCAAAATGATAGAAAAGGTGGTCGGCGCCGTCAAAAAGGCTGCGGCTCAGCCCCTTATAGTAAAAATGAGCCCCAATGTCACCGATATAACCGAGACTTCAAAGGCTGCCGAAGCCGCAGGAGCGGACGCTCTTTCTATGATAAACACCCTCACGGGAATGAAAATAGACATATACAGAAGAAAGCCCGTTCTTGCCAACAAAATCGGCGGTATGAGCGGCCCCGCCATAAAGCCCGTGGCTCTCAGAATGGTCTGGCAGACCGCCAAGGCCGTAAACATACCGATAATAGGTATGGGCGGCATATCTGACGCAGAGGATGCCATAGAATTTATAATGGCGGGAGCCACCATGGTATCTGTGGGAACCGCCAACTTTTCAAACCCCACAGCAACGACCGACACCATATCAGGCATCGAAAAATTCATGGAAGATCAGTCCATAAAAAATCTTGCCGAAATCAGAGGAATAATATAATCCGCAAAACATAGCAAAATAATATAATTCAAAAGATGGACATTTTTATATGCCCATCTTTTTATGGTATTTAAAAACATAAAAGCAGCAAAGTTATACGGGCGTTTTGTTGAGTTCAAACCAGAAGGTGCTTCCCTGGCCGGGTTTGCTGTCCACGCCGAAGGGAGCGTTGTGGGCAGTGAGGATCTCCTTGACTATTGCAAGGCCGAGGCCGTTTGTGCCGCCGTTTTTTGAGGTGAAATATCTGTCCCATATATGCGGAAGGTCTTCGGGAGATATGCCGCTGCCGCTGTCGCGTATTTCGATTCTGACAGAATTGTCCTTTTCGGCTGCCGATATGTATATGGAGCCGTTATTTTTCGTGTGGGCTATGGCATTGGATATGAGGTTGTACAATACCTGCTGAATACGTTTTTTATCTGCCATAACATATTTCTGAGATTCGGTTGGTTTTGTTATGCTTATGTTTTTTGCTTTGCATATTGCCGAAAATTGTTCCGCTGTTGTTTCCACAAGAGAGCCTATATCTATTTTTTCGGGCTCTAATCTGACTTCGCCCGATCGGAACTTTGAATAATACAGAATATCATTCACAAGTGCGGATAACCTGTCCGCCTCTCTTATTATTATTTTGGCGTCATCGCCTGCGCCTTCTTCTCTGTCCATATCGCATATAAGCTCGGCATATCCCTTTATCATTGTCAGCGGAGTACGCAAATCATGAGAAACGTTTGCAAGCAGCTCTCTGCGGAGCCTGTCCGTTTCGGCTATCTTGTCCGCTGCATACGCCATTGAATCGGCAAGTCTGTCTGTTTCGGCGCAAAAGCCGTGTTTAAAGCTTATGTCAAAGTCGCCGTCAGCCATTCTGAGCGATTGTTCGGACAACTGAAAAATGGGATCCGAAAATTTTTTGGATATAAATATGGCAATTAAAAATCCCACTATCAAGGCAAGTACGGTTACTGCGCACAGTTGCAGTCTGATTATCGACACAGCCGAGCCTATCGCCCCTATGGGAGTGTTTATATACAAAACGCTGCCGTCGGTCAGTCTTTGTCCATAAATAAGAGTGCTGCCTTCATTGTCGTGGTCTATGGTATAACAAACGCTGTCGGCATCTGCCAATCGACTGAGAAAATCATCATAATGCTCAGGCAAATGGCGGTATGCCCGATCGTAATATTCTGACCTGTAGGGATTTTTGTCATCTCCATGATCGGCGTAGGAATATGCTTTTTTTCTGTAGGAAAAGCTGTATTCATCTGCGCTGTAAATTATGCTTCCGTCAGCATCGGTCAAAAAAACCAATATGGGATTTTCCGCAGCCACAGAGTCTATTATGTATTCTGCGTTTTCTCCTGCGCCGCAGATCTCGTCCGCTATCCTTTTAATATGATTTTTTTGCATAACATCATAAAAACCCTCAAGAAATACCGTTTGCAAAAGCCAGAGAACGGCAAGTATCACTATTGCAAATATTGTAAAATATGTCCACAGCTTAAACCACAATGACTTACTTTCCGACTTCAAATTTATATCCAACTCCTCTGACCGTAACTATATTGCTCCGACATTTTCCCATATGCGAACGAAGCTGCTTTATCTGCCAATCGACCGTGCGGTCGGCGGAATAATATTCAAACCCCCACACAGCCTCCATTATCTGCTCTCTTGTAAGGACTATCCCTGCATTTTTAACGAGATAAAGCAGAAGCTCATACTCCTTCGCCGTAAGCTCCGTTCTTTTTTTGTCTATATAAACAACTCTTCCGAGAGTGTCTATCTCTATGTCTCCTGCCTTTATGCTGCTTTCTGCGGCTCTGCCGTGTCGGTTTATTATGACCTTTATACGAGCCATAAGCTCCCTTGGCGAAAAGGGTTTTACGACATAGTCGTCCGCCCCTGTTTCAAAACCAAACAGCTTGTCGTATTCCTCTCCTCTTGCAGAAAGCATTATAACGGGAATATCCTTTATGCTCCGTATTTTTTTGCAGGCCGAAAACCCATCAAGCTCAGGCATCATAGCGTCCATTATTACGACATCAAAATCTACGTTCCGGCACATCATAACAGCCTCAAGGCCGTCCGATGCCTCCGCCGTATCATATCCCTCACGCTTTGCATATCTGCATATAAGCGCCCGTATGTCAGGCTCATCGTCAACGATAAGTATTTTTGCCACTGCCCTCCGCTCCCTTCGCTTTTTATGATATTGTATCACATAAAAATATATTTATCAACGCAAAAAGAGACGTACGGCGGCTGCGTCTCTTTTCGGATTTATTTGTTTTCGTTATAATTTTTTATGGAGTCCGACTGTTCCTGCGTTATAATGCCCTTTTCAACAAGCTCTCCGAGGCCGTCCTTTCGGGCTGCTTTTCTTTCGGCAAATGCCGCATGACGCTCCTCTGCGCTCATATCAGCCATGTCGTCATACATTGAGCTTATTTCCTCATGTTTTTCTGACATATAGTCCGAGATCCTGTCGGCCGTTTCCTGATCTATAATGCCCGATTCCACAAGCGATTCTGTGTCGGCGTGATGGCTTTTAGAATATACAAAGGTCTGCTCACCGCCTGTCCCATAGTGATTCGCCTTGCCCTTTCTGAAGCCATAGTCCGCCGTACCGTCAGCCGCAAATGCCGTCACCGTAAAAACGACTGTTGAAAGCGCAATAACATAACCGCACAATCTTTTTAAACCGTGTTTCATAGCTGTCATCCCTTCTTTATTTTTTACAAGCCTTGCCTGTCGGTTAAGCTATGATTTTATTTTAGCCGCGGTTTATGTGTAAAATATGTTATAAATGTGGAATCTGTGTGGAATTTTTATTATCACAATTTTTTTACAAACATATGAAAAAGACTGTCAAACTGCTTTCGTCAGGGTCATCAGTCGGCGTGGACAGTATCGGCAACAGACAGATTTCTTATGCGTTTTGACGGCGCATATATTGCCGCAGCCGATGAGGCGATGACAAAGAATACAATGACGACTGCCGAAAAGACAGGCGGCTCCCACGCCTGTCCGAAATAGGCTGTTATAAAGCTTTCATAAAAGAGCTTGTGGATCGGCAGTCCTGCCGCCAGTCCGCAAAAAAGTCCGCACAGCGTATATGTCATTGTTTCGGCGCTTATCATTTTTGTAAGCTGCCCTATGCTCATACCGACGCTGCGCATTGCGCCGTATTGTTTCATTCGGGCGGATACGCTCATAGAAATGCTGTTCATTATGTTGAATACCGAAATAAGGGCAATAAGGCTCAAAAAGCCATATATCAGCAGAGTGAACGCCAGATAGGTGGAGACTACCTCACGATTTGTCTCACGCCGATCGGACAGCATAAAGCCGCTTGCCTCCGTTTCGCTGCGGATAGCTTTTATATCGTTTTCCGTTGCGTTTTTTTCAAGCTGAATGTCAACGACCGCGTACCTTGTTTCGCCGCTTAGCCGCCTGAATAGTTTTTCGGTGCATATAACAGTCGGGTTTCCGCCGCCGCCTATGGGACTGTCGGTCAGCACGCAGGCAATTTCAAGAGTTTCGCCGTTAAGCTTTATTTTATCTCCCTTTTCAAAAGGGTTGTCCTTATCATAGACCGTCATAACGCAGCAGTCCTCTTTATACACACGTTCAAGGCCTTTTTTATCTCCCGTCCACCGCTCCTCGTCAGCCCAATCAAACTGTTGATTGTCAAGAGAAACAAGATCGACTGCGCCCACTCCTTTGAAAGGCTCTATGGGAAAATCCCCCTTGAAGCTGCGGCCGAAAACCCGCTTCACTCCCTCGGCAGAGCCTATCTTATCCGCCAAATCCCGCGTAACAGTACACGAGAGGGGGTCGCTTGCTATTGTCAGGTCGGGCGTATGGGGCTGCAAACCGTTGAGGGCATAGCCCGTCCAGTCGTGAATAGCGGAAAAGCCTAAAAACAGGATAATACTGAAGGCAAACGACCCCGTCATAAGCAGCAGATTTTTCTTTGAGCTTATGGCGTGGCTTATGCCGAGGACAGTTTCGATCCTTAAATGCCCGCCCTTCGGAATGTGACAATTTTTTGCGCCCGAGCTGTCTGCCGCAGCCTCGATGGGCGATACTCTCGCCGCCCGTCTTGCGGGAGCCTGCGCCGCTATAAGAACCGTTATCACTCCCACCGATATTCCGCATATGATACCGACAAGACTTATGCGAAAAAGCGGCAGCCCCGAAAACTCACCGCCTATGCCGAATTTCAGAGCTGCGCACAGCGCCCACGTTATGGCAGTCCCCGATACAACGCCTGTCGGAACCGCTGTTTTGCACCAATAGAGTGCTTCCAGACGTACAAATTTTGTTATCTGATCTTTGCCTGCTCCCATACAGCGCAGCATACCGAAAAATTTTGTGCGTCCGACAATATTGCTGTTCATACTGCCTGCGATCATAAGCACGCCTGCCATAAGTATCAGCAGAAACAAAAAAGCGGCTGTAGAATACATTCCCTGAACGACATTGTTTTCGCTGAAGCCCGACAGCCCTATCATAACAAGGTTTTCGCCTAAATTATCGTCCGTCAGGCCGAAAGCCTCCCTGATCTCGTCAATGGATCTGCGGATGTTTGTGTGTTTTTTGAAACGGCAGTAGTATGTAGGCGCAGGAGGGTCGTTGTTTGCCAAACGCACCCTTTCAAATGCCGTACTGTTCATACATATAATGAATGCATCGTATTTGTCCGCCGAGCCGTCATCCCGAAAAAAGCCGCATATTTTATATTCAGAATCGCCTGCGGGGGTGTTTAGCTTAACCGTATCGCCTATGTTTATGCCCCGTACGTCTCCTGCGTTTTGTGAAATGACAGCTTCGTTTTCACTTTCGGGAAACCTCCCCTCGGTCATATAGTCAAATATGTCTGTGAGAAATACCTCGTCAGTCCCCACGACTGCCGTCCTCTTGCCGTCAATATAATAGTCCTCGTCAATTCCGTAGTTTATGGCGTCATACTCCGAAAATGCTGCGACATCGGTACGGGCAGCAATTTTTTCGGCGTTTTCGGAGGATATGCCCTCTAAGGAAATGTGCCAGTTTCCGTGTTTTTGTTTTGCGTTTGTCTCTTCAAGACGTATGCCCATATCCGCCATAGAAAATACGGACGTCACCAAAAAAACAGAAAGTATGATACAAAGTATCGTCATACGGTTCTGTTTTTTCTTTACCTTTGCCGATATGGGAATAAGGCTCAGATAGCTTTTCATATTGCCTCTCATTCAACACACCTCCCAAAATCGGTCAGCACGCCGTCCGATACCTGCAATATGCGGTCAGCCGTCTGTGCAATGGCTCGGTTATGCGTTATCATAATAATGGTCTGTTCATACCTTTTTGACGCCTCCTTCAAAAGAGCTATGACCTCGCTGCTGTTTTGTGTGTCGAGGTTGCCTGTTGGCTCGTCCGCAAGTATAAGGGCAGGACGTGTGATAAGCGCCCGTCCGATAGCCACTCTCTGCTGCTGTCCGCCCGAAAGCATTGAGGGCAGATAATTTCGGCGATCCTTAAGATCAAGTGCCGTAAGAAGCTCCTCCAGATAACGTCTGTCGGGTTTCTGATAGTCCAGCAGCACGGGAAATATTATGTTTTGTTCCACCGTAAGCTCGGGAATCAGATTAAAGGCCTGAAAAATAAAGCCTATGTTTCTGCGGCGAAAAACAGTCAGATTTTTTTCTTTCATCGCAAACGTGTCTTTTCCGTCAATAAAAACCTTGCCGCCTGTCGGTGTGTCGAGGGCTCCTATCATATTCAGCAGCGTTGACTTTCCGCTGCCCGACTCGCCGACAACAGCCACAAACTCGCCCTTCGGCACAACAAAGCTTACGTTTTTGAGGGCTCTGACGGCCGTCTCGCCGCTGCCATAGGTCTTTGAAACCGAGTTGACCTCCAATAAATTCATAGTGTTGACACCTCTTTCTGCTGTTATTGCTGTTTTATAAAAACAGAATAACACACAAATCCTACTGCCGCCTTACGAACAGCCTACAATTTTGTAGGATTCGGCGTGTCGAAAAAAAGCGGCTTCATTTGGGCGCAGGACGGGCAAAGCTTACGCTAAGTGCTTTTCCCTGTCGCAGGCATCAGCGCTCCGTCAAAAAATTTATAATAAATGTTGTCCCAACGCCGACCCGACTATCGACCTCTATGCTGCCGTTGTGCGCCTCTATGATAGCCTTTGCAAGGGGCAGCCCCAGACCTATCCCCTGTGTGTCCTTTGAAAAACGGCTGCGATAGAACCGTTTGAATATGTGGTGTATATCCTCGGGGTGAATGCCGCTGCCGTTATCCCTTATGACAACCCGCACGACCGACTGAAACCTCTTTTGTTCAATGTCAATACAGCCGCCCTTGTCCGTATGGTCGAGAGCGTTTTTGACTATGTTCTCTATGGCCTGAATGAGCCAGCCCCTGTCGCACGACAATATGATAGTATCATCCCCCGTCAGATTTATTTGTTTTTCTTCACGATCGGCTCTGAACGAAAACCGATTTTTTATTTCCCTCATCATTTCCGAAAGGTTTTCTTCTTTTTTCTCTATGCGTATCGTTCCTGCGTCAAGCTTTGTTATTTTCAGAAGGCTCTGCACCAACGTCCCGATACGGTCAAGCTCCTGCTCGGTGAGATCGGCAAATTTTCTTATATCGGGCAGCTCCTTCGCTTCGTCCTGCAAAATGCCGTTATAGATATTAAGAGCCGCCAGAGGCGTTTTAAGCTGATGAGATATGTCGGATATGGTATTTTTCAAAAATTCCTTTGATCTTGTCTCCTTTTCCCCGTGGGCGTTCAGAATGGATACAAGAGAATTTATCCTGTGGAACAGCTTATACAGCTCGCCGTCCTCGCTGCACTCTATACGCGCGCTTCGGTTACCCGATATATATTCGTCTATCTGTTCTTCGGCGTTTTCGATCATATGGTTCTGTCTGCAAAAATATATGCACATGGCCGCAAACACCGCCCCAAATGCTGCAAGAGCGGCTGCAAATATAAACGCCGCCTTGTGCGGAACATCAAACAGTGCCAAAAATGTCCCTGCAAGTACAAACAAAAACAGGCAGAGCAGAGCCTCCAAAAAGAGATGTTTTATTTGTTTGTTTGTAAATATCTTCATAATTCGCCTCGCTGTGATGTGTTCCACTTATAACCCATACGGCGTATCGTAACTATCATTTCGGGCTTTCCGGGGTCATCCTCTATCTTCATACGCAAACGGCGTATATACACCGTCAGCGTGTTGTTGTCCACAAAATTTTCATCGCAGTCCCACAGCCTGCCGAGAATTTGTTCGGACGAAAGAACAATATCGGGATTTTCCATAAACATACAAAGCAGCTTATATTCGCCCGTTGTCAGGTCGAGCCTGACTCCGTTTTTACAGACCTCGCAGGAGGGCAGTCTGACGGTTATGCCGTTTGAACTGAGTACGGCGCAAGCCTGATTAAAATTGCTGCTCCTGCGCAGAACGGCATTTATTTTTGACATAAGCACAGACAGCCTGAAGGGTTTTGTGATATAGTCGTCCGCTCCTATGTCAAGCCCCATTATAACATCCGTCTCTTCATCGGCAGCCGTGAGAAATATGACAGGCACCTTTGAAGTCCGCCGTATACTTCTGCATATGTCAAAGCCGCTGCCATCGGGCAGAGATACGTCTAAAATAACAAGATCGTATTTTCCGTCCGAAAAGATGCTTTCCGCCCCTACCCTTGTGCGTACAGTATCCAAAGCATAGCCCTGTTTTTTTATGGCAAACGACAGTCCGTTTATAAGACTGAGATCATCCTCTACCAACAATAATTTTTCCATAGCATTATTCTCCGTATAGCTTTATTTTTAAACAGATAAGTTTTCTTCTGTTGTGAAATTTATTTCTTTGACAGACAAAGCCCGCCCTATTGTTAGATTATATATTTGCAGAATCCATATGTCAATGAAACGGCGGGAGTATAGTCAATGATATTCGCACTCCGCTTACGCTACGTATCTCTACCCGACGGCTTCTGATGAAGCCTTTGTATTCGGATGGGAGCTTGCATCTCCCACCGAATACAACAGTAAGTACCCACCGCCTAAAGAGGCGGGGGACTTACTTGTCGGTTAAAAAATCCGATCGCCCCATTTTTTGGCAAAAGACTGTCGGCGCAGTTGACAAAAAAAGGGCTGTGTGCTACAATGTCAAGGTACCTTTATATTTGCTGACAGAGGTGATTTTTTTGGATAACAGACAGCTTTTGGATATGATGGAGGAGTGCGGACATTTTTTGTGGCACAGACAAAAAGACCGCCGAGGTCAGATGAGGATTCTTAAGGCTGCGGCGGAAAAAGGAGAAATCAGCCAGACGGAGCTTCGGGACAGGCTCGGCATACAGTCGGGCTCGTTAAGCGAACTGGTTCTTAAAACAGAGGCAAAGGGCTTTATAACAAGAGAAAAAGACGAAAACGACAAAAGGCGGCTGATACTGCGTATAACTCCCGAGGGGGAGGATTTTCTGCGCCGTAAGGAAAGAGAACAGTCGGAGGAGGATGCCGCAATGTTCGACATACTCAGCGAGGAAGAAAAAAAGAGCCTATGCAGTATGCTCAGCCGTCTGCTGTCCGACAGAGAGAAAAAAACAAAGCCCGACAGTTGCTGCCGTTCGGAACGGGAGGTATAAAAAATGCTTGAATATCTGAAAAAATATTGGCTTTGGGCGGCGCTGGCTCCCCTTTTTATGTGCGGAGAGGTCTTTATGGATCTTTTGCAGCCGAGACTTATGAAAACGATAGTTGACGAGGGCGTTTTGGGGCTTTCAAACGGCGGCGTGGGAGATCTGGGGCTTATTTCAACAACGGGAGCCAAAATGATAGGTCTTGTGGCAGTCGGCGGCTTTTGCGGCGTTATGTCGGGGGTTTTTGCAAACCTGTGCAGCCAGAATTTCGGCAACGACCTGCGAAAGGCCGCTTTCAGAAACACGCTGGCGCTCTCTCCCGGACAGACCGACAGGTTCAGCACAGGCTCTATAATAACGAGAATAACAAACGACATTACGCAGGTTCAGCAGCTTGTTACACAGTGTATAAGAGGCTTTGTCAGAACGGGTATGCTCATTGTGGGCGGAATAGTCTGTATGCTTTCGCTGGACTTAAGCTTCGGCGCAGTAATCGCCTGCAGCCTGCCCTTCATACTTTTCTGCGTAATATATTTTATAGGCAGAGCCAACCCTATGTTCGGCATACTTCAGCAGAAGCTTGACAATGTAAACTCTGTAATGCAGGAAAATATAACGGGAGCAAGAGTGGTAAAGGCCTATGTAAGAGAGGACTATGAAAACGCCCGTTTCGGAAAGGCAAACAACGAGCTTGTCGATACTCAGCTTAATATACTCGTTCTGTTTTCGTATATGACGCCCATTATGAACATACTTCTGAATGCTTCGGTTGTGGCTGTCATATTTCTGGGCGGCATAAGGGTCAGAGGCGGAGGACTTACCCCCGGAGCCGTTATGGCGGCAATAACATACATAACGCAGATCCTCAACGCAGTTATGAGAATGACAATGATATTTCAGACCATATCGAGAGGTACGGCATCGGGCAGGAGAGTTATGGAGCTTCTCGAATGCAGTCCTGCCATAACGGACGGAGACTTTGAGGGCGAAACAAGGCTTAAGGGAAAGGTCGAATTCAAAAACGTCTCTTTCGGCTACGGAAAAACCGATATACTTAAAAATATAAGCTTTACAGTGAACCCCGGCGAGACAATAGGCATTCTGGGAGAAACGGGCTGCGGAAAAACAAGCCTTGTGCAGCTTATACCGAGGTTTTATGATGTGAGAGAGGGAGCCGTTCTTGTGGACGGCGTAGATGTAAGAGACTATAAGCTTGAAGCTCTCAGGGACAAGGTGTCGCTGTCGCTTCAAAAAAGCGAGCTTTTCAACACAACCATAAAAGAGAATATACTCTGGGGCAGACAGGATGCTTCGGACGAGGATGTGGCAAAAGCCGCCGAGATAGCCAGAGCGAAGGACTTTATAGAAAACAGTCCCGATGGTTTTGACACTCTCGTGGCTGAAAAGGGTATGAGCCTTTCGGGAGGACAAAAGCAGAGGATCGCCGTGAGCCGAAGCATACTCAAGGGCGCCGAGATACTCATATTTGACGACTGTACGGGGGCTCTCGACCTTAAAACAGAGGCTGAGCTGTATGAAAGACTGAACAAAGCCGAAAAAAATATGACAAAAATAATAATTGCTCAGAGAATAGCATCGGTAAAGTCCGCCGACAGAATAGCTGTCATTGACGGCGGCAGACTGGCTGCATTTGACAGCCACGAAAGACTTCTTGAAACAAGCGAAATATACAGAGATATTTATAACTCTCAGTTGAAAGCGGGGTGAGGCTATGGCAGCGGATATGAGGGGATACAGGCTCCCCGGTATGAGAGTAAGAAGAGACAGAGCCGCCCGCAGCGAAAAACCAAAGGACGGCAGGAAAACAATGCTGAGGCTTTTTGCGTACTTCAGACGAGAAAGCCTTATTGCGGCGGGGCTTTTCGGAGCTGTGCTGGCGGTAGTTGTATGCTCGGTCACCGTGCCGGGGCTTCAGAGCCTTGCGATAGACCGAATAGCCGCAGGCAGATTCGACAGTCTGCCTTATGTTTTAGCGGTTATGCTGGGCGTTTATGGCATAAACTGCATATGTACCTTTTTTCAGAGCCTGCTTTCGGCAAGACTGAGCCAAAGAGTAGTCAAGCGAATGAGAGAGGAGCTGTTTGAAAAAATAACAAACCTCCCCATAAGCTATACCGACAACCACCCCCACGGGGACATTATGAGCCGTATGACAAACGATGTGGAGAACATATCGAATACTGTTTCGCAGTCTCTCAGCTCTATGTTTTCGGGCATACTTATGATCGCAGGCACGGTTTTTATGATGATATACTATTGCCCCGCCCTTGCGGCTCTGTCGTGCATAACCGTTGTTATGACCCTCGGCATAACAAAGCTTCTGGCATCGGCTCTCAGAAGATCCTATACAAAAAGACAGGCTCTTTTGGGTACTCTCAACGCCAAAACCGAAGAAACCATAACGGGCTTTAAGACTGTCACAGCCTACAACAGACAAAAACAGACCATACTGGATTTTGAAAAAACATCGGACGAGCTTACAAAAACAGGCATAATCGCCGAAATTTTAGCAGGGTCAATGGGACCCTGTATGAACGTCATAAACAACACGGGCTTTGTTATAATCGCAGCCTTCGGAGGTTATTTCGCCATAAAGGGCATAATTTCCATAGGCGTTATTTCAGCCTTTATAGTGTATGCAAAGCAGTTCGGCAGACCCATAGACGAGCTTGCGCAGATCTACGGACAGATACAGGGTGCCATCGCAGGAGCCGAAAGAGTCTTTGAGGTAATGGACGGCAAGGACGAGGACAAAAGCGGCAGCCGTTCTATGGAGGGTCTTGACGGCGTTATAGAGTTTAAAAACGTAAATTTTTCTTATTATCCGGGAAAACAGGTTCTCTATGACTTCAGCCTTAAAATAGATGCAGGCAAAAAGGTTGCCCTCGTAGGCGCTACGGGCAGCGGAAAAACCACCGTTGTAAACCTCCTTATGCGCTTTTACGATACCGACAGCGGAGAGATACTTATTGACGGCGTAAACATAAAGGACATAGACTGCCGAAGCTTAAGGCGGAATACTGCCATAGTTCTTCAGGACGCAGTGCTGTTTTCGGACACGATAGAAAACAATCTGAAATATTCAAACCCCCGGGCTGATGACGAGGCTGTGGAAAAAGCCGCAAAAATGAGCAACTGCCGCAATATGATAGCCCATATGCCCCGGGGATACAAAACCTTTCTCACGGGAGCGGGACAGAATATATCTCAGGGACAAAAACAGCTTCTCACGATATGCAGGGCTTTTTTGGCGGAGCCTGAGATTCTGGTGCTTGACGAGGCCACATCCAGCGTAGACACCCGAACCGAAAAAAACATACAGAACGCTATGGTTCGGCTTATGAACGACCGCACCAGCCTTATAATCGCCCACAGGCTTTCCACAATAAGAGATGCCGACATAATCGTTGTAATGGATAAGGGAAGGATCTCCGAAATGGGCAGCCACGAAAGCCTTATGGAAAAGAAGGGCACATACTACCGACTTTATATGACCCAGTTTGCGGGAAAGACAACATAAAACAAAAGGGCAGAACCGCCCGAAGGAGTTTTGTTATGGAGAAGATACTCACCACAGAGGGAGTCGTTGACAGCGTTATATTTTCAAACCCCGAAAACGGATACTGCGTTTTTTCCCTCATTGACGATGATGCCGAGGGAGCGGGCGCAGAGCTTGTGTGCGTGGGATATGTGCCTGACATAAACGAGGGAGAAAGCATCAGAGTAACGGGGAGCATAATAAACCACCCCTCCTACGGCAGACAGCTTGGGGTCAGCTCCTACAAAAAAACTCTGCCCAAAACCGAAAGAGGTATGGAAAAATACTTGGGTTCGGGGCTTATAAAGGGCATAGGAGCAGGACTTTCAAAGAGAATAGTCAAAAAATTCGGCGACAAGACATTTGAGATAATAGAGGAGGATCCTCTGAGGCTCGCCGAGGTAAAGGGCATAAGCGCAGAAAAGGCAATGACCATAGGCGCAGTTTTTCACGAGCAGGCACAGCTAAGGCGTGTCATAGTATATCTTGACAGATATGGCATAAGTCCCGTTTATGCGATGAAGATATTCAGACGCTTTGGCGAAAGAGCCATAGAAACGGTCGAGAACAACCCCTACCGACTTGCGGACGAAATACAGGGCATAGGCTTTAAGACGGCTGATTCCATAGCGGGAGCCATGGGCATAGAGCGGGACTCCCCCATAAGGCTCAAATCGGGTATAAAATATGTGCTGAATCTGGCATCCCAAAGCGGCCACACCTATCTTCCCCTTGAAAGCCTTATGAAGAACACGGGGCTTATCCTCGGAGCGGAAGAGGATGCCATAAGGGACACGGTCGCCGAAATGAACGCCGAACAAAGCTTATTCTGCGAAAAGCGGGACGACGGTGTCAGGATATATCTGAATATATATTATTATGCCGAAAACTATACTGCCCGAAAGCTTTTGGAGCTTGACAGGACGGCAGAAAAATTTATATTCGACTATCACGAGGATATGAAGTACCTCAGAGAAAAATGGGGCATAAGCCTTGCTTATGAACAGGAAACCGCCGTAAAAGAGGCTATGGAAAACGGTGTCTGCGTCATAACGGGCGGCCCCGGAACGGGAAAGACCACCACCCTCAACGCCATAATAAAGCTTTTGCAGACTGAAAAATACAAGATAATACTTACGGCGCCTACGGGCAGAGCCGCAAAGAGAATGACCGAGGCCACAGGTCTTGAGGCAAGCACCATACACAGGCTTTTAGGTACAAACTATCTGGCAGAAAACAGCCGCCGACAGGTTTTTGAAAAGGACGAGGACAACCCCATAGAGGCCGATGTGGTTATTGCCGATGAAAGCTCCATGATAGACCTTATGCTTATGTACAGTCTGCTGAAAGCCATACCCCACGGCACAAAGCTAATAATCGTGGGGGACTCCTGTCAGCTTCCGTCCGTAGGCGCAGGCAGCGTGCTTAAGGACATAATTTCTTCGGGCTGCATAAGGGTCGTCAGGCTGAACGAGGTTTTCAGACAGGCCGCCGAGTCCGACATCGTTATGAACGCCCACAAAATAAACAGGGGAGAATATCCCGAGCTTTCAAAGAAAAATTCCGACTTCTTTTTTATAAAGAGAAGCAATATCGACGATGTTATAAAAGAGATAGTGAGCCTCAGCCGGACCCGACTGCCGAAATACCTCGGCACAAAGGAAATAAAGGATATACAGGTTCTTACGCCTATGCGGAAAAACCCCCTCGGGGTCATAAACCTTAACGCAGTCCTTCAGGAGGCGTTCAACCCCAAAAGCCATCTTAAAAACGAAAAGGAATACCGCAGCACCACTTTCAGAGAGGGCGACAAGGTAATGCAGATAAAAAACAATTATAACACTGTGTGGAAAATAATCGAAAACGGCAAAGAAACAGACGAAGGCACGGGAGTTTTTAACGGAGACGAAGGCATAATAAGCCGCATAAGCAGCGGAGGAGAGTTTGTGGAGGTCGTATTTGACGACAACAAATATGTCAGATATGATTTTTCTCAGCTTGACGAGCTTGAACTCAGCTATGCCGTCACGATACACAAGTCACAGGGCAGCGAATACAGAGGGGTCATTATACCCGCTTTCAATGCGCCGCCTGCCCTCCTGTCGAGAAACCTCCTCTATACGGCGGTCACAAGGGCAAAGGAGCTTTGTGTGATAGTGGGACTTCCCTCCATAATATACAAAATGATAGACAACAACAAAGAAATAAACAGATATTCAGCCTTGGGAGAAAGGCTTGCCGAAATGAAGGAAATTCTATGATGCGCATTTTCAGAACCGTTCTGGACATAATATACCCTCCCCGCTGCGCCGTCTGCGGCGGACTTGTGGAGTATGGCAGAAATATGCCCCTGTGCAGTCGCTGCGACAAAAACCTCTCCGACAAAACGGACATATTTATGGGACAGGACGGTCTTTCGGTTTTTGAATATAAGGACGATATAAGAGCGGCAATTCACAGCCTAAAATATTTCGGAGCAAAGGAGCTTGGGGAGGTTTTTGCTCATTTTATGTATGAGGCTGTCACAAAAAGCGGTTATGACCTTGACTTTGACATTATTCTTCCCGTACCCATAAGCAGGGAAAGGCTCAAAGAAAGAGGCTATAACCAGACCGAGCTTATTGCGAAAGGGCTATCAAGGCTTATGGGTATCCCCGTGGGAGAGGGTCTTTTAAGAATAAGGCATACAGTTCCTCAGAGTGAGCTGACGGAGGAAGAAAGAGCCAAAAATCTGAAGAACGCCTTCGGCACGGAAAGGGATTTTCACGGCGAAAAAATACTTCTTATAGATGATATTTATACTACGGGCAGTACCGTAAAGGAGTGCAGAAACGCTCTTTACAGAGCAGGAGCCGAAAGGGTCGGCTTCTGCACCACAGCCTTCACAAGGCTAAGAAAATAATCCTGCCGACAAATAATATACCTGACAAATGCTGTCGGCATTCAGGCATTTATATTCTTCGGCGCTGTGAAATAAGCTCCTTTGACGCACACACAACGAGGGCGGCGAGGTGAACGGTCACGAATGCTGCCGAAATATTTCCCCTGATACAGTATATGGGTATGAGTACCGCCATTGGAACGGCCGCCTCGGGCGCAAGGGCAATTATGTCGTTGGCTGTGGGACAGAATATAAGACAGGCAATGATAAACAGAGCCGAAGCCGCCGAGAATAGCTCCTCGGAGGGAAAAATCTCCGACAGTATAAGCCCGAACGCCGCCGCTGTGGGAAAGTATATAAGCAACAGCAAAAAATCGCTCATATTAAAGCCGCCGAAAAGCTTAAGAGACACGCCTGCCGATACAGCCGAAAGAAAGGACGGCACAAGAAAATAAAAATATCCCGCAAAGCGTCTCCGAACGGGAGAAAAAGCTCTGAGGACACCTCTGTCCAAAAATCTCATATATCCTCCCAAGAGACTGCCCATAAGTATAAAAATTCCCGCTATGCCCCTCATACAGACAAAAATGTCAAGTCCCCTGTCTGTCTTTTGGGGCGTTTTTGCATATTCGGGGCTGACAGAGACGGCGGAGAAATTTTCTCTGTAATTATAGTATGTCTCGGCCAGCTTTTTTTCGTCAGCCGTTGTATATTTAAGAGCCTCCGTTTTGAATATGTCATATGCATATGAGCCGAAAAGCTCGGAAAAAAGAGCCTCGTTCACTATATCGCAGAACACCGATTGGGGCTTTTTCAGACAGACTACCGAATTTTTGAGACTTGCGCTGTCATATTCCGAAGGAAAGTCGGCAGAAAAAATATAGCCGCATTCCAGCTTTCCCAAAACCACGTCTCTTTCGAGGTCTGTCGGGCTTTCATAGAGTATGAAGTCTATGGCATCATTTTCGGCTGCGGCAATATGTGAGGGGTCAAAGCTGCCTTCGGAAAACAACCCTGCCTTAATTTTAAGCCCCTGGCCTACGCCGAGAGAACAAAGCCATGCGGAAGCTATGGGCATAAGAATGAGTATAAGCATAAAGCTCGGCTTTTTTATGGATCTTTTAAACATAAGAAAAATAAAATACAAAAGCTTCATTTGTCAAACCCTTCTTTCGATACCGCTCACAACAAACCCCAAAGCGGTCATTAATGCCGCTGCGCCTGCGGCAGCCATCGGACAGACCGCATTTGGATCATAAAGCGGAACAAGCCCTCTGAAAAGCATACTTGCAGGCATATAGGGCGATATTTTCGCTATGGTGTCGGGCAGCAGGCTGAGAGGGATTATTATGCCCGACAGAAGTCCGCACACAAGGGAGAAAATTGCCGTTATCTGGGCTGAGAGACGTCCTCCCGCAAAAACAGCAAGACAGCCGAAAGCGGCGCAGAAGCACAAAAGACAGCCAAGCCCCGCAAGGGAGTCGGGCGAAAAAATCGGCGTTAAGCCAAGCCCATCGGGCAGAATGCAAAGTATGCCAACCGCGCCTGCCATAAGCAGGGCATATATAAAAAGCAGTATAATAAAATTCGCTCCAAACACCCTGCGGCGGCCTATGTCCTTCTGACGCAGCGCGGCAAGAACAGGATCGTCATATCTTATGAGACAGCCCGAAAAAGCCCCTCCCATAAGCAGCATAAGCATTATAAGACCGCTTATGGCATAAAACTTAAGAGCCGTCAAAGCGTCTCCCCCGTCAGGCTCCTTTTCAAGAAACATATCCTCCCGTCCGAAAACAGCATTCAGAAAGGCAATATTTATTTCGGAATACTCCCGCGGCGAAAGAGCCCTTTCGGTACAGTCCGAAAGAGCGAAAATCGCCGCTTCGACAGCCGAAATATCCTTTATGCCCGAAGAAAGATATGAGCGCAGAGCGAGGGAGCGCAGAGAGCCTCCCTCGGGCATAACCGTCTCTGCCGTGGCCGTTTCTCCCTTTATTATGTGGGAGGCAAAGCTTTCGGGCAGTATTATGCCTGCATCGGCTCTTCCCGATTCTACGCCCGAAATAACCCCGTCTCTGTCGGTACGGATAATTTCAAGACTGTTTTTTGCGCTGTCGGTTTTTTCTATGGCAGACAGCATAAGCGCAGTTGATCCTCCCTCGGGAGCGCAGACCAAAAGCCTTATTTTGTCGGAGTGCTCGGAGCCTTCGGAGCGGAATACGGCCTGTCCCAAAAAACAAAAGTCTGCCGCAAAAATTACAAGCAGCCCAAAAAGCCCCAGAATGACAGGGAGCCGCATAAGCGTTTTTTTGAATTGCAATTTCAGAAGTCTGAGAAACATTTTATCAACCGCCTATAAGCTGCATCATAGCCGCAAGACTTCCGCAGCCCTTTTTGATCTCGTCCAGTATAATGTCAAACTCATCTTCGTTCGGCGTGAAAAGCTTTTTTGACCTTTCGGGCGCAGCCCCCGCCGAGCCTTCAAGGGGATTCGTTTCGAGCCATATATCGGCAGACAGAGGCTTTTGACCCATTGCGTCTATATCAAGACTTTCCGCCGAAAAATTCAGTGAATTTTCGGTCATAGAAAATATACCCTCCGATGACAGCTCTGCCCTGTCACTCGGATGGTCGTCATTTTTGACACTAACATCAAGGGAGTATTGAGATGTATCAGCCGAATATTCGCCCTCGGCGCTGACGTTGTAAGGCGCTCCCAAGAGCCTGAAGCTGCCATGAGCCGAAAGTCTGTAGGCTGTTCCGTCATTCGTTATTTCGGTTTTAAGGGCTGTTTTGTTTTTATCAACCGCATCAACCGCAGCAACCTCAAAAACCGCCTTATCCTTAAGCTCCCTGCCCGACGGAAAAGCGAGAGAAAGCCTTATTGCGGCGGTTTCGGGAGATTCGGGCAGCGGCATATCAAAAACACCCTCGGCCTTTATTATTTTTTTCCTGTATACATAAACCATAACATCATAGTCTTTGTTCGGGTCAAAATAAGGCATAAAATCAGGCTGCCCGGCTTCTATGAGAGAACACAGCCCCTCCTCCGTCATAAGAGGATCCTTTGTGAGAACCTTTGCTATGGGCAGTATGGAATGTGCCAGAGGCATTAGGCTTTGCCCGTTTTTTATATTATCTTTTATATCCTCCGAAAACTCCGAAAGATCGCCGCCTTTAAGCGTTATGCAGTACCCCTTTGCCTTTCTTCCGTTTTCGGTTTCAAAGCCTTCGTCCGTTTTTGTCACATAGGCGTTTTCCCAAAGCTTTTCCGCCACAGTGTTGTCGGAGCAAAAATAATCCGCCAAAAGTCTGCGGACGCTTTTCATATCCCTTAAAGACGAGGTGTTAAATATGTCTGCCGAAAAGTCCTGTGTAAAATCAAATCTGCCCATATACCCCGACAGAACCGATGAATTGTAGGACGAAAACATATTTTCAAAGGGTATTTCGAGCCATAGGCTCTCTATGAGGGGCGCTCTGCCATAAAAGCTTTTGTTGTCAGCCAAAAACTCAAGGACGCTTACAGGCATATTCCCTATGTTTGCCGCTATGTCTCCCGAAGCCCTTTTCTCTGTGGGATCGTACTTTATGTTTGCCGAAAAGCCCGAGCCGAACAGCCTTTTAAGACTCTTCCCGTCATCGGTTTTTCCGCCTTTATAGGTCACCGAAATAAAGCTTTCGGATGGAGACGAAAGCAAAAAATCCCTCAGAGCCTCTCCCTTTGAAGTCTTCGCCGTACAGCCAAGCTCCTCCAAGGTGCTTTTAAGGGCCGCCGCCACGGTATTTTTCGGGCTGCGAAGAGCAAAGCAAAAGGCAAGATAAGCAATCAGAGCAGCCAACGCCGAAAAAGCAATAACATAGACGATTATGTGCAGCCTATTTTTGGAGTTTATTATTTTGTCACCATCATCGTCCTTTGGCATATTTAGGTCAAAGCTTATTTCTTCCTCCGCAGCGTCTGTGTTAATATCCTTCTTTTTATCCATATATTTCTTCCTCCTTGTCAAGATCCGAAAGCACTCCGTCCTTAAGAAGCAGAACCCTTGTGGCAAGCTCTCTGTCCCGCAGGTCGTGGGTAGTCATTATGACGGTACCTCCGCTTTTTATATATCCTTTCAGAATTTTTCTCACATCTGCCTTATATTTTATGTCAAGAGCCGTTACAGGCTCGTCCAGAAGCAGTATGGGAGGGTTGTTTATGAGAGCAAGGGCTATTGAAAGTCTTCTTTTCATACCGCCCGAAAGCGTGGATACTCTTTTGTTTTTTATACTGTCAAGTCCCATAAGCTTAAGTATTCCGCCTGTATAAAGCTCCCTAAGCTCCTTTTTACTCCCCGAAAACCAAAGACGGATATTGTCGTTTACAGAAACGTCCTTTATAAGGGGATCCTCCTGCGGAACATATCCCACATATTCCGAAAAAAGCCTGCGGTTTTTAAAGGGATCTCTTCCGAAATACACAAGCTCTCCGCCATCGGGCTTTCTGCTGCCCGAAAGTATTTCGAGGAGAGTTGTTTTTCCTGAGCCGTTGCTGCCGTATATAGCAGCCCACTCCCCCTTTGAGCAACTTAAGCTTATATCCTTAAGCACCCACTCCTTATATTTTTTTCCGATGTGTTTTATTTCTATCACATTATCCATATTATCACCGATAAAATATTACTTATTTGAAAGTCCTGCCGAAGAACACGGCGTCTTAAATCTTTTTTGTGTCTGTGGCAATCCCATATGCAATATTATACATTAAGCCGTCCTATCGTACAAGAATAATATTCTGCCTGCGACATATAATTTTATAAGCGATTAAAGTATAAGGACGGTATATATGAGCTACGTTGTAAGAACCGAAGAAGATATGACATTCTATTATTTCAAAGACGGAAAGCTGTGCAAAAGAATAAGAAAAGCAGACGGACTTTCACCCGAATATGACATAATGACAGGCATAATGCCCGACTTTTCGTTAAGCGTTGCGCCATCGGGAGAAAGGCTTATTTTTTGCAGACTTACAAAGGGAGACATTATGCTCATAAGGGATGGCCGAAAGGGTACTTCGGGGAGGATAATACTTAAAAACACCGAAAAAAGCTTCAGAGGGAGCATAGCCTTTGACGCTCTTGTCGAAAAAAACGGCATCAGTCTCATATACAGCATACCATCGGGACATACGGGAGAAAACAACATATATATGCAGAGACTTTCGAGAGAAAAAACCGGCCCGAGACTTATCGACACATCCTACGGCAGAGACTACAGCTTTTGCACCTGCCACATAGACGGCGGGCTGCGTACGCTGTTTTATTATAAAAACCGCAGAGAAAATATATTCGGCTACAGAGAGCTTTTGGGTGACGAATGGGGAAAATACAACAGCGTTTTCACTTCGGCGGCATATTTTACGGATTTCAGCCGACACGCAGACAAGGATGGGCTTTATTTTCTTGCCGTTATAAACAACCTTTTCGGCTCGAGGATACTTTTCAGGACTCGGACAAACGAAGGCTTTTCGGCTGTGAGAGTGGTGGCAGATATGAACAGCATAAACACTCCCCTTGTTTTTTTGTTTGGGGGAAAGGCATATATTTTTTTCAGATCGGGCAGCACGCCTTATATGGCAGTAGGAGATGAACGCCCCGTCAGATTCGGAGGAAAGCTTTGTTCAAGGCTTATGAAGGGCAGATATATTGACAGCGGCTCTCGTTCGGGCATAAGAGCCTCGGAGATACTTCTTGACAGGGATAAGCCGTGGGACGTGCAGCTTTTTGACGAAATAGACGAAAACTTCCATAAATACGGTTCTCCTGTCAAGGGCAGTGAAGATACCGCCGGATCAGGAGGGAGAGACTACAGCTTTAAAGACTTTTTCGGCAAAAAAGGGAGTGAGCTTTTGTGAGGGATTTTTTTCGCAGGCATAAGACGAGACTTTTGCTCTACGGATATTTTCTGATGATTTTTGTCGGCGTGGGATATTCTCTGAAAAACTCCTCGGAGGATGTTTTTTCTCTTGAAAAAAAGGTTATCGTTGTGGACGCAGGCCACGGAGGAGCCGACCCGGGAAAGGTGGCTGCCGAGGGGAAAAAGGAAAAGGAGATAAATCTGAAAATCGCAGGCTATCTGAGGCAATATCTGGAGCAGGGAGGGGCTGTCGTATATATGACGAGGACTGACGACGAGGCTTTGGCGGATACAAAAAGAGCCGACCTCAGAGAAAGAAGAAGGCTTGCCGATGGCAATGATGTTGACGCTTTTGTGAGCATTCATCAGAATTATTATCCCTCCGAATCAGTTAGCGGCGCTCAGGTGTTTTATCCCAAGGCATCCGAAAAGGGAAAGGCTCTTGCGGGATCTATACAGAACAGAATAAGGGAGATAGCCGATAACGCAAACAAGAGAGTTATAAAGGAAAACAACAGCTATTATATGCTTAAGAATACAGAAAAGGCCTCTGTCATAGTGGAGTGCGGCTTTTTGTCAAACCCCGAAGAGAACCGCCTCCTTAACTCGGAGGAATATCAAAAAAAGCTTGCGTGGGCCATATACATAGGGACAGCGGATTATTTTTCTTCGGAGGACACCGCATAAAAAATAAAAAAGGGAAATATGCGAATGCCCACCAAGGGTCCGCCGCAGCCGTAAAAAAAAAGGGGGGGGATAAACTGTCAAAAAAGTAAATCTACTTATAATAAAAAAATATTCGACAATTATGTTATATTCAGCGTCGCAGACTTTAATCCGCAGGGTGAGCTTTGCCCACCCGAGGAATAAATTTCAATTTGAGAAAAAACGCAGTTTTTGGAACAAATTGAAATTTATATTCCTACACCCAAATGAAGTCGCCGGCTTGCCCGGCACGCACATTTGGGCCTCATCAAAATGCAATCGCATTTTGATGACAGCGTGTCGATTTTTTCGACACGCTGAGCCCCTGCCGCCTTGCGGCGGCAGAGGCGTGCTTTTGTCCTGCGGACAAAAGCACGCCGCCCCCCCCATCAGCCTGTGTACTAAACGACCTTCACTTTTTTCTGAACGGCAAGAGCAGTCCCATAGCAAATACTCCGCAGAGAACAATTGCACCGCCGGGAGCGACATCCAGAAAACAGGATATAAGCAGCCCGAAAAACGTAAACACCGCAGCAAATATTACCGAAAGAAGCACATTTGCCTTGTAGCTTTTTGAAATAAGCAGAGCGCAGGCAACAGGCACCACCATAAGAGAGGATATTACAAGCGCACCTACGGTTCTGGCCGAAATACTTACTGCAACGGCAGTCATAAGTGTAAAAACAAAATTTATCGTCTTTACCTTTACTCCCGAAAGGGCAGCTCCCTCCTCGTCAAAGGCTATATAAAAAAGCTCTCTGTAGAGCAGAAGGCACATTATTATGACTATGGCCGAGACTACAGCAACAACAGCGGTTTCACGGGGGCTTATTGCCGCTACCGAACCGAAAAGAAAACTGCCGAAGCTGCCTGCGTTATTTACGAGGCTTGAAAAAACAGCCGCAAGCCCCACGCCCACAGACAGAACAACAGCCGTGGATATTTCGGAATATCTCGGAAAAAATCTTCTGAAATACTCTATTGCGAGGGCTGCCAGACAGGAGAACACAACGGCGCAGCCTATGGGGTTTATCGAAGCGAACAGCCCGATAGCCACTCCCGCAAGGCTTGCATGAGACAAAGCGTCACCTATCGCCGAAAGCCTTTTCAGCACGATCGTGTTTCCTATAAGAGGCGTAATAACGGATATGAGCATACCCACAAGAAAAGCCCTCTGTATAAAGCCGTATGTAAAAATCTCCATATTCAGACCTCCCTGTGATGGTGATAATAAGCGCTTATATTCTGCTTCAGAAAATCCTCGGTGTCGTACATTATGCACGGTTCATTTTCGGTAAGCATAAGTATCTTATTGGAGTGATGTATAACCGAGCTTAAATCGTGAGTAACCATAATTATGGTATAGCCCTGAAGGTTCAGATCTCCGAGCAGACAACAGATGGAGTCGGCGGCATTTACGTCAACGCCTACGGTAGGTTCGTCAAGTATGATTATGTCAGGCTCCGAAACGATCGCCTTGGCAATAAAAACCCTTTGCTGCTGACCTCCCGAGAGCCTTCCCACAAGGCGGTTTCGCAGGTTGTATATACCCACCTTTTTAAGAGCCTTATATACCTTAAGCTTTTCTCTTTTTCCGAAAAATCTCATAAAGCCGCAGGAGGGATAAAGCCCTGCCGAAACAACCTCGTATACCGTAGCGGGAAAGTCCTGATTGAAGCCTGTGGCCTTTTGTGACACATAAGAAATACTTCCCCTGTTTTTGTACTTATGGGAGGGAATGCCGTTTATAAAAATTTCTCCCCTGCGGAGCTTCAGTATATTGAGTATAAGCTTTAAAAGCGTGCTTTTGCCCGTGCCGTTGCTCCCCAGAATACAAAGAAAATCCCCCTTTTCAATGCCGAAGGAGACGTCCTTTAAAATATTTTTGTCGGGATAATCAAAGCTTACATTTTTAACTTCCAATATCATCAGCATCACCAAGACCCTTTTCAAGACTTTCGAGATTCATATACATAGCGTCAAAATAGTCAAAATCCTGTTTTCTCTGTTCGGCGTTTCTGCCCTCAAAGGCTGTTATGGGATACATATCTATGCCCATATCCTCCGATATTGTTTCGGCTATCCTCGAACCCGTAAGGCTTTCATAAAAAATACAATCGATATTGTTTTTTCGTATATTATCATAAATTTCCCTTATTCTTCTCGGAGACGGATCGCCGCCGCTGCCCATGCCCTCAACAGCCTCCTGAGTCAAGCCATAGGCGCTGCATATATAGCCGTAGGCTCTGTGAGAGACTATAAGCTCTTTGTTTTCAAGATCTCCGAGAGCATTTTTATAGGCATTGTTAAGATCGGAGGCTTTTTTTCTGAAATTTTCAAGATTTTCGTTATAATATTCAGCATTTTCGGGATCGGCTCTGCAAAAAGCGGCACATATGTTTTCGGCCTCTTTTGCGGCGTTGTCGGGATCCAGCCATACATGGGGGTCGGCATCGCTTATGTCGCCCTCCTCCTTGTCGTGTTTGTCGTGATCGTGCTCATCGTCATGATCCTCATATCCATAGAGTATTTTGCAGCCCTCGGAGGCTTCGACAAATATCAGCTCCGAGCCCTGCGACTCTCTGATTTTTTCTGCAAAACCCTCGATACCCAGACCGTTATACACAAATACGTCCGAATTTTCAATGCTTATCATAGCTTTTACAGAAGGCTCCCAGTCGTGAGGCTCGACCCCCTCGGGAACAAGGTTTTTTATTTCTATCCTGTCCCCTCCTATCTGTCTCGCTATATCATACACGGCAAAAAAGGAGGCGCACACTCTGAGCTTATGTTTTTTTTCGGTTTCGGTATTGCAGCCTGATACGATCAGAACAGTCATTATAGTCATTATGAGTAATAATAATTTTTTCATGGCTTTTAAATATGAAAATATCCCCGACAAAAGCCTCCCGCCTGTCGGCTGTATGCAGATTCACACAAAAACAATTTTTTCGATCGGAAGATAAGGATATAAGCTTTATCTTTCCCCGGATCAGAGAACAGTTTTATACTATATACTAAAAAAATCCCTGTCGGGACACTGACTGAATATGCCTGTGATAAAGTCGGGCAAGCGACCCTGACTTTTTAAAAATATTATATCACAGAGAAGGTCTATGTCAAGAAAAATTTAAGCCGTCTGCGGCCTTGTGTCGGGCTCGGACGAAATATTTCGGTCTGAATTTCCGTATGCTCTGTCGTCTCTGTCCCTGCAGGCTCTGCTCTGCCAGAGTTCCACTATTTTAAGCTTTACTTTTATCCTCGGCGGGGCATCTTTTCTGTCTGCCAGAATCAACTCTGCCGTGTCCTTGTCAATGGCGTTGCTGTATTTCTCCACCTCCTCGCAGGTTCCCTCGGTATAGCAAAGAGGAGGAAACATAACGCACCACCAGTTATGACCCTCGGCGTTTCCTATTGTGAGCTTAAGGCAGTCATAGATCCCACAGGGAAGAACAACCTCTCCGTAACGCTTTTCTGGAAAGCTGCTTTTTGTCACTTCGGCCTTTACGCCGAGGCTGCAGCCTGCCTGCGAAAGTATTTTTTCTGCCGTCAGCCTTATATCGTCAGTATGGTTTGAGACAAATCTGACAGTTTCGGCTTTTGACGGAGACGATGAAAGAAAATATCTGTATTTTTCAAGTATTCCGTCCCTCACCGCAAGCTTCAGGCTCTGGTCGTTAAGGTTGTCGCTGTTTGCCACTATATGAAGTCTGAACACCTCCGAGCTGAGCCTTTCCATAGCTCTGTGAGAATACGCTCCCGTGACTGCGCAGAACCCAACGGAAAGCGCAAACCCCATAACAAGAGATAAAAGCACAGCAGTATGTTTTTTTATAAAGCCGTACAGCATAAAATCACCCCGTCAGAATATTTGCCGCCTTTTTTAACATATCATTCCTTTTCTCAACATCAAAATTGAAAAAAATCATACATTAAAAAATTCGGCTTATATTCCGATTCTTGACAATATTTTAAATTTTTATACCGCCCCTCATCTGCGCTTTGACGGCGAAAATGATTTTTGACAAACAGGGTAAAGTATGGTAAAATTATCTTGAAAAATTGTCTTGAAAAAATCAAATGTATTCGTATTCCGCTTTTGCTTAAACAGACGATAAACGTCTGCCGTCCGGTATGCGAAGGGTTTATATTTTATATTTTATCTTTTCGGATAAATACATTTATGCGGAAAAAAAGAGGCGAAAGACCAAAATGGAGAACACAAAAATTTCAGCGCAGCCTGCCGAGCTGACAACAGAAGAAAAAAAAGCTCTGTTCAAACGCAGATTTTATGATATTGTTTTTATTTTTGGATTTTTGTGCAGCCTGATCCCGGGGCCTTTTCCCCAACTGTCGGGCGTTGCTTCGATAGGGCTGCTTTTTGCCGCTTTCATCAGCTTTTTTGACGACAATTTGTATATGTATACCGCATTATTCATTTATCTGAGATACCGTCTGCTGATAGGCGATTTTGCGGCGTTTCGTGCATATACATTTATATTGGTGCTGCGTTTTTTAAAGGATCTTCACAAAATAAAATTTCAGGCTATCCACTTACCTGCGCTTTTTGTATTTTTTCTGCATTGTATGTTTGTCGTTGGAAGGCAGGCCTATATAAAGCTCGGCCTGTATGTTCTTGCTGACTGTGTGGTTATTTATATCATTATGTGCATTATTACGCAGGATAAAAAGCTTATGCACAGATTTTTATTTGCTTTTATGCTTGGGGCTATCGCATCGGGAATATATGGCTGGACAAGCGATCTTTATTCGGTGGATATAAACATCAGCGGCGCAGGAGCGCACACCGTCACCCGAAACTTCGGCGCTCTGAGCGACTCCAACTTTGCAGGACTCATATACAGTCTGTGCGTTGTATGCGCCCTGACGCTTAAAGAGCTGCCTATATGGCTGCGGGGAATATTTCTTGCTCTTTTCGGCATAATGCTTCTGCAAACCGCAAGCCTTTCGGCTATGCTGACCCTAACCATACTTATTGTATTTTTGATAATACTTAAATACAGATCCAAAGCCTTCTTTATACTGCTTTTTGCCTTTGTGGGGACGGTCATCGTTGCGGCGATCCTGCTGTCCATTCCGCAATTCCGCAGAATAGACGCAATAGCGGGGCTTCTGATACGGTTTGAGGAAAAAGTCTCGTACATATCCAGAGGAAGGCTCGATCTTCTCACAACAGGCCGTTCGGCAATATGGGCTGACGCTGTGCAGGTTCTCAAAAATCAAGGCCTGTGGAGCAAGCTCATAGGCGGCAAGGCCGTTACGGTAAGCTACATAGACCCAAAGGTTATGTCCATAGCCTGCCATAACTCCTATCTTCAGAGTCTTATAAACTTTGGCCTACTCGGAACGCTGCTTATATACATACCGCTGTTTTTTCAGACGGGATACAGAATACTCAGACACTTTTCACAAAAGCAGAATTATTACAAAGAGGATCTCTGTATTATGCAGATCATTTTTGCTCTTTCGTTCATTGTATTCGGCGGTACGGTAGATTTCTTTATCGACTGGGTATATATGATGCTGTACTTTATATAGCTATTGTCACATCGGCGCAAAACCCTTTAAAACCCTTTCTAAGGGCATTATGGCTGCGCACAAAAAGTCTGTCGTCTTATTTTGGTCTGTAATTCCGGGATTTTGTATTCGGCAGGAATATTTGCTGTTTCTGCAACTTCATTATTTTAACCGACAAGTAAGTCCCCCGCCTCTTTAGGCGGTGGGTACTTACTGTTGTATTCGGTGGGAGATGCAAGCTCCCATCCGAATACAAGGGCTTCATCAGAAGCCGTCGGGTAGAGATACGTAGCGTAAGCGGAGTGCGAATATCATTGACATTAAAATCCTGCGCTGCAAAATTACAGCGCTGTGAGGTATTGTTTTTGGTTAGTTATGGCTAATATTGCGGCAGCAGGCAATTTTATTATTGACAGAGAGGAAAAGATATTATATAATTCTTATTAAGAATTAATCTTAATAATGAAAATTACGGAGGTAATAAAATGAAGAAATTTGTATGTCCCGTATGCGGATATGTTCACATTGGTACAGAGGCTCCCGAATTTTGCCCTCAGTGCAAGGTTCCCGGAAGCAAGTTCAAGGTAGAAGAAATGGACGAGGAGATCGTCTGGGCTGACGAACACAAAGTAGGCGTTGCTCAGGGTCTTGACGAAGAGGTTGTACAGGGTCTTCGTGACAACTTCAACGGTGAGTGTACAGAGGTAGGTATGTATCTTGCTATGGCAAGAGTTGCCCACAGAGAAGGATACCCCGAAATAGGTATGTATTATGAAAAGGCAGCCTATGAAGAAGCAGAGCACGCGGCAAAATTTGCAGAGCTTCTCGGCGAGGTTGTTACTCCCTCAACAAAGAAGAATCTTGAGCTTCGCTATATGGCTGAAAACGGCGCAACAGCAGGCAAGATGGCTATCGCAAAGAGAGCAAAAGAGCTTGGCTATGACGCTATACACGACACAGTTCACGAAATGGCTAAGGACGAGGCAAGACACGGCAAGGCTTTCGGAGGACTTCTTAAGAGATATTTCGGCTGATAGCTTATACAAGGCTTTATATTCATAATGCAAAAAGCATAAAAGCATAAAACATAAAAAACAGGAGGGTTTCGTCAATATCTTTACCCTCCTGTTTTTATGTGTATGCGTATTTTTATTTTTATATCAGTGATTTCTTGTCTGCCTGCGGCGATATAAAAAAATGAGAAAATGCCGCAGCGGATCCGGTATCATTCAATAAAGGCTTATTTAAGTATGCCGTATTGTGTATCGTCAACAGGCTCCAGCCACTCGTTCGAGCCGTTCTCGGCAGGCACCTCGATGGCAAGATGAGAAAACCAACTGTCGGGGGCGGCTCCGTGCCAGTGCTTTACGCCGGCAGGTATATTTATGCAGTCTCCGGGTTTCATCTCAACGGCATCCTTTCCCCACTCCTGATAATATCCGCGGCCTCCTACACAAATAAGTATCTGACCGCCGCCCTTATCCGCATGGTGTATGTGCCAGTTGTTTCGGCAGGCGGGTTCAAATGTGACGTTGAATATGCCCACCTGTTCACCCGACACGGGAGCAAGATAGCTTTGTCCCGTAAAATACTCGGCAAAAGCGTCATTAGGCGCTCCTATGGGAAACAGTATCGTGCTTTGGAACTTATCCTTTTCGGAAAGAGCCTTTTCTTCCTCCTTCCACACATCGAGAGCAAGGCGGAAAACAGCCCACGCCTTGGGCCAGCCCACATAAAAGCCTGCATGGGTTATTATTGAGGCTATCTCCTGCCTTGTAACTCCGTGAGACTTTGCATTTTCCAGATGATATATAAGAGACGAATCGGTTATGCCCGAAGACATAAGAGCCACAACGGTAATAATGCAGCGTGTCTTGAGATCTATGTCCTCATTGTTCCAGTTTTCGCCGAAAAGTATATCATCGTTGAAATGCGCAAAATCCGGCGCAAATTTGCCGAGCTGATCTCTTCCTGCCGTTTGGGTTATTTTTTTGTTCATTTTTTCTATTCTCCTTTTTTGTGCCTTTCTATCCTATATTCAGGCTGTCAAGCCATTGCTTTATTGTACCGATGTCCGTACTGCCGCCGAATCGCTTGCCGTCATGCCAGGTTGTTTTAGGCGAGCAGGATTTTTTCAGAATGCCGTTTGTCTTACCCATACCGCTGCCGCCGGAGGTCGCAAAGGTTATTATGGTCTTTCCCGAAAAGTCATAGCTTTCGAGAAATGTCTGTATTATCCTCGGAGCCTCGTACCACCATATCGGAAAGCCTATAAGCACAACGTCATACACATCCATATTTTCCACTTTTCCCTCAATTTCGGGACGGGAGTTTTTGTCGTTCATCTCAATGCTGCTGCGGCTTTTTTTGTTCATCCAGTTGAGATCGTCATTCGTATAGGGCGTTTTGGGGGCGATCTCAAACAGATCCGAGCCTGCTGCCTCAGCTATGTTTTTTGCAAGCTTTTTTGTGTTTCCGCTTGCAGAAAAGTAGGCTGTTAAAATTTTACTCATATTTTTGGCTCCTTTCTTTCTATACCGTTCCTTACCGTTCTTTGATCTTAAAAAAACCGTAAAGAATCGGCATTTTGTATTTTATACTTTATTTATTTCCGTCCTTGCAGCGGAAAGAATACGATGTTGTTATTATGCGGCATATTTCCCGAAAAGGGAAATCAGAATACATATGTGCGCCAGCATAGAAACCGTGAAAACAAAATAAAAAACGGGCTTTCGTATTTTGTGTCTGAAAACAAACATCCCAAGAAAGCCGCCCGCAAATCCTCCCAAAAACGAAAGGATAAAGAGAGTGGCTTCCGGTATTCTCCATTTGTGAAAAATTGCTTTTGCCTTGTCTATGCCCATTATAAAAAACAGTATAAGGCTAAGGCACATATAATAGCATATTATCTCACTATATGTCGCCAATCAAGGTCACCTCTGTCCAAAGCAAGAAGAAGAACCTCCGCAGTAGCGAGATTTGTCGCTACAGGTATATTGTGCATATCGCAGAGTCTGAGCGCGCTATGTATGTCAGGCTCATAGTTTTTAGGAGCGACAGGGTCACGAAGAAATATAACAAGGTCTATATCGTTGCTCGCTATTTGCGCCGAAAGCTGTTCTTCTCCTCCGAGATGTCCTGCCAGGTATTTGTTTACGGGCAGATTTGAGGTCTCCTCGACCAGGGCTCCCGTTGTTCCCGTTGCAAAAAGTGTATGCTTGCAGAAAATATGTCTGTAGGCAATACACAGATTTTCCATAAGGATTTTTTTGTTGTCGTGTGCTACCAAAGCGATATTCATTTTTTCTCACCCCTCAAACATTGATTTTTGTTTTTTAATCCCCACATTAATTACCAACCCTATACCTATCATATTTACCCACAGGGAGCTGCCTCCATAGCTCACAAAGGGAAGCGGCATTCCTGTGTTCGGCAGAAGTCCTGTGGCTACGCCTATATTTACAAAGGTCTGAAAGCCTATGACCCCCGCCACTCCGCCGACCAGAAGCCTTCCCAGATCATCGGCGGCTCTTATGCCTGTAAGAACGCATCTTGCAATTATAAGAAAAATCAGAGTCAGGACACCGACACAGCCTGCAAAGCCAAACTCCTCACCTATGACCGAAAAAATAAAGTCATTGTGAGATTCGGGCAGATAGTTAAGCTGATTTATAGTGCCGTTATACAGCCCTTTTCCGTCAAGACCTCCCGAGCCGATGGCCCATATGGAGTTTTTTGTCTGATACAGAGAAGGGTCGCTTGTTATGGAGTCGGCTGACAAAAACGACTCAAACCTGCCGATCTGATAGTCGTTCAGAAGTCTGCCGACAATAATATGCTCATCGGATTTTATATCCAAAAACAATATAACTATTATGGGAATGATTATCCCCAAGCATACGCCTATATATTTGTAGCTTATCCCTCCGCAGAAAACAAGTATCAGCGTTATGGCGAGAATAACCATACTTGCGGAAAGGGACGGCTGAAGAAATATAAGTATAAAGGGCGCAAATGCCATCATAACAATAAACATAAGTATACTTATATTATCAATCTTTTCTTTCCATTTGTCAATAAATTTTGCTAAAGAAATTATAATAAATATTTTTGAAAACTCAGACGGCTGTATACCGAAAAGCCATCTTGACACGCCGTCTCCGCTGCCCATAATAAGTACCAGCACAAGAAGTATTATATTGAATACATATATGGGTATCCAGAATTTACAGATAATGTGATAATCTATAAACGCTGCCAAAAAAAGCAGAACTATACCGCTTATAAACCATATTATCTGATTTACGGCCTCTCCGTGAAAGCCGTTTATATTGACCCTTGTGGCGCTGCCTATGACGATTATGCCAAAAATAACAAGAGCGCACACCATAAGCAGCATAAGTATATCAAAGGAAATAAATTTGTTTCTCGAATACATAATATTACCCTATTATCTGTTGAACATAGTTATTATAGGAACATTCATATGAAGTACGGGGGTGTCTTCGCCGTCCTCCTGCGATATATGTATATCGGTTTCGTCCTTGTCAAACTCCATATAGTTTGAAAGCACATTCAGTATGTCTGCGCCAAGACTTTCGATGATTTCGGGAGAATATGAGGTTCTGTCCTTAAGCAGCACCTTTGAAAGCCGTTCCTTTGCTATGTCCTTTGAATCGGATCTTCTATCCGAAAAAAATCTGTCAAGCATAAAATACTTCTCCCTTATGCAAATATTCTCTTCAGTCGGGCGATTATGCCCACCTTTTGTTTTTTGTTAAGATCCTCAAAAGGAACCTCCTCCCCCTCGATCCTCCTTATGATATTCTTATATGCCGTACCTGCCATAGCCTCATCGTTAAGTATGACGGGTACGCCTCTGTTTGAGGATATTATGACCGAATTTTCATCGGGAATGATTCCTATTGCGCCTATGCCGAGGATCTCCTTTACGTCCTCTATGTCGAGCATATCCCCGTTTTTTGTCATATCGGGGCGCACTCTGTTGAGTATAAGCTTAGGCTCCTTTATGCCGTTCTGCTGAAGAAGCCCTATTATCCTGTCGGCATCTCTCACCGCCGAAACCTCGGGAACAGTAACCACAAGCGCCATATCAGCCCCTGCTACGGCATTTTTAAAGCCCTGCTCTATGCCTGCGGGACAGTCTATAATAACATAGTCATAGCTTTCTTT
The DNA here is from genome assembly GCA_947630725.1 of uncultured Clostridia bacterium. Classification (GTDB taxonomy): domain Bacteria; phylum Bacillota; class Clostridia; order Lachnospirales; family CAG-274; genus JAJQCI01. The sequence goes on from CANRIS010000006.1 coordinate 66,011, forward strand.
TAGCTGCTCACAGAGCTTTTCCATCTGTTCGGGCGTGACTGCTGTTTTGTCCTTTGTCTGAGCCGCAGGCAAAAGTGAAAGATTTTCATATCGCTTATCCTTTATTATGGCCTCGCTGGGGCGGCAGCCTCCGTCAATCACATCTATAAGATCGTATACTATCCTGTCTTCCATGCCTATTATTACGTCAAGATTTCTGAGCCCTATATCTGCGTCTATAAGGAGTACATTTTTCCCACGGAGTGCCAGTCCCATGCCAATATTTGCGGAGGTGGTGGTCTTTCCTACTCCTCCCTTTCCCGACGTAACTACTATAACCTTTCCCATTATTCTTTTCCTCCTGAGTATAAATGATCATACCTATATTTTATCAGATCACGGAGTACATTTCATCAGTTTTAGTTCGCAAAATGCGCCGTATTTTTCGCATCCTCGGCCTTTGTCGGCCGTTTGCCTTTATTTTTCTATTTCGTAAGCGTGTTATAATACTCCCTGCGCGGGGTGCTTTGCAGCTCCATATAGCGGCTTATTACCTTTTTTGCCAGATTGGGGGCAGGAGCGGTGTTTGAATCGTCTCCGAAAGGAATAATTATGGTAAAGGCTATGCGGGGATCATCGGCAGGCGCAAAGCCCACAAAAATAGTATGCTCGGCTCTCCGTGACGACTCCTGAGCCGTTCCCGATTTTGCCGCCACAGGCACCTCAAAATCCTTAAAATATTTTCTAAGTGTACCCGATGCTCCGTGAGTAACTCTGTACATACCTTCATGGACAGTCTCCACGTTGGCGGGATCAAGCCCCAGATCCAGTTCAAGCTTGGGCTTGTAGGTATATAAGTCCTTTGTCTCGTCATAGTTGGTTATTTTGTTCAGAAGATGCAGCGAATATCTCTTTCCTCCGTTTGCAACGGTGGATACATATTTGTTGAGATTGGCGTTCGTATAGTTGTTGAGAGACTGACCTATGGCGGTTCTTATGGTGTCGCCGTCATACCACTCCGACTCCGACTCAGGAGCATCGGGATAACGCTGTTCATAAATATATTTCTTGTATGCGGGAGACGAAATGTTTGAAGGATAGTCCCCTCTTGAGTTATAAAGCTCGTATATTTCCACTCCCGTGGGGTCGTTGAGACCGAATTTTTCCATATAGCTGTTCAGCAGAGCTATGCCCTTTTCGGTGCTTCCGTTTTTTGCATTGCCCATACGATAGCTCAGCTCATAGAAGAAATAGTTGCAGGATACCTCCAAAGCCTTCTGGGGCGATACCGAACGATGAGAACCTCTGCCGTCACCTATCCAGCACCTTGCATAGGGTATACCAGCCTTTGTGAATGTTCCCTCGTCATATATGGTGGTGTTTCGTGTTATTATGCCCTCTTCAAGTCCTGCGAAAAGGGTTATCATCTTGAAGGTGGAGCCGGGCGCTCTCGGCTCGGTAAACGGCCTGTTCACAAGGGGCGTTGATGCGTCCGTCCTCAGCATATTATAATAGCTGTTGTTAAATGTGTTTACAAGCTGATTGTTGTCATAGGAGGGATATGTCACCGCCGCCAGAAGCTCTCCCGTGTTTACATCGCTTATGACAACAGAGCCTGTACAGGGGTCCATTTTTGTGAGGGACGGCTCCATACCGCCGCTTTCAAGAAGTGACAGAGCCGCCGAAAGGGGGCTTATAGTGCCTGCCTCCAGTCTTTCATACACTCCATCGTTTCTGTCTAAAATGCCCTGCTCATACATACAGAGAAAAAGCTGTCTGACCGTAAGATCGCCTTTTTCTATAGCCTCTCCGAAAAGCTTTCTTGCAAGGTCGGGATCTGTCGAAACATTTATATCTCTCTCCCTTAAATAGTTCCCCACCTGAAGCTGATATCCTTCCGTTGCCTCCAGAATTTTTTCCACATCCACGCTGCCGCCTGAAGCCATTGCAGCGCCCATTTTTGTTATGCTGAAGTTGAAATTTTCGCTGCTCCCCGTAAGTCGGCTGATAAGGGTGTTTTTAAGCACCTCCTTAAGATCCTCATACGCTCCGTTCTGAAGCTCTGCGTCTATCGTAAGAAAAACATTGTTGCCGGGTACGGGCGCAACAGACCCCTCGGCATAGGTCGATATACGTCTGCCTACGCTGTCTACCTCCACAAGCTCCGTGCCGTCCGTGCCGTTAAGCTCAAGCTCAAAGGCCTTTTCGATACCGTCCTGACCTATTATGTCCCTCATTGTATAGCCGAATTTTTCATATTCCTTGAGATTTTCATCGGAGATAGTCCTTATATAACCCAGAATATGGGAGAAGGATTCTCCGGCAGGATATTTTCTCATATATTCTGCGTCTATATAAACCCCCGGAAATGACGATGAGTTTTCTTTGAGATATGAGACAGTTTCTCTCGATACGTTCTTTGAAACCACCACGGGAACATATTTTGAATATCTCTGTCTGTACATCGTGCTGCGCAGAGATATTATTTTTCGCGCCTCCTCGTCAGAAAGAGAGGGGTCTATGTCAAAGTCGCTCCTCAGCGTATAAAAACATTCGGAGGCGTTCAGTCCCTCGTCAAGACCCATATCCCTTTTCCACCGTGTTTCTGACGATGCCGAACCGTCAAACAGAAACGTATAGGGCTTCTGAGCCGAAATAGGAAAGTCGTCCTCGATTTTTTCTCCCTCGGCTTCGAGGAGCTTTATAAGGTCATATATAACATTGTTTATGTCATCAACGCTGACGCTTGCGTCAAGATTTACCGTCCACGAAGAAAAATTTTCGGCAAGGGGTCTGCCGAGTCTGTCGTATATGTTTCCTCTCGGCGCAGTAACTGCGATCTCCTTAAGCGTGGTACCCTGTATCTGGGTGTTATAATAGTCGCCTCTGAGGATCTGAAGCACATACAGTCTGCACACAAGTATGAAAAACAGCACAAATGTACCCGTCAGAAGGACGCCGAGCCTGAATACAGTCGTACCTGAGTATTTTTTTAAAAAATCCATCATAGCCGTTACCTCTGTCGGTTCCGTATACGAAAATTTTTTCCGTATTATCAAAAATCAAAAAATCAAAAAGTGTCAAACCCTTCACATCGGAACTGCCAAAATGCGGCGTTCCTGCAACGCTGTCTCAGAAAATCAGAAAAGCCTGCGCCTGTAGCCCGTTCTGCTGTTTATCATCTCTATGACGGAATATATGAACCTGTAGAGAAACGCCGATACCAAAACGGTATACACAAGCTCGGGTATCACTACGGGCATAAGAAAGCTGAAAAAATTCATATATCCCCTAAGCAGTATATTAAAAACAAAAAACGCAAAGCTGCACCACAGATCGGCTGCCGCCACAAGCACCAGAGGCAGCAGAAAGCTCTCTTTGTAGAACGCCTTGAAACAATAGCCGCATACAAAGCCTATGCAGGCGTATATAAACATATTGCAGCCTATATAGAGCGAAAAAAAGGAGTCCTGAAGAAACCCCGCAAAAAGACCCGTTATTATGCCGTCGAGCTCTCCCTGAAGAAAGGCTATCGAGACGACTGCTATAACGGCGGTGTTGGGCTTTATCCCCATTATCGAAAGGGACTCAAATACAGTGGTCTGCAATATAAAATTTATAAGTATTATCAAAAAATAAACAGGATACTTAAATTTGTTCATATCATTCCCCGACAGCGGCAGCCTCTGTCTCGGAGACCGAGACTGTCTCGCCTATATCGTCCCCAAACAGTATGTTGTTGTTTTTGTGCTTTGAAGTTATTATCAGTACGCTGTCAAGATGCTTAAAGTCCGCCACAGGCTCAATGACAGCCGTTTTTGTGGATGTTTCGGCTGAGCTTTCGATACTGAGTACCTTTCCTATTGTTATACCCTCGGGATATATGCTGCTGAAAGGCGATGTGAGTATCTCGTCTCCCTCCGAAATCTTTGCCGTACTGTCAATCAGCTCCATTTTGCACATTCCCCTGTTCTGATAGTCTCCCGACACATAGCCTGCGTCTCCCGTACGCAGACAGACCGAGCTGACCGCATCGCTGTCGTCTATTATGGAGACTACCTTTGAATAGTTGAATCCGCACTCCGTTATTCTGCCAACAAGACCTCCCTCGGATATGACCGACATATTTTTTTCGAGGCCGTCATTTGCGCCCTTGTCGATTATAAAAACGTCATACCAGTTTCCCGGGTCCTTGGCGATTATCCTTGCTCCCGTTGTGTCAAGCTCCTTATATTTTTCCGAAAGGTCAAGAAGCTCCGTCAGACGGGCGTTGTCCGTTCTCAGAAGCTCAATGCCCGAATTTTCGAGTCTGAGCTTTTCGTTTTCCTCCTTAAGGCGCATATTTTCATCAATTAGCGAATTTATGTTTGTAACCGCTTTTATGCGCTTTGAGACCCACTCCCCCGCAATATCTATGCCCTTATGGACGGGGGTGAGGACAAGTCCGAAGGTTTTTTCAAAAACCGTGGGCGCAAGGCGGTTTGTGGTTACGCCTGCAAGCACAATACACAGCACGCAGAAAAAGGCAAAAAAATATTTTTTATGACTGTCAAAAAAATTCATTTGTTTCACCTTACATTCTCAGCTTTTGCGAAGTAATAAGAACATTTTTGAGCGTGTCTATATGCTCCAATACGGCTCCCGTGCCGTTTGCAACACAGTTGAGAGGCTCCTCCGCAATGTGTACGGGCATACCCGTTTCAAGCGAAACAAGCTTGTCAAGCCCTCTCAGCAGAGCGCCCCCTCCCGTCAGATATATGCCGCATTCTATTATGTCGGCAGAAAGCTCGGGGGGAGTTTTTTCGAGCGTTGTTTTTATGGCTGCGATTATTTTGGATACAGGCGCTTCAAGAGCCATAAGTATGTCCTCCGAGGTCACCTCTATGTTTTTGGGCAGTCCCGTAACAAGATCACGCCCCCTTATTTCCATAGCCAGAATTTCTGAGTCGTCATCCAGATAGGCGCAGCCTATATTCAGCTTTATTTCTTCTGCTGTTCTGTCGCCTATGGCGAGCTTATACTGATCCTTTACATACGAGGCTATGGCCTGATCGAAGGCATCTCCCGCTATTCTCTCCGATATTGCCGTGACAATGCCTCCGAGGGATATGACAGCCACCTCGCTTGTGCCGCCGCCTATATCGACCACCATGTTTCCCGATGGCTCTTCAACGTGAAGTCCCGCTCCTATGGCCGCAGCCATAGGCTCCTCAACAAGATAGGCATATCTCTCCTTGGCGCCTGCGGCGAGAGCCGACTCTACAACGGCTCTTTTTTCAACCTCAGTAATGCCCGATGGAACGCAGATGATTATTCTCGGCTTGGGTCCGAAAAGAGTGTTTTTGTACGCCTTGTTTATAAAATATTTGAGCATTGCCTGCGTGACCTCAAAGTCCGCAATAACTCCGTCCTTCATAGGACGTATGGCAACGATGCTCCCCGGGGTTCTGCCTATCATCTCCTTGGCTTCATCGCCTACGGCAAGAACCTCCTTTGTTTCGGTATTTATTGCCACAACAGAGGGTTCGTTTACAACGATGCCCTTTCCCCTCAGAAAAACGAGGGTGTTTGCCGTCCCCAGATCTATTCCCATGTCCTTTGTAAACATACTCAAGCCTCCCGTTATATCAGATTATACTCTTTTAATAATTTATACAGGGAACAGGTATTAAGACCTACGACCGTCTGATAATTACCTTCAATTTTTTCAACGAACTTAGCCCCTATGCCCTGTATGCCATAAGAGCCTGCTTTATCCATAGGCTCGCCGCTTTTTATATAATCTCTTATTTCATTTTCCGAAAGCTTAGAAAAAAAGACCCTTGTGCTGTCGGAACAACAGACACTTTCTGTTTTTTTGTCTTTTTTTATGATAAGGCACATACCCGTATACACAAGGTGAGCCTTGCCCGAAAGCCCCATAAGAGCGCAGAAAGCGTCCTCCTCATTCTTAGGTTTGCCTAAAATGCGATTATTTAAAACAACTATTGTGTCGGCGCCCAGAACGACTGCTTCGTCCTCGTCCTTATATGCGCCGAAAACAGCCTCTGCCTTTGCCCTTGCAAGCTCCTCCACTATTTTGTCAAAGGGCTTTGTCGGGTCTTTTGTTTCCTCCCCGTCCGAGGGGCATACCTCAAAGGCTATCCCCATATCGTTCAAAAGCTCTCTCCGTCTGGGAGAAGCCGAAGCCAGTATAAATCTCATATAAACCTCACAGCTTTCTGTATATAAATATAGAAATTATCATACCGATTATTCCGGCGATAGTAAACTTAAGACTAAGCCCCAACTGAAGCTTTATAATGATGAGATCAAGGGTAAGGGGATTTGTAAGACCTACCTCCTGACCATAATTCAAAAAGCTGAGGGCAGGTATAGCGGACGAAAGCTGCCCCAGAAAGCCTCCTATAACCAGTCCGGAAAGCATTACAAAAATAAAGGCTATATTGTTTCTGCTTTTCATATTTTTATCCTTTCTGAAAGAAACCGAAATATTTCCATATACTATTCTATACCAAACAATATTTCTTTTCAATATGAAAAAAAGAAAAAATTTATTAAATTTTTTTGCGGTGGCTTTACAAATTTCTTTTTGTGAGGTATAATATATGTACAATGTGGAGGATTATATATATACGGGAGCACCGATTTTTTTCAGACAAAGATCGGTATAGATATATCCCTGACGGAAAAGACTTTTTTCTGATTCGGAAGGTATGTGTTGATCCTGGCTTACAGAGGACGGCATACCATCGGTTAGCCGTCCTTTGTTTTTTGTTTGGTTTCTTTCGGGACAGGCCTCCCGGTAAAGGCTCTGCGCCAACAGATAATAAAAATTTTTTTATAAAGGAGATGCTTTTAAATTATGTCAAAAATTGCAGTCATAGGAGCGGTTCTGGAGAATCCCGACAGCTCTCAGAAGGAGTTTAACGACATTGTTTCGGAATACAAGCACATAATAAGGGGCAGAATGGGGCTGCCTATGTCCGATCTGGAGCTTGCAGTCATTTCTATAACGGTTTTGGGAGAAACCGATGAAATAAACAGCTTTGTCGGAAAGCTGGGCAAGATAGACGGAGTCTCTGTAAAGGCGGCATTTTCAAAGAAGGATATTTAAGGAGACAGACAGTTATGGAAAAGGAAAAATTTTTTATAGATGACGGATATATAAGGGAGCTTCTGAAGATAAAGGTCTCCGATGAAGAAACGGACAGGATACTTGACAGAGCCGAAAACTTTGAGGGACTTTCACACAGAGATGTGGCGGCTCTCATAAACACCGAAAACGAAGCCCACTGGAAAAGGATATTCGACATTGCAGGCAAAATAAAGGAGCATATATACGGAGAACGTATCGTTATGTTCGCTCCCCTTTACATAAGCGACTATTGCGTAAACAGATGCAAATACTGCGGATTCAAGTGCGACAACAGCTTTGAAAGAAAAAAGCTTTCTATGGATGAAATACGCAGCGAGGTAAAAATACTTGAAGAAATGGGTCATAAGCGCCTTGCGGTAGAGGCGGGAGAAGACCCCGTAAACTGCCCCATAGAATATGTTCTGGAATGTATAAAGACCATATACGATATGAAGCTCAAAAACGGAGAGATCCGCCGTGTGAACGTAAATATTGCTGCTACGACAGTTGAAAACTACCGAAAGCTTAAAGAAATAGGCATAGGTACATACATACTGTTTCAGGAGACATACTGCAAGGAGGCATATGAGCAATATCACATCGCAGGCCCCAAGCGTGACTACTACTATCACACCACAGCCTTTGACAGAGCCATGGAGGGCGGTATCGATGATGTCGGAGGAGGAGTCCTGTTCGGTCTTTATGACTATAAGTATGAGATACTTGGACTTATGCTCCACAACGAGCATCTCGAAAAAAAGTTCGGCGTAGGCTTTCATACCATTTCGGTGCCGAGGATATGTTCCGCCGAGGGCGTTGACCGTACGTTCCCCTATTCAGTATCCGATGAGGACTTCAAAAAGCTTGTGGCTCTCATAAGAATCGCCGTACCCTTTACGGGAATGATAATATCCACAAGAGAAAGTATGGAGATGCGAAAGGAGCTTATAAAGAGAGGCATATCGCAGATAAGCGGAGGCTCCTCGGTAGAGGTGGGCGGCTATTCAAGCAGAAAAAACGGCGGCTCGCAGTTTGTGCTGAATGACAGCCGCTCAGCCGATGACATAATATATTGGCTTATGGAGCAGGAGCTTGTGCCAAGCTTTTGCACAGCCTGTTACCGAAAGGGTCGTACGGGCGACCGTTTTATGTCTCTGGCAAAATCGGGCAACATAAAAAACGTCTGCCTTCCCAACGCCCTTATGACCCTCAAGGAATATTCCCTTGACTACGGCTCGGAAAAATTCAGAGCCAAGGCCAACGAGCTTATAGAAAAGAAAATACCCCTTATCAAAAACGATAAAATCAGAGAAAAGGCAAAAGAAAACCTCATAAGAATGGAAAACGGCGAAAGGGATCTGTTCTTCTGATTTCTCGCTCTGCCCACACACCAAAAAGCTCACACCACCCCACACAAAAAGCCGAAAGCAGCTTTTTCCCCAAGCGAAAAGCGCCATTCGGCTTTTTTGTTGTTATAATTTACATCTGCAAATGTTTTTTTGCTGTATATCAAGTAGTGTTTGACTTTTCGGACAATATATGATACAATCTGTCGGAAAGCAAGTTATGCATTTAACCTACAGTTTTTAGGAGAGGTGGATATTATGAAACACAGGATTATACCGATGTTGCTTATTGCTGCTGTGATGGGCAGCTCGCTGCATTGTTTTGCGCTCGAGGATGAAAAAACAATGCAGGAGGATATGGCTGCATATGCCGAAAATGACGACATCGGCAGCGGAGCGGGGATCGGAATTGATGGCGATAACAATAAAACGCAGGATATGCCCGACAGCGGCGTTGATTCGGAGGGTGAAATTTTGCCCATAGCGTCAGCGTCTGAAGACCTGATCACATATGCCGTTGAGGGAGGCAATATTTATTTTGACCCTCAGTCGGGATCGATCGAAAAAAGCGATAAAAGCATAACAAAAGCGACTATACCCAATATGATAGGGGGAACAAAGGTAACCGGGATAGGTTCGTTTGCGTTCAGTAACTGCGGCGATCTGACGGAAGTAACTATTCCCGAGGGGGTAAATAAAATTGACCGAAGTGCATTTTGGTACTGCATCAGCTTAGCAGAAATAACTATTCCAAATGGCGTAACAGAAATCGGCGAGTATTCATTTTCATTTTGTGACAACCTGAAGAATGTATCAATACCCGACAGCGTAACAAAAATCGGCTCAGCCGTTTTTGAAGACTGCGTCAGCCTGACCGACATAACCATACCAAACAGTGTGACTAATATAGGCGATTCTGCATTTGAAAACTGTACAAGTTTAAAAGATGTGACCTTATCGGACAAATTGAAAACGATCCCTATGGACTCGTTCATAAATTGCAGCAGTCTGACAAGCATATCTATACCCGAAGGCGTGAATAAAATTGAAATGGACGCATTTTCCGGCTGTACCGCCTTGAAAAAAATAACCATACCAAGCAGCGTTGTTGTAATTGATGGGAATATATTTTCAAAGTGTGACAGTTTAAAAACAGCAGGTCCTTTGGGCAGCGGATTTGACTATGAGTTTTCGTGGACTGAAGCGATCCCTGCTTATGCATTTGCAGAATGCGGCAATTTAACAAGTGTTGTTATACCCGAAACCGTAACAAGTATAGGTGAATCTGCTTTTGCAAACTGCAAAAGCTTAGAAGGAATAACCATACCGGGCAGTGTTGCAAGTATGGGTCAACATATTTTTCAGAACTGCGAAAAATTAAAGACGGCAGGGTCTTTGGACGGCGGATTTGACTATGAATTTTCGTGGACCGATTCGATCCCCGATGGCGCATTTTCGAGCTGCAACTATTTAACGAGTATTGCTGTACCCGACACTATAACAAGCATAGGTTCATATTCATTTTCAAATTGTCCAAGTCTTAAGAGTATATCCATACCCGATGGCGTGACAAGTATAGGCAAATCGGCGTTTACAGGATGCTCGGGATTAACAGGCTTATCTATACCCCATAGCGTGACAACTATAGGCGAAAGCGCCTTTTCATATTGCCAAGGTTTAACAAGCGTTACCGTACCCGACAGTGTGACAGATATAGGTTTATATGCATTTTCACACTGCAACGGGCTGGAAACAGCAGGCCCCTCGGGCGGCGGATATAACCTTGAATTTGCATGGAAAGAAGCTATCCCCGATTACGCATTTACAAGATGCTTCTCTCTGATAAACGTAACAATACCGGAGGGAATAAAAAGCATCGGTAAGCTTGCGTTTCTTGACTGCAATGGCTTAACAGACATAACTCTGCCCCAAAGCTTAGAAAATATAGAGCCGGATGCGTTTAACTATTGCGATCCGGATAAGCTTACAATGTATGTTAAAAAGGATTCTTATGCCGAAAGCTTTGCAAAGGATAACAATTGGAAATATATGATAACATCGCCGGAAGCTTCGGGCGGCGGCTCATCCTCGGGTGGCGACGGCTCTTCATCGGGCGGCGGCAGCTCTTCCTCGGGCTCTTCCTCGGGCGGTGGCAGCTCCTCCTCGGGTGGCGGCGGCTCTTCCTCATCGGGCGGCGGCGGCTCCTCATCGGGCGGCGGCGGTGGCGGCGGCTCATCCTCCACATATTATACGATAAGCTTTAACTCCAACGGCGGAAGCACTGTCGCAGATAAAAAAGCTGCAAACAACAGCAGTCTGACAAAGCCTGCAGATCCTACCCGAAAGGGATATAAATTTACAGGCTGGTATACCGATAAGGGCTGCTCCACTCTGTACGATTTCAACAAAAAAGTAACTTCCGCATTTACATTGTATGCAGGCTGGGAAAAAACTGACGACACATCTTCAAAGGAAGAAGAAATACCCAACGCTGCCGATGCGGCTGCGGAAGAAAATACAGACAACAGCACACTTTCGGATACCGTAAAGATCACTATAGGCAGCAGCAATGTAATTATAGGAGACAAAACCTATACTATAGACGCCGCGCCCTACATACAGGCTTCGTCTGATTCAACCCTTGTTCCTCTGCGGTTCGTATCCGTGGCGCTGCTTGGCGAGGACGTAACAAGCGCCGATACAAGCGAGCTTATTTCATGGGACGCTGTGACAAAAACAGCCGCAATTACCGCAGGCAATAAAACAATCAGCTTTAAGTCTGACAGCCCCTATATGATAATAAACGGCAGCTCCGAGCTTATGGAAAACGGCGTAAAGGCTGAGATAAAGGACGGCCGAATGTACATACCCTTCAGAGCGTTAGGCACGGCTCTGGGCATAAAGGTTGACTGGGAGGCCGAAACAAAAACGGCAATTTATAAAACCGAATAAATTATAGTACGATGGGAAAATAAAAAACTCCCTGCTGTCGTGTTGTGACAACAGGGAGCCTTTTGATTGGTATAAATGGTTTTGTTGATTGGAGATTTCTGTGTTTTATTGCATATTTATTATTGTTTTTCTGAGCGGGAGTATAAAATTGGGGGAGACCGAAAGCTCGTCTATGCCCATTTTTACAAAGGTTTCGGTGAGGGAGAGGTCGGCTCCCAGCTCGCCGCAGATACCCACCCATGTGTCGTGTTTGTGAGCGTTGTCAACAACGGTTTTTATCATCTTAAGTATTGCGGGGTGGTGGGGATCGTATATGTTGTCAAGTCTGCGGTTCTGCCTGTCGATCGCAAGTGTATACTGAGTGAGATCGTTTGTGCCTATGCTGAAAAAATCTACCTCTTTTGCAAGATCATCGCTTATCATTACTGCGGCGGGAGTTTCTATCATAACGCCAAGCTCAACGCTGCCTATGCTTATGCCGTCCGCCTTAAGCCCTGCCCTTACGCTCTCTGCGATCTCCTTTATCTTTTTGACCTCATCGACCGAAATAATCATAGGAAACATTATGCCTATATTTCCGTAGGCGCTCGCTCTATAAAGCGCCCTCAACTGTGTTTTGAATATTTCAGGCCTGTCGAGACAGATACGGATCGCCCTATATCCCATAGCAGGGTTATCCTCTTTTTCAAGATCAAAATAGCCTATCTGCTTGTCTGCTCCTATGTCAAGAGTCCTTATTATAACGAGCTTGCCTGCCATTGCCTGAACAACGGTTTTATATACGTCAAATTGCTCCTCTTCCGTGGGATAGTTATCCTTCTCAAGATACAGAAATTCACTTCTGAAAAGTCCTATGCCCTCGGCGTCGTTTTCAAGAACCGCAGGCAGATCACCTGTGCCGCCTATGTTGGAATAAAGCCGTATTTTTCTGCCCGATTTTGTAACGGTTTCTTTTCCCTTCATTTCAAGAAGAAGCCTTGCCTTTTCTTCCTCCTCCTGTTTCAGCTTTTTGTATTTTTCAAGGGTTTCGCCATCGGGATCAATGATGAGCTTTCCCTTTATTCCATCGACTATTGCCTGCGCTCCGTCCGTCTGCTCCTCGTCAAAGTCAACCCCTATAAGAGCAGGTATATTCATGGTTCTGGCGAGAATCGCCGTATGAGAATTTGACGAACCGTATTTTGTAACGAATGCAAGTATTTTGCTCTTGTCAAGCTGAACGGTTTCACTGGGAGAAAGATCCTCGGCAGCAAGTATAACAGGCTCCGATGAAGCTTCGTCAGCGCCTGCGCCGCCCTTAAGAACGGATATGAGCCTTTCGGAAATATCCTTTATGTCAGCCGCTCTCGCCTTGAAATACTCGTCCTCCATAGAAGAAAACATTTTGGCAAAGTTGTCGGCGGTCACCGCAACCGCAAATTCGGCGTTTACTTTTTCGCCCGATATAATATTGTTTATGGAATCAAGATAGTCCTGATCCTTCAACATCATACGGTGTACGTCAAAAATGTCTGCGCCTGATTCTCCCACCTCCGAAAGAGCCTTGTTATAAAGAGCCTCAAGCTCGCCGTCCGTTTTGTCAAGAGCCGTTTCGAGCCTTTTAAGCTCCGTAGGAATATCCGATATTTTATATCTTCTTACAACGCCGGTCTCCTTTTTGTGGAGCTTTATCCTGCCTATGGCTATGCCGGCAAAAACTGTTTTTCCCGTTAAAGAATTCATATACCTTCCTCCCTTAAGAATAAAAAATCAGATATTGTCCTCGATAAAGGCCTTCAGGGTCTCGGCATCCTTTGTCTCGGTTTCGCCCTCAACCTCTGCCGTAATTATTTCGCCGCCCTTTATGCCCATAGCCATTACATTGAAAAGCCTCTTTGCATCGGCGGTTTTTTCTCCTTTTTTAAGGGTTACCTTGCTTTTGCACTTCATAGCCTCTTTTATAAGCAGTCCTGCGGGTCTTGCGTGAAGTCCGTTGGGATCCTGTACGGTAAATTCAAATGATACCATTATAATTCCTCCTTTTTTATATCAGTTTATATCAGTCCGAGTATTTCCTTAAGGGCATAGGCTATGCCCGAGTCGTTATTGCTTTTTGTTATATGATCGGCTCGCTTTTTGAGAGCCTCCACGCCGTTTGCCATGGCGATACCTATGCCGCTTTTTTCCAAAAGGGGTATGTCAAGATCCTGATCGCCAAAGGCTATGGTTTCGTCTATGGGGATATTGTACAGCTCACACAGCTTTTCGAGAGCAAAGCCCTTATGGATGCCTGGAGGAGTTACCTCCAGATATACGGGAGACGAAAATCCAAGTCTTACGTCAAGCTTCATAGGCAGGAGTATTTCGTATATGCTTCTGACCGTTTCGGGCGTTCCCGTTACAAGAGCCTTGTTGGGCGATGTATGTGTCTTATCGAAAATTTCTAAAAGCTCCTCGGGAGATGCGACCCTCGGTCTTGCCGAAACATTTTCGATTTCGGTCTCCACCCAAGGATTTATTCCCGACACATACCAGTTTTCTCCCGAAAAAAACCAACAATCGCCTTTGTTTTCAACGGCGGTTCTATAGATTTTGAAAGCCGTTTCAACACTGAGTGTTTTTGAATAAAGACATCTGTGACCCTCAAAAATATATGCTCCCGCATTTGCCGCCATAAGGCATTCTTTGCCTATCTGATTTTCTACAAGCCTTATGCCGCTTGGGTATCTGCCCGATATAAGGGCAAGCCTCACGCCAAGCTCAGAGGCTTTTCTTAGCGCCTTTATGTTTTCATCGGGTACAACATGGCTGTCGTTTACCAGCGTTCCGTCAATATCCATACATATAAGAGATATTTTCATATGTTTCGTTCCTTTTTTAAGTTTGGTACGGAGTATGAATATACTTTGATTTTTTTATATTGTTTATATAAACTATTGGGCGGCGGAATTTTGCCTTCGGCAAAATTCCGCCCCTGACGCCGCAGGCGTCAGGGGCAGCTCTGAGCCGCTTTTGCGGCTCAGAGCGCCGCCCCCCCCCACACGGCTCCGCCTTTGACCGCTAAGTACCGAAGGTACTTCTGCGGCAAAGGCGTGAGCAGCCCTTTTCGGGGAGGTAAATTTTATATGATTTTTATATGATCATCAGAGCCTGTTTGCCTCGGCAAGTATCAGCTCCACATTTTTAACGCCTCTTCTCAGCCCCAGATTTATAATAAATGCGGACGCAAGAGATAAAACAAGAAGGACGCCGCCGAAAATGCAGGGCAACAGCTTTGTTGTATCTCCCGCAGAGCCGAATATTATAAGCGCAATGCTTATTGTAGACAAGCCCACAGCGCAGGCAAGCCATTTTCTTATGGTTCCGAGAGCCTTGCTTTGCGCCGCAGCCTCCGCCAAAAGCTCCTTTTTGTTGAGTTTTTTCACCGTATTGTCCTCCTTTTTTGGTTAGGAAATATATTCCGCTTGCATATCGGCATACCGTGCCGCACAGCGTCCCACACTATGTCCCGAAAAGTTTTTTACTTTCGGACGGACTGTCTTTGTGCCATAAAATATCAGTAGGAAAGTCCGGGGTTAAAGAATCCTACAAGCACGCCTACGAAAGCGATAACAACGAGTATAAGCATAACTACCGTAGGTGAAATCTTCTTCTTGCTCATAAGCCACCAGCAGAATATAACTGTTGCAGCCGATAAAAGCTTGGGGCATATGCCGTCCAGAGTTGACTGAAGATCTATGATCGGACTTCCGTCTGCATTAAGCATCTTGAAGGAAGTCGTTATATTTATCCAGCTTGCTGCTACAGCGCCGATAACGATTGTACCGAGCATAACTACGGCTTCTCTTATGGCGTTTGCTTTTTCGCCTACGATTATTTCTACCGCTTTTCCGCCGAGTTCATAACCTTTATAGTACAAAAATCTCATTCCGAGGGTTACAACAAGGTTCCATACAACTATGTAGAATATTGCGCCAAGGGGAGATCCGCCGCCCGAAAGTCCCAGAGCTATGCCTAAAAGTATGGGAATAAGCGTACCTACTACAAGTGAGTCGCCTATACCTGCCACAGGACCCATAAGTCCTGCTCTTATACCGTTTATCATTTCGCCGTCAATGGCTTCACCGTTTGCCTTTGCCTCTTCAAGGCCTGCCGTTACGCCTACGATTACCGTACCGAGCTGCGGTTCGGTGTTGAAAAATGCCGAATATGTCTTTAATGCCTCCTGCTGCTCCTCGGGAGTATCATAAAGCTCTCTTACTATGGGGAGCATGGAACAGAGATAGCCGAATGTCTGCATATGCTCCTGAGAGAAGCAGGTCAGATGTCCGTAGTACCAGTTTCTGAAAGATTTAGCCAAGGTTTTCTTGGAAAGTTTTTTTTCTGCCATATCAGATATCCTCCTCATCGTCGTCAAAGTCTGCTGCGCCTGCTGCCGGAACATGAGCCGTCTTATACTGAAGAAGTCTTATATTATAAAGCAATACTGCAAAGAATCCGCCGATAATGGCTGCGCCTATGAGGTTTACGCCCATAATTGCCGCAAGTACAAAGCCAAAGAAAAATGTAAGCAGATCCGCAGGCTTTGAAACGACCTGTTTAAGAAGTATAGCAACTCCGACAGCGGGAAGAAGACTTCCTACGGTAAAGAGCGTCATCATTGCTATGCCGTCCATGGGGAGGTAATTCTTTATAATATCGACCATATTTGCGCCGAGCATAGTTATTATTACCGTGGGCAAAAAGCTGCAAATAAAATGCGAGATCCACGGAAGTACCATATCTACCACATAGAGCCTGTTGAGCTGTCCCTTTTCGACTGCTCTCCAGCCCATGTGCTGCCATACAAGGTTTACTGTAGCTGTACCGTAGAAAAGAACGGTACCCAGCGTACCTACCGCCGAGCCGAGAGCGACCGCCATACCGGTACCCTCCGAAGATGCAGGGTCAAGACCGAGACCCTTTATTGCAACCATAGCAAGGGGTATTCCTATATAGCTTATGGCTCTTACGTCTGCCGAAACCGTTCCGCCGGGGGTAACAAGAGCTATATAAACTACCTGTATCGCTGCGCCTATGATAATGCCCGTCTTTATGTCGCCCATAATGATTCCCACAACAAGACCTGCCACAAGGGGTCTGCCGAGGGTATAGTTTCCTATGGTCGTGCCGCCCATACCGGGCATACTCGACAGACAGGCAAACAAACCGAATAAAACTGCCTGAAACAAATTAATTTCCATTTTTTCGTTCTCCTTTCAGGATATTTTTTGTATATCGGTCAGAAACCGAACTGTCCTCTGAATTTTTTCCAGTTGCCTATAGCATCGCTCTTTGTGAGAGCAAACTCCACTTCATAGCCCTTCTTCATTATGTTTTCCAGAGCCTCGGCCTCCTCTTGGGTTATTGACTGATTGTTGCCGAGTTTGGTTGTTCCCGGGCGGTCATTGCAGGGGCCGATTATGACGGTTTTTACATCGCTTGGCTTAAAATCTGCGTCAACCAGAATTTTTGCCATATCTATGGGGTTTTTTGTAATAAGAAAGTAGTTGTCCTTGCTTGCGAGCACCTTTGAGGATTTTGCCAGAAACTCATCCATCGTCCACACAAACGTCTTTTTTCCGCTTGCGTTTTTGTATGCAGCCTTAAGCACGGGGGTTTTTGCAGCAGCGTCGTTAACTGCGATAAGACCGTCACAGGGATATTCAAGCGCCCACCTTGTACAGGTCTGACCGTGTATCATACGGTCGTCTACTCTTACGAATGAAATTGACATATTTTTTTGCCCTCCTTAAAATTGATAATTAATAACTTATAACTGATAATTGATACCGACCTTTGACATTAACCTTATTATATATCTTCATCGCCATCATCGCCGCCGAAGCTCATTCTTTTAAGCTCGTCCTTTGCTCCTTCGAGTATAAAATCGTTAAGCTCCTCGGCAGTCATTGCGTCCTTCATGAGGGATGCATTGAGTACCAACGGCAGGTTGCTCCCTCCATAGATAAGCGCAACCCCTAAAAGTCCCAGCTCGTTAAGTACGTTTGCCGCCATAGTAAGTGGCGATCCTCCGCCTATATCCCCGAAAAGCAGAATCTCGTCATCGGAGGTTATTCCCGAAAGCTTAGCCTTAAGCTCCTTTGTGTATGCCTCCGAACCCATATCGGGAGTAAGCCCCATGGCGATTATGTCCTCACGCTCTCCTCCGTCAAGCATTCTGAGAGCGCTTTCAAGACCGTAGGCAAAATTGCCATGGCTTACAAGAACTATATACTTCATAAAAATCCTCCTCTCTTTTTATAGTTTTGCGAAAACGCTGATTTTAAGAAATAAATAGTATAAATAGTATATTGTCTGCGGAAAGAAATACTGTCCCTTATAATACCCGTCTCTGACCCCACTGCGCATAAAAGCTTAAAATTTGCCGTCTGCCGCAGACGATAATTTTTATCCGCCGACCCAAAAACACGGTATCAATAGTGATGCAAAGGAGAGATTTTGTTTTTTGCGGAAGTATTTCTTTCCTTGACCTTTCATAATTATAATAATAAAAAAATGACACATAGACATCTGTCATGTGTCACTGATTTTATATAATTTTTGTCACTCACTCATATTACAATTGTCACATTTATATCCCTGCGTCAAAATGCGGATTTGTTTTTATCGGCTCAGACCGGTCTGCACTATTCCCTTTCGCCGTTTTTAAGATAGTTGTTTATATCCCTCTGTTTTTTTATAAGCGACATACTTATGTTGGAATCCCCTCCGAGTATCTCCTTCACGGCGGAATCAATAAGCCTTATCGCCGTATTATAATTTCTGAAAGACGGTGTGACCGTGGCGTTTTCCATAGCCCTGTCAAGAAGAGACGCCTGTATATTCTCATCGTCCTCAAGCATTTTTATTATTTCGGGAGAGTTGGTAACGGCTCTCAGGGGAGACGCTCCCTCCGAATACTTAAATATCTGGGACTGTATCTCCTCGTCATATGAGAGTATCTTCAAAAACTCCCATGCATATTTTTCATTTTGTGTATTGCTGTTTATTGCCAGAAGCAGAGTGTCCATATAAGATGTGTTTCTGCCGTTGGGACCCGCAGGCATGGTTATGCAGTCCCACTCAAAGCTCGAAAACTTCTTTACACGCAGAGGATAGGGCTTATAGGCTCTGTACTGCGAAAACATAAGGGGCTGAAAGGCCGTGTTTCCCAGATCAAAATCGTTTGATGTGACCGTATAGCCCTCGTTCAGCTTCTGGAGCCTTTCGGTGAACGCAACCGCCTCGGCAGCCTCATCGCTGCTTAAATTCACAAGGTTTCCGTCGTCGTCAAACAGATTTACTCCGTTTGATACCATAGCGTCCTCCCATGTAAAGTTGCACACTCCGAACATATCCTTTATGCCATCGCCGTTTTTGTCCTTTGTTATACTTCTGCATATGTCATAAAAATCATTCCAGTCCCAATCGGAGGAGGGCAAAGCCACTCCCTCGGCAGAAAGTATGGATTTGTTTACAAACATAAGATTTACCGCGCTTTCATATGGCAAAGCGTACTGCCTGCCCTTAAAGCTGCCGCACGAAAACGAAGTCGTATAATAGTCATCGGGCGAAAAGTCCTTGTCCTTTTCGATCAGCTCCGAAAGATCCTTCATTGCGCCAAGTTCCGAAAGCACATTGAAGTCCTCGTCAAAAACAAAAAAAACATCGGGTATGTTGCCGTCAAGGAGCTTCGTATAAAGCCAGTCCGAATAATTGTCCTTCGTTATGCCGCTTACATATTCCACCTTTACATCGGGGTTCTGTTCTTCAAATTTTTTTATTGCGTTGTCAAGTATCTTATAGGAGTTGCCGTTTTGTACCTCCCAATAGCTCCCCGTAAAAGCCCCTACGGTGATGACCTTTTTTTGTCCCAATTTATAGAGATCGGCACAAATGACTATTATCGCCGCAACAATGAGAATAAAAGCCGAAAGTGACAACGCCGTTTTTTTATCCTTTATCATAACAAGCTCCTTTTTCATTCGGCATCGCCTTCGTTTATTATTCCCGTCTGAACAGCCCATATGGCGAGCTGCGTCCTGTCACGGAGGTCAAGCTTGCTGAGGATCGTACTCAGATAGTTTCTGACAGTACCCTCCGAAAGGTGAAGCTCATAGGCGATCTCTTTGTTTGAGAGCCCCTTGCCGACCTGTCTGATTATTTTAAGCTCGGCTTTTCCGAGACCCTCAAAAGCCTTTTTGTCAACGCCGAGAGCGACATTAGACCTCGCCATTCTTCTGAACATTTTCAAGACCTTAAGGGCAATATCCTCATTCAAAAGCTCTGTGCCGCTGTATACCTTTCTTATTGCTCCGAAAAGCTCCTTTGTGGACACTCCCTTAAGAAGATAGCCGCTGGCTCCGTATTTGAGGGCATTGAAAACATATTCGTCATCATCAAAGGTCGTGAGTATGATTATCTTTATTTCGGGATAGTTTTCTTTTATAAGCTTTGTACAGGTCACGCCGTCAATAGAAGGCATACGGATATCCATAAGAATAATATCGGGCTTTCTTTCTCTTACCGAACGTATAACGTCCCTGCCGCTTGCAACGCTGTCGGTCACTTCAAAATCAGGCACCGAGCCTATGAGTATTTCAAGGCTTTGTCTGATAAGCTCCTGATCATCGGCTATGAGAATTTTTATCATAAGATCACACCCCTTATTTAAGTCTGACAGGTATACCTGCCGTTATTATAAAACCGTTGCTGCCGTCACAGCTCAGTTCTCCTCCCAGAAGGTCGAGCCTTTCCTTCATATGGCTCAGGCCGAAACCGTTTTTGATTTTTTTGCAGCCTATGCCGTTGTCAGCCACTGTAACCAGTATAAGCCCTCTCTGATTTTTGATCGAAATATCTATTTTGTCCGCTCTGCCGTGGCGTATTGCGTTTGTAATGCTTTCCTGAATTATTCTGTATATTGCGTCCTCCTCGTCCTCTCCGAGGTTGTCAAGATCCGCCGTATTGCTGTAGTTTATTTTTACCCTTGTGGAAAGTACCATTTCCGAAATCATTTTGGCAAGAGCCTCTTCAAAGGGTAGCTTTTCAAGCACATCGGGTCTCAGAGCCTTTACCGAACGCCTTACGTCGGTCATACCCTGCCTTGCTGCGTTGGCTATGTTTTCGAGCTGCTTTTTTGCAACCTCGGGAGCCAGCACAATAAGCTCGTTGCAGGCGTCAATACCCGTCACCACTCCTGTCAGAACGTGTCCGAGAGTATCGTGTATTTCTCTCGCAAGACGGTTCCTCTCCTCTATTTTTGACATATTGGCTATTTTAAGAGCATTTTCTTCAAGCTGCACATTTGCTTCTCTGAGCTTTTCGTTCAGATCGTTAAGCTCCTCGTTCATAAGCTGCATCTGTCGGTTTTCAACGGTTTTAAAGTGTATTATAAATATCATATACACAATAAAAAGCAGCGTATTTATGCTTCCGCAGAGGCTTATGGCTCCCTGTATGAGCCCTCTGGCTATGTTGTTATAAAACGATGTATAATACGAAAACGGCACAAGTCCGAGATAGCCCGACAACAGCTCAAAATTTTCCGCAAGATATATAACGAAGGCTGCCACCAGCATAAAATATGTGTACTTCGTCTTTATGTATCTCATATAGTCGGCAAATATAAGCAGAATAAGCCCCGTATATGCAAAATTTGTTATGTATGTAAGCCAAGCCGCCAAAACAAGCTCCGTTATGCAGCCGCAGACGACTGCGCAGGTGCTTTTTTTCTCCGTATTTATGACTATCATAAGCCCCGCAGACCCCAACAGCGCAAGAACGGGCGTTTTCCACGGTTCGGTCTGCACGCTCGGCAGCCGCATAAGAAAGTCCTTTGCGCTGCCCTCGTTTATTATCCCATAGGTGCTTATGCACATAAAAAAGGCTATGAATATGACCGCAATGAAATTCAGATTCTTCATAAGCATCATTGCTATTTCGGGCATTTTGTTTTTAAGCTCTGCGCTTTCGTGTTCTATTGCCATCTTTCAACACCGTACCTGTCTAAGTTTTCACTGTCTACAAGCTCCGTAGGCACGAGTATCTGTTTCTGAACGGATTTTCCTGCCAGAAGCTCATATATTACATCTCCCGTTTTCTTTCCTATCTCCGTAGGAAACTGAGCGGCCGTAGCCTTCATAATGTTTTCCTTTATAAGTCCCTTTGCATCGGGAGCGCCGTCCACCCCATATATCTCAGTATTTTCAAGAAGTCCGTTTTCTTCGAGGGCAGCCACGGCTCCCACCGCCGCAAGATCGTTAAGGGCAAATACTGCGTCAAATCTGCGGCCTGTTTTTATAAAATCGTTCAGCGCAGGCTCAGCAAGCTCAAGCTGACCCTCACATTCAAGCTCAGCGACTATCTCTATGTTGTCGGCAGATGCTACTGTATCTTTAAAGCCCTGTATCCTGTCTACTCCCGATTTTGCCGTGTTGTGCGTAAGAAGTACAAAACGCTTTTTTCTGCCGTCCGCCGCAGCAAGCCTGCCTATCTGCACGCCTGCGTTATAGTTGTCCGATTTTATCGTACAGTCGGCAATATCCTCGTCATCAGTCTCCGAATCCACAACAATGACCCTGACGCCCTCTCTTCTCGCTCTTTCAAGGGCAGGCGTAAGGGTCTCTTTGTTTACGGGAGTTACCACAAGGACGTCTATTTTTTCGTCCAGCATTCTGTCTATCTGTTCAAGCTGCTTTTCCTCGTCAAGGGCAGGGTCATAAAGCATAAACATATCCCCCTCCGACTCTACCTTTGCGGCTATCTCCTCATTGAGTATGGTATAAAATTCGTTGTTCATTGTCATATAGCTTACGCCGATTTTATGACAATTCTGCTTTTGATTGACAGAATAATCAACACTTCCGCAAAGAAAATAAAGCACCGCCGCAACAACCAGTATATCCGACGCAGCAATAACCCCTATAAGGACTCTCTTATAATTAAATCTCATAAAAACCTCACCTGCCGCCCATAAACCAAAACACATTTTTCTTAAATCATTATATCACGCATATTCCGCTTTTTCCACCTTCGTTTGATTAAAAATTCGCTTCACCCGTTTTTACTTATATTATCACACATTCCAACCATAATCACCTTAAATATGTCATATTTGAATATGTACATTTGTCATTTTTTTATATTACATTTGTCATATTTTAAATTTCCCCCGACCCTGCGTCAAAAATCACAGACCAAAAAACAAGCAAAAAAAATCTCCCATATATAATGAGAGATTCTTTGTACAAAGTATTATTTTTTTAACTTAAGGCCGTCTTTAAAGGCTTCGCCGACCCTGTCGGTCACCTTGTAATATCCGTGTGTATATGGGTCAAATGCTATTGCGTTTACCAGCGACATATCAATTTTTCCGTCTGTCATTACGCTTTCGTCCGCCGTAACATTTGTCACCCTGCCGATAACGCCGCAGCCGTATTTGCCGTCCTGATATTCTATAAACTCACATTCCAGACATATGGGAAACTCATTTATGACAGGTGCGTCAACGGTTTCGGCTTTGCTTGATGTGAGACCGCTGCGGGCAAATTTGTCCGAAACACTGTTACCCGATTCCACGCCGAAATAGTCTGCCTCCGTTATATGGGCTGCATCGGCAATGCTCACCGTAAAGGCTCCTCTTGCTTTTATGTTTTTAACGGTTTTGTGGCTCTCGGTCAGATTCAGGACTACATTTCCTCTTTCCTGCATAGTTCCCCATGCGGCGTTCATTACATTGACGCTGCCGTCCTCGTTGTAGGTTGCTACCATAAGAACGGGCATAGGGAAGATTCCCTCGGTTATATTAAGCTTTGTTCTCATAAAAATTACCTCTTTTCATTAATTAATTGATTGACAGGAACATATATCCTGCGTATAATTATATCAGCTTAAAAAACAAATTCAAGTACTGATATTTTTGAAAGGTACTATCCGAAAGGAAAGCGACAAATGATAAAAAATGCCAACTTTGAAGAAACAGGTTTTAACTATACATTATCTCTTATATCGGGCAAACACAAAATGGGTATTCTGTATTGCCTTATGGAATACAGGACGGTGCGTTTCAACGAGCTGAAGCGATACCTTAAAAACATATCCGACAAGACATTAAGCACAAAATTAAAGGAGCTTGAAAGGGATCGGCTTGTCGTCAGAACAGAATATCCCCGAATACCGCCAAAGGTAGAATACAGCCTCACCGACAGGGGAAAATCCCTTATGCAGGTGTTGGATCAGTTGTGCATATGGGGCGAAAAAAACAGATTGAATTGATTTTTGCGAGGTTTTTATATGGAGAAAAAAAGATGTAATTTTAATTTCGGCACAAAAGAAAACAGGATTTCCGAAAAGTTTCTTCTCTATCACGATACACGGTGGTGCAAGCCCGAACACAGAGATCGGGAGCTGTATGCCATGTTGGTTTTAGAGGGTATGCAGGCAGGCGTAAGCTGGAATCTTATACTTAACAAAGAGGACAATTTCAGAAAAGCCTTTGACGGCTTTGACCCAAAGGTCGTGGCCGAATATGACGAGGCAAAGATAGAGGAGCTTATGCAGGATAAGGGCATTATCCGCAACCGAAACAAAATAAAAGCGGCAATCACAAATGCGCAGGCTTTTCTGAAGGTCCGGGAGGAGTTCGGCAGCTTTGATAAGTACATATGGGGCTTTACGGACGGAAAGGTCATCGACCATCACCTTGCCGATTTCGGGGATATGCCCTCAAAAAACGAGCTTTCCGCACAGATCAGCCGAGACCTCAGAAGCCGAGGCTTTAAGTTTGTCGGCGAAGTAATAATATATTCCTATCTTCAGGGCATAGGTATAATAAACGACCATCTGGAGTACTGTGACTACAGATGATTAAGGAGTGATGCTTTAATGATAGATTTAGCCGAAGAACGGCAAATTATGAAAAAGCATATTATGAATTTGACCCCTGTTCCTTTTAAAAAAATCAAAGACGGTCAAAAAACGATAGAACTGAGATTGTATGACGATAAGCGAAAAGACATTTCCATAGGCGACACTATTGTCTTTATCAATACGGATAACAAAAACGATACAGTATCCGTTATTGTCAAAAATCTTTTCGTGTTCAAAACATTTGATGAACTGTACAAAAATCTGCCGCTGCTTAAGTGCGGCTACACCGAGGACAGCTTGCATAAAGCCTCTCCCGATGATATGGAAAAATACTATTCCAAGGAAAAACAGCGCCAATACGGGGTAGTGGGAATAGAAATAATGCTCAAATAAATCTTACATATCCACTTAAAATAAAAATTATACAGCAAAACGATTTATTTCAAAGTATTAAGTAAGAAGGAATAAAATATATGATCATAGGATTTATTGTTTGGAGCTTAGTCGCCTTTGTCTTTTTAGGCATCGGTATCGGTTCACGAAAAGCAAATAAAGCGGTGGGGTTTTTCACTTTTACAAAACCGTCGATCACAGAAAATATAAAACAATACAACAAAGCTGTTTCTGCCCTATGGTTTACGGCTGCCGCTGTATTTGAAATAATAGGAATACCCATTATATTTTTAGAACAAAATTCTCCTATCTTTGTTTTAATAATTTTTGCAGCAGTCTTTCTGATGATAGTTATGATGGCTGCGTATATTATGATCGAGACGAAATATAAGAAATAAACGACCACCCGGAATACCGTGACTACAGATAAGCCAAAAATATCAGGGCAGGTGAACAAAATAATTTTGCGGTACTTGACATAAAAAGGGAAATTGTATATAATTGTTTGCGTTGGGGGCAAGGATGTTCTGCGGAAAGAGCCTTGCCCCGTTTTTATGAAAAATCGGTACGGAGGATGCTTTGATATGGATAAAATAAAAATGAATGTTCCTATTGTAGAAATGGACGGAGACGAGATGACGAGGGTACTCTGGAAGTGGATAAAGGATATTCTTATACTGCCCTATGTTGATCTTAAAACAGAGTATTTTGATCTGGGTCTTGTCCACAGAAACGAGACGGACGACAGAGTGACGACAGAAAGCGCCGAGGCTACAAAAAAATACGGCGTTGCGGTAAAGTGCGCTACCATCACTCCAAACGCAGCCAGAATGACGGAATATGATCTTAAGGAAATGTGGAAGTCTCCCAACGGAACCATAAGGGCTATCCTTGACGGAACCGTTTTCAGAGCGCCAATATTGGTAAAGGGCATAACTCCCTACATACCCACATGGACAAAGCCCATCACCATCGCAAGACACGCCTACGGAGATGTCTATAAAAATGTTGAAATGACGGTAAAAGGCGGAGGAAAGGCCGAACTTGTGCTTACCGACAAAGACGGAAACAAGACAAGCGAAACGATAATGGACTTTAAGGGAGACGGCATAATTCAGGGACTTCACAACACGGACAAAAGCATAACGGGCTTCGCAAGGAGCTGCTTTAACTATGCCGTTGATACAAAACAGGATCTATGGTTTGCCACCAAGGACACAATTTCAAAAAAATACGACCACAGATTCAAGGACATTTTTCAGGAAATATTTGAAAATGAATATAAAGAAAAGTTTGATGCTCTGGGCA
This sequence comes from uncultured Clostridia bacterium, assembly GCA_947630725.1. GTDB lineage: Bacteria > Bacillota > Clostridia > Lachnospirales > CAG-274 > JAJQCI01. The sequence continues at coordinate 92,018 of CANRIS010000006.1, forward strand.
TAGAATATTTCTATACGCTTATAGACGATGCGGTTGCAAGGGTAATAAGATCAAACGGCGGCTATATCTGGGCTTGCAAAAACTATGACGGAGACGTTATGTCCGATATGGTATCGACTGCCTTCGGCTCACTGGCGATGATGACCTCGGTGCTTGTGTCTCCCGATGGAAAATACGAGTTTGAGGCGGCTCACGGCACCGTACAGAGACACTATTATAAATATTTGAACGGCGAAGAAACCTCTACAAACTCCGTGGCAACGATTTTTGCATGGAGCGGCGCTTTGAGAAAAAGAGGAGAGCTTGACGGACTTTCGGATCTTATGAAATTTGCGGATTCCCTTGAAAAGGCTGTAATAAACACTATCGAGGACGGAATTATGACGGGAGACCTCTACATACTCTCATCCCTGCCCCAAAAGAAAAAAGTAAACAGCCGTGAATTTCTTGAAGCCATAGGCAAGAACCTCAATAAAATACTCGCTGCGGAATTTGCATAACAAAACACAAAAAATTGCTTTATAATAAATGTCGGGACAAAACCCCGGTATTTATTTTTAAAACAAAACCGCCCGTCAATATTATGTATTGTTGACGAGGCGGTATTTTTGATGTATTTTATCCGTATTTTAACCGACAAGTAAGTCCCCCGCCTCTTTAGGCGGTGGGTACTTACTGTTGTATTCGGTGGGAGATGCAAGCTCCCATCCGAATACAAAGGCTTCATCAGAAGCCGTCGGTTATGAGCGCGTAGCGTAAGCGGAGTGCGAATATCATTGACTAACATATTTTTTATTAAATCTAAAATAACCTTTTTGAATGGTTCAAGGATATTAGATTTTTGTTTACACTACGTAAACCGCTCGGGATACATTTCTTTTGCTTTTTCATAGTTATGGACATAATAATACCAATTATCTTTTGACAACTGCCTCACTTCAATGACCTGTTCGCTATCGGGGTTTGCGCCATATGATATATATCTGCTTTCATACATAGTGTCCCACAGCGTAAAGACTACATAAAATCCATCAGAATCATGGCAACAAGTAATATCTTGGACTTTGCCTTCGTACAATACTTTTATATGATCAAGCAGTTCATCGGGGACATCTATTTCATCGGGAATAGGTATGCTTTCATCGTCCGGATCATTCTTGCGCCAAACTTCCATACTATACCCCTCTTTTTTACTGGTATATGAATCTGAAACTGAAATATTGTCATAATCCATTTCAAGCAGTTTATCCGCAACATAAGATAATTCCTCAATATTGGCTTCCAAATACTTATCAGCTTTGTTGTAACTCGGAGGAAATACAGCTTTATTTAAGTAAATAATTGTATATATCCATGGCAAACATGGGTATACCATGTATAATATTAAAATTATAGGAACAATAATAATGAGCGTTCTTTTGAGTATTTTCATTGTATAACCTCCTTGTGTATCGGTTTATGTTCGCTATAAAAACATCAGATTGTTTCATTTACAGATATTTTATTGCATTTATTTATCACACAGATATTCTTTATAACAAATATAATCCCTTATATAAAATATGTCAACAAACAAATCGAAAAGCACGAAATAATACTTAATGTATTATCCAAAAAGCCCTTAAAAAGCCTCTGTGCAGGCTCTCCAAAACTTCGTTTTAAAACAAACACCGCCCCGCCGGTATTGTTGGCGAGGCGGTCATTTTGTGGGAAAAAATATCCTCCCGGATAATTTTTCGGGAGGATAGTGTGATAGGTGTTTTATTTTGCTTTGTTTTCGTTATAGCTGTATGCTGAATTGAGTACCCTGGAGAGGATTGCGGAGGCATCTGAGATTGTGGTTTTTCCGTCGCCGTCCGTATCCGTATTTTCGGGCTCCACATTCCAGCCGTCTGCTTTCTTTCCTGTTCTGATGTAGTAGAGGAGAGCAGCCGAATCGTTTGCCGTGAGGCGTCCGTTGTTGTCTATGTCGCCTGCGTTTTCATTTATGCGACCCTCTGTTGTTGTTTCGGAGGATCCGTCTGTAGATGTCTCGGTGGCAGGATCCGTTGTCGTTGTGTCGGAGCCGTCTCCGCCGTCATCCTTTATTTTGGTATAGGTTGCAATAAGGTCGCCTGAATTGCCGAGATACTTCTGAGCGCTGCTGTAGGGATCCTGTGTGAATCCGAGCCATATGGTATGAGTCTCCTTTACGTCCTTGAAACCGGATATGTCTATCTCGTTGTTGCCCGTGGATATTTGCTGCTTTGCAAGAACCTTGCCATCGGGCGTATCAAGGGTGATTATAACATATATATTGCTGTCTCTTACCTTTGCCATATTGAGAATAAGCTTTGAGAGACCGTTGAAGTCAAAATCATCTACCGCATAGCCGAGAGTGACTCCTTCTCTGTTGTAGAGATACCCTACCTCCACGCCGTTGCTGTCTACCTTGGGCAGTGAGCCGTTATCGCTTGCAAAAAACTGTGTGGTATCGGCTGCCTTATATACCGTCTCGCCCTCCTCGATGGTAGATGCGAAATCCTTGATAACGTACGTCTTTCCCTTGTCTGCGCTGAATTTAAGAACAGTCGCTCCCTCAAGACCTGAGCTTACGGGGGTTCCGTCCTCGAGAGTTACATTTGCTTCGCCTGCGTATTTTGTTCTGATTCTGAGAGTGCCGTTTTCGTCTGCCTTTATCTTTGCTTCGGTAGGTATACCCTCGCTCCAGCTCAGATCGACCGTTGCTCCCTCACGGGTTCTGAATCCGCTGAATGAACCGCTGCCCCACTGAGTAGGAATTGCGGGAAGAAGGTCTATGGTTCCGTCATGGCTCTGTATGAGCATTTCTATAATACCTGCCGTTGCGCCGTAGTTTCCGTCAATCTGGAAGTTGGGGTGCTGATCGAAAAGGTTGGGCGATGTTCTCGTGGTGAAAAGCTGTTCGAGCATTGACGATGCTGTTTTTCCGTCCAAGGCTCTTGCGTTGAGAGCGATTCTCCATGCAAGACCCCAGCCTTGTCCGCTGCCTGCGCCTCTTGCGGCAACAGATTTTTGGAAAGCCTTAAATATAGCCTGCTCGTTTGCATCGCTGCTGTATGCCGAAAGATGTGTTCCGGGGTACATCTCCCAAAGATGAGAACAGTGTCTGTGTCCCGTGTTGTTGCTTGCTCCGTGGTCATATACTTTTGAAACTGTTCCCTTGAAGGGGTCTGTGACTGTCCACTTTGCCTTGCTGTCATTTACTGAAATATCAAATGTAACATCGCCTCTTGCCCACTCGTTTATAAGGCCTGCCTTATCAATAATGTTGGGCGCTATTTTGCCCTTCTCATCGCCAAGATATGACGAAGGCATCTGCTCGTCTATCGCTGCAAGAAGGTCTGCGTTTTCTTCGGTCTTTCCGAGTATTGTCGAAGCCTGTCTTACCATATCATAGAGGTTTCTCACAAGCTGGGTATCCATAGCCGCTCCGGGCTGAACGCCGCCCTGTTCGGGTGAACAGGATGCAGCCGTCACAAGATAGCCTGTTTCGGGATCCACAACCAAAAACTGTGTGAAGAACTTAGCCGCTCCCACCATATAGGGATAAACCTCCGCAAGATATGCCTCGTCCTTATTATACTGATAATACTGCCATGCGTGATCAAGGAGCCATGCGCCGCCTGTGGGCCACAGGCCTGCCGTTGCGTTGTCTATGGGCTGAGTACCTCTCCAAAGGTCAAAATTGTGGTGAGTTACCCACGGGTCGCCCGGTTGATAGCTGTCGTCTCCCCTGTCGTTGTATATGCCGTATTGATTTGCCGCCGTTATGCTTCCGCTCTGGGCAAGCTCGTCAAACGTGTCAATAAGGGGCTTTTCGCAGTCGGCAAGTCCGAGGGGCTGGGCTGCCCAATAGTTCATCTGTGTATTTATGTTTATTGTATACTTGCCCTTCCACGATGCCGACAAAGCTCCGTTCCACTTTCCTGTCAGGTTGAGGGGCTGGCTTTCGGGTATTTCGATGTTGTCGCCGTAGGCTGCCCTGCCTGCTCTCGAACCGCTGAGTATAAGGTATTTTCCATAGTTGAATTCAAGCGCCGCAAGCTGATTGTCGCCCTTGCTGTAGGTCGAATAAACACCGTTTTTATTGGCATCTGAAAGCTTTGAGCCTGCTCCCGTCAGAAAGCCCGATTGTCCGTTTATATTTATTCTTACTCTCTGTTCGGTAGGAGTATCGGCATAGTCAACTCCGTTTGCATTGTCAAGCTTAAGGTCTGTAGCCGCAAACTGAGGTTCAAAGTCCTCAATATGTCTTGCCTTTATGCTGTCATAGCTTCTTGAAAGTATGTTTCTCTCATATGTGTCGCAGTCCTTGCCCTGCTTTGAGTTGTCAAGGTGCAGATAGTCAACATAGTTTGTTGCTCCTATAACATAGACAGTCGTGTTCTTTGCGCCGGAAACATTTACCGTGGTGTTGTCGCCGCTTACCGAAAATTTGCCGTCGCCGTCAAGGAGCATTCTTGCCTCAAACTTTATGGCGTTCACTGTGGCGGGAGCGTTGTTGTCCTTGTTGCCGTCCGTTATAGCCGCTTTAAGTTTGACTTCCTTGTCGCTTACCTTTTCGTAGCTGTAATAGTCGGGCTTGCTGTTGTGATATGTATGCAGCTCTGCGCTGAAATTTGCCGCATTGTCGGTTTCGATATGTGTAACCACCGCCTGATCGGGATAGCTGGCAAAGCTTTCACGCTTGAAGTGTGTTCCCGCATAGTCATATTCAACAGTGACTATACCGTTTTTCATATCAAGGCTTTTTACATAGTTTTCGGCATTTTCGTGCTTCTGTCCAAAATCAAGATATACCTCAACAAACGACTTGTAGGCTCTCTGGGACGAGGGGTTGCCGAGGAATGTGGCCTCTACCATCTTTTCCATATTCCATCTGTCCTGAACCGCCTGCTGTTCTTTTGCGTTGTCTATGTTGAGCGCCTGAAAAGCTATGCTTAAGTCTGCAAACTGAGGATATTTTGTTCTGAAAGCCTCATCGCCTATAACGACATTTTCCGCTCCGATCTGAGCGGGCGTGCCATCGGGGTTTGCCCCTCTGTAATACTTCCAGCCGTCCTTTATACTTCCGCTTGTCTGATCCTTGACTGAGATCTTGTTTGCGTCCCTTGTCTGGGCGTTGGTGGTGAGGGTGTTTCCGTTTTCGTCTTCAAGAGTTCCATAGGGAGAACCGTCCCAACAGGTATCTTCATTTATCTGAATAACCTCCTTGTCGATTCCTCCTGCCACCATAGCCGCCATTCTTCCGTTTCCGATAGGATAGCTGTTCGTCCATACAAATTCGGAATATTCCCAGCCGTTATAGTTTGTGCCTTTTGATGCGTAGGGGTTCTGAACGCCTGTGGCATCCTTTGAAGCATTGGGATTTACTTCGGCTGCGTTTGAATAAATGCCTGCCTGAGCCAGAACATTTTCGATAGGATTGTTCGTCCACATAACCGTCTGCGGATCAAAACCGTCTTTTTCTTCCGCAAGCTCCGCCGACTGCGAATCAACGGTTTCAACCGCCGCATCCGAGAGCACATCCTCCATGGGGCCAACGCCTGTCTCCGAATCTGCCGAAACAAATTCTTCTTCTGCGCCTACGCTTTCTTCTCCGACCGTATCATCGGCAGGAACGCTGACCGTCCCTATAGCCATAACAGCCGCAAGCATAAGCGCGCCAACGGTTCTTTTCATAAAAATTCCTCCTTTTTTTCTCTTTCCTATTATGGTAAAATTCCTATTATGGTAAAATACAATATACCAAATATACAAAATTTTTAACAGTACCAGATTGGGTCTGTTTTTATGGGGCCAGCTATTGAAATTTTATTGCATATGGGATATAATATTTTAAAAAGAAAAAAAGAGGTGATATTATGAATACGATCGGTTTTGCGCTTGACAGAGGCTCGGCTGTGCCGCTTTATATGCAGCTGTACAATCATTTCAGTGCCCTGATATCATCGGGGAAAATACAGAACGGCGAAAAACTCCCGTCACGGCGAAGGCTTATGGAGGAGCTTAAGCTCAGCAAGTCCACCGTTGACAACGCCTATCATCTTCTTGAAAAGGACGGCTTTGTGGTATCGCGATCACGCAGCGGTTTTTTTGCCCGTTCGGCATCTTCTCTGTCGGCTTATACCGAGGAGCAGGATTTTTATTCAAATCCGGGCATTGTCATAAATATGAGCCATCAGGGCATAGACATCAGGTCAATGCCCACAGAGGCACTTTCACGGCTTTTCCGCAATTATTCCTACGATATGCCCTCTCTTTTTTCATTCGGGCACAAATACGGAGAAGAGGAGCTTCGCAGAGCCATATCAAAAGCCCTTTCGGAGCTTCACGGCATAGAGGTGCCCTATGACCGCATAATAATAGGCGCAGGCACCGAATATCTTCTTGAACAGCTTGTACACGTTTTTCCGAAATCAACGGTTTTCGGCTTTGAAAATCCCACCTTTGCCAGAAGCTATGTCGCCGTGCGCAACTCAGCCGAAAAAGTGGAGCTTTTAAACTCGTCTCCCGATGCCTTTCCTCAACAGGCGCTTATTGAAAGCGGCATTGATGTGCTTTATGTCGCCTGTGACGGCACATTTCCATTCAACCGCATTCTTTCGCAGGATCAGCGCAAATTTATTTTGGACTGGGCAGGAATGGGCGAAAACCGCTATGTAATAGAGGCCGCCTTTGATTCAGACTTTTGCAGTGGAGCAGGCTCGGCTCTTATATCCCGTGACAGCGACCATGTAATTTATATTGGTACTTTTTCACGCTCCATAGCCTCATCGGTCAAAATCTCGTATATGGTTGTGCCGAAAAAAATAAAGAAGCTTTTTAACAATATTCTGCCCTATTATACCTGCCTTGCAGACCGCATATGTCAGCAGGCAATAGCCGAATATATAAAAAGCGGAAAATACCTTCGTCATACCGAAAGGCTAAAAAAAATATACGAAAAAAAGCGCTCCCTGCTGCTTTCGGAAATCGACAAGTCACCTCTGAAAAAAATCGTTAAGGTGTCGAACAATGTGGGCGGCACATATTTTATACTCACCATAGACAAGGACGCAAGCGAAAACAGCCTCAGAACAGCGGCGGCAAAAAACGGCGTAAAGCTTATGCCCCTGTCCTCCGGTCTTATATCGCCATCCTCTCTTTTGCCCAAAAATTCTTTTATAATGGGCTTCGGCGAGCTTGATGACGAGCAGATAAAGGACGCCGTAAAACGCCTTTCAGAAGCGTGGGCGACCTAAGACATATATATAGCGATGGTTTTTTATGTGAATAAAATATAAATATATGTCCAAAACAATTGAAAGGGCATAAAAAATGTGTTATAATTATATAAATATCAAATTTCGGACAGCTTCTCCGGAACAGAGCGCAAAAGGGGAATAAAAATGACACAGTTTGACAAAAGAAATATAAGTATGATGATGGATCTGTACGAGGTGACTATGGCCAACGGATATTTTTCCGAAAGCTCCTTTAACGATAAGGTGACCTTCGATGTTTTTTACAGAAAAAATCCCGATGGCGGCGGCTTTGCTATCTTTGCGGGTCTCGAACAGATAGTTGAATATATAACAAATCTGCGCTTTGACGGCAGCGATGTGGGATATTTCCGCTCTCTGGGGCTTTTTGGCGAAAAATTCTTAAATTATCTCGAAACATACCGTTTCAGAGGCGATATATCGGCTTTTCCCGAGGGTACCGTCATATATCCCAACGAGCCTATAATCACCGTTACGGCGCCTCTCCTTGACGCTCAGCTCATAGAGACCGCCATACTCACTCAGATAAATCACCAGTCTCTTATAGCCACAAAGGCAAGGCGCATCGTTCACGCAGCTCAGGGCAGGGTCATATCCGACTTCGGCGCAAGACGAGCTCACAATATGGACGCGGCAATATACGGCGCAAGGGCTGCATACATAGGCGGAGCCGACAGCACAGCGACAGTCCTCGCAGGCAAGATGTTTGACATACCCGTGAGCGGCACAATGGCTCACAGTTGGGTAATGTATCACGAGGACGAATATACGGCATTTAAAAAATATGCCGAGACCTATCCCGATGCTTCGGTTTTTCTGGTAGATACATACGATGTTATACGTTCGGGCATTCCCAACGCCATAAGAGCCGCAAAGGAGGTTCTTATGCCTATGGGAAAGAGACTTAAGGGCATACGTCTTGACTCGGGCGATCTCGCCTATCTTTCAAAAAAGGCAAGAAAAATTCTGGACAAAGAGGGGCTTAACGACTGCAAGATAATAGTATCCAACTCTCTTGACGAATATCTCATAAAATCCCTTATCAGCCAAGGCTCTCCCATAGACTCCTTCGGTGTAGGCGAAAGGCTCATCACCGCAAAGAGCGACCCCATATTCGGCTCGGTGTATAAAATATCATCGGTTGAAAAGGACGGCGTAAGCATACCCAAGATAAAGATTTCCGAAAATAAAGAAAAAATAACAAACCCCGGCAAAAAAAGAATATACAGAATATACAACGAGGACGGACAGGCCATAGCCGACCTTATAACAAAGGCTGACGAAGAACCTGATCTCAGCCGCCCCTACAGATATATTGACCCCGATGAGCCCTGGAGAATAAGATACTTTACGAACTGCACGGCTAAGGAACTTCAGGTTCCGGTCATAAAGGACGGAAAATCAGTGTTCCGCAGACGTCCTCTGAAAGAAGTAAGGAACTATGTGGACAGACAGCTCAAAGAAGAAATATGGCAGGAGGAACAGCGTTTTGAAAATCCCCATAGGCACTATCTTGACTTCAGCCCCTCCTACTATGAAATGAAGATGAATCTTCTGAACAATACAAGAATAATGTAACAAAAAAACACAGCCTAAAAACATACCGCCCGATACCTTGGGAGCATAAGCCCCACGGAGGTTCGGGCGGATTTTTTGACTGTCGTTTTAAGTTTATTTCCAAAAGTCCTTAAGTATAGCTTCTATGTCCTTGCTGCCGAAAGCCGAAAAGCATCTGCGCCAGTGGAGCGGAAGCAGCTCCCTATAAAACGGAGACGAAAAACGGCGATCCAAAAGAAGTATGACCCCTTTGTCGGTCTCCGAGCGAATGACCCTTCCGCCTGCCTGAGCCGCCTTTATCATTCCAGGATAGGCATAGCCTCTTGCAAAGCCGTCAAGCCCCTCCGAGTCGAAATATTCCTTTATGACGTTCTGCCTTACCGAAATTTTAGGCAGCCCCACCCCCACAATGGCGCAGCCTATGAGACGGTCGCCCTTAAGATCTATTCCCTCCGAAAAGACTCCTCCCAGCACACAAAAGCCCACCACAGCCGTTTCGGGCATAAATTCATCCAAAAAATCCCTTCTGTTCTCCTCCGTAAAGCTGCGGCTCTGAATTATGGTCCTTACATCGCCATACATTTCACAAAAGGCTCCATAGACCCTTTCCATATATTCATAGGAGGGAAAAAAGCAGATATAGTTGCCCTTTTTTGCCTTTTGCAGCGTATATATTCTTTCAGCAATCGGTGCTATGCTTTTTTCTCTGTCCTTATACACGGTCGAAACTGAATTGTCGGTTATAACGCAGAGATTTTGTCTGGGGAAAGGCGATGGTATTTCGATTCGGTTGTCCTTTTTTAAGCTGCCGCCCAGAATTTCGATAAAATACTCCATAGGTCTGAGGGTAGCGGTGAAAAAAACCATACTGCCAAAGCTCTCCTGCAAATTTTTGAGTATCTCCGAGGGGTCTCTGCAAAAAATAGTTTTTTTAAGCTCCCTGTCATAGCTTTCCTTTATTATTACAAAGCGTTTGTCAAAATACTCGTCTATTTTTATATAGTCCATAGCCTTGAAATAAAGCTGCAATATGGTGTCATAAGCGCTGCTTCCCTCGTTTTTCATAAGCCAACTGTCAGCAGCCCCCACAAAATCCGAAAGCAGATATATGAAATCCTCGTCTCTGTGAGCCGAAACCGCCTCGCCCGTAACCGCAGCCTTTTCACGCAGCATATATGTGTTGAGCTTGTTGAGAGCTTTTATTATCCTGTGTCCCGAAAAATCCCTGAGTGCCCTTTTTGCCTCAAGAACCTCCGATTTTTTAAACTCTGCGCTGTACATATCCCTCGATCTGTCGGGCAGATTGTGAGCCTCGTCCACAAGGGCAATATACTCCTCTCTTCTGTCCTCGTCAAAAAACCTCGAAAGCTTTGCCGATGGGTCGAAAGCATAGTTGTAGTCGCAAATTATTATATGGGCAAAGTCCGTAAGATCCAGAGAAAGCTCAAAGGGGCAGACACGATATTTTTCGGCATAGCTCCTTATTATATCCGCCGTGATTATATTTTCACTGCAAAGTATTTCCCACAGGGCATCGTTTACCCTGTCAAAATGACCGTCCGCATATGGGCAGCCTGTGGGATTGCAGCAGGGCTCCGTGTTGAGACAGGCTTTTTCTTTAGCCAATAGCGTTACCGATATAACAAAAAGCCCCTTTTTCGTCATTATGGAGAGAGAATCCTCTGCCAGAGCCTTTACAGTGTTTTTGGGAGTGAGATAAAACAGTCTCTTGGGCTTTTCTCCCGAAAGAGCCATATATTTGAGGGCAGGAAAAAGCGTTCCCATAGTTTTGCCTATGCCCGTAGGTGCTGCGGCGAAAAGCTTTTTCCCCGATACGAGGGTTTTATAGACGGCAACGGAAAGCTCTCTCTGACCCTTTCTGAAATCCTCAAAGGGAAATGTAAGAGTCGACAGGCTTTCGTCCCTTTTTTCGATAAGCTCTCTTGACTTTTCGCTCCATTTTCGGTATGCTTCCATTATTTCAAAGAAAAAATCCCTCAGTTCCTCAAAGCTCGGATCATAAAAAAGGCTTTTTTCTCTACCTCTCAGATCGCAATAGGTAAGGCATATGCCTATATCCTTATTGCCAGTTTCCTCTGCGTACATATAGGCATAAAGCCTTGCCTGAGCTATATGCCGCAGGGTCAGCGGCTCCTCCGTTTCGTCAAGGGCAGCCGAGGTTGACTTTATTTCTTCAATTATTATTCTGTTTTCGGTTTTTACAAGACCGTCTATTCTCCCCATAAGCATATAGTCGCAGCCGCAGAAAGAAAAGCCGTGCTTTACGGTGACTTCGCTCTCATATTCAAGACCGTGGAGAGCCGCCTCTTTTTTGTGTCTTTTCTGAAGTCTTTGGTGGAGTATGGTTCCCTGCAGCGCCCGTTTTGTACCCGAAAATCTCGAATCTATCGAACCGCTCCTTACGGCAAGCTCCATTATTTCTCCCACGGAAATAAAAATCATAAAAATCCCTCTTTTTGTCCCTTTTCTGCCCGCAGACAGTTTTTGTGTTCGGAAAATATATCGGTATAGAAAAAGGGATCCCCGACTGTTTTTCGGTATCCCTTTTTTATCGGGTCAAGCCTTATCCGAGACTTATTGACCCGTTATTTATCCTCGCCCTCTTTTTCGTCTTTTCCATCTTCGTCATCTTCGGGCTCATCGTCATCTTCGGGCTCGTCCTCATCATCGCCGTATTCTTCATCATCGTCATAGTCGTCATCATACTCGTCATAATCTTCATCGTCATAATATTCTTCGTCATCGTCATAGTCATCATAGTCGTCATATTCGTCATCGTCATAGTCATAGCCGTCGTCTTCATCGTCCTCGTATTCGTCATACTCGTCATATTCCTCATATTTTTCATACTCGGACTTTTCCGCCCCGACCCTCTGAGCCTCGGCTGCCTCGGCCTTTTTCTTTTCCTTACGCGCCTTTACAAGAACGGCAATAAGCGCCACAAGTATGAGCAGAGCCGCAAGCACAAATATGCTGAGTATAATAAGCATAAAGACGGTATCCTCATCGAGGGTGAAGTCTGTCGGAATAACAGGCTCAGGCTCGGGAGGAGCCTCTGTCTGAACAAAGTTATATTCGGCAACGGCAACAGGCGATATAAGGTTATAGGTATTTGAAAGCACGTTCAGAATATCCCTCTGAACAGCGTCCTCGCTGCACTTGAAAGAGTCGCCCCTGAAGCTCATAAGGTCGCTGCTTATGGCGAGAGCCACAGCCCCGTCATACTCGTCCTTGTTGTCATATATATTCCACAGTCCGAGATAATACTCCTTGTTGGAGGGATAATAGCTTTTGTTGAAATGATTTAGCAGCGTTCCGCAGGCTGCCAGAAGCTCGCCGTTTTTAAGATTTTGGCTTTCGTCAAGCCCAAGTCCGCCAAGCAGCGCCCTCGAATCCTCTTTGAGCATACTGTCAAGAGAATTGAGAAAATCTCCCGTATTCATACCCGCTTCCATATCAAGCTCCGCCGTAGGCACAAAGCCCTTGTTAAGAAAGTCGGTTATTCTCTGTTTCTTTGCCTCGCCGAGATCCGACAGAGCCGCATAAGCCGAGTCAATGTCCTGTATGGTATAGGTGCCGCCCTCTACCGCTGAGAAAAGAAGGCACTTGTTGTCCTCGTCATAGCTGCCGCCTATATTTTCGACACTTTCGTCCTTGCTGAAATAGCAGGATGTCGATTCATAGTCGGAATAAAAACCGAAATATACGGGAGCGGGAAGTCTGTCTATCTCTCTGCCCCTCTCATCGCTGAAGCTTATGGTATAGTCTCTGAGACCCTCATAGAACGTTATTGTAAATCCGTCATATTCGTCCAGTATCTTTTCGAGATCAGCCTTTCTGAGCTGTACCTGATGCAGGTTGTCGCCCACAAGCACCGTAAGCCTGTCCATACCTTCGAGAGCAGGCAGCACGTCTTTGGATATTTTTATATTTATGGGATTGTCATAGTCAAAGGACGAAACGTCAACTCTGGCTGTGGGCAAAAGATCCCTCAGAAGATTTATGCCCTTTTCTCTTATGGAGTTGTTCATTTCTCCCGAAAATTCAAGCACGTCCTTATTGAGGCCGCCTAAGTTTTCGGCGTTTATTTCTGCGGTATTTTCCCCGCCCGAATAAAACGCGCTCTGACAATATGCCGATGATGCAAATTCAATATATCGGGCTATGACCTCCTTGGACTCGTCCGAGGGTTCGGGATAGTCAGCCGCTATGTCGGCAAGCTTTTTGGCGAACTGATCCTTATCCTTAAGTCTTGCAAGCTCCTCATAGTCTATGGAGGCTTCTATGGCGTTTCCGTTGTCGGCCTCGTCTATTTCTCTTTCGGAATGTGTGGTGACCGCCTCGGCAGAATCGGAGGTGGCATTTCCCCACGAAAGTCCGCTGTATGCGGCAGGGTCTCCGTCTCCGTCATAGAAAAGTATGTCCACAAGCTTTTCGGTATAATCGGAGTTTATGAAATATCCGCTGTCTCCTGCCCTGAGTCCTCCGGGCAGAGTTGCCATAACAAGGCTGTCGGCCTTAAGCACGGGGAAAAACGGCGTATACTTAAGGGCGTCTGTAACGGTCATATTTGTCTGAACATAGGTCAGAAACGTCTCTACATAGTTATTTATATTTTTTAATATGGTTTCGGTACTCAGAGCCTTTTCAAGGAGAGTGTTGAGGAAAAGCTGCTGAACCTGTACTCTGTCCACATCGCCGTTGGTATAGTGTCTGTAGCGCACAAGGCACATTGCGTTGTATCCGTCAAGGGTCTGAACGCCCTGTTTAAGGTTTATATAAAGCCCCTGCTGAGCATCGTTATAATACATATCCTGCGGAACGTCAATGGTTATGCCGCCTATATCGTCAACTATTTTCTGAAAGGCCTCGACATTTACGGTAATGAAAAAGGATATCTGAGGTATGCCCAGCATTTCTTCAAGCTCTTCGGTGATATATTTGTTTCCGTCCTCTTCGCCCCACGAATGAACGGCGTTTATTTTCATCGTTCTGGGGGCGCTGTGACCCTCGCTCCTCATTTCCATATAAAGATCGTCGCTTAAAGTGACATATGTGTCTCTCGGTATGGAAAGAGCCGTTATTTTTCTTGTGTTTTTGTCAAAGCAGGCTACTATTATAACATCGGTGAGCTTTTCGTCCTGATCCACACCGTAAACAGCAAAAAACGTCTTGTCGGGGATGTTTCCCAGAATATTCGCCTCGGCAAGCTGATCCTCCGCTCTGTCGTGAGGCGACCTTGCAGCCTCCTTAAGATTTTCTCCTGCCTCTTCAAGAGCCTTGTCAAGCGCCAGCTCAGCCTCTCCCGGCTGATTCTGCTCCTCGGCGACAAGCTGCTTGTTGTAGTCGATCTTCGACTTCATATAAAAGCCGAACCACACGCCCATACCTATAACATATATGAGAAGTATAGTCAGCACGATAGATATAAACTTAAGGGAGTTTTTTACTCCCGAAGTTTTCTTATTTTTTTGCCTTCTGTTGTTTTTCCCTCGCATTTTGTATCTCTCCCGAAAAAAATTTGCCGAATCTTTACGAAAACCAAGGCTTTCTATAGAATTTTGCACTAAACTACCCTACAGTATATCAAAATTCCGCACCTTTTACAAGTACTATTATTGATAAAAAATATTAAATTTTACCTACAAATCTATGGAAACGACAGTTTTTAGCCGACTGCGGACATTCTGTACGGGTTTATGCCCTTTTGCCTTTGCAAAACAAAAAAAGTCGGGCTAAAAAAAATCACAGCGGATTTTAAAAAGCCCGACCCGAACGATCCAAAAAATTTTTTAAATTTTTTTCAGGCGTTGATCTCTTTTATGAGATTTATCATTTCGATAGCCGAAAGAGCGCAGTCATAACCCTTGTTTCCCGATTTTGTGCCTGCCCTTTCGATAGCCTGGGATATGGTGTCTGTTGTGACTATGCCGAAAAGCACAGGAACCCCCGTGGAAAGCGAAACCTGCGCCGTTCCCTTTGCCGTTTCGTTGCAGACAAGGTCATAGTGGCTTGTGGCTCCTCTTATAACGGCTCCCAGACATATGACTGCATCATATTTTTTGCTTTCAGCCATTTTTTTTGCTATGACGGGTATCTCAAAGGCTCCTGGTACCCACGCCACGTCTATGTTTTCATCGGGTACGTTGTGTCTTTTGAGCCCGTCAAGGGCTCCCGACAAAAGCTTTGACACTATAAACTCATTGAATCTTGAACACACTATGCCTATGGTCGCGCCCTCGGCAACCAATTTTCCTTCAAATACTCTCATTTTCTGTATCCTCCTTTATTATATATCCAATATGTGTCCCATTTTTTCTTTTTTTGTTTTAAGATAAAATTCATCGGTCTCGTTGGGCGCTATCTGTATAGGCACTCTTTCGGTTATTTCTATTCCATAGCCCGAAAGACCCGTTATTTTCTGGGGATTGTTGGTCATAAGCCTGAGCTTTCTGACGCCGAGATCCAGAAGTATCTGCGCCCCTATGCCATAGTCCCTCAGATCCTCGGGAAAGCCCAGCGCAAGGTTTGCTTCAACGGTGTCAAGCCCCTTATCCTGAAGCTCATAGGCCTTAAGCTTGTTTATAAGCCCTATGCCTCTGCCCTCCTGTCTCATATATACCAAAACGCCTCTGCCTGCCTTGGCTATCTGTTTCATTGCGGCGGCATACTGCTGACCGCAGTCACAGCGGCAGCTGCCGAGAGCGTCCCCCGTAAGGCACTCCGAGTGAACTCTGCAAAGCACCGGGTTTCCGTCCGCCACATCACCCTTCACAAGAGCCACATGGTGTTCGCCGTTCAGCTTGTTTACATAGCCGCATATAACAAAATCGCCGTAGCGTGTGGGCATTTTGGCTCTCGCCACGCACTCCACAAGCCTTTCTCTGCGTATTCTGTACGCCACAAGATCGGCTATGGTGATTATTTTAAGACCGTACTTTTTGGCAAACCTCACAAGGTCGTCACGTCTTGCCATAGTGCCGTCCTCTTTCATTATTTCGCAGCACAGTCCCACAGGCTTAAGCCCCGCAAGCCTGCACAGATCCACGGTAGCCTCGGTGTGACCTATTCTTTTCAGAACGCCGCCGTCCCTTGCCTTCAGCGGAAACATATGTCCCGGTCGGCGGAAGTCGGAGGGCTTTGCGCCGTCCTCCACGGCTTTCAGCGCCGTAAGCGACCTTTCGTATGCCGAAACTCCCGTAGTAGTCTCTATATGGTCGATAGAAACGGTAAAAGCCGTCTCGTGATTGTCGGTGTTATGCTCCACCATAGCCTCAAGCCCCAGCTTTTCGGTATACTCGGACGTCATGGGCATACAGATTATTCCCTTTGCGTGGCTCGCCATAAAGTTTACCGCTTCGGTATCTGCAAACTGAGCAGCGACAATGACATCGCCCTCGTTTTCTCTGTCCTCATCGTCTACTGTGACTATCATTTTTCCGTTTTTAATGTCCTCGATGGCCTCTTCGATGGTGTTTGTCCTGAATTCCTTCATTTTTTCCTCCCGCTGCATCAATAAAATCCGTTTTCCGAAAGAAACTCTATGCTTATGTCCTCCTCCTCGGTCGGGGGCTTTTTGTCCTTCAGAAAATGCTCCGTATATTTTCCTATTATATCCGTTTCTATATTCACTTTGTCGCCGGGATCCTTTTCAAGCAGCGTTGTTTCTCCTCCCGTATGAGGGATTATGCCTACGGCAAAGCTGTTTCGGCTTACGCTCATAACGGTCAGGCTTATGCCGTCTACCGCAACGGAGCCCTTTTCGACTATATAATACAAAAGCTCCTCTGCGGCCTCTATTTCCGTCACAACAGCTATGCCTTCTTTTGAAAAGCCGAGTATTCTGCCTGTTCCGTCAATGTGTCCCGACACTATGTGTCCGCCGAATCTTCCGTCCGCCCTCATAGCTCTTTCGAGATTCACTCTGCTGCCGGGCTTAAGGTCTCCGAGGGAGCTGCGCCTTAAGCTCTCCGCCATAACGTCCGCCTCAAAGCCCGTGTCAAAGACCTTCACCGCCGTAAGGCAAAGACCGTTGACGGCTATGCTGTCTCCCGTTTTTATATCCTCCGTGATTTTCTTTGCCTCTATGCGCAGACCCGCAAAGTCCCTGCCGTTTTTGACCGAGACTACTCTGCCCACTTCTTCAATAAGACCCGTAAACATATATCACATCACCTCATAATCAAGGAGTACGTCTCCGTCAAGCAGCCTTACGACAGGCTCCGACAGCCTCAGACAGTCCTTCGCAAGCTCTGCGCCCTCGCCGCCTACGGGAGTTTTTGCATTTCTCCCGCCAAATATCTTGGGAGCCACAAAAACTAAAAGTCTGTTGCACAGTCCTTCTTTCATAAGGGAATAGTCAAGCTCGCCGCCGCCCTCCGCAAGTATGCTGTCTATGCCCATACTTCCCAGTTTTTTATACAAATCTGCCAGATCTGTTCTGCCGTCTTTGTTTTTTGTGACTATGACCTTTACTCCTCTTTTTTCGAGAGCGCTTATTTTTTCGCTGTCCTGTGACACCGTTGCGGCGATAGTCTCAAACTGCCCTGCCGTTTTTACAAGCCTGCTTTCAAGCGGCAGTCTCAGGGATGAGTCGCACACTATCCTAACGGGGCTTTTTCTGTTTTCTATGCGGCAGTTAAGCATGGGATCGTCCTTCAGAACGGTATTTATGCCTACCATAATACCTCTGTATGTCCCTCTCAGCTCGTGAACATATCTTCGGGAGGCTTCTCCGCTGATCCATTTTGAATCGCCTGTGCGGGTGGCGATCTTTCCGTCAGCCGTCATAGCGTATTTGCAGACCGTGTAGGGGATCCTGTTTTTTATATAGTGAAAAAAATGCCTGTTTATGCTGTCGCATTCCTCTTTGAGTATCCCTCGGTGTACCTCTATGCCGTTTTTTTTCAGAATATCATAGCCGCCGCCGTTGACCGCAGGATTCGGGTCGTCGGAGCCTGCAAAAACTCTCTTTATGCCCCGTTTTATTATAGCGTCCGTACAGGGGGGCTGTTTTCCGTGGTGACAGCAGGGTTCAAGCGTCACATAGAGATCGGCTCCGTGACAGTCCTCCTTAAGATTTTCAAAAGCGTCCCTTTCGGCGTGCAGCTCTCCGTAGCTGTGGTGCCACCCCTCCGAAATGATCCTGCCGTCCTTTACGATAACGGCTCCAACCATAGGATTGGGGTTGACAAATCCTCTGCCGAGAACCGCCAACTCCAGCGCTCTTTTCATATATTTTTCGTGCTCGTTCATAAGTCGTTCCCTCCGCCGCAGTATTTCAGTAAAGAGCAGAAAACAAAAACCCCGAGGCAAAAGCCGTTCGGGGAGAATAAACAAAACCGCAAAAAAACGATCTTCTCACATCCGGACTATAACCGTCGGCTTCGGAATTTCACCGAATCAGACCACTGTCTGGGTCTCGTGGGCTTTTACCACCGGCAAGGAGTTTCACCTATCCCCGAAGATCACGGGAAAGCTACGATAACTTTCCCGACTTTTCTCACATCATTATACAACAGCGCCGATAACATTTCAATACCTATTTTAATTTTTTGGACTTAAGCAGTCCAAAATCTTCAAAATAGTACGCCATAAGCTCCAAAATAGTACATATTTGACAAATTTCATTTTATTTTTCGTAAAAATTGCAGATTGATTATTTAAAAGCTTTTATATATAATAGAAAAGTAACAGACAAATATTTTTATCCGATTTTTCAGAGGAGGAAATTATGGAAAAAATTTTCAAACTAAGTGAACACGGAACAAATGTAAAAACGGAAATTCTTGCAGGTGTAACCACGTTTCTCGCTATGGCGTATATTCTTGCGGTAAACCCCAACTATCTGTCTGCCGCAGGAATGGACGCAGGCGCAGTTTTTACCGCAACGGCGGTGTCGGCGGCAATAGCCACATTCTGTATGGCGTTTATAGCAAACTACCCCGTAGCTCTTGCCTCGGGTATGGGTCTTAACGCATTCTTTGCCTTTACCGTATGCGGAAGTATGGGATATTCCTACAAAGTAGCCCTTACAGCCATATTTGTGGAAGGTATAATCTTCATCATTCTGTCCTTCTTCAAATTCAGAGAGGCTCTTGTAAACAAAATCCCCGCAAACCTTAAGTACGGCATATCCACAGGTATCGGTCTCTTCATCACAATAGTTGCTTTTGAAGGCTCGGGCGTAGTCGTTCTCAACGACGCTACCATAGTAGGTATGGGCAGCTTCAAAGAGGCAGCCTTTGTTCTTTCGCTGGTGGGACTTATAATAATTGCGGCGCTTTCGCACTACAAGGTTCCCGGCTCTATTCTTCTCGGCATAATCATTACATGGATACTTGGCATATTTGCTCAGCTTATAGGCTGGTATCAGGGCGATGTTTCTCTTATACCCAACCTTTCGACAGCTAAGCTTTCGGCTCCCCTGTTCTTTGATTTTGACTTTGAATTTGTCCTTAAAAATCTGCCTGCCTTTGCCATAATCGTGTTTACCTTCCTTTATACGGATATTTTCGACACGGTAGGCACTCTTATAGGCGTTGCAAACAAGGGCAACCTTCTTGACGAAAACGGCGAGCTGCCCAACGCAAAGGGAGCGCTCCTTTCGGACGCTATCGGTACGACCATAGGCGCTTGTCTCGGTACATCTACGGTAACAAGCTATGTTGAATCCACAGTCGGCGTTGCTTCGGGCGGAAGAACAGGTCTTACGGCTGCAACAACGGCAGTCCTTTTCCTTGTATCGCTTATATTTGCGCCTATATTCCTTTCGATACCGACTTTTGCAACAACTCCTGCCGTTGCATATGTAGGACTTCTTATGATGAGTTCGGTTAAGAAGATCGACTTTGAGAGCGATGTCGCAGACGCAGTTTCGGCATTTCTTGCCATCGTTATAATGCCCTTTACATATTCTATAGCAAACGGTATTATGTTCGGCGTTATATCGTGGGTACTTCTTAAGATATTAACAGGCAAGATCAAGCAGATCGCTCCCGTTATGTGGATATCTGTTGCTTTGTTTGTTATATACATAGCAATAAACGTATTCTGATACACTAACGCTTAAAAATACCTAAAAAACATATACGATTTTTTTGGCAGTTTTCCCCGTCTTTATAAAACAAAAAGGCGGGGTTTGCTTTCGGTATGTTTTCACAGAATTTTTTGGAGGAATATTTATGAAAAAAATATTATGTATAGCCTTATCGGCTCTTATGGCTGTTTCTTATACTTCGGCAGCATATGCGGACGACTCCGCTCCCTATGTATATGAAACAGACGAATACGGCGTACAGAGGGTTCTGACCCCCATAAAGGGTATGGACGGATATTTCGTATCGGAGGTAGTAAACGGAGTTTCACATAGTTAAGGATACCACACCAACAACCCACGCTTACAGTCATAACAATAAAAGCTCCCGCAAGCATTTTATCTGCCTGCTCGCCAAGCTCCTCCAGGTAACGGTTCAGTCTGCCTGAGAGAAGAAGTTCATTGTACGCGGCCCAGTTATTCTTCTTCAGGTAGTCACCGTGCATCCGTCCGTACCTATTTGCCGGCACTTTCTCTTTAGCCGGTATATCCAGATCGGGAAGATAGTAATCGCCGTGTTTCGTGTAAGTCAGTTCCATAATCAAACCTCCATAGTTTTGTTTGATTATATTCTACTGACAGCACGGGAAATGTGCAAAGGTGTTAAATGAGCGGACTGGTTATTTCATAGAGGCTACTCTCTCGCAAGTATTATCGAATATACCGTCTTAACAATCCGACATCCTTATTTATATTT